>NZ_JCAQOT010000026.1:443064-1007917 GCF_059567845.1 Massilia sp. BGA-UO-ETr-WB1 | reverse complement strand
CGCACGCGCTGCTGCACGGCGACGAGATTGCCGCGCTTGGCGACGCGGGCTACCAAGGCGTTGAAAAGCGCGAAGAGAATCAGGGCAAGTCGGTGACTTGGTTTGTCGCCATGAAGCGCGCCGCGCGCAAGGCACTTCCGAACAACAAGCTGGGGCGTCAGCGCGAAAAGCTGGAAGTGCTCAAGGCCAGCGTGCGGGCGAAAGTCGAGCATCCGTTTCATGTGTTGAAGAACCTCTTCCGTCATCGCAAGACGCGCTATCGGGGCTTGGCGAAGAACACCGCTCAGCTGTTCTCGCTGTTCGCCTTCGCCAACTTGGTACTCGCTGGCCGACGCTTCAAATTACCCAACGCCAGAACTCCGTCTTTAGCGTAGTAATGGGCAGGCACTGGGGCGAATTCGCCACTTTTTATACCCTTCTGTGAGTTTTCGAGCCCAGCATTGGAACGCTGAACACATCCAGGGCCGGCGAAAAGCTCAATTGATCAGCGTCTCCCTAGGTCAGAGGTAGGCGAATCATCCTCGAATTCACAATATGGCCGATCCTCGAGGCAGAGATTGGGCCCATGTTTCGATACCTTCAGCGACCATATGCTATTACCGATGCGAATCCTATAGATCGTTTGCATCAATCCTGGACAAGTCAGTATTTGGGCCGCATCGATAGCGGAGGTGACGGCCTCGGACTTTACAAGACTTTGGAGCCTGTGAAGGTTTTCGAAATTGTTTTGACGTACCAAGCTCTCCAACGCCCTCATGTAGCTTACTTGGGTAGTATTAGCGAGGGCCATCGCTTGTTTCTTGAGGCGAGCAAGCAACTCAGAGTGGGGACTGTTTTCCACGTGACTTCTCCAAAACGTGCGCTTCCCGGCGTCCACCTTAACGAGAGCTACGTTGGAAAAGGTAAGTGAGAGAATTCACTGTGTGTTTGCCGTAGGTGGACTGGCGGGCCCATACAAGCCGACCAAAATAATATCACAGTTCTTTAATTACTCGCTCGCTGCACAAAGAAGCAAAAACGTCGGCACTTCGCCAGAGATCCTCTGAAAAGTCTATTTGCATGAACGATGAGATTCTTTGCCGAACGCTGTGGCCACGCATGGGTTTGCCCCATCGAGACAACAAAAAAGGCGACCCGATTTGATGTTCCATACCGGCAGATGACCTGATGATTTCCTCATGAATCCCAGCCGCAAGAGCGCGTGCTTCCTCGATTACGGCAACCTCGCTGCTTGTAGCTAAAATGGTTTTGATATCGGCGTGAGTCGCCTCACATAGGCGTTCAACTCTCTGACCAGATAGCATTGAAAGCAGGAAGATAAAGCAGTCGCGCTGCAATGCAGATCGATGTGATCGACGATTCGTGGCATGTCTACAGGCCTGTTCGATGATGAAGAGAAGCCTTCGAGCTTCTTCAGCGGTAGCTTGCCTACGTTGGCCGATCACGCTGTTTAAAAGTGAGCTTTCTGAGATGTTGAGTGCTCGTCGAATTGCAGACTTTGTTATCGTGCGTCCTTCGGCAGCGATCTTGTCAATGGCCTTATTGATGGACTCATGCGATACCTTATTGCGATCTCGTTTTACAAGACGGCATCGTATCACCTCCTGCACGCAGTCCGGGGCCAAGTGCAAAGTGCCGCTGAAAGCACCTAAAGAAATCTGGCAGGCTGCAGCCGCGGAGAGGAAGTTCGCCGGCCAGTCGTGGAGCAACCAAGCGCTGGCAGTGATGATCGCCTGACGTTGGCCCAGTGGAAGATGCTCTATCGTGCAGGAAGTGACAATCTCGCCATGATCTACATGAGTTCTTTCAAAGATGTATTGCTGAAGACGTCGCGAGCGAGAGCGTAGAAGCAGCTGTGCAAAGTACCAGACACTATCAAGTGATTTTCCTTCGACCTCTATGCTTGAACTGGTGTCTCCTCTTTCTGGTGTAACGCTAAGCGTTGAATGGAAGCCTTGGGCAAGCGACGAACGGCATATGCGACAAGTTGTAAGCGGCAACCACGCGGTCGGTGCATTGACTTGGATAGATGCAGGCCAAATTGGCGAGCCGCATGTTGGACATTTTTCTTGCAGCACACATCGATGTCGCTCGCAGTGCGTGGTAAACCCAAAACGCCAGTTAAGGCGGAAGTATGGAATTGCGTCTTCCAGTAGGCAGAGTGGGCAATACATTGAACGGCCACTACTTCCGACCTGTGATGGATTGAGACGCAGCACCCAGCGCAGCTTTGTGGTCTCCTGAAATGTAATTCCTAACGAGCGCAGCTTGTGATCTAGAGTGAGCGATCTAAGCTCGTCCTCAGCGATACAGAATTCGTTACACAGCCAATGAACCTCTTGATCGTCGCGTAGTCGATCCGGCTCCATGTACCGGGCCGCCCCAGGTGCAGGCGGGTAGCGCCAAAAGCCGTTCATTTCACCCGCACGTTGACGCCATGACGACAACGATTCACCTGGAAGTGGTGGCGGGCGAAGTAGGAACATGATCAGATTTCGCTATACTGAATTGCAAAGTACTCGTTGAATAATCGTATTGACCGGCGTCGGAATGCGCGTCCAAGCGATTAACTCGTCTAGATGTTTGGGATGCTTATTCCGAAACTCATCGGCGATCTGTTCAATTAAGTAGTCTGGCATGTACGCCGTCTGCGCCAACCATGAATGGTGCCGAATCCCCAAGTACGGATACTTGTACCTTGTGCGATCTTTCTCAGGGGCGTGGTCCCATAACAGCAGCCTTGTAATTGCTAAATCGCTGTGGCTCTTTACGCGGCAAAAGCCGAGCTCTTGGCTTGGCGAAAAGCGGCGCCGGAACTCCTTTGCCCATTCCGTCGCTGGCTTAGGTTCGCTTTCACGAAAGTCGCGCCGGCATCTGCCGCATCTCACGCGATGCATTCTTGTGTATAAAATTGGCGCTTCACATCCTTCACATACATCAAGAAGAGCGGTGTCATGAATTGGGCAAATGAGCGACAGCGAATAGTTGAAGTAATGCGGAACAACTATGCCATTCTTCATGCAGACTAAGCAGATCCTTCCTGGCATGCCGAGGCCGAAAGCTTTGAGGTAGGCAACCGACCCCATTCTTCGGCGTCTTAACTCCAGCTTCCCCTCCAAGAACAGTTGGAGTTCATCTTCACTAAGAGCCATAAGGGCCGCAAAGGAAACATTGCAATTTCGAAGAAGATTACGCAGATTGACGAAAGCATTCATCTCGGCTATCTGCATAAGATGATCTTGGCGGCATTGGTAACTTGTTCGCGCAGGGCGTACCAGCAGCCTTGCTGCGTTTGCTCGTTGTCCAACGGGTTCGAGACGAAGCTTACTTCGGACATCAGTCGGAATCACGTCAGTCCTTCCGCTCAGGGTTGTCCCACGTGTCGCACCAGTCGTGATAAGGCTCTCCTTCTTGATCAAGTGGTCGAAACGGCCCGTTGGCCAAGAAGGGGTTTAGCGAGCGTCTGACCGAGTCTCCCATCATCATCTGAAATCCTTTAGCCAGGTCCTCTTGGTTCCATTGGTCCCGTCCTGCGGCCACAGCTATGCCAACGACCCGGCTGAATAAAGAGAACACGTAGTCGAATATCCCGTTGGTTGCGAAGTGAATTCGCTTGGCAATGTCTGATGTCACCTCGGTGGCGCAAGCAAGCGGAAGCTCGGCGTCGAGCCTCTTCAGAAACTCCTGAAAATCAAGAGATGATTTTGGTGTACTGATTTTGAAGTAGTCCATCCTTACCTGCCGAGCAGCTCTCCGTCTCAACTGGGGATTACGTTGAATGATCTCCAAAGCGGAAGGCGCACCCAAGAGCACAACCAGAATCTTGGAGCTATCGATAAGGTCCCTGATCCAGTCTCCAATTTCTTTAATACCTCCAGCCTTACGTCTTGCCGTAATATCGTGCGCGTTATCGATCAGGACGACTCTAGTGCCGATATGGCCAAGCAAGGTCGAAATTCGACTTTCCAAGGACTCATCCTTTTGTCCAAAACCTACCACCGGTTGAATCGACCGTAGTAGTTCCAAAGCGATGCTTCGTTTCGTCATTACCGATGGTAGACTGAAACTCACAACCGGAACTTTTGATTTCCATCCTTCGTGGTCATCCGGCCAAAGCCGCTTCAAGTATCGTGACAAGTGGCTTTTTCCGGAACCAGATGGCGCTAACAGCAACAATCCGGATCCTTTGTTTAATTGTTCGCAGATGCGTACCTGGTCTTTGATTTCCAGCAACGCACGTATGAAGGTAGGATGGTGTACATGCATCTCTTCGGTCATATACTGCAGACGCTCTTCAAGCGGAGCACCATGCCAACGAGACTTAAGCTTTTCAATTTTTTCCATTTTAAAAGTCCTCCGGAATATCCCAATGTTCATCGATCACTTCCAATACAGCCTCGTCGATTTGACTAACCTGATACTCAACATCACTGATCGACTCAACCGTGATCGTGTCAGTTGTAAGGACTGCTGAGAGCTCGTTGTCGCCGAAGGATGCTTTATTTGCCAAGGAACGCTCACGGCGTTTGGCGGATGATCGAGTCTGTCTGATCAGTTGCTGCAGCTCGGCCCGAGCTTTCAACAGGTCGGGCAAAGATGGGTTTTTGATCATGCGATCTCGAGTCATCTTCCTGATGAGCCGATGCTGATATATCGTGATCCGCTCGGTGTACTCTCGCTGGACGCTAGGCACCATGAAATAACGTTTTTCAAAAGGATCGCGAACGAAGATGCGGTCCAAGGTTTCTTCAGAGGGATATTTGAAAAATATTTTCGCGGAGCTTCCCAGCCGGCGCCTCAAATGGATCAACTGATCACTCTGGTAGATGAGCCCAAGAAATCGCACGCCTTCCGGCCTCAGTTGGACCTCGTGAGATAGAGAAAAATAGGCATCAAACTGATCGAGGTTTATCGGAAGGCGGCTTCGGGTATGCCGCATACTGGCATCCCATGCCTGTGTCGGCGTAAGTCCGTTCTCGCGCGGCTTGTTCGCGTGGGTGTTGTATGCCCATTGCATAACGATGGCTTTGAAGGCATTGACGCCCATCGCCGCGGAAGCCAAGCCTTCGCTAAGTTGAGATTTATCTTCTTTTGCCCCACCAAAGCCAGGCAGGTCACTAAGCAGGTATTCCACAAGCTCGCCATTGAAATTCTCCACGACAGATTTCTCTGTCGGCGTGCGGGGCTTTGCCCAAGCACACATGCTGCTACATGCCTCGAGGATTGCAGTCTCCAAAGCAGCTGCGTGAAAGTAGAGTGCGTTGTCGAAGATCGCGATTCCTGGACTACCAAAAGCGTCGGAGACGCTGAGCTGAAGACCCTGTTGACGCATTGCCGGACCTTTGGGCAACATGGCAGATCGGAACGCACCTAGTGCAGAGGCTGTACTACGATGACGGTGGCTGATCGAAAGTCCTAACGGGCGCGTACTAAGTTGGTCCACCGCTGCGGTGATGAAAGCCCGGCCCATTGGTAGATCAGTGAACTCATCGATCAAAAAGGTGCGAGTATCCTTGTCATCGAATTCCACAACCTCTAGGGGGCGCTGTGCTTTGTCTCGTGGATAGTGAGAGCGAAACTGTTTCTTGGCATTCGCTAGCCCTTTATTGCGCAAGCAGATTTCGTAAGCCGAAAATTCGCTTTTGATCATGCGATTGACCGTTGCCCAACTAGGTTGAACGAGGCTGACTTGGTCTGCTGGAAGCGCCTTCTGAAGTTCCGCTCTAACATCGAACAAAACATCGAACGTACGAATTTTTCTTTTCGTATCCGCGGCGATGTCCTGAAACACTTTTCGCGTCGCTTCGGTCACGGCCGGCTCCAACCGTTTTCCGACACCACTTCCACCGCGGTCAGCGAAATTCGGTACAAGTGCGCGATAGTCTCCCTGCAACTTGTCATACTTGAGGGACCACTCATACACGGTACGCAACGACAAATCGATCAGCTCCTTGTTCTCGGATCGCATCCGGGCCTTGCAACGCGCGAAGTCCAGTTCCAGCAGCGGCGTCGACCTTAAGCATCGATAGCCAAGCTGACGTAATTCAGTGATGTATTTGAACAGGCTATATGCGTGCCGCTTGGCAGCTTCGCTTAGATCTGCGCCAAAGATTGCAAAAGAAGTGCGTTCATAAGGGAGTAGTGAGATATCCGCAACTTGTTCTGTCGTGGAGACTGGTACCAGACGTCGCGCGGTGTATTCGTCATAAACTGATGCAGCAGTAGTGAAGCGCTCTTCCATCGTTTCGAGATTGCGCAGGATGATTTGTGCACCTACGACTCGTACAACTTCAAATTTGGTCAGACCATGTTGTAGCTTCTGTCCGGATTCCAACGTAAACATCGTCGGCGTGGGTTCGCGCAGAGGCAGGCCTACGCCTGCTATAGATTTATAGTTGGTCATGGCATCAAACTCGCGGTAGCTGTTCCCACCAGCCGTGGCCGTCGGTAGTTGACCCAAACGCGATCGCCGGAAGATCGATAAGAGGGTGCGATGAGACGGGAGAGTCTGGACCAAATGCCTGATTAGGTGCGAAAAACGCCTCTCCTCGCCAGGCAGCAGCATAGATACAGCCTAGGTCGAAGCCGGCGTCCACGAGCGATGAGAATTTCTTTGCACCGCTAGCCACGACATACGACTTGAGCTCTGATGATTCTTCTGTAGGCACGCACTGTGCAGTGCGGCGCATCTCAATCAAATTATGCCGTAGATGAAGCGAGAGCGGATAGCGATCAGTCCAGCACAAATACTTAATGCCGTATTCCTCGAAACGAGCCTTGTTCCGATCCAAGTTAGCTTGAACGATCGCCGTGATGTAGCGGGAATGCTTTACCTCGATAACGTATATTGTGTTGTCTGCACCTACAGCAAGATAGTCAGGCACGATCTCACAACCAAATTCATCTTCGCTGGTTCTGAATGGCTGTTCTTTGAAATGAGTAATCTGACCGAGCGAGGCAAGGTACTCAAGCAGAATGAGTGCGACGGCCTCGTTGCGCCCTTGGGCGCCCACGAAGCGATTAACGTGGTTTGACCAGAGCTCATGGTATTGCGTTGATTTAGTGCGGCCCTTGAGTTTGCGGACTGGTGGGGCAGAGAGGACGTGGTTGAGCCATTCCCTGGATCCCATGAGGACCGGTATTTCGTTTGACATGATCTCTCCCAATGCTGCTATGGTGCAGCATGAAGTAAATAGGGGATTGACCTTCCAGGCGCAGGTAAGTATCTTTGAGTTTGTGAACTGTTAGGGATACTTAATTCTTGACCTGGAGGGGGCGGATCTACAAGTTGTGGGTTCGTCGCTTTTCGACGATCATTTGTTTCATCTACATAAGATTATTCCTCCTTAATAGAGCCATGATCTCGTTTTGTTCCTTTTTAGGAACATCAATTGCTAAGCCATTCCACAGCACATAGAGCCCTCTGGGCCCGCGCTGAACTTGCTCTGGGTCTCCTGCTGACGCATTCATCCGTTCAATAGCAGCGACTCCCCATAGCAGGCGAAGGTCATCTGGAGACAACGCCATCGACTCAGCAATTCGTCGAACTTTTCCCAGTGGTGGCGGTGGGCGTTTCGAGTTCTCGAGCTGAGAGTAATAGCCGCGCGTTATTCCTGCTGCGTCGGCTACTTGCGCTTGAGTCAGGCCGGCTCTATTTCTCAGTCTGTGTAGCTCCGAGCCAAACGACAATTCATCTTTGAGTGTGGCGCTCATAGGTTTCCGCCGAACCAGACTTCGTCTAGAAGATAGCATGCTAGGGGCGCGGTTTGCAAGATTAAATTCCTTTAAAATCAATGTGTTACGTTGTATGTGCATAAAACGTAACTCGGTGGAAGGAGATGACTCGTGAGGGGATGAGGACGGGCCAAAATCGTCAAAGTTTCGCGCAAACTCTGATGAAATTTCCGTACAACTAAGGTGATGTGCACTGGTAACGCAGGATGACGTCGGGCGGACAGCGGCATTTGCCGCTGGCGTGGCCGTGGTAACCGCAAGGGCAGCCGTTCATGGCGGCCAGCAGCTGGAAGCGGGCCGGAAAATCCGCGCGGTGCGCGGCCCGGGAAATGGTGACCTTGCCGGACTCCATCGGCTCGCGCAGCACTTCCAGCACGCGCCGGTCGAACTCCGGCAGCTCGTCCAGGAACAGCACGCCCTGGTGCGCCATGGAGATTTCGCCCGGATGGGGCACGCTGCCGCCGCCCACCAATGCGACGCCGGAAGAAGTGTGGTGAGGCGAGCGGAACGGCCGCGCCTTCCAGGCGGCGGCATTGAACTGCCCGCTGAGCGACTGCACGGCCGCCGCTTCCAGCGCTTCCTCGTCCGTCATGGCGGGCAGCAGGCCGGGGAAGCGGGCCGCCAGCATGCTCTTGCCGGTGCCGGGCGGCCCCACCAGCAGTACGCTATGGCAGCCGGCGGCCGCCACTTCGAGCGCGCGTTTGACGGATGCCTGTCCTTTGACGTCCGAGAAATCCGGGTAATCGGGTGCCAGGCCGGGCGCCGCCGGCTGATGGCGCTGCAGCGTGTCCGCTGCGGCGCCATCGCCCCGGCAGGCGAAGTGGGCGCACACCTGCGTCAGCGTGGTGGCGGGGTAGATCAGCGCGTCGCGCACCAGCGCGGCTTCGTCGGCATTGGCCAGCGGCAGGATGAAGGCGCGCCTGGTCTTGCCGGCCTTGAGGGCGGCGCGATGCATGGCGTAAGTCATGGCCAGCGCGCCGCGGATCGGCCGCAGTTCGCCGGACAGCGACAGCTCGCCGGCGAATTCATAGTCGCGCAAGGGGGAGGTGGGGATCTGGCCGGAGGCGGCCAGGATGCCGAGTGCGATCGGCAGGTCATCGGCCGGATTCCTTGGGCAGGTCGGCCGGGGCCAGGTTGACGGTGATGCGCTGGGCCGGCATCTCGTAGCCGGCATTCTGGATCGCCGCGCGCACCCGGTCGCGCGCTTCCTTCACTTCGGTTTCCGGCAGGCCCACCATGGCGAAGGCGGGCAGGCCATTGGCCAGGTGCACTTCAACGCTGACTTCGGGCGCTTCCATGCCGGCCAGCGCGCGGCTTCTCAGAACGGCAAGGCTCATGGCGTCCCCTCTGCGGCAAAGCGCGATTGTCCATCTTAGCGCGCGGGCCGCAGGGTGTTTTGACGCCGCTCAAGCCGGCAGTGCTGACGCCAGCCTGCAGAGAGTCCTATTTTGGTGCAGCGGCTTTCGCTTCCAGTTCCGCCAAGCGCGCCTCCAGGGCCTCGAGCTTGGCGCGCGTCTTGGCCAGCACCTGCGCCTGAATGTCGAATTCCTCGCGGGTGACCAGGTCCAGCTTGGCGAAACCCTGGGTCATCATCGATTTCACGTTTTTCTCGATGTCTTTGGCTGGCGAATTCTCGATCGCCTGGTTGATCTTGCCTTGCAAGTCGTTGAAGAAGTTGTTCATGTCCATGGTATTTCCTAGGTTTTTGGCAAGCTCGCACCATTGCGGTGCAATGCCTGCATATTAAGCATTAATATGGTGCGGTATCGCTGCCGCGCCACGCTGCCAAGCTGGCAATTGCCACTAACTATCTTACAAGTTTGCACGAAGTCAGCTGGCACGCATTCTGCTAAAGAGGTATTGAACGCTTAGGCTTAGCCTGGATTTTAAACCGCAACCGCTACAAAAGTTCAAACTAAAGGATATCGCCATGAAATACATGACCAAGCACCTGACTCTTGCAGCTGCAATCACATTCGCGATGGCTAGCCTGGGAGCCGGTGCGGCCCGCGCGGAAGACGCGCCAGCGGCGAAACCGGATAATGAAGTGTCCTTCAACGCGGCGCTGACCACCGACTACCGTTATCGCGGCATTTCGCAGACCCGCCTCAAGCCGGCAGTGCAGGGCGGCGCCGACTGGGTGCACAATCCGAGCGGTTTCTACGCCGGCACCTGGCTGTCGAGCATCAAGTGGATTGAAGACGCGGGCGGCGACGCCAAGGTGGAGTGGGACGTGTACGGCGGCAAGCGCGGGGATCTGGGCAGCGGCTTCAGCTACGACGTGGGCGGCCTGTACTACTTCTACCCGTCCAACGACCTGAACCCGAGCGCCAACACCTTCGAACTGTACGGCGCGGTCAGCTACGGCCCGGCCACGCTGAAATACTCGCACTCGACCACCAACCTGTTCGGCTTTGCCGACAGCAAGAACAGCGGCTACTTCGACGCGTCGGTGAACCAGGAAATCCAGGACGGCTACATTCTGAACTTGCACATCGGCCGTCAGAACGTGAAGAACAATAGCGCTGCCAGCTACACCGACTGGAAGGTGGGCGTGACCAAGGACTACGGCGTGGCTACCGTGTCGCTGGCGGCAGTCAAAGCCAGCACCTCGGCCTACACCTCGCCGCGCAACGGCAAGGACCTGGCCAAGTTGGGCGCCGTGCTGACCGTTTCCAAAATTTTCTAAGCGAGGTTCCCGATGAAACTGATTACCGCCATTATCAAGCCCTTCAAGCTGGATGAGGTCCGCGAGGCCTTATCGGCAATCAATGTGCAAGGCATCACCGTGACCGAGGTGAAGGGCTTCGGCCGCCAGAAGGGCCATACCGAGCTGTACCGTGGCGCCGAGTACGTGGTCGACTTCCTGCCCAAGACCAAGATCGAAGCGGCGGTGGACGATGCCGTGGTCGAGCAGGCCATCGAAGCGATCGAGGGCGCTGCCCGCACCGGCAAGATCGGCGACGGCAAGATTTTTGTCTACAACCTGGAACAGGTTGTCCGTATCCGTACCGGCGAAACCGGCAACGACGCTCTCTAAGCGCTCTCTAAGTCTAAGGGGAACTTTCAAAATGAAGAAAACTATAACAAAACTGCTGGCCGGGGCCGCTGTCCTGTTTGCCTTTAGCGCGGCCCTGCCGGGCTACGCGCAAGACGCCAAGCCTGCCGAAGCGCCGGCCGCCAGCGCGCCGGCCGCCGCCACTGCAGCCCCTGCAGCCGAAGCCGCCGCCCCGGCGGCTGCCCCGGCCGCCGCTGCCGCAGCAGCGCCGGCCGCGCCTGCCGAAGCGCCTGCCGCGCCTGCGCCGGTGGCGAACAAGGGCGACACCGCCTGGATGTTCGTTGCCACGCTGCTGGTGATCCTGATGACCATTCCCGGCCTGGCCCTGTTCTACGGCGGCCTGGTGCGTTCGAAAAACATGCTGTCCGTGCTGCTGCAGGTGTTCATGGTGTTTGCCCTGGTCATCGTGCTGTGGTGCCTCTACGGCTACTCGCTGGCGTTCACCGAAGGCGGTTCCTTCTACGGCAAGTTCGATCGCCTGTTCCTGAACGGCATCTGGGACCCGGTCAAGGGCGCCTTCAGCGTCGCCGCCACCTTCAGCAAGGGCGTGGTGATTCCCGAGTTCATCTTCGTGGCCTTCCAGGGCACCTTCGCGGCCATCACCTGCGGCCTGATCGTCGGCGCCTTCGCCGAACGCGTCAAGTTCAGCGCCGTGCTGGCCTTCATCGTGCTGTGGTTCACCTTCGCCTACGTGCCGGTGGCCCACATGGTCTGGTTCTGGACCGGTCCGGACGCCATCAAGGACGCCGCCACCGCCGCCGTTGAAGGCGCGAAAGCCGGCTTCATCTTCCAGAAAGGCGCGCTGGACTTCGCCGGCGGCACCGTGGTGCACATCAACGCCGCCGTGGCCGGCCTGGTTGGCGCCATCATGATCGGCAAGCGCGTCGGCTACGGCCGCGAATCCATGGCGCCGCACTCGCTGACCATGACCATGATCGGCGCTTCGCTGCTGTGGGTGGGCTGGTTCGGTTTCAACGCCGGTTCGGCCCTGGAAGCGGGCGACATCGCCGCGCTGGCCTTCGTCAACACCCTGCTGGCAACCGCCTGCGCCACCGTGTCGTGGGTCTTCGGCGAGTGGATCGCCAAGGGCAAGCCTTCCATGCTGGGCGCAGCGTCCGGCGCGGTGGCCGGCCTGGTGGCCATCACCCCGGCAGCCGGCTTCGTCGGCCCGATGGGCGCACTGGTGATCGGCCTGCTGGCCGGCATCGTCTGCCTGTGGGGCGTGAACGGCCTGAAACGCCTGATCGGCGCCGACGACTCGCTGGACGTGTTCGGCGTGCACGGCGTGGGCGGCATCCTGGGCGCGGTCCTGACCGGCGTGTTCGCTGCGCCGTCGCTGGGCGGCCAGGGCATCTTCGACTACGTGGCCAACAAAGCCTCGGCCGACTACTCGATCAGCGGCCAGGTGATCACCCAGCTGACCGCGGTCGGCATCACCATCGCCTGGTCGGCCATCGTGTCCGTGATCGCCTACAAGCTGGTCGACATCGCCATCGGCCTGCGCGTGCCGGAAGAGGAAGAGCGCGAAGGCCTGGACATCACCAGCCACGGCGAATCGGCGTATCACGCTTAAACTGCAGCCGATTCTTCGTAAAAAAGCAGCAAAAGGCGCCCTTCGGGGCGCCTTTTTGCGTTTTTATCGGATCATTGGCCTTTAAATTGGCGGTTTTGCCCCGATTTGGTGATCTCGCACGGTAAGATTAGACAGTTTCCCCAGTTGTTAAGGATGTAGCCATGGTTCCCCACCTCGTCACGGCCCTGACCGGACCGCTGCTCGACCTCGAAGAAAAAATCCTGGCCGCCACGCCGGCCATTGAGCGCTGGTTCCGCCTCGAGTGGCAGGAGCATACGCCGCCGTTCTATTGCTCGGTGGACCTGCGCAACGCCGGCTACAAGCTGGCCCCGGTCGACACCAACCTGTTCCCGGGCGGCTTCAACCACCTGGCCAGCGAAATGCTGCCGCTGTCGGTGCAGGCCGCCATGGCCGCGATCGACAAGTACTGTCCGGACGCGCGCAACCTGCTGCTGATTCCGGAAGTGCACGACCGCCACCCGACCTACCTGGAAAACGTGGCGCGCCTGATGCAGATCTTCCGCCAGACCGGCTTGCACGTGCGCCTGGGCTCGCTGTCCCCGGAGATCACCCAGCCGACCCCGTTGGCGCTGCCTGACGGCAACATGCTGGTGATCGAGCCGCTGGTGCGCTCGGCCAACGGGCGCCGCCTGGGGCTGAAGGATTTCGACCCCTGCACCATCCTGGTGAACAACGACCTGTCGGCCGGCATCCCGGACATCCTGCAGAACATCCATGAGCAGAGCCTGCTGCCGCCGCTGCACGCCGGCTGGGCGCTGCGCCGCAAGAGCAACCATTTCACCGCCTACGACGAGGTGGTCAAGAAGTTCGGCAAGCTGATCGGCGTCGACCCGTGGATGCTCAATCCCTTCCACGCCAAGTGCGGCGAGGTGGACTTCCACAGCGGCGAGGGGCTGGACTGCCTGGCCACCAACGTGGACGCGGTGCTGGCCAAGATCCGCAAGAAGTACAAGGAATACGGCATCAAGGACCAGAAGCCGTTCGTCATCATCAAGCCGGACGCGGGCACCTACGGCAAGGGCATCATCTCGATCCGCGACGCGGCCGAGCTGAAGGACCTGTCGGCGGCGCAGCGCGACAAGATGTCCGTCATCAAGGACGGGCGCGTTGTGTCGGACCTGAACATCCAGGAGGGCGTGCCGACCTTCGAGAGCATCAAGGACGCGGTGGCCGAGCCGGTGGTCTACATGATAGACCGCTATGTGGTGGGCGGTTATTACCGCGTGCACGCCGAGCGCGGCGTGGACCAGAACCTGAACGCACCCGGCTCGCAGTATGTGCCGCTGGCGTTCGCGCAGCAGCACGCGGTGCCGGACCTGAGGGCCAAGCCGGGCACGGCGGCGCCGAACCGCTTCTACGTGTACGGCGTGGTGGCGCGCCTGGCGCTGCTGGCCGCGTCGCTGGAGATGGAGCGCACCGATCCGAATCCGGAAGTGTACTAAGGCGCCGTGCCGTGGCCGGTGCGTCCGGCCAAACTCGGCTAAAATCAGGCATTACCTCGACTGGACGCGCCTATGAAAATTGCATTCCTCGCCGATCCGCTGGCAGGCTTCAAAACCTACAAGGATTCGACTTACGCCATGATGGTGGAGGCGGCGCGCCGCGGCCACGCGGTGTATGCCTTTGAACAAAAGGATCTGGCGCTGACCGAAGGCAAGGTCACGGCCCTGGTGTCGCACATCACCATCACCGGCGACGAGCACGACTGGTTCCGCGCCTCGCCGCAGGAGGAAACCGGCCTGGACGCCTTCGACGCCGTGATCCAGCGCAAGGACCCGCCGTTCGACATGGAATACGTGTACGGCACTTATTTGCTGCAGCTGGCAGAGAAGCAGGGCGCGCGCGTGTTCAACCGCCCGTCCGCCATCCGCGACCACAACGAAAAGCTGTCCATCGCCCAGTTCTCGCAATTCACCGCGCCCACCCTGGTCGCCTCCAGCGAAGCGCGCCTGCGCGCCTTCCACAACGAGCACCAGGACATCATCCTGAAACCGCTGGACGGCATGGGCGGCACCGGCGTGTTCCGCATCAAGGCCGACGGCCTGAACCTGGGCGCCATCATCGAAACGCTGACCGACAACGGCAAGCGCACCATCATGGCCCAGCGCTACATTCCCGAGATCGTCAAGGGCGACAAGCGCATCCTGGTAATCGACGGCAAGCCGGTGCCGTACTCGCTGGCGCGCATCCCGCAGGCCGGCGAAGTGCGCGGCAACCTGGCCGCCGGCGGCACCGGCGTGGCCCAGCCATTGACGGCGCGCGACCTGGAAATCGCCGAAACCCTCGGCCCGGTACTGGCGGCGCGTGGACTGTTGCTGGTAGGATTAGACGTCATAGGCGATAACCTGACCGAAGTGAACGTCACCAGCCCGACCTGCTTCCAGGAGATCACCCAGCAGACCGGTTTCCAGGTGGCGGCCATGTTTATCGACGCGGTCGAGGCCCACAGCCAGGCGGCACAGGTATAAGAAGGCGATTATGGTAGGCATACTGCTGATGACACACGCGCCGCTGGGCCAGGCCTTCATCGCCGCGTGCAACCACGTGTTTCGCGGCGTGACGGAACGGCTGGAAGCGATCGACGTGGTGGCGGACCAGGACCTGGAGGAGGTGCAGCAGCTGGCGGCTGCCGCCATCAAGCGCCTGGACGAGGGCGACGGCGTGCTGGTGATTACGGATGTGAAAGGCGGCACGCCCGCCAATTGCTGCAACAAGCTGGCCGACGCGGGCCGGGTCGAGGTGATCGCGGGCATCAGCTTGCCGATGCTGCTGCGCGCCATCACCTACCGCCGCGATACGCTGGACGTGGTAGTGGAAATGGCCCTGGCCGGCGCCCAGAGCGGCGCGGTCAGGGTGGACAACCGGATCAGGGTGGTTTAGCCCTATTTTGAGACGACTATAAAAAATGATTCAACAAGAACTCGAAATTATCAACAAGCTCGGTCTGCATGCGCGCGCTTCCGCCAAATTCACCCAACTGGCAGCAAAGTACAAGAGCGATGTCTGGCTCACCCGCAACGCCCGCCGCATCAACGCCAAGTCCATCATGGGCGTGATGATGCTGGCCGCCGGCAAAGGCGCCAAAGTCACGCTGGAGGCCGACGGCGCCGACGAGGGCGATTGCATCGCCGCCCTGTCCGCGCTGGTCAACGACAAGTTCGGCGAAGGCGAGTAAATGCCGGATGACCGCAGCCATCTCCGCTCTCTGACAGGTCCGCCCATGGCATCGTTCACCCTCCACGGTATTCCTGTTTCACGCGGCATCGCCATTGGCCGCGCGCACATGCTGGCGCCTGCGGCGCTGGACGTCAAGCATTACCTGGTGCCGGAAGAGCATCTGGAGGCCGAGGTGCTGCGCCTGCAGCAGGCGCTGGCCGCCGTGCACCGCGAGCTGCAAACGCTGTGGAACGAACTGCCCAAGGACGCGCCCACCGAACTGGGCGCCTTCATCGACGTGCACGCGCTGATCCTGTCCGATCCGCTGATCTCCGAAGCGCCGCTGGATATCATCCGCACCCGCCACTACAACGCCGAATGGGCGCTGCTGACCCAGATCGACGAGCTGTCGGCGCAGTTCGACGAGATCGAAGACCCCTACCTGCGCGAGCGCAAGGCCGACATCCAGCAAGTGGCCGAGCGCGTGCTGAAGGTGCTGATGGGCAGCGAGCCGCTGCAGGTCCCGGCCGCGGCCGGCGACGACGACTTCCAGGCCCAGATGATCGTGGTGGCGCACGACATCTCGCCGGCCGACATGCTCAAGTTCCGCGACCGTTCCTTCATCGGTTTCGTCACCGACGTGGGCGGCCAGAACTCGCACACCGCCATCGTGGCGCGCAGCCTGGACATCCCGGCGGCGGTCGGCATGTCGCAGGCCTCCATGCTGATCGAGCAGGACGACTGGATCATCATCGACGGCGACGCCGGCGTGGTGATCGCCAATCCGAGCGCGCTGGTGCTGGAGCAGTACCGCGAACGCCAGATGACGCAGGCGCGCGCGCGCAAAAAGCTCAACAAGCTGAAAAAGACGGCGGCCGTCACCAAGGACGGCACCGCCATCACGCTGCTGGCCAATATCGAACTGCCCGAGGACACGGCGGCCGCCATGGAGGCGGGCGCCAACGGCGTGGGCCTGTTCCGCTCCGAGTTCCTGTTCATGGGGCGCGACGCGCGCATCCCGTCCGAGGACGAGCAGTTCGAGCAATACAAGAAAGCCGTGACGGCCATGAAGGGCCGCCCGGTCACCATCCGCACGCTGGACATCGGCGCCGACAAGCCGCTCGACCAGACCGAGCACACCGCGCTCAATCCGGCGCTGGGGCTGCGCGCCATCCGCTACTGCCTGGCCGAGCCGCAGATTTTCCTCAGCCAACTGCGCGCCATCCTGCGCGCCTCCGCCTTCGGCAAGGTGCGCATCCTGATTCCGATGCTGGCGCACGCCTTCGAGATCGACCAGTCGCTGGCCATGATCGAGCAGGCCAAGGGCCAGCTGCGCGAGGCCGGCCAGAAGTTCGACGTCAATGTCGAAGTCGGCGCCATGATCGAAATCCCGGCCGCCGCGCTGGCGCTGCCCATGTTCGTCAAGCGCATGGACTTCCTGTCCATCGGCACCAATGACCTGATCCAATACACACTAGCGATCGACCGGGTTGATTATGAGGTGGCGCACCTTTACAATCCCCTGCATCCCGCAGTGCTGCAGCTGATCGCCATGACCATTTCGGCCGGCCACAAGGCCGGCATCGACGTGGCCGTGTGCGGCGAAATGGCGGGCGACGTCAAGCTCACCCGCCTGCTGCTGGGCATGGGGCTGCGCGAGTTCTCCATGCACCCGGCGCAGCTGCTGTCGGTCAAGCAGGAGATCCTCAACAGCGACCTCGGTCTGATCGTGCCGCAAACCCGCAAGGTGCTGCGCGCGATGGAGCCGGGCGCCATCGCCGACGCCGTGGCCGCACTGCAGGCGATGTAAAAAAGATAAAAAAGCAAGCCTGCGGAACCCATCCTCGCGGTTCCGCATTGATTATTGGCCCGTGGGGCCGCGCAGTATTTATTCTGACCACCCATGCCTTCCATAGGAATCGTCTCGCCGAAAACCATGCATTTCGCGGAGCCGCTGCAGCTGCAAAGCGGCGCACAGCTGCGCGACTATATGCTCATGTATGAAACCTACGGCACCCTGAACGCGGACAAATCGAACGCGGTCCTGGTGTGCCACGCACTGAACGCCTCCCACCACGTGGCCGGCGTGTATGCCGACCAGCCCAAGAACGTGGGCTGGTGGGACAATATGGTGGGGCCGGGCAAGCCGCTCGACACCGACCGCTTCTTCGTCATCGGCGTGAACAACCTGGGCTCCTGCTTCGGTTCCACCGGCCCGATGCACAACAACCCGGCCACCGGCAAGCCTTACGGCGCCGCCTTCCCCGTGGTGACGGTGGAAGACTGGGTGGCCGCGCAGGCGCGCCTGGCCGACCAGCTGGGCATCGTCCAGTTCGCCGCCGTCATGGGCGGCTCGCTGGGCGGCATGCAGGCGCTGGCCTGGTCCATCATGCACCCGGAGCGGCTGCGCCACTGCGTGGTGATCGCCTCCACGCCCAAGCTGTCGGCGCAGAACATCGCCTTCAACGACGTGGCCCGCACCGCCATCCTGACCGACCCGGACTACCACGGCGGCGACTTCTACGAGCACGGCGTGGTGCCGAAGAACGGCCTGAAAGTGGCGCGCATGATAGGCCACATCACCTATCTGTCGGACGACGACATGGCCGAGAAATTCGGCCGCAAGCTGCGCGGCGTGGAGGACTACAAGTTCGGCTTCGGCATCGATTTCGAGATCGAGTCCTACCTGCGCTACCAGGGTGACAAGTTCTCCGAATACTTCGACGCCAACACCTATCTGCTGATTACCAAGGCGCTGGACTATTTCGACCCGGCGCGCCGCCACGGCGGCGACCTGGCCAAGACCCTGGCGGCCACCCGCGCCAAGTTCTTCCTGGCTTCCTTCACCACCGACTGGCGTTTTTCGCCGGAACGCAGCCGTGAAATCGTGCAGGCCCTGATCAGCAACCGGCGCGAAGTGACCTACGCCGAGATCGACGCGCCGCACGGCCACGACGCCTTCCTGCTGGAGGACGAGCGCTACATGAACATGGTGCGCGCCTATTACGAACGGGTTTGGAAGGAACAGGCATGACTTTTAACGATTTGAGCAGCGCGCGCCCGGACCTGGCCTTTATTGCGCACTGGGTGGCGCAGGGCTCGCACGTGCTGGACGTGGGCTGCGGCGACGGCGTGATGATGGACTACCTGCAAAGCGACAAGCGCTGCAGCGGCTACGGCATCGAGATCGCCGACGACAAGGTATTGGAGAGCACCAAACGCGGCGTGCAGGTGGTGCAGCACGACATGGAAAACGGCCTCGGCCTGTTCGGCGACAATTCCTTCGACACCGTGCTGTGCCTGTCCTCGCTGCAGATGATGAAGCACGTCGAGCCGCTGCTGCGCGACATCGTGCGCGTGGGGAAGGAGGCCATCGTGTCCTTCCCCAATTTCGCCTACTGGCCGCACCGCGTGGCGCTGCTGAAGGGCCGCATGCCGGTGTCCGAATCGCTGCCCTACGAGTGGTACGACACGCCCAACGTGCGCTGCGCCACCATCAGCGACTTCCGCGAGCTGGCGGACGAGGTGGGCCTGCAGGTGATGGAGTGCGTGGCGCTGGCCGAAGGCAAGATCGTCACGGTGCTGCCGAATCTGCGCGGCGAGCTGGCGGTGTTTCGCCTGCGCAAGAAGATGTCGCACTAGGGGCGCTTTATTGTATGCTATCGCCGATCAGTCTTTGGAATAGCACAACATCATGAAACCCCTGAATCTGAAAGCCATCACGCTGGCGCTGGCGGTCTGCAGCGCCGGCCTGCCTGCGATGGCGGCCGCCCCGGCCGCCCAGGACGGCATCCCCGTCACCAGCATGTCCAAGCTGCGCGGCCTGGCCAGCGCGGAGGAGTTCGACGCGCAGTCCAGGCAGCAGTATCTGCAGCTGATGAGCGAGGCCCAGAAGAAGGGCGCGCTGGTGCCGGACAGCGATCCGCAAGTGGTGCGCCTGCGCGCCATCGCGCGCCGCATCGTGCCGTTCGCCACGCGCTGGAATCCGGACGCGGCCAACTGGAAATGGCAGGTCAACCTGCTGGACGCGCCCACCGTCAACGCCTTTTGCATGCCGGGCGGCCGTATCGCCTTCTACAGCGGCATCCTCACCAAGCTGAACCTGACCGACGATGAAGTGGCCATGGTGATGGGCCACGAAATCGCCCACGCGCTGCGCGAACATGCGCGCGCGCAGGCCGGCAAGACGGCTGCCACCTCGGTATTTTCGCGCCTGGTGGGCGCGGGCGCTGCGGCCTACTTCGGCGTCGATCCGCGCCTGGGCGAAGTGGGCAGCGAACTGGCCACCAAGGGACTGGCGCTCAAGTATTCGCGCGACGACGAGCGCGAGGCGGACCTGGTCGGCATGGATCTGGCGGCCCGCGCCGGCTACGATCCGCGCGCCGGCGAAGTGCTGTGGCAAAAGATGGGCAAGCAGAGTTCCGGCGCGCCGCCGGTGTTCATGTCCACCCACCCGGCGGGCAAGGAGCGCATCCAGCGCATGAACGAGTCGCTGCCGCTGGTGATGCCGGTGTACGCGCGCGCCAAGGGCGTGCAGCAGGCGGCGCTGCCGCCATACCGCACCACGCCCGCGCCGAACTGACATGCCGTCGCGCGACCAGGGGCAGCGCCAGGCGGCGCTGCCGTTGCCGATACGGGACGGGGTGGCGCCCAGCTATCTGTGGCTGCCGGAAGGCAGCTGGACCAATATGCTGGACTTCCTTGTCGAACGCTATCCCGCCGTCAGCGCGGACGCGTGGCGCGACCGCATGGCGCGCGGCGACGTGGTGGACGGCGAAGGCCGCCCGCTGCAGCCGGCCAGCCGCTACCGGCGCGGCATGCGCATCTTCTATTACCGCGAGCTGGAGCAGGCCGAAACGCCGATTCCGTTCCAGGAAGAGATCCTGTTCCAGGACGAGCACCTGCTGGTGGTGGACAAGCCGCACTTCCTGCCGATGACGCCGGGCGGCCGCTTCCTGCAGGAGACGCTGCTGGTGCGCCTGAAGAAGCGCACCGGCCTGCAGGACCTCACGCCGATCCACCGCCTGGACCGCGAAACGGCCGGCGTGGTGGTGTTTTCGTCCAATATCGCCAGCCGCGGCGCGTTCCAGTCGCTGTTCCAGAAGCGCGAAGTGCAGAAGGAGTACGAGGCGCTGGCGCCGCGCCTGCACGGGCGCGAATTCCCCTTCACCTACCGCAGCCGCATGGTCGATGGCGACAAGTTTTTCGTCATGAAGGAAGCGCAGGGCGAACCGAATTCGGAAACGGTGATCGACGTGATCGAGCACGGTTACGCGGGCGGGGACGCCACCTTGTACAGGCTGTGGCCGCACACCGGACGCAAGCACCAGCTGCGGCTGCACCTGGCCTCGCTCGGCATCCCCATCGTGAACGACGCCTTCTATCCGGTGGCGCTGCCGTGCAAGCAGGATGACGTGTCCCAGCCGCTGAAGCTGCTGGCGCGGTCGATCACCTTCCCCGACCCGGTGGACGGCGGCATCCGCCATTACGAAAGCCGCCGCAGCCTGTAGCGGCATCGCCGCCTGCGGCGGATCAGAGCAGGGCGGCGATGTCGACGCTGGGCACGCCGACCAGCAAGATCAGGTGCGCATCCTGGTTCACGTAGATATCGTGTCCGCCCAGCAGGTCGCTGATGGCGTTGAACCCCAGCGTGATCACGTTGATTATCGTGAGCTCTTGCCAGCCGGTGGCGCCTGCCAGCTCGACGCGGCTGCTTTCCGCGCCTTCCACCGTCAGCAGGTCGAAGCCCGGAATGATGGAGGCGGGCAGGTCCAGCGCGCCCAGTCCCGACAGGTTGCCCAGGCTGAGGGTGACGTTGCTGCCCAGCGAAATGGACTCGAAATTCTTGACGGCGCCGGTGAGGTTGGTCAGATTCAGCGACGTCGACAGCACCAGCGTGTCGGTGCCTGCGCCGCCGTCGAGCATTTTGACGTCCGTGCCGTTCAAGGTGACGGTATCGTTGCCGTCGCCCGCGAACAGCACTGTCTCCGCACTGGCCCTGAGGCTATCGTCGCCGCTGCTGCCGAACAGGACCGGGCTCTTGCCGGCGCCGTACGGATTGTCCGCGATATTGCCGGCGCGGTCGATCACGCGCAGGTCGACGGTGCGGTGGTCCTGGTCCAGCGTCACGCCGCTGGCGCTCCAGCGGTTGCTGTCGGCCGCAGCCCGGCTCCAGTCGCTGCCGTTGACCGAATACTCGATGAACTCGCCTTCCAGCAGCGTGCCGTTGTAGCTGCCGCTGATGGCGGTGGCATTGTGGTTGAAGTTGTCGATGCCGGCGATAGCCGCAGTCGGCGCGCTGCGGTCCAGCGTCAGGTCGAAGTCGAGCGCGCCTGCGCCGCTTTCCTGGCCGGCGGTGTTGTATTGCTTGACCAGGATTTTGCCGGCCAGATAGGTGCCGTCGTTCGGGATAGTGAAGGTGACGGTGCCGCCGTCGGCAAGCTGTTCGGCCGAATAGCTCTCGCCGCCGTCGACCGAATACTTCCAGTGGCTGGCGGTGATGCCGCTCACCGTGATGACGGCGTTGTTGGTGACGCCGTCCCCGGCGGTGCCGGTGTCGGTGAGGGACAGCGTGGGCGGCAGCGGGATGACCTGGCTTTCGCCGTTGATCAGGAAGCCCAGCAGGTCGCCGCTGCCGTTGTACGCGTTATGCGCCAGGTCCCTGATCTCGCCGGTGCTGCGCACGGTGTAGCTCTTGCCGGCGGCCAGCGGATTGAGCAGGTTGATGGTCAGCACGTGCGTTTCGCTGTCATAGGACAGATAGCTGTAGTCCGGCACCTGTTCGCCCATCGGCGGCGGCGTTTCAAAGCTGATTTGGACTACTTCGGTGCCCTCGCCGTCCACGATGGCGATGCCGTCGCCGGCGGACCAGTCGATGTCTTCGCTGAAGGTGAGCGTGATGGTTTTCAGGCCGGGATCGACCGCCGGGCCGTTGTTGACCGGGGCGGTGTGGGTGATCTCCGGGCCGCTCTTGTCGACCACCAGGTCGAGCGCCGTGCCGGTGCCGCTGCCCCGGGTGCCGAGCGGGTCGCTGGCGTACGCCACCAGGTGGTGCGCGCCTTCCGCCAGGGCGTCGACATCAATCTCGATGCTGCCGCCGTAGGCGCTGAAATCATACTCGGTCAGCGTGTGGAAGCCGACCACCTTGTCGCTGGCCTCGTCATAGATCTTGATGGTGTCGCCGGCCATCAGTCCGGCCACGCCGCGGATGTCGAGGTGCACTTCCGGTGTGTCGTCCTTGGTCAGGCCGTCGTCCGATTGCTGGCCGGTATCGCTGTCCACGTCCAGCGTCAGGCTGCGCTCGGCCAGCGAACCGGGCTTGCGCGCGTAGGTGACGGTGTTCCAGTCGCCGCTGCCGTAGTTGCCGGCGCCATCCTTCACCGCGCCCGGGTTGAGCGCCACGTCGCCGCCCGGCAGGCCTTCATTGCCCATGGTGACGATGGCGGTCCAGGTCTTGCCGTCGGCCGAGGCTTCCAGGCTGCTCAGCATGCTGTTGTGCTTGCCGAACGCTTCCAGCGTCAGGCCGGTCACTTTCTCGGAGAACACCACGGTCAGCGTGGCCGATTCGCCCACGCTCAGCGCTTCCTTGTTCAGCGAAATGCTGGAGATGACGGGGCCGGCGGTGTCGTAAGTGTAAGCCTGGCTCAGCGGCTCGGTGCTGGCGCCGGCGCTGTTGCTCACGCGCGCGCGCAGCGTGCCGCTGGCGGCGATGGTGGCGTCGTAGCTCCAGTTGTTGCCGCTGACGGTGGCCGCGTGCCAGGTCTGGCCGTCGATCGATACTTCCACCTTTTCGCCGCTGCGTAGCGCGCCCTGGAAGGTGCCGCTGAAGTGCTGGGCCGCGACATTGGTCACGAACGGGCCTTCGGTGCCCCAGCTGACCATGGACAGCGTGTCCACCACCGCCGTGGGGGCCGGCACCGCAGCCGCGCTGACCGCGAAGTTCAGTTTGCTGGCGTCGGCCAGTCCCGCGTAGGCCAGGCCGGATTCGCCCAGCAGCACGCCGCTGCCCATCTGCACGCTGTAGGTGAGGCCGGCTTTCAGGTCGCTGCTCAGGTTGATGGTGACCTGGCTGCCGTTGATGGTGACCTGGCTGGCGTCGGCGATGCTGATGGTGCGGGTGTCGGTGGCGCCCACCAGGCGCGTGTGCAGCTGGCCGTCGCGGCCCATATACGTCTGCGTGGCGCCGTCGCTGATGGTGATATAGCCGCTGCCCGCGTGCACCGCGCCGCTGAAGTTCAGAACGATGTCGGCGCCGGCACCGACGGAGCCGGTATTGTCGGCGGGCGTGGCGGAAGTCAGGACTGGTGCGGAGACCGTGGGCGTGGCGATGGGCATAGGTTAGGGAAGGGCAGAGGCAGGAGCGCGACCGTATAGTATCAAGAAAGTGGCGCTACGGCATCTAATTTTGCGAATAAGAAATATTAATGTGGATGATAGTCAATGATGAGCGGCGCATGGTCCGAGAAGCGCTCGTCCTTGTAGATGGCCACCTGGTGCGCCTTGCTGGCGATGCCCTTGGTTGCCACGTGGTAGTCGATGCGCCAGCCCACGTTCTTCGCATACGCCTGGCCGCGGTTGCTCCACCAGGTGTATTGTTCTTCGCGCTGGTCCAGGCCGCGGTGCACGTCGACAAAGCCCACTTCGTCGAACACGCGGGTCAGCCAGGCGCGTTCCTCGGGCAGGAAGCCGGAATTCTTCTTGTTGCCTTTCCAGTTCTTCAGGTCGATCTCGTGGTGGGCAATATTCCAGTCGCCGCAGATCACCACTTCGCGGCCTTCCGCGTGCAGGTTTTTCAGGTGCTCGATGAAGGACTCCATGAAGCGGAATTTCGCTTCCTGGCGTTCCGGGCCGGACGAGCCGGACGGGCAGTACACGGAAATCACCGTCAGCGGGCCGAAATCGCAGCGCACATAGCGGCCTTCGGCGTCGAACTCCGGGTTGCCGAAGCCTATCATCACCGCATCGGGCGCGATCTTGCTATAAATGCCAGTGCCGGAATAGCCTTTCTTCTCGGCGTAGTGGAAGTGGCCATGGTAGCCGCCGGGGTTCAGGAACTCGGGCGTCATGTCGGAGGCGACGGCTTTTAGCTCCTGTACGCAGACGAAGTCGGCATCTTGGTTGGCCATCCAGTTGAAGAAGCCCTTGGTGGCGGCGGAACGGATACCGTTCAGATTTGCGGAAATGATTTTTGGCATAGAGGCACAGGGATTAAAATACAGGCACTTACTACTGACGAGGCAATATGAAAAATTTACGGCAAGAGTTTATCGCGTTTTCCGTGGCAACGGGAGTTTTGCGCTTCGGCGAGTTCACCACCAAAGCGGGGCGCCAGTCGCCGTACTTCTTCAACGCCGGCCTGTTCCATGAAGGCGCCACCCTGGCCCAGCTGGCCCAGTTCTACGCGCAGACCCTGCTGGACTCCGGCGTGGAGTTCGACATGCTGTTCGGCCCGGCCTATAAAGGCATCACCCTGGCGTCCGCCACGGCGGTGGCGCTGGCCGGCAAAGGCCGCAACACTTCCTTCGCCTTCAACCGCAAGGAAGCCAAGGACCACGGCGAAGGCGGCACCATCGTCGGCGCCAAGCTGCAGGGCAAGGTCGTCATCATCGACGACGTGATCTCGGCCGGCACCTCGGTGCGCGAGTCGGTGGCCATGATACGCGCCGCCGGCGCCGAGCCGGCCGCCGTGCTGATCGCGCTGGACCGCATGGAGCGCGGCGCCAAGGATGGCGTCATGTCCGAGCTGTCCGCCGTGCAGGAAGTGGCGCAGACCTACGGCATCCCGGTTATTTCCATCGGCAACTTGGACGACCTGTTCACCTATTTGTCCGGCGCGGCAGCCGATCCGGCTTTGCAGCAATATAAGGAGGCAGTGGCGGCATACCGCGCGCAGTACGGCGTGGCGTAAAAGTACGCAGGCGCGGCGCTTTACACCCGGCAAGCGTATGCTAGACTGTATTTTCTTTGCTGTAACATTGACGCTGGAGCAACAATGAACATCGCAACACTGAAGGTATATGGGGACGCCGATGCGCTGGCCGACGTCCGCGACGGTTTGCCTGCCGAGCCGGACAGCGACTGGAAGAAGGGCGATGCGCGGCCGGACGGCCGGATACGCATCGATTCCGGCTTCTACGTCAACCTGGCCACCGACAAGAATCCGCTGGTCCTGCTGAAACAGGTGCATGGCTTCCTGGTGGAATGCCAGGCGCGCGGCGTGTCGTTCGACGCGCCGAATATCGAAGCGGAGCTGCGTATCGCCTATGTCGGCGATCCCGCCCCGGGCTCGCCGACGCTGGACTTCTCATTGGCGGAACTGTCGCTGCTGATAGAAATGGGCATTACGCTCAGCATCACTTCCTAGTGTTTATTTCCTGATGCGCTTTTCGGAAGACAGGCTGGCCCGTTTTAAAGGACGGGGCGGCGCCGAGCGCACCGTGCATATCTGGGAGCCTTCCCAGCCGCGCGCGGTGATTATGGCGCTGCATGGCGCGCTGGCGCATGCCGGCGATTATGTCACCCCGGCGCTATATTTCCGCAGCCATGGCATTGCCACCGCCAGTTTCGATATGTGCGGGCACGACGGCAAGCGCCGCGCGGATGTTCCAGACTTCGAGATTTTCCTTGATGAGACGGAATTATTCCTGCAGTGGGTTAAAAAGCATTATCCCGATCTGCCGGTATTCATCATGGGCCATTCCATGGGGGCGTTGATCGCTACCCGGTTCGGCCTGGAACGCCTGCGCCGTAGCGACGATGTGCAGGGATTTATTTTCTCTTCGCCGTATTATGTGAATGCGGTGAAGATATCGCCGCTGCTGCAGAAAATATCCGGCCTGCTGGCGCGCCTGGTTCCGAAAATGAAAGTGCCGCTGGCGTCTTTTACCGATGTGTTGACCCACGATGCGGCCATTACCGCCCGCCATCATGCGGATGAGAGCGACGCAATCCGGGCCACTGAATTAACCGTGCGTTTCGGCCATGCTTTGAGCGAAAAGCGCAAAAAGGACTGGCGGAGAAAATGCCGGGCTGGCGCTATCCGGTCTTTGCCGTTGTGGCGGGCGACGATAAACTGGCCGATGCCGGGGCGGCGGAGGCCATGCTCAAGTCGATAGACAGCAGCTTGCTGCGCTATAGCTTCCAGCTGAAGAATTACCACGAGAATTTCAACGAAACGAATCGCGAAGAAATCTTCGCCGATATCCTGGGCTGGATGCAGCCGCGCATCGGTTCCTGAACCTTTCCATAGCAGATCGCAGTCTCCCAAGGCGGTTTTCACCTGTTTTATGCCAACTATTGGCGCGATTATGCTCCAAAGTGGCGGGTTATGCGGGCGGCGCGCCCTCCCGCCATTGCCGCGCCAATAAAAAAGGCGCCCGAAGGCGCCTTGCTCTTGCCGCTGAATGAATCAGCCGGCCAGTTTCTTTTTCAGCAGTTCCGTCAGCTGGGCCGGATTGGCTTTGCCCTTGGAAGCTTTCATTGCCTGGCCGATCAGCGAGTTGATTGCCGCTTCCTTACCGGCGCGATATTGTTCCACCGATTTCTCGTTGGCGGCCAATACCTCGTTCACGATGGCTTCCAGCGCGCCGGTATCGGAAATCTGTTTCAAGCCTTTGGCGTCGATAATGGCGTCGACCAGATTCTCATCGGAAGAATTGGCTTCCCACATGGCGCCGAAGATTTCCTTGGCGATCTTGTTGGAAATAGTGCCGTCCGCAATACGCTTCAGCATGGCTGCCAATTGCTCGGGCTTCACCGGCGCTGCGCCGATATCGGTATTCTCGCGGTTCAGCGTGGAGGAAACGTCGCCCATCAGCCAGTTGGCGGCGGCTTTGGCATTTTCCTTTCCGGCCTTGTTTACCACGGCTTCAAAATAAACCGCCATGGCTTTGGACGACGTCAGAATCAGCGCGTCATATTCCGGCAGCGCATATTCTTCGATAAAGCGCGCGCGCATTACGCCCGGCAATTCCGGCATATCCGCTTTTACGCGCGCAATCCAGTCTTCGGAAATAGCCAGCGGCGGCAGATCCGGGTCCGGGAAATAGCGGTAATCCTGCGCGTCTTCCTTGCTGCGCATCTGGCGGGTTTCTTTTTTATCCGGATCGTACAAACGGGTGGCTTGCACCACGGTGCCGCCGTCTTCGATCAATTCAATCTGGCGGCGCACTTCCACGTGAACGGCTTCTTCAATAAAGCGGAAGGAATTCAGGTTTTTGATTTCGCAGCGGGTGCCGAATTCGGTGGCGCCTTTCGGCCGCACGGACACGTTGATATCGCAGCGGAAGGAACCTTCCTGCATATTGCCGTCGCAAACGCCCAGCCACATCACCAGGCCGTGCAGCGCCTTGCAGTAGGCCACGGCTTCGGCCGCGCTGCGGATTTCCGGCTCGGACACGATCTCCAGCAGCGGGGTGCCGGCGCGGTTCAGGTCGATGCCCGACATGCCGTGGTAGTCCTCGTGCAGCGATTTGCCGGCGTCTTCTTCCAGGTGGGCACGGGTCAGGTTGACGGTCTTGGTGACGAACTTGCCATCCTTCTCGTAGCCGAAGGTCAGCGCGCCGCCCTGGACCACCGGGTCTTCGAACTGGCTGATCTGATAGCCTTTTGGCAAGTCGGGGTAGAAGTAGTTCTTGCGCGCAAAGATGGACTGCGGCGCGATCTTGCCGCCCACGGCCAGGCCGAAGCGGATGGCGCGGTCCACCGCCATTTTGTTCATGACCGGCAGCACGCCCGGCAGCGCCAGGTCGACCGGGCTGGCTTGCGTGTTCGGCTCGGCGCCGAACTTGATCGGCGAGCCGCTAAAGATTTTCGATTCGGTAGTGAGCTGCACGTGGTTCTCAATACCGATGACGACTTCCCATTCCATATTTCTGTTCTCTCGTGATGTTGGGTAGATGCCGGATTAGATGCCGCTCGGGGCCAGCTTGTGCCACTCGGTCGCTTGCTGGAACTGGTGTGCCACGTTCAGCAGCTTGGCTTCGGAGAAATAGTTGCCGATGATTTGCAGGCCGACCGGGCGCTTGCCATTCTTGTCGCCCTGGCCGAAGCCGCAAGGGATGGACATGCCGGGCAGGCCGGCCAGGCTGGTGGACAGGGTGTAGATGTCGGCCAGGTAGTTGGCCACCGGGTCGGACTTGGAGCCCAGGTCCCAGGCCACGGTCGGGGCCACCGGGCCCATGATCACGTCGCAGACGGCGTTAGGGCCGTTCAGCACGGCTTCGAAGTCCTGCGCGATCAGGCGGCGGATGCGCTGCGCCTTCAGGTAGTAGGCATCGTAGTAGCCGTGGCACAGCACGTAGGTGCCGACCATGATGCGGCGCTGTACTTCCGGGCCGAAACCTTCGGCGCGGGTCTTCTTGTACATGTCCTGCAGGTCCTTGTAGCCGTCGGCGCGGTGGCCGAAGCGCACGCCGTCGAAGCGCGACAGGTTGGACGAGGCTTCCGCCGGGGCGATCATGTAGTAGGCGGGGATCGACAGCGCGGTGTTCGGCAGCGAAATGTCGACCAGGGTGGCGCCCAGTTCCACGTACTTCGCCAGCGCGGCGCGCACGGCCGCTTCCACGTCGGCCGCCAGGCCTTCGCCGAAGTACTCTTTCGGCACGCCGATGCGCAGGCCGGCCAGCGGCTGGTCCAGGTCGCGCGCGAAATCTTCTTGCACGCCGCCTTGTTCCGGCGTCAGGCTGGTCGAGTCGCGCTCGTCGAAGCCGGCCATGGCGTTCAGCAGCAGGGCGCAGTCTTCGGCGGTCCGGGCCATCGGGCCGCCCTGGTCCAGCGAGGAGGCGAAGGCGATCATGCCGAAGCGCGACACGCGGCCGTAGGTGGGCTTGATGCCGGTGATGCCGCAGAAGGCGGCCGGCTGGCGGATCGAGCCGCCGGTGTCGGTGCCGGTTACGCCCGGCGCCAGGCGTGCGGCCACGGCGGCGGCCGAGCCGCCCGAGGAACCGCCCGGCACGGCCGCGTGGTCCCACGGGTTCTTCACGGGACCGAAGGCCGAGTTTTCATTGGCCGAGCCCATGGCGAATTCATCGCAGTTCAGCTTGCCCAGGGTGACCATGCCGGCCGCGTTGAACTTCTGCACCACGGTGGCGTCGAAGGGGCTGACGTAGTTGGCCAGCATTTTCGAGCCGGCGGTCGAGCGCCAGCCCTGGGTGACGAAGATGTCCTTGTGGGCGATCGGCACGCCAGTCAGCGGGGTGGCGGTGCCGGCGGCGATGCGCGCGTCCGCTTCGGCCGCTTGCGCCAGCGTCAGCGCGCGGTCTACGTGCAGGAAGGCGTTCAGGTCGCTTTTTTCGATGCGGTCCAGGAAATGCGTCGCCAGTTGGGTGGCGGAAATCTCTTTGTTCTGCAGGAGCGCGGACAGCTCTTTGATGGTTTTGGTATGCATGGGCATTATTTCTTAATCAATCACTTTCGGTACCAGGTACAAGCCGTCTTCGGTTTTCGGCGCCACCGTTTGATAGTATTCGCGGCGATTCGGCTCGGTGGCCACGTCTTCGCGCAGGCGCAGGGCGATGTTGTTCATGTGGGCCGCCAGCGGGTGGCTCAGAGGGGCAACGCCGGTGGTGTCCACGGCCTGCATCTGCTCTGCCAGCGCGAAAATACCGTTCAGCTGATCCAGGGCGGTTCCCGCCTGGGTTTCGCTCATTTCCAGTTGTGCCAGGTTGGCGATGCGTTTTACGTCGGATAGTGTCAGGGACATGGCGAGAAGCGCGGCGGACCGCGCGGTTGTAGTATTGATAAAGAACTTGTAAATCCGGCTATTTGGCCTTGAAAATCCGGCAATTACCGCGTAATTTACGCGTTGCGGCGCTGCACTTTAGAGCCGATTAATGGTAAATAACATTCGAATTATAAGGTAGAATGGCGGGTTGATGCGTAGCTGGCGCCGTGCACAATGCCGCACCGGCCGCCGCCGCCTCCACGGATACTCCCTATAACTGCCCGCGCGTGCGGGCAACGCGCCACAGGATACTCATGTTTGGTTTTTTACGCAGGTATATTTCCACCGATCTGGCCATTGACTTGGGCACGGCCAACACCCTGATTTATGTACGCGGTTCCGGCATTGTGCTGGACGAACCGTCGGTAGTAGCGATCCGCCAGGAAGGCGGCCCGAACGGCAAGAAGACGATCCAGGCAGTCGGCAAGGAAGCAAAGCAGATGCTGGGCAAGGTGCCCGGCAACATCGAGGCGATCCGCCCGATGAAGGACGGCGTGATCGCCGACTTCACCGTCACCGAGCAGATGCTGAAGCAATTCATCCGCATGGTGCACGACTCCAAATTCTTCCGCCCGTCGCCGCGCATCATCATTTGCGTGCCGTGCGGCTCGACCCAGGTGGAACGCCGCGCGATCCGCGAATCGGCGCTGGGCGCCGGCGCCTCGCAGGTGTACCTGATTGAAGAACCGATGGCCGCCGCAATCGGCGCCGGCCTGCCGGTCTCCGACGCCACCGGCTCGATGGTGGTCGACATCGGCGGCGGCACCACCGAGGTGGGCATCATCTCGCTGGGCGGCATGGTGTACAAGGGTTCGGTGCGCGTGGGCGGCGACAAATTCGACGAAGCCATCGTCAACTACATCCGCCGCAACTACGGCATGCTGATCGGCGAACAGACCGCCGAGGCGATCAAGAAAGCCATCGGTTCGGCCTTCCCGGGCTCCGAAGTGAAAGAGATGGAAGTCAAGGGCCGCAACCTGTCCGAAGGCATTCCGCGCTCGTTCACCATTTCGTCCAACGAGATCCTGGAAGCGCTGACCGACCCGCTGAACAACATCGTCTCCGCCGTGAAGAACGCGCTGGAGCAGACCCCGCCGGAACTGGGCGCGGACATCGCCGAAAAAGGCATGATGCTGACCGGCGGCGGCGCACTGCTGCGCGACCTGGACCGCCTGCTGATGGAGGAGACCGGCCTGCCGGTGCTGGTGGCCGAAGACCCGCTGACCTGCGTGGTGCGCGGCTCCGGCATGGCGCTGGAGCGGATGGACCAACTGGGTTCCATCTTCTCCTACGAATGATCTGAGTAAGCGGGGCGGCCAGGAGCCGCCCCGCTGCTTTATAAGCTGGTTTTTTAGCTAAGGCCGTTCGGTGGCGCGCGAGCGCCGGGTTTCGGTGGCGCGTGAGCGCCGGATTATTGGAAGTCATGGAATACAGTCCTCCGCCACTCTTCAAACAAGGCGCGCCGGCGCGCGTCAAGATGACGCTGTTCGCCTGCATTTCGATTGCTCTGTTACTGGCCGATGCGCGCATGCACGCGCTGACGACCGTGCGGCAGGTGGTCGGCACCGTGCTCTACCCCCTGCAAATGGCGGCGCTGCTGCCGCGTGACGCGCTGTACGGCGTGGGCGATTACTTCTCTTCGCTGTCGTCGCTGGAAAAGCAGGTGCGCGACTTGCGCCAGCAGCAGATCGTCACCGCGCAGGCTTTGCAGGAGGCGCAACTCCACAGCACCGAAAACGCGCAGTTGCGCAAGCTGCTGGGCGCGCGCGACCACGTGCCGGGCAAATCGATGCTGGCTGAAATCCTGTACGACGCGCGCGACAGCGCCAGCCGCAAGGTGGTGCTGGACCGCGGCGCGCAGGCCGGCGTGCAGCTTGGCCTGCCGGTGATCGACAACCAGGGCGTGGTGGGGCAGGTGACGCGGGTGTTCCCGTTCACCTCCGAAGTCACGCTGCTGACGGACAAGGAGCAGGCCATCCCGGTGCAGCTGCTGCGCAACGGCTTGCGCAGCGTGGCGTACGGACGCGGCCAGTCCGGCCAGCTGGACCTGCGCTTCATGGCGCCCAACGCGGACGTGCAGGTGGGCGATATCCTGATCACCTCCGGCATCGACGGTGTGTATCCGGCCGGCCTGGCCGTGGCGCGCGTGTCGCAAGTGGAAAACAACGGCAACGGCGCCTTCGGGCGCGTGGTGTGCCAGCCGCTGGCCGGCATCCAGAACCACCGCCAGCTGCTGATACTGATGTCGCCGCCGGACCTGCCGCCACGGCCGCCGGAGGAGGAACCCGTCAAGCCGGGCAAGAAGGCCAAGCCGGCCAAGGACGCCAAGGAGGCCGCCGCCGCGCCTGCCGCCGCCACGCCGGCTCCTGCCGCTGCTCCTGCAGCCGCTGCAGCCGCTGCAGCCGCCCCCGCGCCTGCCGCCGCCGAACCCAAGAAAGAACCGCGATGAATCGCCCACACTACATTCTGCTGCCGGTCAGTCCGCTGTTCATCGCGTTCAGCCTGCTGTGCGCTTTCCTGCTTAACCTGCTGCCCTGGGGCCACTTCGTCGGCGCGCCGGACTTCGTGGCGCTGACGCTGGTGTTCTGGGGCGTGCACCAGCCGCGCAAGGTGGGCATCGGCACCGCCTTCTTCCTCGGCCTGCTGATGGACGTGCACGACGCCACGCTGCTGGGCGAGAACGCGCTGGCCTACACGCTGCTGTCCTACTTCGCCATCATGATGCACCGCCGCGTGCTGTGGTTCCCCATGATGACGCAAGCCATCCACGTATTCCCGCTGCTGCTGATGGCGCAGCTGGTGCAGCTGATGGTGCGCTTCTTCGTGTCCGGCAAATTCCCCAGCTTCTGGTACTTCATCGAAAGCCTGGTGGCGGTGGTGCTGTGGCCGGTGATCTCCATGCTGCTGCTGGCGCCGCAGCGCCGCGCGGTGGACAAAGACCACACGCGCCCGATCTAGGGCCTGGATTTACCCTGCAATGACTGAACTTAAGAATACCGAACGCGAGCTGCACCTGTTCCGCCTGCGCCTGTCGGCGCTCGGCCTGCTGGTGTTCGTCTGCTTTGCGCTGCTGCTGGCGCGCTTCGTCTGGCTGCAGGTGCTGCACCACGATCACTACATGACGCAGGCGGAGGAAAACCGCATCGCCTTCGTGCCGGTGGTGCCGAACCGCGGCCTGATCGTGGACCGCAACGGCGTGGTCCTGGCCAGCAACTACTCGGCCTACACGCTGGAGATCACGCCGTCCAAGCTGCGCGTGCCGCTCGAGCAGGTGATCGACGAGCTGTCCAAGCTGGTGTCGGTGGAGGCCAAGGACCGCAAGCGCTTCCGGCGCCTGCTGGAAGAAACCAAGAGCTTCGAAGGCGTGCCGCTGCGCACCCGCCTGACGGACGAGGAAGTGGCGCGCTTCACGGCGCAGCGCTTCCGCTTCCCCGGCGTGGAAATCCAGGCGCGCCTGTTCCGCCAGTATCCGCTGGGCGAAACGGCGTCGCACGTGCTGGGCTACATCGGCCGCATCAACCAGAACGAGGCCAAGGTGATCGAGGCGGGCGACGACGCGCGCAACTACAAGGGCACCGAGCATATCGGCAAGGAAGGCCTGGAGAAGAGCTACGAGAAGCAACTGCACGGCATTACCGGCTACGAGGAAGTGGAAGTGTCGGCCGGCGGGCGCGCGGTGCGCACCTTGTCGCGCACCCCTGCCACGCCGGGCAACAACCTGATCCTGTCGATCGACATCAAGCTGCAGCAGATCGTGGAGGAAGCCTTCGGCGAATGGCGCGGCGCGCTGGTGGCTATCGAGCCGGAAACCGGCGACATCCTGGCTTACGTGTCGCGCCCCGGCTACGACCCCAACCTGTTCGTGGACGGCATCGACACCCAAAGCTGGAACGAGCTGAATACCTCGCTGGACCGGCCCATGGTGAACCGGCCGCTGTCCGGCACCTACGCGCCGGGCTCCACCTTCAAGCCCTTCATGGCGCTGGCCGCGCTGGAGCTGGGCAAGCGCACGCCGAGCCAGGCGATCGGCGATCCGGGCTATTTCTACCTCGGCTCGCACAAGTTCCGCGACGACGTGGTGGGCGGGCACGGCACGGTGGACATGCGCAAGTCCATCGTCGTCTCCTGCAACACCTACTACTATGTGCTCGGCCGCGACATGGGCATCGACATGATCCACGATTTCATGAAGCCGTTCGGCTTCGGCCAGCCGACCGGCATCGACCTGGAAAACGAGAAGACCGGCATCCTGCCGTCGCAGGAATGGAAGCGCAACCGCTTCAAGAAAAATCCGCAGGCCGGCAAGTGGGTGGGCGGCGACACCATCTCCATCGCCAACGGTTCCGGCTACAACTCGTACACGCCGCTGCAGATTGCGCAGGCGGTGTCCATCCTGGCCAACAACGGCGTGGTGATGAAGCCGCACCTGGTGAAGATCGTCGAGGACGGGGCCACCCGCGCGCGCACGCTGACGGTGCCGAAGGAGAGCTACCGCATTCCGCTCAAGCAGGAAAACATCGACCTGATCAAGGACGCCATGGTGGGCGTGACCAGCGAGCCGGGCGGCACGGCATACCGCGCCTTCGCCAACGCCGGCTACACCGTGGGCGGCAAGACCGGCACGGCGCAGGTAGTGGCGATCAAGGCCAACGAGAAGTACAACGCCGCCACGCTGAACGAGCGCCTGCGCGACAACGCGCTGTTCACCGCTTTTGCGCCGGCCGACAAGCCGCGCATCGCGCTGGCCATGGTGGTGGAGAACGCGGGCTTCGGCGGCGCGGCCGCCGCGCCTATCGCGCGCAAGGTGCTGGACTACTACCTGCTGGGCAAGCTGCCGGCAAAGGACACCACCAAGGTGCCGAAGGAGGACGCGGAAGCCTTCGAGCAGGTGCTCGATCCGGTGGACGAGGAAGCGGCAGCCGTTATCAACGAACAGCGCCGCGCCGCCGCGGCACCGGGCGCAGAGCCCGGCGCCGCAGCGCCTGCCGCCGCACCGAAACCGCAGCCGGCGCCGAATCCGCCGCTGATCCAGACCCCGCCGCCGCAACCGCCGGCCGCGCCGCGCAAGCACACCGCCGTGGCGCCGCCGGGCGCCAAGCCTGCCGCGCAGCCGCCTGCGCAAGCGCCTGCCGTGGTGCCGCCCGCCGTAGTGCCGCCTGCGCCGCCCGCGCAGCCGCGCAAGAAAGAATAAGGGACGCCTATGCGTATTAACGAAAGGCGCTCGCTGTGGCGCCGAATGAAACCCTATCTGACCGTGTTCGACGGTCCGCTGATGCTGATCATTACCTTGCTGCTCGCCACCAGCCTGGTCACGCTGGTGTCGGCCAGCATCGGCATCCCGGGAAAGATGGAAGACCAGGTGCGCAACATCTGCATGTCCTTCCTGGTGATGTGGATGGTGGCCAACGTGTCGCCGCAGATGATGATGCGCATCGCGCTGCCGGCCTATGTGGTCACGGTGGGGCTGCTGGTTGCGGTGGCGCTGTTCGGCACCATCAAGCTCGGTGCGCGGCGCTGGCTGCACATCGGCGTGATCGACATCCAGCCGTCCGAATTCGCCAAGATCGCGGTGCCGCTGATGCTGGCCTGGTTCTTCCAGCAGCGCCAGGGTACGCTGCGCTGGCATTCCTACGCCATCGCGGCGGTGCTGCTGCTGATACCGGTGTTCCTGATCGCGCGCCAGCCGGACCTGGGCACCTCGCTGCTCGTGGTCATGGCCGGTTTCTGCGTGATCTTCCTGGCCGGCCTGTCCTGGAAGGCCATCCTGGCCCTGGCCCTCGCCGCCGGCGCCAGCCTGCCAGTGGCATGGTCGCTGCTGCACGATTACCAGCGCGAGCGGGTGATGACGCTGATCGATCCAACCACCGACCCGCTGGGCAAAGGCTTCCACATTATCCAGTCCACTATCGCGATCGGCTCCGGCGGCTTGATGGGCAAGGGCTGGAAAGAGGGTACCCAGGCCCACCTGGAGTTCATCCCCGAGCGCACCACCGACTTTATCTTCTCGGTCTATTCGGAGGAGTTCGGCCTGGTGGGGAATCTGTTTCTGATGCTGCTGTACCTGCTGCTGATCGGGCGCGGCCTGATGATCGCCGGGAATGCGCCCAACTTCTTCACGCGCCTGCTGGCGGGAGCGGTCACCATGATTTTCTTCACCTACGCATTCGTCAACATGGGCATGGTCAGCGGCATCCTGCCGGTGGTGGGCGTGCCGCTGCCGTTCATGAGCTACGGCGGCACCGCGCTGCTCACGCTGGGTCTCGCATCGGGCATCCTGATGAGCATCCAGCGCCACCGCAAGCTGGTGCAGACATGATGCGCCGCCTGAGTATGAAGCTAAGCTCCTGCACCGTGCTGGCCGCGCTGCTGGCGCTGGCCGGCTGCGGCAGCGCGCCGCAGCAGCCAACGCCTGCGTCCCGTCCGGCGCCTGCCGCCAAGCCGCAGGCCAAGCCGCAACAGGAGCCCGGCGTGCCGGTGCTGCCGCCCGCGAACTCGGGGCGCGGCGGCTATTACCAGGACGACGGGCCGGGCGAGAATCCGCCGTCCAACCTGATGGCGACGCCGGACGCGGAGGTGCGCAACGAGCCGCCCAATCCGCGCAACAGCAAGCCCTATGTCGTTTTCGGCAAGACCTACACGCCCATCACGGACCTGAACAAACCCTTCGTGCAGCGCGGCCTGGGGACCTGGTATGGCAAGAAGTTCCATGGCCAGCGCACCTCGTCCGGCGAGATCTACGATATGTACAAGATGTCCGCCGCCCATCCGACGCTGCCGATTCCGTCCTACGCCAAGGTGACCAATCTGGACAACGGCAACCAGGTGGTGGTGCGCGTGAACGACCGTGGACCGTTCCATTCGACGCGCGTGATCGATGTGTCCTACACGGCGGCCTTGAAGCTGGGGTTGCTGGGCAAGGGCAGCCACCAGCTGGAGGTGGAGCGCATTCTGCCGGCGGAGGTGGACCGCATCAATTCGGCGCGAGCCAAGGATGGCGGCAAGGACAAGGCCGCCGTGGCGGCGCCTGCGCCTGCGGCGGCACCTGCACCTCCCAAGCCGCGCGCTCCGGCGGAGATGGCCGCCATGCTGTATCCGGCGCCGCCGCCGGCCGCTGCCGCTGTTGCTCCTGCGGCCGCCAGCGCTGCCGAGTCCAATGCGGTCCTGCAGCCCTTGCAGGCGATGCCGCGCGCTGCGCCGCTGATCCTGACGCCGGTGAGCGGCGCCGAAACCAGCGTGTCCGCAGCGGCGTTGTCGATGCCGGCCGGCGGCACCGGCGCGGCCGCTACCGCCGCCAGCGCGGGCACAAGCGGCTTCTATCTTCAACTGGGTGCTTATGGCCGCAAGGAGAACGCCGAAGCGGTGCGGGCCAAGCTGGCCATGGACGGCGCCCTGAGTGGTCTGGAGATTGTGCCGTCGGGCGAGGTGCACCGCCTGTACGCTGGACCGTATGCCACCCGGCAGGACGCCGCGCAAGCCATTCCCGGCTTGCCGTCCTCGATGGGCCTGAAACCCCTGATTATCCAGCGCTAACCGAGGCTACTTGCAGCTGCGGCCTTCCTGGTTAGGGAACGCTTTCAGCTTGTCCTCCAGCTGCGCCTTGACCTCGCCGCTGATATCGCGGAACTGGAAGGCCAGCAGCTTGCTGCCGCTCATGCGCGGCGCCACGCGGGCGCTGTGCACGCCTTGCTTCTGCAGCATGGCCAGCTGGCTTTGCGCCGCCGCCTCGGTCTTGAACACGCCCAGCGAAACGGCCCAGCGCATGGCCGGGTTGTCGGCCATGACGAAGTAATTGGTCACGCCCAGCGCGCGCAGCTCGGCCGTTTTCTTGTCGGCGGCTTCCTTGCTGCCTTGCGACGGGATGTGCACGATGTAGCTGGAGATCTCGGTGCCAGGCATGTTGCGGCGCGCCTGGCGGTCGCCCAGGTCCAGCGGCGCCACGGCCGCCTCGAAACGGCGCGCGTCGGCCAGCATGAAATTGCCCACTTCAAAGCAGGCCACGGTTTCGGCTTTCTTCTGTTCCGGCGCCCCGGCCGTGGCGGGACTGGGCGCGGCCACGGCGGCGTTTGCACGGGCGGGTGGAATCACCACCAGCTTGTCCGCGTTCTGCTGGTTCTTCAGGCGCGCCGGTTCGCGCTCGTTGCCGCTGAAATGGCCGAGATAGCCCTGCCCGTAGGCGTACAGCACGCCGTTCACGGCAAGTAGCAACCAGAAGATAAGTTTCAGCACGGGCGTTCCTGCATGGTGATTAAGGCCGGGCGCTGCCGGCGGCAGCCTGCAATCCGATCAGCACGATATTGTCCACTAGGCGGTGCGGAATCTGCGCAGGCAGGGCCGGTGCGATATAGGCCGCCGCGCCGCCCGAGATCAGGCAGGCCTCGGCCCGGTGCAGCGCGCAGGCGTGCTCGATGGCGCCGGCCTGCGCCGCCAGCAGGCCGCTCAGGATGGCGTCGTCGGTGTTGTCGGCGAATCCAGTCGGCAGCTTACCGCCTTGCGCTATCTGCGGCAACTGCGCCGTGTTGCGCGCCAGCGAAGTGGCCATCAGGCCCAGGCCGGGCAAGATCATCCCGCCCAGGAAGACGCCGTCGGCCGTTACCGCGTCGATGGTGGTGGCGGTGCCGCAGTTGGCCACGATGACGGCCTGGCCGGGCGCCAGCGCATGGGCGCCGATGGCGGCGGCAAAGCGGTCGCAGCCCAGCTGGGCCGGGTTGCGGTAACCGTTCTTCACGCCCGCGCGCTCGGGCACGGAGGCGAACCATTCGATGGCGCCGGGCGCGATGAGCAGGGCGCCGGTGGTGAGCATGCCGGCGAGGCGGTCGCGCAGGGCGTCGCCGGCGACGTTGGCGGCCAGCACGCGGCTGGCGGGCGCGTGGCCGGCCGCCACCAGCGCGGCGTGCGCGGCGTGCCAGGCGGCCGGCAGCTGGGCGGCGTCGGCGTGCATCACGGCGCCGTAGTCCAGCCAGGTGCCGGGGGCGGCGTCCGGCTCGGCCAGCGCCCATTTGATGCGGGTATTGCCCGCGTCGATCAGCAGGATCATGGCGCCAGCCTCAGCGACACGTCGCCCGACAGCACGGCCACCCGGCCCTGGGCGGTGTCCAGCAGCAGGCGCCCGGAGCCGTCCACGCCGGCGCTCAGCCCTTCGTGCAGCGTGTCGCCGTGGTCGAGGATGCGCACGCTCTGGCCGCGCCATGCCTGCAGGCGGTTCCAGCGTTCGGTGAAGGCAGCAAAGCCGGTGTCGTCGAACTCGGCCAGCACCGAGGCCAGCCGGTTGAGCAGCGCGGCCATCAGTTCGTTGCGGTCCATCTGCGCCAGCCAGGGCGCGGACGCCACCTCGCGGCCGATGTCCGCTTCCAGCTGGTCCGGCATCAGCAGGTTGATGCCGGCGCCGATGACGGCCCAGATGGCGCCGTCCTGCGCTGCCTGCGTTTCCACCAGGATGCCGGCCAGCTTGGCGCCGTCCTTCAGCAAATCGTTCGGCCACTTCAGCTGCACCGGCACGCCCAGCGCGGTCATGGTTTCCGCCAGCGCCACGCCCACCGCCAGCGGCAGCCCCACCAGGTTCTGCAGCGGTCCCTTGAAGCGCCAGGCCAGCGAGAAGGTGAGCGTGGAGCCGGGCTGGGACAGCCACGGGCGGCCGGCCCGGCCGCGGCCGGCGGTCTGGCGTTCGGCGATCAGCAGCACCGGGCCGCTCATGGCGTTTACGCGCTGCAGCAGGTCGAGATTGGTGGAACCGGTTTCGGGCACCACTTCGATCGCCACGTGGTTGGCGCATTCGGCGCAGTGGCGCGCAATGGCGGCCGGGTTGAGTTGCGGATTCATGGTGCTTTGTTGTTGAGCCGGGCCTTGTGCGGCGCCTTGGCGAAGGCGAAATCGTAGACCGCGTTGGGCAGCGCGCGCAGCACCTTGGCCACCACGCCCATCTGCCAGGGAATGACGGCGTAGCTGTTGCCGCGTTCGATGACGCGCATGGCCGCCGCCGCGAATTTTTCCGGCGCCATCAGGAAGGGCATGGGATAGGCGTTGCGCTGCGTCATCGGGGTATCGATGTAGCCGGGCGAAATCGTCACCACGCCGATGCCGTGCGGTTTCATCTCCAGCCGCAGCGATTCGCAGTAGCTGATCACCGCCGCCTTCGAGGCGCTGTAGGCCGCCGCGCCGGGCAGGCCGCGTATGCCCGCCACGCTGCCGATGCCCACCAGCCGGGTTGGCGTCTTCTGCAGCTTCATGGCCGCGATGAACGGCGCGAAGGTGGCCACCGTGGCGTTCAGGTTGGTGGCGATAATGGATTCGAACACCGGCAGGTCTTCCGCGTATTCGGTGAGCGTGCCGTGCGAGATGCCGGCGTTGGCGATGACGATGTCGGCGCCGCCGGTGTATTCGATGAAGTCCATGGCGGCCGCGCGGATGGCCGCATGGTCGCGCACGTCCACCGCGTAGGCGCGGTGTTTTTCAGGGTAGGGCAGGGTGGCGATCAGCGCCTGCAGCGATTCGCCGCGCCGGGCCAGCAGGCCGAGAGTGGCGCCGTGCTGCGCGTAACGCAGCGCCAGCGCGGCGCCGATGCCGCTGGACGCGCCGGTGATGAATACGCGTTTCAACGGCGGCCCATGTTTATTTCTTTTCCGCTTTGGCCTTGGCGACCAGGAAGTCCATCACCTGCAGCGCGGCCGCCTGCAGCTCCGCTTCGGTCGGGTTGCCCTGCATGCCGGCGGCGGCCAGGTGCGGCGAAGCCTGGAAGCGGCCGTCGACGATCAGCGTCGGCCAGGAGTCGATCTTGTAGGAGTCCATCATGCCGCCGGCGCGCTTGATCTTGGCCTGCACGCCGAAGGAGCGGTAGGTGTCGATGAACTTCTGGCGGTCGATGCCGTTGGCGGCCGCCCAGTCGAACACCTGCTCGTCGCGGTTCAGGCGGTTGCGTTCCACGTGCATCGCGTGGAACGCCTTCTTGTGGTACTGCGGCAGCAGGCCCATGGCTTCCAGCGTGTAGAACAGCTTCTGCTGCGGCAGCACGCTTTCGTCGCGCGGCACGTGCACGCGCTTGAAGACAATGTTGTCGCCCTGCTTCTTGACCCAGGCTTCCAGCAGCGGCTCGAGGTTGTTGCAGTGCGGGCAGTAGTAAGCGAAGAACTCGATGACCTCGATCTTCTTGCCGGTGTCGGTCGGCTGCGCGGTTGCCAGGGTCTGGTATTCCACGCCGCTGATCGGCGCGGCCGGGGACGCGGTGGCGGCAAAGGCCACGCTGCACAATGCGACAACGCTCAGGAGCTGTTTCAGGATACGCATGCGGATTTCCTTATTTCTGCTTGTTTTTGCTTATTTTTGATTACGCACCACTGCCACGTCGATGCCGTTTTCGGACAGTTTGCTGCGCACCTTGTTCATCGTTTCCACCTGATTGTACGGGCCCATGCGCACGCGGTGCAGCACGCCGGTATCGGTGGTGCGGTCGGACACGGTCGCCTCGAAGCCCAGCAGGGCCAGTTTGGCGCGCGTGTTTTCGGCGTCCGCCACTTCGCGGAAAGCGCCTGCCTGCAGATAATATACAAACTTCTCTTCGCCTGCTGCGGCCGGGGCGGCGGCAGCGCCGGCGGCCGGGCCGGTCGGCGTCGGCTGCACGTTGGTGGCGCCCGGCTTGGCCTTGCTGGCCGCTTCGATCTTGTCCACCACCTGCTGCAGTTCGTCCACCGCCGGCTTGGACGGCGCGGCCGGAGCCGCCGGCGCCGCCGGAGCTGCAGCCGGCGCCGCGGGCGCCGCTGCGGAATCGCGCGAGAAGTCGCGCGCAGCTTCGCGCGCGGCTTCCTTGTTGCCGTACATCGGCTTGTTGGGGTCCGAGATCTGTCCCGCCGTCGGCTCCGCCGACTTGCCCACCTTGCCGGACTTGTCGGTGAACGGCGTGGCGCCCTTGGTGATCACCAGTGCCACGATGACCGCGATAACCAGGCCGATCACCAGGCCGATGATGATGCCCACCAGCGTGTTGCCCTGCTGGCGGTCCAAAGAGATGGGGCGGGAACGGAAACTCATTGTGCGGGATATCCTTCGCAATTACATTTTGTTTGGAGCGGAAACGCCGATCAGCGCCAGGCCGTTGCGCAGCACCTGGCGGGTCGCCACCATCAGCGCCAGGCGCGCCAGCTTGGTCGCCTCGTCGTCCACCAGTACTTTTTCGGCGAAGTAGAAGCTGTGCAGCGCGGCGGCCAGATCGCGCAGGTAGAACGCCACCTGGTGCGGGCCCAGTTCGGCCTGGGCGCGCGCCAGCGCTTCAGGGTAGGCCGCCAGCGCGGCCAGCAGCGTCGCCTCCGACGGCGCGGTCAGCGGCGACAGGTCGACGCCGGCCAGCGAGGCTTCGTCGCCGTTCCACAGTTCCAGCATGCGGCAGATGCGCGCATGGGCGTACTGCACGTAATAGACCGGGTTTTCGTCCGAGGTTTTCAGCGCCACGTCCACGTCGAACACGAACTCGGTGTCGGCCTTGCGCGAGATGAGGAAGAAGCGCACCGCGTCGCGGCCCTTGGTGATGTCGCCGCCGCCCGACCATTCGATCAGGTCGCGCACGGTGACGTAGGAGCCGGCGCGCTTGGAGATTTTCACCTCGGCGCCGTCCTTCATCACGGTGACCATCTTGTGCAGCACGTAGTCGGGGTAGCCCTGCGGGATGCCCAGGTTCACCGCCTGCAGGCCGGCGCGCACGCGCGCGATGGTGCCGTGGTGGTCCGAACCCTGGATGTTGATGGCCTGGTCGAAGCCGCGCTGGAACTTGACGATATGGTAAGCCACGTCCGGCACGAAGTAGGTGTAGGTGCCGTCGCTCTTGCGCATCACGCGGTCTTTGTCGTCGCCGTAGTCGGTGGTTTTCAGCCACAGCGCGCCTTCCTGTTCATAGGTGACGCCGGCTTTCACCAGCGCTTCCACTGCGGCGTTCACCTTGCCGTCCTTGTACAGCGACGATTCCAGGTAGTAGTTGTCGAACTTCACGCCGAAGGCTTGCAGGTCGATGTCCTGCTCGTTGCGCAGGTAGGTCACGGCGAAGGCGCGGATCGACTCGATGTCGTCCACGTCGCCCGAGGCGGTGGCCGGCGCGCCGTCCGAGGCGGACACGGTTTTCCTGGCCAGGAAGTCGTCGGCGATGTCCTGGATGTAGTCGCCGTTGTAGGCCGACTCGGGCCATTCGGCGTCGCCCGGCTTGAAGCCGCGCGCGCGCGCCTGCACCGAGGTGGCCAGGGTCTGGATCTGCACGCCGGCGTCGTTGTAGTAGAACTCGCGGGTGACCTTGTAGCCCTGGGAGCCGAACAGCGACGACAGCGCGTCGCCCAGCGCCGCCTGGCGGCCGTGGCCCACGTGCAGCGGGCCGGTCGGGTTGGCCGACACGAATTCGATGATCACCTGCTTGCCCGAGCCGGCGTCGCTATTGCCGAACTGCGCGCCTTGCGCCAGCACGGACTTGACCACGGCCTGCTTGGCCGCGTCGGTCACGCGCAGGTTGATGAAGCCGGGGCCGGCGATCTCGGCGGCAGCGACGATGTGCTTGCCGGCCGGGTTCTCCAGCAGCGCGGCGACCAGCTTGGTGGCCAGTTCGCGCGGGTTCATTTTCAGCTGTTTGGCCAGCTGCATGGCGATGTTGCAGGCGACGTCGCCGTGCGAAGCGTCGCGCGGGCGTTCCAGCACGACGTTGGCGTTGACGCCGGAACCGTCGAGGATGGGCGCCAGGGCGGCGTTGAACAGTGCGGTGATCTCTTGTTTCTGTTGGGCGAGCATGTGCGTGTGGGCGGCTGGACCGCGCTAAATAATCTGCTGAAAGCGAAACGGCCGGCAGCTTTGCCCCGGCCAAACAGCGGTAATTATACTGGTTTGCCAGAGTGATGAAACGTTTGCCCGGCGCGCGCCCGGCGACAGGGCGTGTACTTTGCTGCAGGAGTTGTCCACAACCCGGTTACAATCTCACCTTTATAAAATTTCCGCGATTTTTGCGGCCCGGCGGGCCGCTCGGCCCTGCCATGGGCGGACGCGAGCCATTACGGATATAACAAGATGACCAAAGAGCGCCCTGTCCTGAAACTGAAAACCCCTGCCGCGCCGGCTAAATCCGCCGCGGGCAAGGCGCCTTACAAGGGCGCTCCGGGCAAGGGGGCAGCAGGCAATCCGGCAGCAGGCAGGCCGGCGTACGCCAAGCCGGCCGGCGCAGGCCCGGCGGCCGGCAAGCCGCGCGGCCCAGCCGGCGGCCAGGCCGGCAACCCGGCATCGGCGCCGCGCCCGGCGCAGGAGCGCCGCCCGGCCCCGGCGGCTGGCGGGGAGGCGGTAACGGCCGCGTCCGTCTGGGCCAAGGCTGCGCCGAAGCAGCGCAAGGCGCCGCCCGAGCCCAAGTTCGCGCCGCCGCGCCCGAAGCCGGAGTTCCGCGAGAGCCACCACCGCGACCTGAAACCGGCGCTGCAAGTCAATTTCCAGACCGATCTGCGCCACGATTCGCTGGCCTTCGCGCTGCTGGGCGCGGCCACCGCCGTGGCCCAGGTGCGCACCGGCATGGCGCTGCCGCAGGCGCTGGCCGGCGTGTTCGCCAGCACCAACGCCACCCCGCAGGCGCGCGGCGCGATGCAGGACATCGCCTACCGCGCCATGCGCGCGCTGGGCCACAGCGACGCGCTGATCGCCATGATGGCGCCGAAGGCGCCGGAGCCGCTGGTGTCGGCCCTGCTGGCCTGCGCGCTGCCGCTGATGCAGAAGGACGCCGACGGCACGTCCGCCTATGAACAGTTCACCGTGGTCGACCAGACCGTCAGCGCCGCCTGGGCCCACCCGGACACCGAACGCGCCAAGCCCATGGTGAACGCGGTGCTGCGCCGCTTCCAGCGCGAGCGCAAGGAGCTGCTGGAGGCGGCCGCGCTGCAGCCGGTGGCCAAGTGGAATTACCCGCAATGGTGGATTGACGCCGTGCGCGCGGCCTACCCGGACGACTGGCAGGCCGTGCTGAGCACCGGCAACCAGCCGCCGCCGCTGACCCTGCGCGTGAACCCGCGCCGCAGCTCGGTGGCCGACTACCTGGCCACGCTGGAGCAGGCCGGCATCGCCGCCGCCCAGATCGGCCCGCAGGCGGTGCGCCTGGCCAAGCCGGTCGGCGTGCACCTGATACCCGGCTTCGACGCCGGCGTGGTGTCGGTGCAGGACGCGGCGGCCCAGCTGGCCGCGCAGCTGCTCGACGTCCGGGACGGCATGCGCGTGCTGGACGCGTGCGCCGCACCGGGTGGTAAAACTTGCAACATCCTGGAGCTGGCCGACGCCGATGTGACTGCGCTGGACGCGGACGCCAAGCGCCTGGCGCGCGTGGGCGAGAACCTGGAGCGCCTGGGCCTGAGCGCCACCATGAAGGCGGCCGACGCCCAGCACCCGGACTGGTGGGACGGCCAGGCCTATGACCGCATCCTGGCCGACGTGCCGTGCACCGCCTCCGGCATCGTGCGCCGCCACCCGGATATCCGCTGGCTGCGCCGCAAGGGCGACACGCTCCAACTTGCAACACTTTCAGGCAAAATACTCGACAACCTTTGGCAGATGCTCGCCCCCAATGGTAAATTGCTGTTCGTGACATGTTCGTTGTGGCCGCAAGAATCCGAGGCGCAGGCGGCCGCTTTCGCGGTGCGCCATGGCGCCACCCGTCTCGATGCGCCCGGTCAGTTGCTGCCCACCGGCAGTGCCGAACAGGATCACGATGGATTGTTTTACGCGTTATTCCAGAAAAATGCGTAATCGATGTGTAAAAACCCCATGCGTGCAAACTAGTACCGGCCCACTCGTGACGCTACGTTTTTTTCGACTCCTCGCCTGCCAGTTGCTGCTGATGTTCGCGTGCGTGCTGCCGCCGGCGCACGCTTCGGACGAGATCGTTGAAATCACCCGCGCCACCATCGAAGCGGCCGAAGAGGGCTACCGCCTGTCGGCCGCCTATTCCTTCGAGCTGAGCCACGGCCTGGAAGACGCGCTGCAGTTCGGCGTGACCCTGTATTTCACCACCGAAGTCGAATTCACCCGTCCGCGCTGGTACTGGGTGGACGAGAAGGCCGTCAAGGTCAAGCGCACCTTCAGCATCAATTACAACGTGCTCACGCGGCAGTACCACGTGGGCCCGGTGAGCGGCGTGCGCCAGAGTTTCTCCACGCTGGAGGACGCGCTGTTCCTGCTGCGCCGCCCCAGCCGCTGGGTGGTGGCGCCGCGCGGCGCGCTGAAGGTGGGCGAGGTCTACAACGTCACCCTGCGCATGGGCATGGACCGCGACTACCTGCCCAAGCCGATCCAGGTCAACGCTTTCAACAACAGCGAATGGCGCCTGGCGTCGAACAAGAAAACTTTCCTGTACAGGGCTGAATAAAGTGACGCCGGCCTTGCGGTACCTGTTTGTCGTTGCCGGCGCCACAGTCAGCATCTTGCTGTTCCTGCTCGCCTCCGCCTCCGACAATTCCGGCCTGTTCGACCGCTATTACGGCTGGCTGCTGGGCCTGAACGCGGCCGTGGCGCTGGCGCTGCTGATCCTGGTCGGCGTGTCGCTGTTCCGCCTGTATTCGCGCTACCGGGCCGGCAAGTTCGGCTCCAAGCTGATGACGCGGCTGGTGCTGCTGTTTGCCGCCATCGGCGTGCTGCCCGGCCTGGTGATTTTCCTGGTCTCGGTGCAGTTCGTTTCCCATTCCATCGATTCCTGGTTCAACGTGCGCATCGAGGAAGCGCTGGACGCCGGCCTGAACCTGGGCCGCGACGCGCTCGACAAGGCGGTGGCCGACCTCAACGGGCAAGCCAAAAAAACCGCCAGCCTGCTGGCCGAAGAACAGTTCTACGCCGCGCCGGCCATCCTGGCGCGCTTCGTCAAGAACCATCCCGGCACGCAAAGCGCCATCATCGTCGACGCCGAGGGCGGGCTGATCGTCTCGGCCACCGGGCCGCAGCGCATCAACCTGTCGGCCGACCTGCCCAACGCGCCCATGCTGGCGGTGGCCAAGAGCGAGGAATCGTACGCCCAGGCAGAGGGCGGCAGCGAGCTGCGCGACGACCGCGTGGGCGCGCCGCCGCCGCCGCTGCCGGACGCCTCCAACGTGCTGCGGGTGCGCGTGCTGATGGCGATCCCGGACCCGGTGCAGCCCAGCGGCGCCCACCTGGCGCCGCGCTTCCTGCAGATTATCCAGGCGGTGCCGCCCAAGCTGGCCGCCAACGGCGAAATGCTGCGCACCGCCTATAGCGAATACAAGGAGCGCTTCGTGGCCCGGGTCGGCCTGCGCAAGATGTACATCGAAACGCTGACGCTGACCCTGCTGCTGGCCGTGTTCGGCGCCATCGCGGCCGCCTTCCTGATCGCCAACGACCTGGCCCAGCCGCTGCTGCTGCTGGCCGAGGGCACGCGCGCGGTGGCCGGCGGCGACCTGTCGCCGCGCCCCATCGTGGCCAGCTCGGACGAACTGGGCACCTTGACGCAATCGTTCAACACCATGACGCGCCAGCTGTCGGACGCGCGCATCGCGGTCGACAAGAACCGCGCCGCGCTGCAGAACGCCAAGGCCCACCTGGAGTCGGTGCTGGCCAATATGTCGGCCGGCGTGATGGTGCTGGACGGCGAATTCCGCCTGGTCAGCTGCAACGATTCGGTCGAGCGCATCCTGCAGCACGCCGGCGTCACCATGATAGGCCAGCAGCTCACCGAGATCGAAGGCTTGCAGGAGTTCGCCAACGCCATCGTGGCCGCGTTCTCGGCGCAGAGCGCGCACTCGGCCGCCGGCCGCAACGTGCAGCGCCTGCACTGGCAGCGCCAGATCGAGATTCCGCGCCCGGCCCAGAGCGTCAATCCGGACGACCACGACCTGACCCTGCTCACGCGCGGCTCGCGTCTGCCGGTGGAAAACGGCAGCGGCTACATCGTGGTGTTCGATGACATCACCGACGTGATCTCGGCCCAGCGCTCGATCGCCTGGGGCGAGGTGGCGCGCCGCCTGGCGCACGAAATCAAGAACCCGCTGACGCCGATCCAGCTGTCGGCGGAGCGGCTGCAGATGAAGCTTGAATCCAAGCTCGAACAGCAGAACGACGTGGACTTGCTGAACAAGGCCACCGCCACCATCGTCAACCAGGTGGCGGCCATGAAGCGCATGGTGGACGATTTCCGCGACTACGCGCGCACCCCGCCGGCCGTGCTCGAGCCGCTGGACGTGAACGCGCTGGTGGAGGAAATCCTGAACCTATACCTGACCGGCGAGGGCAGCGACATCATCCACCTGGCGCTGGCGCCGCAGCTGCCGCTGGTGATGGGCGACGCCACCCAGCTGCGCCAGGTGATCCACAATCTGCTGCAGAACGCGCAGGACGCGCTGCTGGACCAGCCGCCGGCCGGCGCGGCGCCGCGCATCGACGTGGTCACCGAGGCCATCCATTACCAGAGCGCGGACGGCGGCACCCGCGTCGCGGTGCGCCTGGCGATCTCGGACAACGGCCCCGGCTTTGCACCCAAAATCCTGGCGCGCGCCTTCGAACCCTACGTGACGTCGAAGGCGCGCGGCACCGGGTTGGGGCTGGCGATGGTGAAAAAGATTATCGACGAACATGGGGGACGGATCGATATCCAGAACCATGTCGATAGAAGTGGCGCTTCGGTACTGATTTTGCTGTTAAAGTTGGCACCGGTGCAGTTGGCATAACATTGGAAGACTAATAAAATAATTGCTAGCATGCAGGCTTACAATGTCAGCATGACCGGCGAATGAAAAAAGGCAGGGATAGATGGCAAACATTCTGGTAGTGGATGATGAAATGGGTATCCGCGAGTTGCTCTCGGAAATTTTGAGCGACGAGGGACACGCAATACAGCTTGCCGAAAACGCGCAGCAGGCGCGCGAGGCGCGTGCGCAAGGCGCGCCGGATCTGGTCCTGCTCGACATTTGGATGCCGGACACGGACGGCGTTACGCTGCTGAAGGAATGGCAGCGCGACGGCTTGCTGACCATGCCCGTCATTATGATGTCCGGTCACGCCACCATCGACACGGCGGTGGAGGCCACGCGCATCGGCGCGCTGAATTTCCTGGAGAAGCCGATTGCCATGCAGAAACTGCTGAAGGCAGTGCAGGCAGGCCTGACGCGCGCCCAGGAAACCGTGCGGTCGCCGGCCCTGGCGCCGCGCCCGGCCGTGGCGCCGCCGCCGGAAGACGGCGCGGTGGCCGCCGGCGCGCCGTTCAGCCCGGCCATGCCGCAAGCCCACGCCTCGGTGCGCGGCGGCGGCGCCACGGCGGGCGAAGGCCATATGTTCAACCTGTCGTTCGACCTGCCGCTGCGCGAAGCGCGCGACGCCTTCGAGCGCATGTACTTCGAACACCACCTGGGCCGCGAAGGCGGTAGCATGACGCGGGTGGCCGAGAAGACCGGCCTGGAACGCACCCACTTGTACCGCAAGCTCAAGCAGCTGGGCGTGGAGCCGGGCAAGCTGGCCAAGAAGAACCAATAATGGCCAGCGCCGCAGGTGCCGCTCCCGGCGCGCCCGGGACCGGCGCCGGCGGCGTTTCCATGACCGCCCCCATCCGTACCCGCACCACGCTGGTCACCGGCCCGCGCGCCGCCGTGCGCGAAGCGGCCATTGCCGCTGCGCTGGCCGTTGCTGATGCGCCTGCCGCGCGGCCGGCCGCCGTCATCCTCGAAGGCCTGGCGGACGCCAATTCCCCCCTCGAAAACGCACCCGAAACGGGCTTGCAAGTGCTGCGGATTGCCCCCGGTTGCCTGTGCTGCGCAGGAAATCTCGTTTTGCGAGTAACATTGAACCGTCTGCTGCGCCGTCCGCCAGCGCAGCTGTTCATCAGCCTGGCAAACGCGGAGCACGTGGACCAGTTGCGCAGCATGCTGCTCGCGGCTCCGTATGGCGACTTGCTGGACCTGGCTGCCGATTTGCAAGCCGAGGCTTGAAAAGCGGCGCCCGGTCCCCACTTCAATATGGACCGGCGGAACAATCCCAGCTTCCGCCCCAAGCGTGAAGGAAGCAAAATGAACCTTATCTACAACAGCGAGCAGTACAGCGTGGTTGAATTCGGTGCGGACCGCGACCTGGAAGCGTTGCGCTTTGGCGGCTATGAAATCGTGGATAAAGGCTGCAAGCGCGAGATCTTCATCGCGGGCGTGCTGGCGCAAAGCTTCCGGCGCGACGTCAACCAGCTGATCGCCAGCGAGCCGACGATGGAGGAAATCGACGAATTCCTCGGCAGCTACGAGTCCCTGATGAGCCAGCCCGTGCTGCTGCATTAAAGGCTGCAGGCATGGTAAGGTGGGAGTCTGTTGCAGATTCTCCCTTACTATGTGCCAATTACTAGCCATGAACTGCAATGTCCCGACCGACATTGTGTTCAGCTTCACCGGCTTCGCCATGCGCGGCGGCCGCACCGACACCCACCATGACGGCTGGGGCATTGCCTTTTTCGAGGGCGCCGGCGTGCGCCTTTTCGTCGACCACCAGGCCGCCGTCGAATCGCCGATCGCCGAGCTGATCAAGCGCTATCCGATCAAGTCGCGCAACGTCATCGCCCACATCCGCAAGGCCACGCAAGGCCGGGTGGCGCTGGAAAACTGCCACCCCTTCGTGCGCGAGCTGTGGGGGCGCTACTGGGTGTTCGCGCACAACGGCGACCTGAAGGAATTCCACCCGCTGCTGGACGGCGCCTTCCGCCCGGTGGGCAACACCGACAGCGAACGCGCCTTCTGCTACATCCTGCAAACCCTGCGCGCGCGCTTCGGCGACGCGCATCCCGAGCGGGACGCGCTGCGCGCCGTGCTGCAGGAACTGGTGCGGGAAATCGCCGCGCACGGCACCTTCAACATGATGCTCTCCAGCGGCAACGAGCTGTACGCGCACTGTTCCACCAATCTGTACTACCTGGTGCGCCAGTATCCCTTCGTGACGGCCGAGCTGTCCGACGAGGACATGAGCGTGGACTTTTCCGAGGTCACCACGCCGGACGACCGGGTCGCCATCATCGTCACCCAGCCGCTCACCACCAATGAACAATGGACCGCGTTTGCACCCGGAGAGCTGAAAGTATTTCTGGATGGCATACCTGATGCCCAGGGTTCACTAAAATTGTCCGAGACAAGCCGTGCAAATGATGCCAAAATATCAGGTAAAATCGCGTAAAACCGCGTAAAACAGCGGGTTAGTTGCCCTTCGGCACCACGAACAGAGATGAATCCCCCATGATCGACCTTTCGACCAACGATACAACTTCCAAGAGCTTGCGCGTGCGCGAGTTCTACCTTGGCCGTCAGCCGATGCTGGACCGCAACCAGGCACTGTTCGGGTATGAGCTGCTGTTCCGCAACGCGCCCGTGGGGCCGGCCAACATCACCAGCGACATCGGCGCCACCGCCGCCGTCATCGCCCACGCTTCGCAGCTGGGCATGGAAAAGGTGATCGGCGACGCGCTCGGCTTCGTCAACGTCGATGCCGACGTCATCATGAGCGACATCTTCGGCTTCCTGCCGCGTGAAAAAGTGGTGCTGGAAATCGTCGAGACGATGGAAGCGACGCCGCCGGTGCTGAGCCGCATGGCCGATCTGGTGAGCCACGGCTTCAGCTTCGCGCTGGACGACGTGACCGCCGAAACCGGCAACGTGCAGACGCTGCTGCCGATGATCGAATACGTGAAGATGAGCATGCGCAGCACGCCGCTGCCCACCCTGATGAAGCTGGCGCCGCGCTTCAAGCAGGACGGCAAGAAGCTGGTGGCCGAGAAGGTGGAAACGCGCGACGAATTCAAGAACTGCCTGGACCTGGGCTTCGACTATTTCCAGGGCTATTATTTCGCCAAGCCGGTCATCATGAGCGGCAAGAAGCTGTCGCCGTCGCAGCTGGCCGTGATGGAGCTGATGACGCTGGTCACCTCCGAGGCGGACAACCTGGAAGTCGAGCGCGCCATCAAGCGCGACGTGTCGCTGGCGCTGAACCTGCTGCGCCTGGTGAACACGCCGGCCGTGGGCGCCCGCCAGCGCATCGATTCGCTGAGCCAGGCCGTCACCATCCTGGGCCGCCGCCAGCTGCAGCGCTGGCTGCAGATCATGCTGTACGCCGAGCCGAGCAAGCGCGGCCACAGCATGACGCCGCTGCTGATGCTGGCCACCACCCGCGGCCGCCTGCTGGAGCTGCTGGCGCACAAGCTGCGCCCCAGCCAGCACCATGCGGCCGACATCGCTTTCACGGTCGGCATCATGTCGCTGATGGATACGCTGTTCGGCATTCCGATGTCCGAAATCCTGGCGCAGATCCCCGTCAGCGATGAAGTGCAGGACGCGCTGATGTTCCGCGGCGGCTTCTTCGGCGACCTGCTGAAGCTGGCCGAATGCATCGAGCAGATTGAGGACATGGAGCACAAGATCGTGCCCACGCTGCGCGACCTGGCCGTGTCCACCGATGAACTGGTGGAGCTGGAAATGGCCGCCTTCGAGTGGAGCGACAACGTCGTCCGCTACGCGCTGTAACAGGCTGGCGGGTGACGCGCCTGCGCGCTCACCCGTCCTGCAGCCAGCCCCCCATGTCCGCCGCAATTACGGGTGCGCCGCGCCCGGCCAGTGCGTGCGCAGTTCGGGATCGGTGCGCATCTCCCACAGCGCCAGCACGGCAACCGCAGCGCCGACGATCAGGTTGTTCCACATCGCCGTCTGCGGCACCACCAGCTGTTCGGCCCGCGCCAGCACCCAGGGCGATACCGCCACCCAGATGCCAACCAGCAGGTTCAGCACCACTGCCCAGAAATACGTCTTGTACAGGTCAAACGCCGCCAGCGCCGCCATGACCGCGCCGGTGACGAAGGCATTCCACGCCAGCTGCGACGGGATGCCGTAGTCGAGCACCCAGGGCGTAATGAACTGCCACAAGCCGAGCAGCAGGATCAGCTGATCCTGCCAGCGTTTGATAGCAACCTTGTTTTCCATATGGCCTCCGTTGAAGTGGACTACTCCAGCTTAGGCCATCGCTGCGCGCAAAGGTTCCCGGTTTTTTACAGGTTGGGCGCCAGGTAGCGTTCCAGCTCACCCTTGTCGATGCCGCGGCGGAGCGCCATGTCTTCGAACTGGTCGCTGCCGATCTTGCCGACCGTGAAGTACTTCGACTGCGGATGCGCGAAGTAGAAGCCGGACACGGCCGCGCCGGGGAACATCGCGAACGATTCGGTCAGCTCCATGCCGATCTCTTCGGCCTGCAGCACCTTGAACATGTCCGCCTTCACCGTGTGCTCCGGGCAGGCCGGGTAGCCCGGCGCGGGACGGATGCCGGCGTACTCTTCGGCGATCATCTGCTCGTTGCTCAGCGTTTCGGCGGCCGCGTAGCCCCACAGGTCTTTGCGCACGCGCTCGTGCATGTATTCGGCGAACGCTTCGGCCAGGCGGTCGGCCAGGGCCTTCAGCATGATGGACGAGTAGTCGTCGTGCGCGTCTTCGAAGCGCTGCTCGTACTTCTCGATGCCCAGGCCGGAGGTCACGGCGAACATGCCGATGTAGTCCTTCACACCGGATTCTTTCGGCGCGATGAAGTCGGCCAGGCACTGGTTGGGGCGCTGCACGCCGTCGATGATCGGCTTCACGCCCTGCTGGCGCAGGCCGTAGTAGGTGAAGGCCACAGTGCTGCGCTCGTCGTCGGTGTAGACCTCGATGTCGTCGTCGTTCACGCTGTTGGCGGGCAGCAGCGAGACCACGCCGTTGGCGGTGAGCCAGCGGCCGTCGATCAGTTTCTTCAGCAGCGCCTGGCCTTCCTCGAACACCTTGCTGGCCGCTTCGCCCACCACCTCGTCGGTGAGGATGGCGGGGAAGGGACCGGCCAGGTCCCAGGTCTGGAAGAACGGACCCCAGTCGATGTAGTTGGCCAGCAGCGCCAGGTCCACGTTCTTGAACACGCGGCGGCCGATGAACTTCGGCTTCACCGGCTTGAATTCCAGCTTGGCCTTGTTGGCGCGCGCGGCGGCCAGCGACACGGTCGGCAGCGCCTTCTTGTTGGCGTGCTGCTCGCGGATGCGCACGTAATCCTGCTCGATCTCGGCGATGTACTGCTCGCGGCTTTCCGGCGTCAGCAGCGACTGCGCCACCGACACCGAACGCGACGCGTCCGGCACGTACACCACCGGGCCATCGTAGTTGTGCGAAATCTTCACCGCCGTGTGGGCGCGGCTGGTGGTGGCGCCGCCGATCAGCAGCGGGATCTTCATCATGCGGAAGTGCTCGTCGCGCTGCATTTCCTTGGCCACGTGGGCCATCTCTTCCAGCGACGGCGTGATCAGGCCGGACAGGCCGATGATGTCGGCGTTTTCCAGCTTGGCGCGCGCCAGGATCTCGGAGCAGGGCACCATCACGCCCATGTTCACCACTTCGAAGTTATTGCACTGCAGGACCACGGAGACGATGTTCTTGCCGATGTCGTGCACGTCGCCCTTCACGGTGGCGATGACGATCTTGCCCTTCGGTTTGGCGACGATGCCGGTGCGCTTTTCCTCGGCCAGCTTTTCCTCTTCGATGTAGGGGATCAGGTGGGCCACGGCCTGCTTCATCACGCGCGCCGATTTCACCACCTGCGGCAGGAACATCTTGCCCTGGCCGAACAGGTCGCCGACGATGTTCATGCCGTCCATCAGCGGGCCTTCGATCACGTGGATCGGGCGGCCGCCGGAAGCCAGCACCTGCTGGCGCATCTCTTCCGTGTCGTCGGTGATGAACTGGGTGATGCCGTGCACCAGCGCGTGCGCCAGGCGCTTCTCGACGATGGCGTTGCGCCATTCCAGGTTCTGCTCCTGGGCCTTGCCGCCGGCCTTCAGGGTGCCGGCGATTTCGATCATGCGCTCGGTGGCGTCTTCGCGGCGGTTCAGCACCACGTCTTCCACGCGCTCGCGCAGCTCGGCCGGCAGGTCGTCGTACACGCCCACCATGCCGGCGTTGACGATGCCCATGGTCATGCCGGCCTTGATGGCGTGGTACAGGAACACGGTGTGGATCGCTTCGCGCGCCGGGTCGTTGCCGCGGAAGGAGAACGACACGTTGGACACGCCGCCGGAGATCTTCGCGTGCGGCAGGTTGTCCTTGATCCAGCGCGTGGCGTTGATGAAGTCCACCGCGTAGTTGTTGTGCTCCTCGATGCCGGTGGCGATGGCGAAGATGTTCGGGTCGAAGATGATGTCTTCCGGCGGGAAGCCCACCTGCTCGGTCAGCACCTTGTAGGCCCGTTCGCAGATCTCGATCTTGCGCTCGAAGGTGTCGGCCTGGCCTTTTTCGTCGAAGGCCATGACGATGACGGCGGCGCCGTAGCGGCGGCACAGCTTGGCCTGGCGGATGAATTCATCCAGGCCTTCCTTCATCGAGATGGAGTTGACGATGGATTTGCCCTGCACGCATTTCAGGCCCGCCTCGATCACGTCCCACTTGGAGGAGTCGATCATGATGGGCACGCGCGAGATGTCCGGTTCGGAGGCGATCAGGTTCAGGAAGCGCGTCATGGCCGCCAGCGAGTCCAGCATCGCCTCGTCCATGTTGATGTCGATGACCTGGGCCCCGTTCTCCACCTGCTGGCGCGCCACCGACAGCGCTTCGTCGTACTGCTCGTTCAGGATCATGCGCGCGAACGCTTTCGAGCCGGTGACGTTGGTGCGCTCGCCCACGTTGACGAACAGCGAGTCGTCGTCGATGGTGAACGGCTCCAGGCCGGACAGGCGCTGCGCCACTTTCACTTCCGGCAGCGCGCGCGGCGCGGTGTCCTTCAACAGCGCGGCGATGGCGGCGATGTGGTCCGGCGTGGTGCCGCAGCAGCCGCCGGCCACGTTGATGAAGCCGGCGTCGGCAAATTCGCGCAGCAGGGCCGAGGTGTCGGCCGGCAGTTCGTCGAAGCCGGTGTCGCTCATCGGGTTGGGCAGGCCGGCGTTCGGGTAGATGCAGACGAAAGTGTCGGCGATCTGCGACAGCTCTTCGGCGTAGGGGCGCATCAGGGCCGCGCCCAGCGCGCAGTTCAGGCCGATGGTCAGCGGACGCGCGTGGCGCACCGAGTTCCAGAAGGCCGGCACGGTCTGGCCGGACAGGATGCGGCCGGAGGCGTCGGTCACGGTGCCCGAGATCATCAGCGGCAGGCGTTCCTGCTCCGGGCGCTCCTCGAAGTACTGGTCGATGGCGAACAGCGCGGCCTTGCAGTTCAGCGTGTCGAAGATGGTTTCCACCAGCAGCACGTCGGAGCCGCCGTCCACCAGGCCGCGCACCTGCTCGTAGTAGGCGGCGACCAGCTGGTCGAAGGTCACGTTGCGGGCGGCGGGGTCGTTCACGTCCGGCGAGATGGAGGCGGTCTTGGGCGTCGGGCCCAGCGCGCCGCACACGAAGCGCGGCTTGTCCGGGGTGCTGTACTTGGCGGTGGCCGCCTTGGCCAGCTTGGCCGCTTCCACGTTCATCTCGTAGGCCAGGTGGGCCATGTGGTAGTCGTCCTGCGCGATGGAGGTGGCGCCGAAGGTATTGGTTTCGATCAGGTCCGCGCCGGCGGCCAGGTAGCGCTCGTGGATTTCTTGGATCACGTGCGGCTGCGTCAGCGTCAGCAGCTCGTTGTTCCCCTTGACGAACAGCTCGCGCGCGCCGCTGTTGGCCGGCGCAGCGAAGTCGGCGAAGCGGCCGGCGGGGCCGCCGCGGTAAGCCATTTCATCCAGCTTGTACTGCTGGATGATGGTGCCCATCGCGCCGTCCAGGAACATGATGCGCTTGGCGAGCAGGTCGCGCAATTGGGCTTCGGTCTTGGAATAGCGTGGCTGGCTGGCTTTGTTGTTCATTTCGTACTTTCGCGACGTGGCTGAAGGGATGCTGTGCATGCAATACCGGGTCTAAAATTATACGGCATTGCAGCAACGGCGGTATAAGCCGCAGCAATATGGCCGTTGTTCCGGTACCATTGCGTGCATGAAGATAACCGTTATCATCTCCGCGCACAAAAAGCGCCGCGAAATGGAATTCGTCCTGACCGGCTATGCCGCCCAGACCCGCATGCCGGACCAGATCATCGTCTCCCAGGACGGCGAGTTCCCGGAGATCGCCGAGGCGGTGGCCAATTGCCGCCACCTGGACCTGCCGTTGATCCACCTCACGCAGGAACACCGGGGCTTCGGCAAGTGCCGCGCCCTGAACCAGGCCATCCTGCGGGCCAGCGGCGACCTGCTGCTGTTCACCGACGGCGACTGCGTTCCGCGCGACGACTTCGTCGAGACCTATCTGCGCCTGAGCCGTCCGGGGGCGTTCCTGGCCGGCGGCAGCCATATCAGCGTGCCGGAGGCGTACCATTTGAATAACGACCTGCGCCCCGCGATCCTGGACCAGCGCCTGTTCGACTACGACTTCCTGCGCGCCATCCCGGGCTTCGACAAGAACCGCAACCGCCTGCTGCGCAACCCGCGCCTGCAGCGCTTCTACGATTTCCTGTCGCCGCGCAACGCCTTCAGCGGCGCCAACAGCTGCGCCTTCCGGCACGACGTGCTGGAAGTGGGCGGCTTCGACGAAAGCATGGCCTACGGCGGGGAAGACCTGAACATGGGCCTGCGGCTGAACAACATCGGCGTGCGCGGCGTGCGCGCGCGGCATTCCATCGTCAGCCTGCACCTGGACCATGGGCGCGGCTACTACGACGCCGCGCTGCACCAGGCCAACCAGGACTGGAACAAGGAAGTGCGCAGCCGGCGCCACGTGCTGCCGCGCGTGTCGCCTATCCGCCAGTTGAAGCGGTAGTGCGCCAGGCGCACAAATCTTGTGCGCCGCCACGGCTGGTGCGGGTGGTGAAGGGGGCCTACGATGGCTACACCTTAACCACTTGTAGGAGTAGCGCCATGCCCATCCTGAACCTCACCCTGTCCACCGCTCCAAGCGCCGAACAATCGCAGCGTGCCGCCGCCATCCTGCTGCGCCTGACCAATGACATCCTGCACAAGGCGCAGCCGCTGACGTCGATCGCCATTTCGCATGTGCCGGCGCAGCACTGGTACATCGGCGCCGCTTCGCTGGCGCACCAGGAGAAGAGCAGCTTCTTCCTCGACATTAAAATCACCGACGAGACCAACACCGCGATTGAAAAGGCGGCCTACATCAAGGCCGTGTTCGAGGAAATGGCGGGGCTGCTGGGGCCGCTGCACGAGGTCAGCTACGTCCACATCGACGACGCCCGCCCCGCCGCCTGGGGCTACGGCGGCCTCACCCAGCAATACCGCGCGGTGCAGAAGGCGATGGCTGCTGCAAGCCCGGCGTAGGCCGGCCTCAGGCCCAGCCGCGCTCGCGGTAGTGGGCGGTGGCGAAGTCGATGAAGGCGCGCACTTTCGGGGACAGGTGGCGGCCCTGCGGGTAGAGCGCGTACAGTTCGCGCGGGCGCTGCGGGTAGTCCGGCAGCAGCGCGGCCAGGGCGCCGCGCTGCACGTCTTCATGCACGATGAAGGCGGCCGCGCTGATGACGCCCAGGCCGGCCAGCGCGGCCGCGCGCAGGGCCACGCTGGTGTTGGCTTGCAGGCTGCCTTGCACGCTGACGGTCTCCTCGCCGCCGCCGGGGCTGCTGAAAGTCCATTCGCGCGGGTGCTGCGCCTGCGTGTAGACCAGGCAGTTGTGCCGCCCCAGCTCGGCGGGCGTGCGCGGCGTGCCGTGCTGCTTCAGATAGCCCGGGCTGGCGGCCAGCAGCAGCGGGCTGCCGGCCAGTTTTTTGGCGATCAGCGTGGAGTCGGGCAGGCTGCGCGTCAGGCGCAGGGCGACGTCGAAGCCGTCTTCAATCAGGTCGACGATGCGGTCGTTGCAGACCAGGTCCACTTTCAGTTCGGGATATTGCGCGATGAACGCGGGCAGCCAGGCGGCCAGCTCCAGCGTGCCGAAGGCCATCGGCGCGTTGATGCGCAGGCTGCCGGACGGGCGCGCCTGGTGCTGGCCGACGGCGCGGTCGGCGTCGTCCAGGGCGTCGAGGATCTGGCGGCTGGCTTCGTAGTACTGTTTGCCGGCATCGGTGAGGGCGAAACGGCGCGTGGTACGGTTCAGCAGCTGGGCGCCGAGGTGGGCTTCCAGCTGTTTGACCTGGCGCGAGACGGCGGTATGGCTCAGGTTGAGCGCCTCGGCGGCAGCCGTGAAGCTGCCCAGTTCGACTACGCGGCGCAGGGCGCGCAGCGCAGCCAGCTGGTCGATGCGCACCGCTTCCGGCAAGGTCGCGCTCACCGCTCAGGCGAAGCGCAGGCCATCCAGCGCGAAGCCTTTGATGAACTCGCTGGCCGGCAGGCGCTTGCCGCCCGGCTTTTGCAGTTCGGTCAGGCGCAGCGAACCGCCGCCGCCGCAGGCCACCACGATGCCGTGCTGCGCGTCGGCCGCCAGCACCTGGCCGGCCGGGGCCGAACTGTCGGCGTCCAGTACCTCCGCGCCCCACAGCTTGATGGTCACGCCGTTCACGTCGCCGTGCGCGCCGGGGAAGGGATTGAAGGCGCGGATCTTGCGGCCGATCGCGCGCGCGGACTGGGAAAAGTCCAGCGCCGCTTCCTCCTTGCTGATCTTGGCGGCGTAGGTGACGCCCGCTTCCGGCTGCGGCACCGCTTCCACGATGCCGTGCTCCATCTTCTGCATCACCTTGACGACCATGCGCGCGCCCATGGCGGCCAGCTTGTCGTGCAGTATGCCGGTGCTGTCCTGCGGGCCGATCGGCAGGCGCTCGATCAGCAGCATGGGGCCGGTGTCCAGGCCTTCTTCCATCTGCATGATGGTGACGCCGGTTTCCGCGTCGCCGGCTTCGATGGCGCGGTGGATCGGCGCGGCGCCGCGCCAGCGCGGCAGCAGCGAACCGTGGATGTTGATGCAGGGCTTGATGTCGAGCGTGCTGCGCGGCAGGATCAGGCCGTAGGCGGCCACCACCATGGCGTCGTAATCGGTCGCCAGCAGCAGCTCATGGGCTTGCTTGGCCTCGGCGGCGCGCTGCGGGTCTTTGCTGTCCATGCGCAGCGACAGGGGCTGCGCGACGGGAATGTTGTGCGCCACGGCGTACTGCTTGACGGCGGACGGGTGCAAATGCATGCCGCGTCCGGCAGGGCGGTCGGGCTGGGTCAGCACCAGGGGGATCTCGAAACCCGCCTCGTGCAGGCTTTGCAGCGCAACGGCTGCGAATTCGGGTGTGCCCGCGAAGATTATTTTCATCTTTTGTCCTCTGGAGGTGGCACTAAACTGGTTGGCACAAAACAAACATGGCCGGACTGCGCCGGCCATGTACTGGCATCAGATGCGGCGGCCTTGCTCGCGCAGCGCTTTCTCGCGCGCCAGCCCGCGCTCTTCCTTGATCATGCGGGTCTTGATGCGGTTGCGCTTCAGCGGCGACAGGTATTCCACGAACACCTTGCCCATCAGGTGGTCCATTTCGTGCTGGATGCACACGGCCAGCAGGCCGTCGGCTTCCAGTTCGAACTGTTCGCCCTTGACGTCGAAGGCGCGCACTTTTACCTGGGAGGGACGCTCCACGCCGTCGTACACGCCGGGCACCGACAGGCAACCCTCGTCGTATACCTGGCGCTCTTCGCTGGCCCAGATGATTTCCGGGTTGATGAAGGCGATCAGGTTGCTTTTGTCTTCGGTAATGTCGATGACGACAACGCGCTCATGGACGTCCACCTGGGTGGCGGCCAGGCCGACGCCGGGCGCTTCGTACATGGTTTCAGCCATGTCGCCGACCAGTTTGGCCAGGCGCGCGTCGAAGGCCGTAACGGGCTGCGCAATCTTGTGCAGGCGCGGGTCGGGATAGCGGAGAATATTCAGTATGGACATGCGGATTGGTCGTGTGACTTAAAAATGCAACAGGCGCACCCTGCTGCGCAGCGTGGTTTCTCTTGCTAGTTCAGGGTATTATGGGCAGAATTTGATTCAGCAGGGCAACCCTCAGGTCGCGATCCAGCCTTTCGTCCATGCCCGCCTTTAACGGACATCTCAATGAAAAATTTTAGCACAGTCGGCGCACGCCTGTTGATCGCGACGCTCATTTCCGGTGCAGCGGCAGCCTCGGCGCAGGCCTTGACCTGCGAATTCCGGCCCAACGCGCCGGACCAGCACGTGGTGGTCAAGGGCGACACCCTGTGGGATATTTCCGGCAAGTTCCTCGACCGTCCCTGGTGCTGGCCACAGGTGTGGGGCATGAACCGCGAGGAAATCCGCAATCCGCACTGGATCTATCCGGGCCAGATCGTCTACCTGGACCGCGCCGCTGGCCGCCTGCGCCTGGGCAACCGGGTGGGGGCCGGCAGCGGCAGCGGGTCGGGCGACCCGTCCGCGCTGCGCCTGTCGCCGCAGTTGCGCATGGAAGGGTTGGGCAAGGATGCCGTGCAGTCGATCCCGACCGGCGACATCGAACCCTTCCTGACCCAGCCGCTGATCATCGAAGAGGACGAGCTGAAGAACGCGCCCCGCATCATCGCGGCGCAGGAAGGCCACGTGTTCCTCGGCAAGGATGAAAAAGCCTATGTGCGCGGCGACCTGAAGGGAGGCACCTCGTTCCAGGTGTTCCGTCCCGGCAAACCGCTGAAGGACCCGGTCACCAAGGCCGTGATCGGCCAGGAAGCTTTCTATTTAGGCACGCTCAAGCTGGTGACGGCCGCCAAGCCGGGTTCCGAAGTGCACACCTTCACCGTGGCCACCGCCAAGGAAGAGATGGGCAAGGGCGATCTGCTGATGCAGGCGCCGCCCACGCCGATGCAGAATTACGTGCCGCACCCGCCGGAGCGCCAGGTGGACGCGGCCGTGGTGGCCATTTACGGCGGCGTGAGCCACGCGGGCCAGAACCAGGTTGTCAGCATTAATCGCGGAAAGCTTGACGGACTCGATATCGGCTCCGTGCTGCAGCTGTACCATAAGGGGCAGACGGTGATCGATCCGGGCGCCAGCAAAGGCTGGCACAACCTGGGCAAACCGCAGGTCAAGCTGCCGGACGAGGAAGTGGGCAGCTTGTTTATCTTCCGCGTGTTCAAGCATATTTCTTACGGCCTGATCATGCAGGTGACGGCGCCAGTGGAAGTGGGCGACGTCGCCAAATCGCCGGAGTAACCCCCGCCGTGCAAGCCACGGATACCCCCGCCCCCGCCGCCGCGCAACCCTTGAGTTGCGCGGTGCTCGCCAGTTGGCTGCGTCTGCAGCTGACGCCCGGCGTCGGCGTCGCCGCCGGCGCCGAGCTGATATCTGAACTGCAACATCCCGGCCGCGTTTTCGAGGCCGACCCCGCCGCGCTGGGCAGCCTGCTGTGCGAGGTGCTGGCAGACAAGCTGGTGCCTGCCGCCGTGCAGGCGCTGCGCTGCCCGCCGCCGGCGCTGCTGGCCGAGTGCGCCCGCCTGGCCGAGGCCGCGCTGCGCTGGCAGGAGCAGCCCGGCCATGCGCTGATGGCGCTGGACGACCCGGCTTTCCCGCCCCAGCTGAGCAATATCCCGGCCGCGCCGCTGCTACTGTATACAAGAGGGCGGCGCGAGCTGCTGTACCAGCCTGCAGTGGCCATCGTCGGCAGCCGCAACGCCAGCGCGCAGGGCGTGGCCAACGCCGACCGCTTCGCCGAAGCCCTGGCGGCGGCCGGGCTCACCGTGGTGTCCGGGCTGGCGCTGGGCATCGACGCGGCCGCGCACAGCGGCGCGCTGGCCGCCGGGGCGGCGGCAGGCGGCACGGTGGCCGTGGTCGGCACCGGCATCGACCGCGTGTATCCTGCCCGCAACCGCGAGCTGGCGCTGCGCATCGCCGCAGAGGGCTGCATCGTCAGCGAGTATCCGCTGGGCACGCCGCCGCTGCCGGACAACTTTCCGCGCCGCAACCGCATCATCAGCGGCCTGGCGCGCGGCGTGCTGGTGATCGAGGCGGCCGCGCAGTCCGGATCGCTGATCACGGCGCGCTCTGCCCTCAACCAGGGACGCGACGTGTTCGCCGTGCCCGGTTCCATCCACTCCGCGCTGAGCAAGGGCTGCAACGCGCTGATACGGGAGGGCAACGCCAAACTGGCCGAGTCCGCCGCCGACGTGCTGGTCGAACTGTTGCCGGCGGCGCCGTCCGGCGCCGGCGCCGAGCGGCTGCAGGCCACCGCCCAGCTGCGCGCCGAGCTCGACGCGGTGCTGACCGCGCTCGGCCACGACCCGGCCCATGCCGACGCCCTGGCCCTGCGCGCCGGCCTGTCCGCCGCCGACGCGCACAGCCACCTGCTGGCGCTGGAGCTGGCCGGCTTGGTCGAGAGATTGCCGGGAGGAATTTTTCAGCGCCTGACCCGCCGCAGCCAGTGACGATGCGGTGCAGGGCTTGTGTTTCGCCGTTCTTAACTGTTAGAGTAGCGCCATGTTCGACATCCTTGTTTATCTCTACGAGACTTATTACCGCCCCGATGCGTGCCCGGAACCGGCCGCGTTGGCGAGGAAACTGTCGGCCGTCGGTTTCGACGATGAAGAGATCTCCGAGGCGCTGGTCTGGCTGACCGACCTGAATGAAATGGCCGGTGTCGAGCAATCGCTGACGGCCGCGTCCACCGGCACCCGCTACTATGTGGAAGAGGAGCAGGACGCGCTGGGCACCGCCGCCATCGGCTTCATCCAGTTCCTCGAAAGCGCCCAGGTGCTGTCGCCGCTGCAGCGGGAAATCGTGATTGAACGCGCGCTGGCGCTGGATGAAATTCCCGTGTCGCTGGGCAAGCTCAAGGTCATCGTCCTGATGCTGCTGTGGAGCCAGGGCAAGGAACCGGACGCGCTGATGTTCGACGACCTGTTCGGTTCCGATGAAGATCAGATGCCGCGCCTGCTGCACTGAACCCGCTTCCCGTTGTTCCCCGCTTGCAAGCTGCAAGAATGCAAGAATACCCTGTGCAAGATTACCCTATGCAACGGCAGCGCCATGCCGCCATACTGCGGCAACCCTGCCGGGATTGCAAAAGTTCAGCATGCGGTATAAGAATGTTCTGTATGATGCGCATGCTGCGCCAAATCCAGAGTAAAAAAACAAGAGAATACGAAAACTATGAGCAAAACCCTCATCATCGCCGAGAAGCCATCTGTCGCGAACGACATCGCGAAGTCGCTGGGCGGCTTTACCAAGCACGATGAGTACTTTGAGTCGGACGAATATGTGCTGTCCTCGGCCGTGGGCCACCTGCTGGAAATCGCGGTGCCGGAAGAGCACGACGTCAAGCGCGGCAAATGGAGCTTCGCGCACCTGCCGATGATCCCGCCGTACTTCGCGCTGAACCCGATCGCCAAGACCGAGTCGCGCCTGAAAGTGCTCAACAAGTTGATCAAACGCAAGGACGTCACCGGCCTGATCAACGCATGCGACGCGGGCCGCGAAGGAGAACTGATCTTCCGCCTGATCGCGCAGAACGCGAAAGCCAAGCAGCCGGTGCAGCGCCTGTGGCTGCAGTCGATGACGCCCAACGCGATCCGCGAAGGCTTCAACAACCTGCGCTCGGACGACGAAATGCTGCCGCTGGCCGACGCCGCGCGCTGCCGCTCGGAAGCGGACTGGCTGATCGGCATCAACGGCACCCGCGCCATGACCGCGTTCAACTCGAAAGAGGGCGGCTTCTACCTGACCACCGTGGGCCGGGTGCAGACGCCGACCCTGTCGATCGTGGTCGAGCGCGAAGAGAAAATCAAGAAGTTCGTCTCGCGCGACTACTGGGAAGTGCGCGCCGAGTTCATCTGCGCGGCCGGCGTGTACGAAGGCCGCTGGATGGATTCCAGCTTCAAGAAGGACGAGAACGATCCGGAAAAGCGCGCCGAGCGCCTGTGGTCCAAGGCCGCCGCCGACAGCATCGCGCTGGCCTGCAAGGGCCGCCAGGGCAATGTCACCGAGGAGTCGAAGCCGACCACCTCGATGGCGCCCGGCCTGTTCGACCTGACCAGCTTGCAGCGCGAGGCCAACGGCCGCTTCGGCTTCTCGGCCAAGAACACGCTCGGCCTGGCCCAGGCGCTGTACGAGAAGCACAAGGTGCTGACCTACCCGCGTACCGATTCGCGCCACCTGCCGGAAGACTACCTGGACACCGTCAAGGAAGTGCTGGGCGTGCTGGGCGAGAACCACAACTACCACAGCTTCGCCAAGCAGATCCTGACCAAGGGCTGGGTCAAGCCGAACAAGCGCATCTTCGACAACAGCAAGATCTCGGACCACTTTGCCATCATTCCGACCGGCATCGCACCGAAGAACCTGTCCGAGCCTGAACAGAAACTGTACGACCTGGTCACGCGCCGCTTCATGGCCGTGTTCTTCCCGGCCGCCGAGTTCCAGGTCACCACCCGCTACACCGAAGTGTCCGGCCACCAGTTCAAGACGGAAGGCAAGGTCATGACCAACGCCGGCTGGATGGCCATCTACGGCAAGGACGTGGCCGCCGACGACGACAAGGAAGGCAGCGGCATGCTGGTGCCGGTCGCCAAGGGCGAGAAGGTGCACACCGAGAAAGTCACGGCCAACGGCCTGGTCACCAAGCCGCCTGCGCGCTACACCGAGGCGACGCTGCTGTCGGCCATGGAAGGCGCGGGCAAGCTGATCGACTCCGACGAGCTGCGCGACGCCATGTCCGGCAAGGGCCTGGGCACGCCGGCCACGCGCGCGGCCATCATCGAGGGCCTGCTGGGCGAGAAATACCTGCTGCGCGAAGGCCGCGAACTGATGCCGACCGCGAAAGCGTCGCAGCTGATGACCTTGCTGCGCGGCCTGGGCGTGAACGAGCTGACCGCCCCCGAGCTGACCGGCGAATGGGAATACAAGCTGTCGCAGATGGAAAAGGGCCGCATTTCGCGCGAAGAATTCATGCGCGAAATCGCCCAGATGACGCAAATCATCGTCAAGCGCGCCAAGGAATACGACAACGAGACGATACCGGGCGACTACGCCACTTTGACGACGCCGTGCCCGAACTGCGGCGGCGTGGTGAAAGAGAACTACCGCCGTTTCGCCTGCACCAAGTGCGAATTCTCGATGAGCAAGACGCCGGGCAGCCGCCAGTTCGAAATCGCCGAGGTGGAGCAGCTGCTGAAGGACCGCACCATTGGTCCGCTGCAAGGCTTCCGTTCCAAGATGGGCCGTCCGTTCGCCGCCATCCTGCGCATCGTGCGTGACGAGGACATCAGCAACTTCAAGCTGGAGTTCGACTTCGGCCAGAACGACGAAGAAGGCGAGGACGGCGAAGGCGTGGACTTCACCGGCCAGACGCCGGTGGGCCCGTGCCCGAAATGCGCCGCCAGCGTGTACGAGATGGGCCTGGCCTATGTCTGCGAGCGCAGCGTAGCCAAGCCGAAGACCTGCGACTTCCGCAGCGGCCGCATCATCCTGCAGCAGGAAATCCTGCCGGAGCAGATGAGCAAGCTGCTGAACGACGGCAAGACCGACTTGCTGCCGGGCTTCGTGTCGCAGCGCACGCGCCGTCCGTTCAAGGCCTTCCTGGTGAAGGGCAAGGACGGCAAGATCAGCTTCGAGTTCGAAGAGCGCAAAGCCAAGCCGGGCGCCAAGCCGAAAGCGGGCAAGGCCGATGCGGCCGAAGGCGCGGAAGGCGACGGCGGCGCAGCAGCAGCGCCGGCCAAGCAGTCCGCCGCGAAAGCAGTCGCCAAACCGGCAGCCAAGCCGGCTGCCAAGAAGGCAGCCGCGAAACCGGCAGCCAAGAAAGCCGCCGCCAAAAAGCCGGCCGCCAAGAAAGCCGCCGCCACAGCGGAATAAAAAACGGGACCTTCGGGTCCCGTTTTTTTATTCCCGCGTCCGCGCGCGGACCGATGCAAAGCTACGCCAGCGCCGTAACGCGCCAATGGCCAGGTGCGAAGGGCAGGGTGGTGATGTCCGCCAGTGCGAACTGCTGCGTTGCCAGGGCGTCCGCGTCGGGGATTTCCAGGCCTTCCTGCCAGGCGTGGTTGGACCCGGCGATGCGCCAGCCGCCGCCCTTGTGCAGCACGGTGAACTCGCCCCAGGACCCCGCATCCGGTGCGGCGGGGGAATAAGCGTCGCCGGGGCTGCCGCAGGCCCAGGCCATCCAGCGCTCGCCGATGATCAGGTAGGCAATCGATGCGCCGCCCGCCGAGCCCGTGGCTTCCAGCCGCACGCCGCGCATCGGGGCCGAGGCCATGCGCACCCAGTCTTCCTCGTAGCTGTTGTCGATGCCGGTTTCGTGGACCGCGTCCTCGCCGTCGAAGCGCATCCAGCCCGCGTCCAGATCGGCGCTCAGGGCAGGGAAGGCGATCTCGGGCCGCCACTCGCAGCGCTCGCCCGCCACCACGGTCTTGCCGGCAAAGCCGGTCTGCGCGCTGAAGCGGGCCAGCTGAGCGGGCGCGAGCTTGGCCAGCTGGGCGCGGCTGGCCATGGAAGGACGGTCGATGGGGATGCGTAAATCGATGTGGAAACTTGCAGACTGGAACCACCAGACTTGCGTGCTCAGGTCGCTGGTGCCATTGCTGCGCCAGATACCGGTGCGTCGCCACAAGCCTTGATAGATCGCAGGAACTGTCATCACCGCAAGTCTTCGGTATAGAAGTAGACCGTGCCGCGGAGTGCGGACGGAGCAGCCTGCAGCGCGGCGGCCAGCGCCTTGGCGTCCGGTTCGGCCATGCCGTTCTTGGCGATGGTGACCGGGGCGTAAGGCGCCTGCGATGCTGCATGGTACGAAACAATATGATCGAAATCAGGGCGGCTGTCGATCTCCTTGATCAGGTATCGCTGTTTTCCGTTGCCGATTTGCACATAAGTTGCTGTAGGGATCGTTTTTAAGGCTGGCGAGAGCTGCCGGTACAGCAAAACTTTCTCGACCACCAATGTTGCCGCGCTGTATTGCGTCTTGCCGCCCTGCTCGAAATGGCCCAGCACCAGATCGGCCTTGAACTGGCGCAGCGGCTCGGCGGCGTCGGGCGCCAGGCGGTTCAGCTCGAACTTTTCCGGGTCCACGGTCCACAGTGCCGTGTTGCCGTCCAGCCGGCCTTTCAGCGCCGCATCCAGCTTGGCGTCCGCCACGCGCACTTGCAGCACCACCTGGTAATCGTGCGGCGCATGGAACATGGGCAGGTGCGAGGCGTACAAGCCGTCCTTGCCGCCGAACAGCGCCATGCCGTGGGTGCCGAAGGTCGGACCGGCAGTGGCTGAGAGTCCTGTCAGCGCCGCCGTCGCGCCGAGGAGCCATTGTAATCTGATGAGTGTTTTCATGCCTGCAATAATAGTCCCAGCTCCTGCTGGGCGTACAGTGCTCGCTGCGGGTGATGCGTCATTCGGGGAACTTTGACTTAGATCATTCACATTCAGCGTTCCCCGCCGCAGAATGGTCCCCATCCCCGGCCGCGTCTGCACCGCCGCCGGGCGATCATTCGGGGAGAACCATCATGCAATCCATGCAAAATTGCGCTTCGGCGGCCGCCGCCACGGCTATTGCCCTCGCACTGGCCGCTTGCGCTGTGCCAGATCAGGGGCGGCATAGCCGGCATCAACACCAAGGCGGGGTGGAAAGCTCTGCCCACACAGCCGGCCCGGCAGGCGGCACGGGGAAGATGGACAAGCAATCGATGTGCGAGATGCACCGCAAGATGCAGGGCGAACAGGCCGGGCCCGGTGTCCGCAGCATAGCCCCCGGCAACACGCCGGGCGGTTCCGAGACAGCGCGCCCTCCGGCGGACATGATGGGGCAACGATGCCAATGAACCCCGCCCCGCTGGCTTTGCTGGACCATCCCACCCGCCATATCTTTTTCACCGGTAAAGGGGGCGTCGGCAAGACCTCGCTCTCGGCCGCGGTGGCGCTGCATCTGGCTGACCTCGGGAAACGCGTTTTGCTGGTTAGTACAGATGCCGCCTCGAATCTCGATGAAATGCTGGGCGTTGCGCTGTCCAACCAGGCCACGCCGGTTCCCGGCGCGCCCGGCCTGGCGGTACTGAACATCGATCCCGAAGCCGCAGCCGAGGCCTACCGCCAGCGGGTGCTGCAACAAATGGGGCCGGCCGCCGCCAGCGAGGTCGCCACCGTCAGGGAGCAGTTGTCCGGCGCCTGCACCACCGAAATCGCCTCCTTCGATGAATTCTCATCGCTGCTGGCGAATGCCGGGAACGGCTATGACCACGTCATCTTCGACACGGCGCCCACTGGCCACACGCTGCGCCTGCTGAGCCTGCCGAAGGCTTGGACCGGCTTCTTGAACGGCAACGATCGCGGCGCATCTTGCCTGGGGCCGCACTCCGGGCTGAAGATGCAGGAGCAGCGCTTCCAGGCCGCGCTGGCCGCCTTGTCGGATGCGAGCCGCACAACAGTTGTGCTCGTCGCTCGCCCGGACCAGGGCGCCATGTCGGAAGCTGCGCGCACCTCCAGAGAGCTCACCGCCTTGGCGCTGCAGAACCAGCGGCTGGTCGTCAACGGCGTATTCCACGCGACCGAGCGCCACGACGCCGTCGCCATGGCGCTCGAAGCGCTGGGCCGGCAGGCGATCGATGCGATGCCGCCTGCGCTGCGCGCCCTGCCGCAGGACCGTGTGCCGCTGCGTCGCTTCGACACCATCGGCCTGCCCGCCCTGCGCGCGCTGCTCGATGGCAGCGACGCCGTGCCCGCTGCCCCCCCGGCGCTGCCTTGCATGCAGACCGCCCCCGGCCTGGACGTGCTGGCCGACACGCTGGCAGACGCGGAATGCGGCCTCATCATGGTGATGGGCAAGGGCGGCGTCGGCAAGACCACCATCGCCGCGGCCCTGGCGCTGGGGCTGGTCGCGCGTGGAAAAACGGTGCATCTGAGTACCACCGACCCCGCATCGCATCTGGCCGCCACGCTGGACGGCGCGGTCGAGGGATTGCGGGTCGACCGCATCGATCCCGCCGTCGAAACCCGGCACTACATCGACAAGGTCATGGCTACCAAGGGCGCCGGCCTGGACCCGCAGGAACGGGCCCTGATGCTGGAAGACCTGCGCTCGCCCTGCACCGAGGAGGTCGCCGTTTTCCATGCGTTTTCCCGCGTGGTGAGCGAGGCCCGCAGCGCCTTCGTGGTACTGGACACCGCGCCCACCGGGCATTCGATGCTGCTGATGGACGCCACCGGCGCCTACCACCGCCAGATGGCGCGCGAATTCGAACAGCGTGCCGGCGCCCGCTTTGTCACGCCCCTGATGCGGCTGCAGGACCCTGATTACACCCGTATCATCCTCGTCACGCTGCCCGAAGCGACGCCGGTATCGCAGGCGGCGGCGCTGCAGCAAGACCTGCGCCGGGCCGGGATCGAACCCTACGCATGGGTGATCAACAAAAGCATCCTGGCCAGCGGCACCCGCGATCCGCTGTTGGCTGCGCGCCTGGCTGGCGAAGCGGCGCAGATCGCGCGCGTGGAACAGCAACTGGCGCGCAGGATTTTTGCGCTGCCCTGGCTGCCCGAGGCGCCGGTCGGTATCGCGGCGTTGTCCAGGCTGGCGGGCGGCGCGGACGGCGCTTGACGCGCTCGAGGCCGCTCGGGCTGCGAAATATCGGCAACCTGCTCACATCCGGTTCGGCGCCGGTTCCCCGCCGGCCCCGCCTCCGGTCGCGGGGATCCAGATTTCCCGCAGCGTGCCGCGGTCGCGCAACGTGAACAGGGCGTCCATGCCCAGCTCACGGCTAATCCTGGCGCCGGCATGCAAGCCCAACACCATCAACGCCGTTGCCCACGCGTCGGCCAACATGCAGGTCGGCGCCAGCACCGTCACGCCGGCAAGGTTGCTTGCCACCGGTTGTTGCGTGGCCGGGTCCATCGTATGCGAGCAGCGCCGGCCCCCGACGTCTACCCATCGCCGATAATCCCCGGACGTGGCGATCGCCGTGTCCGCCAGCTCCATGGTTCCGGCCACCTCGCGCACACCGTATGTGGGTTTTTCTATCGCAACTGTCCAGGCCTGGCCACCGGGCTTGCACCCGCGCGCCCGCATTTCCCCGTCGATACCGACCAGGTAATTGGCGATACCCCATTGCTCGAGGCATTGTGCAAGCCGATCAACGCCATAACCTTTTGCTATGCCCGACAGGTCGAGGCAAACCGGCGTGCGTTTGCGTACCCGCCTTCCTTCACGGTCGAGCTCCAGGCCGGCGGCGCCGGCCAGCGCGCCGCTGGGCGCGGGCGGCAGCGCGGCCACCCGCTGGGGCGCTGGGCCAAACCCCCACGCGTCGACCAGCGCCCCCAGGCCGATGTCGAAGGCGCCCCCCGATGCCAGTCCCACCTGCATGCCGGTTTCGAGCACTTCGGTCAGTTCGTCCGGTATGCTGATCCAGCGTTGTTCGGGCGCGGCGTTGACACGGCAGAGATCGGAGGCGGGGTTCCAGCTCGACATTTGCCGGTCGACTTCGTCCACCGCGGCGAACAGGCTGGTGCCGATAGCGCTGGCATCGGTTGCTGGCGCGGCGTAGAAGACGGCGGTGTAGCGCGTTCCCATGGTCGCGCCGTTGAGGCTGTGGCGCTGCAGGACCGGCGCCGGCGATTCAAAAGACGTCTTCACGGTATCTTCCCTCTCTCTTGAGTGACGGGACATCCAGATGAAGGGGAGCCAGCACTTGGTTCAGGGCTTGCCGAACGCTCTCGGCCATCGCACGGCTGCCGCAGACCAGCACCTGGCCGCCATCGGCGATCAGGTTGCGCAGGTGCTCGGCATCGTCGATGAGCCGGTTCTGCACCCGTGTCCCATCCTTCACGCGCGAGAAGGCTGCGTGCAGCTGCGTGAGGCGGCGGTCCGCGAGGTAGTTGCGCAGTTCAGGTTCATACAGGAAGTCCGATTCGGGATCGCGGCCGCCCCAGTACAGGTACATCGGGTGCTTGCCGCTGTTGTTGCGGATGAAGCCGGCAAGCGGTCCAATCCCCGTGCCGGCACCCACCAGTATCACGGGAGCCTTGCCGGATGCCGGCCGGAATTGCGGATTCGGCAGAATAAACGCGTCGATGCGCGCGCCCGGCCGCAGGCCATGCAAATAGCCGGAGCACAGTCCGCCGGGCTGGCGCCGCACGCAGATCTCGAGCACACCATCGCGCGCGCCACTGGCCAACGAGTAGAACCGTGGCACCGGACTGCCCGGCGCGATCACCCCCACCAGGTCGCCTGCCTCGAAATGCGGCAACCGCCGCCGCAGCAGCCGCCTAGGCCAGCTACCGGTATGCCGGACCGGGCTGGCGTCAAAGCGCAGCACCGCCGTTGGTTGCGGTTCCTGCACGCCGTAGTCGATGCGCTCCGCCAGGCGCAAAACAAAGGTGGGCGGGTGACGGGGCGCGTAGTCGAGCTTGAGCTCGAGGCCCAGCATGGCGCCGACGCTGCTGCCCCAGCGCATGAATTCCTGCGGCGACTGGCGGTCGACCGTTGCCAGCTCCAGCGCGCGCCGCCATCCATGTCTGCTCATGGCCGCGTCCACGTCCCTGGCGAACTGGCAGAACTTCGGAAACTGCCGATCGCCGAAGCCGAGGACGCAAAATCCGAGCGCTGGATTGGCCGGCAAGCGCTCCAGCTGCGCAAGGAAGCGATTGGCGGTGGCCGGCGCATCGCCGTCGCCATAGGTCGCCGTCAGCAGCATCAGGTTGCGCGCGGAGCGATAGCGCGCCGACAACTGGTTCATCGCTGCGGTATGGACCTGGCGCCCATGGGCGCGCAAGGCGCCGTGCAATGCCTGGGCAAAGCCCCAGGTGCTGTTGTTCTCGCTGCCGACCAGGATCACCGTGTCCGCCAACTGCGCGTTGCAGTTGCCGCGGATACGCGGCATGGCGCTGCGGCGCCGCCACCACACGGCCGCGCCGGTGACGGCCAGCCAGGGCGCGGCTAACGCGCATGCGCCAAGCAGCAGGCCCAGCCACCACAGGCCTTCGCCGGTGTGCAGCCGGTACACCAGCTCATACCCTTCGCGCACCACGCTGTGGGGGCGGTAGGTCAGCAGGGCGCCGGTGGACTGGTCGACATAGCCGTCGCCCTGCACCGTTCGCAAGGTGTACACTGCGGCGGGGTCGCCGGGGATGGGAAACACCAGTTCGCGCAAGTCGGCCAGGTCTGCCAGTTTGAGCGCGGCGAGTCCGGCGGGCGCCGTCGGCGGCCCGCCGGAGGTGGTGGCAGGGAAATCGGGTTCGCTCTGCATGCCGTCGGCGACCAGGCCGAAGGTTGCCGCCGACATGTACCCGCCGGTCAGCGCCGACAACAGCAGGCCGGCGACCGCCAGCCGCCCCAGCTCGGCATGCCAGCGCTGGCTCCAGTTGCCATGCAGCGGCGCGCCGATCCGGCGCCAGCCGCCGCTGCGCCTGATGAGCAATACTATTCCGGAAACGCACAGCCCCAGCAGGGCCAGCGCCGTCAGTCCGGCCGCGACGCGGCCAGGCGTGTCCAGTAGTAGCGTGCGGTGCAGTTGCTTGACCCAGCGAAACAGCGCCGACGGCGCATAGGGAGTCGCGGCGCCGCTGGGATCGACGCGGACCACGCTGGCGCCGGCATCGGTGCTGTAGTAGACGATCAATGATCCGGACGGCGTGCGCTGGATCTGCTCGACGCCCGGGTACTGGCGCGCGACGCGCCCGGCGATCTCGGCTACGCTGACGCCGCGCGGCACCGTGGTGCCCAGCCGGTCCAAGGCCGGATCGAGCGACAACACAGCGCCAGTCAACCCCAGCAGTATCACCAGCAAGCCGCACAACAGGCCCGGGACGGAGTGTAGCTGACGCAGCATGCAAACCCTTACATATCGTAACTGAATGCCTTTATGTAGCCGCGCCCCGGGACCGGCTTGCCTGCGCCTGCCTTGGTCAGCGGGACACGCACCTCGGCCGGGTGGTCGCGTCCATCCTCCACCGCGCTGTCGATGCGGATTTCATAACCGGCATCGATCAGCGCATCCGCCAGTTCGACCGTGACCTTCAGCGATGTGCCGCTGCCCGCGCTGGCACCGCTGATGCCGTCGTAGGCACGCGCGTCGAACCCGCTGCCGCGCGCCCAGGCACTCATGTGTTTATAGTATTTCGACTTCTTCCCGGCAACCCATAAGGTCTTCTTATAATTGCCCGCCGCGTCGGTGACGTAGAACGCGAGGTAGGCGCCGCTGCCGCCGTAATTTTGCAGTTGCGTGGTGAGCACGACGGGGCGTGCTTGTACCATTGCGGGGAGCGCCAATGAGCCCGCGAGGCAGGCGCCGGTAAGAAGATGTTTCATCGCTTGTTTCCTTGAATAAGCGGGCTGGCCAGCCTGTCCGGTTCAGCGGCTGGCCGCGCCGGGCGCAGATAGTCGGACGCGTCGCCCTGCGGTCCGAATTCGACCTCCAGGTTGCGGATGCGCAGCGTTGCTGGCCCGTACTTGGCCTTCACTTTATTGCCCAGCCGGTCGGTGCCGCGCACTTCGTAACAACCGTCATCGACCTTGATGCGGTGGACAGTCCACCCGCCCAGTTCGACTTGCCGGCGCAACACTTCACGCGGTTTCCACGCCGCGATGGGATCGGTGCAATCGGTGTCGGCGAGCGCCGTGCAACTGGCGCCAAGGGCGGCAAGCGCGGCGAGCATACGAAACACTGTCATCGCTGCTCCTTGAGAAGATCGGCCTTAACCCATGAGGACAGGCTTGGAAGTGAGAGGCATAGGGGGAATTGTAGAAGGTCGATACCTAAAAAAATTTGAGGCAGGTCAAATTTGCCCGAGTGCTCTGATGGCAGGGGGCGGCGGCCAGCGCGACGACTGTCTTGTGCTCCTTGCCTTGACTGTAGAGATTGCTATAGTGAAGATATGATCCCCGCGTTAACATTGCCGCGTAGTTATCCCCTGTACCAGCCGCCAGTCGTGGAGGAGACTGGAACGGAGGGGGCTGTGCTGCCGTCGATCGCGGTGAGCCTGTCGACGCAATCCAGCGTGGTGGCTTCGCTGGGCGGCAACAGCCCGACGGTGCAGATCTATACCGCGTCCGGCTTGCTGAACTCGATCCTGCAGGCCGGTTCGCTGCCTGATCCCGTGGCGGTGCCGCCGCCCGGCAGCCCGACCCAGGGGCAGGCCCAGCAGCAGCAAGACCAGCTGATCGCCGACAGCCTTGTCGCCAGCACCCTCAGCTCCGGCCTCTACACCGGCTCCGGCCTGCTGCAAAGCGCGCCGTCCATCCTGTCGTCCTATTGGGGCGACATCCTCAAGACCCGACCCAACCTTGCCGGCGTGGCCGCCAGCGCCAGTTTCGACGGCGCCGTGCTGGGCGCGTTCGAGGCTTATGCGTAAATCTACGTAGTTTCCACGAGGAATTTTTTTTAACTTCGTGTTAGACTCTCCGCCTTCCCTAGCTGTTCAGTCAATACCAAGTGCCGCTTTCCAAGCAAGCCGCACGCTGTCTCATCGTAGCAATCATTTTCCCATGGACGCACTGGCACCAGTTCTCAGCCGGGGCGCGGTTCATCCGCCTGTGTCCCATACATAGCTTTTGAGAGAAAAAATGAAAAACCTGAAAATTGGCACCCGTCTTGCCGGCGGCTTCGGACTCGTGTTGCTGCTCACTATGCTGATGACCTGGATAGGCTTGAGCCACATGCAGTCGGTCGCTGAGGCGACCAGCGAAATGATGCAGCAGCCGCTGGCCAAGGAGCGCATGATTTCCGACTGGTATCGCCTGATCCACACCAGCGTGCGCCGCACCACCGCCATTTCCAAGTCCAGCGACGCCAGCCTGGGACCGTTCTTCGCGGCCGACGCCGCCGCTTCCACCAGCGAAGTGAACGAGCTGCAGAAAAAGGTGGAGCCGCTGCTGCAAAGCGATGAGGAAAAGAAGCTGTTCGCCGACATGGTGGCGGCGCGCAAGCGCTATATTTCCTCGCGCGACGGCATCGTGGCGCTGAAGAAAGAAGACAAATTCGAGGAAGCCGCCGCGCTGCTGGAGCAGCGTTTCATCCCGGACGGCAAGGCTTACCTGGACGCGCTGAACGGCCTGCTGGTGATGCAGCGCCAGAGCATCGACGCCAACGCGGCGAACATCGACGCCAGCTACCAGGCCAACCGCCGCTTCATGCTGGCGTTCGCCGCCGTGGTGGTGGCGCTGGGCGGCCTTTGCGCCTGGCGCTTGACGCGCGGCATCACCCAGCCGCTGTGCCGCGCGGTGGAAATCGCCTGCGCCGTCGCCTCCAACGACCTGCGCAGCGACATCGTGGTCGACAGCAACGACGAAACCGGCCGCCTGCTGCAAGCACTGAAAACCATGAACGACGGCTTGGCCCGCGTCGTCGGTGAAGTGCGCGCCGGCACCGACCAGATCGCCACCGCGTCCGGCCAGATCGCCGCCGGCAACCAGGACTTGTCGGCGCGCACCGAGCAGCAGGCCGGCAGCCTGGAAGAGACCGCTTCGTCGATGGAGGAGCTGACCTCGACCGTGAAGCAGAACGCCGACAACGCGCGCCAGGCCAACCAGCTGGCCGAGGCCGCGTCGCACGTCGCCGAGCGCGGCGGCGAAGTGGTGGGGCAGGTGGTGGAGACGATGGAATCGATCAACGCGTCGTCGCGCAAGATCGTGGACATCATCAGCGTCATCGACGGCATCGCCTTCCAGACCAACATCCTGGCGCTGAACGCGGCGGTGGAAGCGGCGCGGGCCGGCGAGCAGGGCCGCGGCTTTGCCGTGGTGGCCACCGAAGTGCGCAACCTGGCGCACCGCAGCGCCGCCGCCGCCAAGGAAATCAAGACCCTGATCGACGACTCGGTCGGCAAGGTCAACGCCGGCAGCCAGTTGGTCGAACAGGCCGGCATGACCATGAGCGAAGTGGTCGACAGCATCAAGCGCGTGACCGACATCATGGGCGAAATCACCACCGCCAGCATGGAGCAGAGCGCCGGCATCGAGCAGGTGAACGAAGCCATGATCCAGATGGACCACGTGACGCAGCAGAACGCGGCCTTGGTGGAAGAAGCCGCCGCCGCCGCTAGCGCGCTGCAGGAGCAGGCTGAATCGCTGGCGGACGTGGTGAGCGTGTTCAAGTTGTCCGAAGGCTACAGCCATGCGCCGGCGCTGACCCTGCATACTTCGGCCGCCGCCCCGGCGCCCCGGCGCGCAGCCAGCCAGCAAGCCTTGCGCCTGCGCGCCTGACCCGTAACTCTGCAGCGTGCGCTGCAAAATTCCCGAAGTGTGTAGAGTGTGGCAACAACTACATGCTTTGGGAGAAATTATGCGAAATACCTGCTTGAAATTGAGCGCGCTGTGCGCCGCGCTGCTGCTGTCCGCTTGCCAGACCACGCAGACCTCCAACACCGCCGCCCAGGACGAGGCGCCGTCGCCGAAGAACCCCGAGTTCACGTCCGAGATGGCGAAATTCAACGCCCAGTTCCCGAACGCCAAGGTCAGCAAGTACGAGGACGAATCCATCGCCTACAACAACGCGCAAAAGTTCGACGAGCGCGGCAATTGCCATGGCAAGTCCAAGTATCCGGTCACCATCATGCTGCTGCTGGACGCGAACGGCAAAGTCACCAATACCGTCACGGACGTGGAGAACAGCAAGGCGGCCTGCTTCCGCCAGAATTACGCCGCCGTGCAATTCCCCAAACCGCCCATCGCGCCTTACCGCAAGGCGATTCTACTGAAATAAGTTGCTGAACTAAGCATCACTGCTCGACGGCGATCATATTGTCGTCGGGCTTGCGGTCGATCAGCTTGTTGTCCGGATCGATGCCGGCTTTGGCCGGCCGGCCGTTCACCACCAGCGTATACACGCCTTCCTTCTGCGAAATCAGCTTGCGTTCGCGCAGCAGGCTGTTGCCGTCCTTGTCGTCCACGCCCAGGTCGATCAGGTCGCGGATCGCCACCTCCTTCTCGGCGCCCAGCTCGTCGGCGCGCAGCTTGCTGGCGTGCACTTTCAGGGTCACCTCGTACTTGCCGTCCTGCCGCTTGCGCGCGGTCGCGCTCAGCGCACGGTTGTCGTGCAGCACGATGGAATTGAACAGGTCGTCGATCAGGTAGGCCTGCTCGGGCGGCGCGATCCTGCGCAGCGCGTCCACCAGCACCGTCACGCTCGGATAGGGCGGCGTGTGGAAGGCGTGCTGCGCCAGCAGGCCCTTCAGCACGGCGTTCACCTTGTCCTCGCCCAGGATGTCCTGCAGCTGGTACATGGCTAGGCTGCCCTTGCGGTAGTGGATGTAGGGCTGGTTCTCGTTGTCGGCCAGCGGCAGCTCCTTCTTGTTCTCCAGCGCGCGGCCCATCAGGTAGTGGTTCAGGTCGTAGCGCAGGAAGCGGCGCATCTTGTCCGGGCCGAACTGCTTTTTCATCACCATCAGCGCCGAGTATTCGGACAGCGTTTCGCTCAGCACGGTGGCGCCGCGCGTGTCGCCGCCCACCAGCTGGTGCGCCCACCACTGGTGCGCCACTTCGTGGGCCGTGACGTAGAACGGATAGTCGATGTCCTTCGGATTCTTGTCGTCCACCTTGGCGATGAAGCCCACGCTCTCCGAGTACGGGATGGTGTTCGGGAACGACTGCGCAAAGCCGGCGTAGCGCGGGAACTCGACGATGCGCACCACCTTGTGCTGGTAGGCGCTGAAATTTTTCGTGTAGTACTCCAGCGCATCCTTCACGCCCTTGGCCATGCGGTCCAGGTTGTACTCGTGGCCGGGATGGTAGTAGATCTCGATGCCCACGTCCTGCCACCAGTCGTGCTTGACCGCGTAGCGGGCCGACTGGAAAGCGTAGAAGTTCAGGATCGGCTTGTCCATCTTGTAGTGGAAGTAGCGCCGGCCGTTGGCTTTCCATTCCTTTTCCAGGCTGCCGGGCGCCACGGCGATCTGGTCGGCGCTGGTGCTGACGGTGGCGTCGAAGATCACCCAGTCGGCGTCATTGCCGAGGTAGTTGTTGGCCAGGCCTTTCGGATCGTCGCGCGGCAGCGCGCGTTCCTGCGCCGGCAGGCCGTGGCGTTTGCGGTCGCGCGGGTCGGTCAGCTCGGCCTGGCGCTGGTAGCCGATGTGCGGCAGCTTGGTGTTGTTGAAGAAGGTGCCGTTGGCCACCACCGGCGTGTCCTGGCCCAGGCCGAAGATGCCCTTGGGCGCATAGTCCAGCTCGAACTCCAGCGGCATGCGCGCGCCCGGCGCCAGCGGGGTGGACAGGCTGTAGCGGTACACGCCCAGGTCCTCGTCCTTCATTTTCAGGTGCGCCACCTGGCCGAAGCGCAGCGGCTGCATGTCGGCCGTGGTGTCCTGCGTGATGTAGATGTCGGTGATCGGCTGCGCGCCCTTGTTCTCGAGCATGTAGCGGCCCTTCACCTTCAGGCGGCGCCGCTCCGGCTCGATGGCCACGCCCAGCTGCACGTCCGTGATGCGCGGCTGCGCCAGCGCGGCCAGCGGCTTGTACTTGCGCTCGTAGTCGGCGCGCTCGGCCAGTTGCTGGTAGGACGATTTGTAGCAGTTGGCGATATGCAGGTTGTAGAACAGCACGCCGCCGGCGCCCAGCACGATGCTCACGCCCAGGGCCAGCGTGGCCAGCACCGGCATGGTCAGCGCGTGGCGCGCCAGCGAGATGCGCTGGCGCCACTCGTCGTTGTTGCCGCGCGCCCAGAACAGCAGCGACAGCACCACCAGGATCAGCGCCGCGCCGCCCCAGTACAGCTCGAACCAGCGCTCGCGCACCAGGTAGTGGCCGTAGCCGTTCATGGCCGAATAGACAAAGCTGGGCGAGGTGCCGTACACCAGCAGCGGGTGCTCGATGCCCAGCGACGGCAGCGTGATGCTGGCCACGAAGTAGACGATCATGGCGAAGTGGGCCATGTATTTGTGGTTCAGCACCACCTGCGCGGCAATCGCCAGCACGGCCACCAGCGCGTATTGCGGCAGCTGGATGGTGAACAGGTGCTGGAAGTACAGGCCCGGTTCGAACTGGAAGTAGCCGTTGAAGACCTGGATCGTCATGCCGCACAGCATCACCACCAGCATCAGCAGCGCCTGCAGGCCGATCAGGGCGAACAGCTTGGACAGCAGCGGCAGCCAGCTCGGCACCGGCAGCGCGTCCAGCATCTGCGCCATGCGGTTCTCGCGCTCGCGCCACACCAGCTCGCCCGCGTAGAAGGTGGTGATCACCAGCATGAACAGCGCGAAGGTGTCCGACACCATCTCCAGCACCATGTAGGTGATGGGATAGGTCTTGGTGCCGAACATGGAGCCCATGTCCAGCGCGCCGGCGAACATGGTCAGCACGCCGGCCAGCACGATCACCAGGAAGTACACGTTCTTCACGGTTTCGCGCAGGTTCAGCCAGCTCATCTTGGCCAGCAGCAGGCCCAGGCTGCGCGACTGGAAGTCCGGCGCCTCGTGCGTGTGGCTGGCCGAGTGGCTGATGCGCAGCGCCGGTTCGGCGTCGCCGCGCGCGTCGGCCTTGCCGCTGTCGATGCTACTGACGAAGCGGAAGCGCCAGTAGCCCAGCAGCAGCACCACCAGCGAGAACGAGGTCCAGATCACGCGGTTCAGCAGGTACACGCCTTCCGGCAGCACCAGGCGCGTGTTGCGCTCGGCGATCGGCCAGTACTCGGTGAGGTTGATGGCGGCGGCGGTGCCGAACGGGTCGATCAGCGCGGCCAGGGTCTTGTAGTCCAGGTCGCGCGCCAGGCCGGGCGCGACGATGTAGCCGATCAGCATGACCACGCTGGAGATGTACACCGGCAGCATGCGCCGCGTCAGCGCGGCCAGCACGAAGAAGATGGCGCCGAAGATGAACAGGTTGGGCAGCAGCGTGGCGAAGTAGGGGATCAGCCAGGCGGCCAGCGGCGGGTCGCCCAGGCGCTCGGGATCGACTCCGGGGATGAAGGTGCCCAGCCAGGCGCCCAGCAGGATGGACGAGAACACCACCGCCAAGGTCAGGTAGGCGCCGATGAAGCGGCCCAGCATGTACTGGTACTTGCGGATCGGCGCGCTGAAGAAGAAGTGGTGCATGTCGTATTCGAAGTCCTGCTGCACCGAGCGGCCCATCATGGCGGCCACCACGATCACGCCCAGGCAGCCGAGGAAGCTGGCGGTGAACAGGATGGAGCGCGGCGCATTGATGAACACGCGGCCGCCGAAGGTCACCACGGCTTCCTTGAACACGCCGCCGGCGGCCGCCATCCACAGCATGGCCAGCAGCAGGAACATGCCGAAATAAACCCAGGTGGACAGCATTTTCAGGCGCTGGCGCGCCTCGAACAGGGCGATGGCGAACATGGTGGCCACCTTAATCGCAGCGATCGGCCGCGTTGTGGCGGCCGGCGATGGTGGCAAAGTAGAGGTCTTCCAGGTCGCCGATGGCTTCCTCGAAACCGTCGCCCGGATCGTCGTCGCTGTAGACGTGGATCAGCGTGCGGCCGGACAGCAGGCGGGTGGAGATGACGGCGTGGCGGGTCTGGAACTGCTGCAGGTCTTTCTTGTCCACGAAGCGCGCCCAGATCTTGCAGCTGATGTCGTCGATCAGCTGCTGGGTCTGGCCGGTGAGCAGCAAGTGGCCCTTGTTGATGATGGCCATGTTGGCGCACAGGTCGGCCACGTCGCTGACGATGTGGGTCGACAGGATCACCGTGCGGTCCTCGCCGATGTCCGACAGCAGGTTGTGGAAGCGCACCCGTTCCTGCGGGTCCAGGCCGGCGGTGGGTTCGTCGACGATGATCAGTTTCGGGTCGCCCAGCAGCGCCTGGGCGATGCCGAAGCGCTGGCGCATGCCGCCGGAATAGGTGCCCAGCTTCTGGTGCCGCACTTCGAACAGGTTGGTCTGCTGCAGCAGGCCGTCCACCACTTCGCGCCGGCGGGCCCGGTTCGACAAGCCCTTCAGCACCGCGAAGTGGTCCAGCATTTCGTAGGCCGACACTTTGGGGTAGACGCCGAAGTCCTGCGGCAGGTAGCCCAGCAGGCGGCGGATCTCGTCCTTTTCGTCCAGCACGTCCAGTTCGCCCAGGAACACCGAGCCCGAATCGCATTCCTGCAGCGTCGCCAGCGTCCGCATCAGGGTCGACTTGCCGGCGCCGTTCGGGCCCAGCAAGCCGAACATCCCGGCCGGTATCGTGAGCGAAATATTGTCCAGCGCCACCACCCCGTTGGCGTAAGTCTTGGACAAGTTGCGGATGCGTAATTCCATGCTGACTCCTATCGTGTCCTGCTGCACTGCAACAGGACGTACCACTATTCAATGTTGGCATTGTATTGAAATTGCGGCTGAGCGGTGGCTTCATTGCGACAGTCGGCAAAATCGGGGTTCCAGAGCGCCCAAAGCGGGGAATGGGAGCCTGTCAGTTGCGGAACAGCACCTGTTCGCGGCTGAACCACCAGCGGCACAGGGCCAGCAGCGCGCCGGCCGTGATGGTGGTGGACACCAGGATCACCGCGAACATGCGGTAATCCATGGTGCCCTTGACCAGTTCCTTCATGGCCAGCGACACATTGGTCAGCGGCACCATGGCCCAGAACCAGTTCAGTTCCACGCCGGGCAGCAGGGCCACCATCACCGGCAGCAGCGACAGCAGCATCAGCGGCGAGATCAGGCCGGCCGCCTCCTTGTAGCTTTTGGCGTAGATCGACAGCGACAGCAGCACCGAGGCGAAGATGGCGGCGGTGGGCGCCAGCATCAGCGCCAGCATGGCCATGTCCAGCACGCCGATCGCGCGCACCATGGCGGCCAGGTCGGGCGAGGCGGTGGCGCCGAAGAAGAACAGCAGCATGCTCATGCTCACCACCATCAGCACCGACGAGGTCAGGCCGATGGTGAACAGCACCAGGAACTTGGCCAGCACGATGGCGCTGCGCGGCACCGGCGCCAGCAGCAGCGTTTCCAGCGTGCCGCGCTCCTTCTCGCCGGCGCCCAGGTCGATGGCCGGGTACATGGCGGCCATCAGGCAGCCCATCAGCAGCAGATAGGGCAGGATGCCGCCCAGTATGGCGCCCATTTTCTCGCGCTTGCCGGCCGTGGAGCGTTCCTCCAGCGTCACCGGGTTGAGCGCGAAGCGCAGCTGGCTTTTGCTCAGGTTGAGCGCCGACAGTTCCTGCTCGCGCAGCTCGGCGTTGTGCGCATCGAGCTCGGCCGAGACGCGCTTGCGGATCACGTCCACCATGACGGCGCTGTTGTAATGCAGCACCACGCTGGCCTGCTGCTTGCCGTCCAGCTGGCGCTGGAAGTCCGGCGGGATCACCAGGGCGAACTTGATCACGTCCTGGTCGATGGCCTTGCGCACCTCGTCCGGCGTGGCCAGCGCCACTTCGCGGAAGCCGCGCTCGGCGGTGAAACGCCGGCTCAGGCCGGGCGCGTGTTCCTTGCCGAACACCGCGTAGGTCAGCTCGGCGGTGCGCGCCTTGTTGAACATATTGGTGGACAGGTAGCTGAAGCCGCCCAGTATCAGCGGCATGGCCAGCACCGGGATCAGCACGGTGAAGATGAAGGTCTTGCGGTCGCGCGCCAGCTCCAGGATTTCTTTCAGATAAATGGTCCACATGGCTCAGCCTTCGCGGTTGATGACGTCGATGAAGGCGTCGTACAGGTCGGCGCTGCCGCCCAGGTGGCGCAGCTGGTCGATGGTGCCGTTGAAGGCGGTCTTGCCGTGGTTGATGATGCACACCCGGTCGCACAGCTTTTCCACCTCGTGCAGGTGGTGGGTGGAGAACACCAGCGGGATGCGCAGCGCCTTGTAGCTGGCGATGAAGTCCAGCAGGATCTTGGACGACATCACGTCCAGCCCGGTGGTCGGCTCGTCCAGGATGACGATCTGCGGGTTGTGCACCACGGTGCGGGCGATGGCGCATTTCTGCTTCATGCCGGTGGACAGGTGGTCGGCGCGCTTGCTGCCGTAGTCCTGCATCTGCAGCAGCTCGAACAGCTCGTCGCAGCGGCGCTTCAGGTGGGCGCCTTCCATGCCGTGCAGGCGGCCGAAGTACTCGACGTTCTCGCGCGCCGTCAGGCGCCCGTACAAGCCGGTGGAGCCGGACAGGAAACCGATCTGCTGGCGCGCCAGCAGCGGGTTCTGCAGCAGGTCCACGCCGTTCACCACGGCCTTGCCGGCGTCCGCCGTCAGCGCGGTCGACAGCAGCCGCAAGGTGGTGGTCTTGCCGGCGCCGTTCGGGCCCAGCAGGCCCAGCACCTCCCCGGGCGCGCAACTGAAGCTGACGTCGCGCACCGCGTGGAACCAGCCGTCGTGGCCGCGCGGGTCGCGCGTGGCCGCCGGCTGTCCCTTGTGCCCATGCAGACGGAAGCGCTTGGCCAAGCCCTGAACTTCGAGCATTTTGTTATCCTGTTGTAAAGATGGTGAGCAAGGGTAGCATGCCAAAATTCCGGCGTGCAAGGTACAAAAGCGTTTTGTCTTGCTATAGTCGAACCATATGAAAAACACCCAGCTGATCGATACCGCCACCAAGGAAAAAATCCTCGCCGTCACGCGCAGCGGCACCACCGTGTCCGAAGCCACCGGCTTCTTCCGCGTGGCGCTGGGCTTGCACTACCTGTCCGGCCTGATGACCAAGGAAACCCTGGATTTCAAGAAGCTGGACAAGGAATACAACCGCTTCATCTACCACGCCATCGGCAAGGGCCACAGCATCACCAGCATCCTGCAATATATGAGCGGCGAGAAGGTGATCAAGGTAGTCGATTCGCCGCGTTTCCTGCGTTCCTTTGGCGAGCACTGCGACGCGGTGCCGGTGGACAGCATTCCCTTCCTGCTGGGTCTGAACCTGGGCGTGGCCAAGGATTTGTCCGGCATCGACGTGCGCGGGCCGGTGGCCGACTGGATCGAGCGCCAGCGCATCCTGCGCGAGGAGCGGGAAGGCCTATAATGATGTCTTCTGAACCAGTTTGAGCAGAACATCATGGCAGCAAACCATTTCCACACCCCCCTGGACCGTTTCATCGCCGGCGCCGACAAGGCGCTGCGCGTCATGGCCGGCGTGGCCTCGGCCTCGCGCCCGAACCCGGCCGCGCACGCGGCGGACGCGGCCCTGACCGAAGCCGAGCAGCGCCACGCCGCCGGCCTGATGCGCGTGAACCACGTGGGCGAAGTGATGGCGCAGGCGCTGTACAACTCGCAGGCCCGCTTCGCGCGCAGCGACGAGATCCGCGCGCAGTTTGAACACGCTTCGCGCGAGGAAGAGGACCACCTGGCCTGGACCGCGCAGCGCCTGGGCGAGCTGGGCTCGCAGATCAGCGTGCTCAACCCGCTGTTCTACGCCGGCGCCTACGCGCTGGGCACCGTGGCTGCCGTGCTGGGCGACGCGCGCAGCCTGGGCTTTGTGGTGGAAACCGAGCGCCAGGTGGAGAAGCACCTGACCAGCCACCTGGACAAGCTGCCGCCGCAGGACGCCAAGTCGCGCGCCATCGTCGAGCAGATGCGGGTGGACGAGGTGGCGCACGGCGAAGCGGCGCAGAAGATGGGGGCGGAAGCCGCGCCCTTGCCGGCGCGGCTGGCGATGACGGCCATGGGCAAGCTCATGACCGGCACCGCGTACTACATTTAAGCTTCCACGATCTCGTAGGAGTGCGTGATCTCGGCCGTCTTGGCCAGCATGATGGACGCCGAGCAGTATTTGTCGTGCGACAGCGACACCGCGCGCTCCACCGTGGTCTGCTTCAGATTCTTGCCGGTGACGGTGAAATGGAAGTGGATCTTGGTGAACACTTTCGGATCGGTGTCGGCGCGCTCGGCCTTCAAGGTCACGTCGCAGCCGCGCACGTCTTCCCGGCCGCGTTTCAGGATCAGCACCACGTCATAGGCGGTGCAGCCGCCCGTGCCCAGCAACACCATCTCCATCGGGCGCGGCGCCAGGTTGTGGCCGCCGCCTTCCGGCGCGCCGTCCATGTTCACCAGGTGGCCGGAGCCGGTCTGGGCCAAAAAGCTCATGCCCGACGGGCCGTTCCAGCTGACTTTGCATTCCATTTCATCTCTCCGTAAAAAAACTTTGCCACCATTGTAATGGAGCAAAGCCGGCCGCGCTTTCGGGGCCGCTTCAGGCCGCCGCCGGCGCATTGGTGCAGTGCGACATCTTTTGCTGCCGCAGGGCTTGATTTCAGTGGGTATCCATCTGCAATGCACTGCAACATAAATGTTGCCCCCGCCCACGCAATCTCGCATACTGATGCGCATCCGTTCTTCGCGTCACCCTTGCGTCCATCCCTTTCATACAGGTAGGTAATCATGAGCCAAACGACTGCATCCGAGACCAGTTTCAAGCACCTGTGCCACTACGGCGAGCTGGCCCTGCCCGGCAGCACCAAGAGCGGCGAGCTGCCGGGCGATTTCACCATGAACTCCCCGGTCGGCGTTGCGCGCGACAACTACAACCACGTGTGGGTGTGCGATACCGGCAACAGCCGCGTGCTGGTGTTCACGGCCGATTTTGAAACGCTGCTGCACGTGATCGACGGCGACCCGGCCAGCACCGGCCTGGACCAGCGCCTGCTGATGCCGTTCCACCTGTGCCCGCACCCCACCGACGACATCATGTACTGCACCGACATGGGCAACGGCCGCGTGGTGGCGTTCGAATACGACGAGCACAGCGCCGACTTCCAGTTCGCCTTCGGCAACGTGGCCGGCAACACCAACGGCGCAGCCTTCGTCCCGCTGTCCGACCCGAACGGCATCACGGTGGTGAAGGAAGCCGATGGCGAGCACTACATCTACGTGGCCGACGAGTTCTTCCACACCGAAGGCGACGTGCGCAGCCGCTGCGTGAAATTCACGCTGGACGGCGAGTTCGTGCTGCAGTTCCGCGCCGTGAAAGACTTGAACAGCACCCACGAGCTGCTGTGGCCGCAAGGCCTGGCCAGCGACTCGAAGGGCAATCTCTACCTGGCCAACACCGGCTACTACGAAATCCTGAAGATCGACACCGCCTGGCCCATCAAGAACGAGACCGTGCAGGCCACCAAGGAAACCGCCTTGCTGCACGGTTTCGGCCTGCCCACCGGCATCGGCAAGTTCAACGTGATGCGCTCGGTGTGCGTGATCGACGACTACGTCTTCGTGCCCGGCCAGGTGGAAAACTCCATCATGGTCTACACCCCGGAAGGCAAGCTGCAGGAAAAAGTGATGGGCATGCTGCCCATGTGGAACCACGAGCCCGAGCCGGTGCATTCGTATAACGACCTGATCTACGGCGCGCTGGAAGACCGCGTCTTCGTCGGCCCCTACCAGATCTGCGCCGGCAAGGAAAAGAACACCTATTACATCAGCGAGCCGTTCGCCTCCACGGTGCTGCACGTGAGCATCAACATCATCGACGACAAGCTGCCCACCGTGGCCGTGCTGCTCGACTCGGTGGGCCACCGGCGCGACAATGCGTCGAACACGCTGGCCACCTCGCAGTTCAACTGCATGACCTCGGTGATCCGCGTCGACCCCAACCGCAAGGGCGACGGCGTGCTACCCAGCAAAAACTGGTGGGACGGCTGGGCCAAGACCACGGCCGGCGTCTACCAGTACTGGTACGACCACATGCTCAAGCACACCGGCCTGGACCCGCTGGCCCATGTCGGCACCGCCTCGTACAATATCGATTCCGGCAACTGGTGCCTGAAGACCTACAACACCGCCGTCAATCCCTACGCCCAGCTGAAGGACATGGTGCGCGGCTTCTTCACGCCCGGCGACATCGCCATGACGGCCTACTACCCGTCGCAGCCGCTGCTGGGCCAGGTCTGCCCCGGCACGCCGCTGATCTTCATCACCAACTTCAACATGTGCACGGTGTCCATGTACCAGTACGGCCCCAAGGGGCACCTGCTGAACTACGGCGTGCCGTTCGGCCGCCAAGGCGTGGGCGGCGAGGGCACGCTGAAGGCGCCGCAAGGCATCACCGTCAACAGCCACGGCGAAATCTACATCGCCGATTCGCTCAACAACCGCATCTCCAAGTGGCAGCTGCAGGCCACCGGCATCGTCACCTTCGTCAAGAACTTCGTGTGGGAAGAGGGCGGCAAGCCGCTGGCCTCGTTCACCCCGTGCGACATGGACGTCGACTCGCAGGACCGCGTGTTCGTGTGCGACCAGTTCAACAACTGCATCCGCGTGTTCGACCGCGACGGCAAGAGCCTGTGGAGCTACGGCCGGGCCGGCTACTGCGACGACCTGGAAAAAGATTATGAAAACTTCTACCTGCCGGCCAGCCTGTGCATCGACGGGGACGACAACCTGATCGTCAACGACCTGGTGAACCGCGCGCTGAAGGTGTTCAAGATCGGCGAGAACACGCTGACCTACAAGACCGGCGACCTGGTGTTCAAGAAATACCCGGAGGCGGGCGGGGTGTGGATGCCGTTCTTCATCTACGCGCACAAGGGCAATGTGTATGTGCCGGACACCACCTTCAACGTCGTCAACGTCTACAGCTATTGACCGGAATGCGCAAGCCGGGCTATAATTGCCGGCTTTCCCATTCGCTCAGGGAAAGTAAACAACAAGGATGCGTCCGCTGCAACACCGGGGCGGAACCACCAGATGAGCGTTTTTATCTTTCACAGAAAGTCATAACATGAAAACTTTTTCCGCTAAGGGCCATGAAGTCCAGCGCGATTGGTTCGTGATTGACGCGACGGACAAAGTCCTCGGCCGTGTTGCCAGCGAAGTGGCACGCCGACTGCGCGGCAAGCATAAGCCAGAGTTCACCCCTCACGTCGACACCGGTGACTTCATCGTCATCATCAACGCAGGCAAACTGCGCGTGACCGGTACCAAAGCAACCGAGAAGACCTACTACCGTCACTCGGGCTACCCAGGTGGCATCTACGAGACGAACTTCCTGAAAATGCAACAGCGTTTCCCAGGCCGCGCTCTGGAAAAAGCCGTCAAAGGCATGCTGCCAAAAGGCCCACTGGGCTACGCAATGATCAAGAAGCTGAAAGTGTACGCCGAGGGTTCGCACCCGCACGCTGCTCAGCAACCTAAAGCACTCGAAATCTAAGGAACTGACATGATCGGTAACTACAACTACGGCACCGGCCGTCGCAAGAGTGCAGTGGCTCGCGTGTTCATCAAGGCAGGCACTGGCCAAATCATCGTTAACGGCAAGCCAGCGGCTGAGTACTTCTCCCGCGAAACCGGCCTGATGGTAATCCGTCAACCACTGGAACTGACCGGCAACGTCGAGCGTTTTGACATCAAAGTCAACGTGCACGGCGGCGGCGAGTCCGGCCAGGCAGGCGCTGTGCGTCACGGCATCACCCGCGCACTGATCGACTACGATGCAGCTCTGAAGGGCGACCTGGCACGTGCCGGCTTCGTCACTCGCGATGCGCGCGAAGTTGAACGTAAAAAAGTTGGTCTGCGCAAAGCACGTCGCGCAAAACAATTCTCGAAGCGTTAATTTGCTTCATACAGCGTGCGCTGCGGCGCATGCTGTCGAGAAAGCCGCCCGGTACGCCGGGCGGCTTTTTTTCAGCCCTGCTAAAATGGGCGTCCCCTCTTCATTAACTCCCAAGGAAAGAACATGATCAAAGTTGGCATCGTCGGCGGCACCGGATACACCGGAGTGGAACTGCTGCGATTGTTGGCCGTCCACCCTCAAGTGCAGCTGACGGCAATCACGTCGCGCAAAGAGGATGGTTTGCCGGTGGCTGACATGTATCCTTCCCTGCGCGGCCGCGTCAACCTGGCGTTCTCGGCGCCGGACAAGGTCGACCTGGCCCAGTGCGACGTGGTGTTCTTCGCCACCCCGCACGGCGTGGCCATGGAGCAGGCGCCGGCGCTGCTGAAGGCGGGCGTGAAAGTGATCGACCTGGCGGCGGACTTCCGCATCAAGGACCAGGCCGTATTTGAAAAGACGTACAAGATTCCGCACACCGCGCCGCAGCTGATCGAAGAGGCCGTGTACGGCTTGCCCGAGCTGAACCGCGACGACATCAAGGGCGCCAAGCTGATCGCCAACCCGGGCTGCTACCCGACCACCATGCAGCTGGGCTTCGTGCCGCTGCTGAAGGCGGGCCTGATTGATGCAGGCAACCTGATCGCCGACTGCAAGTCCGGCGTGTCCGGCGCCGGCCGCAAGGCCGAGATCGGCATCCTGTTCTCCGAGTCCAGCGACAACTTCAAGGCCTATGGCGTATCCGGCCACCGCCACACGCCGGAAACGGTAGCCCAGCTGCAACGTTTTAGCAGCGACAAGGTCAACCTGATCTTCACGCCGCACCTGGTGCCGATGATACGCGGCATGCACTCCACGCTGTACGCCAAGCTGACCAAGGACGCGAGCAACGAGGAACTGCAGGCGCTGTTCGAAGACGCCTACAAGGACCAGCCGTTCGTGGACGTGATGCCGTTCGGCTCGCATCCTGAAACCCGCAGCACGCGCGGCGCCAACATGCTGCGCCTGGCGCTGCACCGCCCGGACAACGGCAACACCGTCATCGTGCTGGTGGTGCAGGACAACCTGGTCAAGGGCGCCTCCGGCCAGGCTGTGCAGTGCATGAACCTGATGTTCGGCCTGGAAGAAGGCCTGGGCCTGAACAACATCGCGCTGCTGCCGTAATCGGCGGAAACCGTGGCGAAAAAATGGCAGGGGCGCGGCGCCTCGGCGCCCGAAACCGTGCTGGTGGAGCAGAAGGCGCCGCTGTTCAAGCGCATTGCCGCGGTCGCCATCGCGCTGGTGCTGGGCGGCGCGCTGCTGGTGTGGGGCGTGGACCTGGGCCAGCGCATCTTCGGCGCCAGCCAGGGCGCGCCGAGCGCGCAGCAGCAGCTCGAGCTGGTGCAGGCTGAACTGGTGCAAGTGACCGCCGAGCGCGACGCGCTGCTGGCCATAGTCAAGCAGGCCGGCCTGCCGCTGCCGGGCGAACAGGCAAAAACTGTTGCCCCAGATCCAAAGCCGGTACAGGAAACCAAGCCCTGACAGCATGAGTTCCGACTAAGGTCTATAATGGCCGTACGAATTTTGAGGAGTACCACATGAATGCAGTAGCTGAAGTGCAAGACGAAGTAATCCCGGTCCCTATCGTGTTCACCGACAGCGCCGCGCAGAAGGTTGCGCAACTGATCGAAGAAGAGGGCAATCCAGACTTGAAACTGCGCGTATTCGTGCAGGGCGGCGGCTGCTCGGGCTTCCAGTACGGTTTCACGTTCGATGAAATCGTCAACGAAGACGACACCACCATGGACAAGAACGGCGTGCAGCTGCTGATCGACTCCATGAGCTACCAGTACCTGATCGGCGCCGAAATCGACTACAAGGACGACCTGGAAGGCGCGCAATTCGTCATCAAGAACCCGAACGCCACCTCGACCTGCGGCTGCGGTTCGTCGTTCTCGGCGTAAGCTGCTGCGAAGTCCCAGTCGCCGTAGGGCGGGTTGGCGCGGCGCGCCGAGCGTAGCGCAACCCGCCATCCCGCCTCAGCGCGGATACAGCGCCCCCAGCACGCGTTCGCCGCGCGCACCCGTCACCGCCGGCAGGTTGCCCGTCTCGCGTTCATTGAAGCGGAACGCCAGCCACGCAAAGGCCAGCGCCTCCACCCGGTTCGGCTCGACGCCCAGCGCGGCGGTCGATTCCACCGTCACGCCCAGTTCGGCCGCCAGGCTGCGCATCAGCACGCCGTTGTAGGCCCCGCCGCCGCACACATACACCGCCTCCGGCTTGGCCGCCTGCTCCCGGATCCCGTTCGCCAGGGTCAGCACGGTCAGCTGCGTCAAGGTGGCCTGCACGTCCTGCGGCGCGGCCGACGCGTAGGGCGCCAGCTGCGCATCCAGCCACGCCGCATGGAACAGATCGCGCCCGGTGCTCTTTGGCGCCGGCAGCGCAAAGTAGGGCTCGCGCAGCATGGCGTCCAGCAGCGGCTGTATCACCTGGCCGGTGGCGGCCCAGGCGCCGTCCTCGTCGTAAGCCTTGCCCTGGTGGCGGGCGATCCACTTATCCATCAGTACATTGCCGGGGCCGGTGTCGAAGCCGGTGGTCTTGCCGTCGGCGCGCAGTACGCTGATATTGGCGATGCCGCCGATATTGGCCACCACCCGCGTCTTGCCCGGCTGGCTGAACATCGCCTGGTGGAAAGCGGGCACCAGCGGCGCGCCCTGGCCGCCGGCCGCCACGTCGCGGCTGCGGAAATCCGCCACCACATCGATGCCGCACAGCTCGGCCAGCAGCGCGGGGTTGCCAGTCTGGCGCGTAAAGCCCAGTTCCGGCCGGTGGCGTATGGTCTGCCCATGCGAACCCACGGCGCGCACGTCGGCCGGCTTCATTTCGGCTTGCGCCAGCACCTCCGCCACGCACTGCGCGTAATACTGCGCCAGCGTGTTGGCCGCCAGCGCCTCGCGCTCCAGCTCATTCGGGCTGGCCGCCTGCAGCGCCATCAGCTCCTCGCGCAGCGCCGGCGGGAAGGGCACGTACGCCGCCGCCATGGTGCGCGCCGCGCCGGCCCAGAAATCCACCAGCACCCCGTCCACGCCATCCAGGCTGGTCCCCGACATCAAGCCGACATACAGGCTCATACGCACCTCCTCATAGTTTCCCTCTATTGTGCCTCACCCCAGCCGAAATGGGGTCAGGGTTAATATTGCCAGAATAATTAACCCTGACCCCATTTTGCTTGGGCGAAAAAAAACGGCGCCGATGGGGCGCCGTCCGGATCCGCGAGGGGGGACTTATTTTGCGGCCAGGCTGGAGGCGTTGGCGTTGGTGGGGCGCAGCAGCGCGAAGCGGTGCATCATGTCGCCGGAGACGGCCTTGAAGCGGGTCAGCTCGGCTGCGGTCAGCGGGGCTTGCGCTTGCACGTTGAGCTTGTTCGGGTCCTTGGCTTCGCCGCCGACGCGGAATTCGTAGTGCAGGTGGGCGCCGGTGGACCAGCCGGTGCTGCCGACGTAGCCGATCACGTCGCCCTGGCTGACCTTGCTGCCTTTCTTGATGCCCGGTGCAAAGCGGCTCATGTGGGCGTAGGCGGTGGTGTAGTTGGACCAGTGCTTCAGCACCACCAGGTTGCCGTAGCCGCCTTGCGAGCCGGCGAAGTCCACCACGCCGTCGCCGGAGGCGCGGATCGGGGTGCCGGTGGCTGCCGCGAAGTCGATGCCCTTGTGGGCTTTCCAGTTGCCGGAAATCGGGTGCACGCGCATCGAGAAGCCGGACGAGATACGGGAGAATTCCAGCGGCGACTTCAGGAAGGCCTTTTTCAGGGACTTGCCGTCGAAACTGTAGTAGCCGCCGCCCTGGTTGCTGGCCGGGTCTTCAAACCAGACCGACTGGTAGGTGACGCCGCGGTTGGTGAATTCGCCGGCCAGGATGCGGCCGGCGCGGATGAACTCGCCGTCCTGCCAGAAGGTTTCGTAGACCACGTTGAAATGGTCGCCGCGCTTCAGGTCGGAGCGGAAGTCGATATTGGTGGAGAACATTTCCACGATCTGGCGCACCACGCTGTCGGGCAGCTTGGCGCCGTCGTTGCTGGCGTCGGTGGCCGCGTACAGGGACGAGGAGTTGATGGTGCGCGCGTGCATTTCGACGCGCCGCTCCAGCTTGGCCGCTTCTTCGGTGGCTTCGAAGCCTTCGCCTTTGCGGCTGACCAGGATGTTCTTGACCGGGGTGTCCTTGCTGTCGACCACGGTGGCGCGCAGCCACACCAGGTTGCCGTTCTCGTCGGTTTGCGCTTGCACGCGCTTGCCGGTTTTCAGCTGCATGACGCCTTTGGCCACTTTATCCTTCTTGATGAAGGTTTCGGCCGCGTCGTCTTCCACGCCGAGACGGGTCATCAGCGTGGCGAGCGTGTCGCCGGCGCGGATGCGTTCTTCGTGGACGTATTTTTCGGTGGATTCTTGCTGTTCGAGGGCGCCGATTTGCGCGGAGATGTTCGGAAGTTCGAGGGCGGTGGAGACTGACTTGACCGGCAGGTCCGCCGCGTCAGGCGCGAGCGGAGCGACGCCGGCCGCACCGAAGGCGCACACAGCAAGGAAAATTGCCGATGCACTCATGATGCGCGCCTTGCGCGTCGAACCTAGCAAGTTGACCAAGCCTTGGCTTGTGAATTTGTTTATAGGGTTCATGCAATCAGTTAAAATTTACCGCTTGAACTGTTCCGGACTTGATATTTTTTTAGTTGTCGTCTTGTTGAATTTTCATGCGGCAAGATTGATGGGATCGCGAATTATATCAAACTATCGGACTCATCCTACATTTTCACTAGAATTGTGCCTCCCTTATGGTAACTGCAACCCAAACCGCTCTGCCGCTGTCCGACCGCGTGCAGGAAGCCCTGGCCATCACCAAACGCGGTGTCGATGAGCTGCTGATCGAATCCGAGTTCGCGCAAAAGCTGGCGCGTTCCGAGCAGAGCGGCGTGCCGCTGCGCATCAAGCTGGGCCTGGACCCGACCGCGCCGGACTTGCACTTGGGCCATACCGTGGTGCTGAACAAGATGCGCCAGCTGCAAAACCTGGGCCACCAGGTGATTTTCCTGATCGGCGACTTCACCTCCATGATCGGCGACCCGTCCGGCCGCAACGCCACCCGTCCGCCGCTGACGCGCGAGCAGATCGAAGCCAACGCCGCCACCTATTTCAAGCAGGCCTCGCTGGTGCTCGACCCGGCCAAGACCGAAATCCGCTACAACTCCGAGTGGTGCGACCCGCTCGGCGCGCGCGGCATGATCCAGCTGGCCTCGCGCTACACCGTGGCGCGCATGATGGAGCGCGACGACTTCACCAAGCGCTTCAAGAACGGCACGCCGATTTCCGTGCATGAGTTCCTGTACCCGCTGATGCAGGGCTACGATTCGGTGGCCCTGAAGGCCGACCTGGAACTTGGCGGCACCGACCAGAAATTCAACCTGCTGGTGGGCCGCGAACTGCAAAAGGATTGGGGCCAGGAGCCTCAATGCATTTTGACCATGCCGCTGCTGGAAGGTTTGGACGGCGTTGAAAAAATGTCCAAATCGAAGAACAATTACATCGGCATCACCGAGCCGGGCAACACCATGTTCGCCAAGATCATGAGCATTTCCGACGTCATGATGTGGCGCTACTACGAACTCCTGTCGTGGAAATCGATCGAAGAAGTAGCGGCGCTGAAGGGCGCCGTGGAGCAGGGCGGCAATCCGCGCGACGCCAAGGTGGCGCTGGCGCAGGAAATCGTCGAGCGCTTCCATTCGCGCCAGGCGGCGGAAGAGGCGCTGGCCGACTTCGTCAACCGTTCCAAGGGCGGCATTCCGGACGACGTGCCGGAAATCACCCTGGCCGGCGCGCCGGCCGGTATCGCCCAGCTGCTCAAGCAGACCGGCCTGTGCGCTTCGGTGTCGGAAGCCACCCGCATGGTGGACCAGGGCGGCGTGCGCGTGGACGGCGCCGCCGTCAGCGACAAGGCGCTGAAGCTGGAGGCCGGCACGTTCGTGCTGCAAGTGGGCAAGCGCAAGTTCGCGCGCGTCACCTTGACGGCATGATAGGGCTGCTGCAACGGGTCAGCAGCGCCGCCGTGGTGGTCGATGGCGCGACGGTCGGCGCCATCGACGCCGGCCTGATGGTGCTGGTGTGCGCCGAGCGCGGCGACAGCGAGAAGGAGGCGGACGCGCTGCTGAACAAGCTGCTGGGCTACCGCGTGTTTGCGGACGAGGCCGGTAAAATGAACCGCAGCGTGACGGACGTGGCCGGCGGCCTGCTGCTGGTGCCGCAGTTCACGCTGGCGGCCGACACCAAGTCCGGCACGCGCCCGTCGTTCACGCCGGCGGCCGCGCCGGCGGACGGCGCGCGGCTGTTCGAGTATTTCGTGCGCCAGGCGCGGCTGAAGCACGCGCACGTGGCAACCGGCCGGTTCGGCGCCGACATGAAAGTGTCGCTGACCAATGACGGCCCGGTGACGTTCTGGCTGCAGGTCGAGCCTAAATAACAGCGAAGCAACAATGAAGCGGAGGCGGTGGTGAAACTCTGGAGCGATTCTTTCAAGAAGGGCGGCGTCATCCCCGCCGAGTTTGCGTTTGCCGAGCCTGATCCGCACAGCCGCATCAAGCTGGCCGCCAACCGCAATCCGCACCTGGCCTGGAGCGAGGTGCCGAATGGCGCCCGTTCGCTGGTGCTGCTGTGCATAGACGGCGACGCGCCGGCCAATGCGGCCAAGGTCAACCAGGAAGGCAAGACGCTGGACGCCGCCGACGAGCGCGCCGACTTCTACCATTGGGCGCTGGCCGACATCCCGCCCGGGCTGGCATCCATTGCCGCCGGCCAACTGGCCGATGGCGTGGTGCCCAAAGGGAAAGCGGGGCCGGACACGGCGCTGACCGTGCTGGATGGCGTGGAGCACCGCATGCGCCAGGGCATCAACGATTACACCGGCTGGTTCGCGGGCGACCCCGGCATGGCGGGCGACTATTTCGGTTATGATGGCCCCTGCCCGCCGTGGAACGACTTGCGGGTACACCATTATGTGTTCCGGCTGTATGCGCTGGACGTGCCGCGCCTGCCGGTCGAAGGCCGTTTCACCTGCCTGCAAGCATGCGAAGCCATGCGCGGCCACATACTGGACGAAGCACAAATCATCGGCGCCTACAGCCTGAATCCGCAGGCGCGCTAAACCAGGGTTACATGACTACCAGCATCTTATTGATACGCCACGGCGAGACGGCGTGGAACGCCGTGCGCCGCCTGCAGGGCCACATCGACATCCCACTGAACGAAGAAGGGCGGCGCCAGGCCGACGCGCTGGCGCGCGCGCTGGCGGCCGAGCCGCTGCACGCCGTCATCTCCAGCGATTTGCAGCGCGCGCTGCAGACCGCGCAGGCGGTGGCCGGCCAGCAGGACGGCGCCGGGGCCCACGTCCAGCAGGACGTTCAGCTGCGCGAGCGCTGCTACGGCGTGTTCGAAGGCATGCTGTACGCCGACATCGAACGCACTTATCCGGCCGAGTTCGCCGCCTGGCAGGCGCGCGACATCGACGCCGTGATGCCGGCCGGCGAGCGGGCGGCCGAGAGTTTCCGCCAGTTCTTCCAGCGCTGCATGGACGGCATCGCCGCCTGGGCCGGGCGCCATCCGGGCCGCACCATTGCCATCGTCGCCCACGGCGGCGTGCTGGAATGCGCCTACCGCGCCGCCACCGGCATGACCCTGGACAGCCCGCGCGACTTCCAGGTGAAGAATGCCAGCATCAACCGTTTCACTTTCGATAACGGCAAGCTGGCGCTGCAAAGCTGGGGCGAGACCGCCCACCTGGAACAGCTCGTCCTGGACGATATTGTCTAAGCCGCAATTGATTGAAAATTCCGCACGGAAACACAGTTTTCATAACTGCCAAGCTGCACAAGCACGGGAATCAGAATAAATAGTGCTTATTATTTGTGCACACCTTCGGTTAGAATAGACGGTTTCCCCGCTCCACTTTCAGGCTCACCCAGTGCAAATCGGTCCTCACATTCTCCGCAACAATGTCTTCGTCGCCCCTATGGCGGGCGTGACGGACAGGCCGTACCGCCAGCTGTGCAAGGAGCTGGGCGCGGGCTACGCGGTGTCGGAGATGGCGGCCTCGAATCCGCGCGTGTGGGCCTCGGAAAAAAGTTCGCGCCGGCTCGACCATGCCGGCGAAATGGAGCCGAAAGCGGTGCAGATCGCCGGTTCCGACCCGCAGGAATTGGCCGATTGCGCAAAATACAACGTTGACAAAGGCGCCCAGATCATCGACATCAACATGGGCTGCCCGGTCAAGAAAGTGTGCAACAACTGGTGCGGTTCGGCCTTGCTGCCGCACGAGGAGCTGGTCGAGCGCATCCTGCACGCCGTGGTGGGCGCGGTGGACGTGCCCGTCACGCTGAAATTCCGCACCGGCTGGGACCGCGAAAACAAAAACGCGCTGCGCATCGCCCGCATCGCCGAACAGGCCGGCATCCAGATGCTGACCCTGCACGGCCGTACCCGCGCCGACGGCTACACCGGCGATGCCGAGTACGACACCATCGCCGCCGTGAAAGCCTCGGTGGCCATCCCGGTGGTGGCCAACGGCGACATCACCTCGCCCGAGAAAGCCCGTTTTGTTCTGGACAAAACTGGCGCGGACGCCGTCATGGTCGGCCGCGCCGCCCAGGGCCGTCCGTGGATTTTCCGCGAGATCGATCATTACCTGCGCACCGGCACCCATCTGCCCGCGCCGCTGGTGTCCGAAGTGGCCGAACTGATGGACGAGCACCTGCAGGCGCACTACGCCTTCTACGGCGAGCGCAAGGGCATGCTGACCGCGCGCAAGCACATCGGCTGGTATGTGCGCGACCTGGAAGGCGGCGAGGAATTCCGCCAGCGCATGAACCGCCTGGAGTCCACGCAGGAACAGTTGCAGTCGGTTAAAGAATTTTTCGAATCCCAATGGAAGTATGGCGAGCGGTTACAATACCGCCTCGCCGAAGAAAAGCTGGCCGCCTGAACGGCGCCGGCGTGGCAGATCAATTAGCAGAAATAATATAAAAATGAGCAAAGAAAGCATTCAGGAAGTCGTCCAGAAATCGCTGGAAGATTACTTCAACGATTTGGGCGAGCAGCAGGCGTCGAACATCTATGACATGGTCGTGCTGACCGTGGAACGTCCGATCCTCGAAGTGGTCATGACCCGCGCCGACGGCAACCAGTCGCATGCCGCGCAGATGCTGGGTATCAACCGCAACACCCTGCGAAAGAAATTGCAGGAGCACGGCCTGCTGTAAGGTCCGCTGACGTCCCGGCTTGCATGGCTGTGACCGGCCAATGCGGCCGGTGAGTTGACCTTTGTCCCCACAGAATATTCAACAACCTAGCCACAGCCATGATTAAACAAGCTCTCATCTCCGTTTCCGACAAGACCGGCGTCCTGGACTTCGCCCGTGCCCTGTCCGCCATGGGCGTCAACATCCTGTCCACCGGCGGCACCGCCAAGCTGCTCGCCGACAACGGCGTCGCCGTGACCGAAGTGGCCGACTACACCGGCTTCCCGGAAATGCTGGATGGCCGCGTCAAGACGCTGCACCCGAAAGTGCACGGCGGCATCCTGGCGCGCCGCGACTTCCCGGAGCACATGGCCAAGCTGGAAGAGCACGGCATTCCGACCATCGACATGGTGGTGGTCAACCTGTATCCGTTCCAGGCCACGGTGGCCAAGGACAGCTGCACGCTGGACGACGCCATCGAGAACATCGACATCGGCGGCCCGGCCATGCTGCGCTCGTCGGCCAAGAACCACAAGGACGTGGTGGTGATCTGCGATCCGTCCGACTACGGCCACGTGCTGGCCGAGATGAAGACCACCGACAACGCGCCCGGCTACGTGTCCTACGAAACCCGCTTCATGCTGGCCAAGAAGGTGTACGCGCACACCGCGCAGTACGACGGCGCCATCGCCAACTACCTGTCCAGCCTGGGCCCGGACCGCGAGCACGCCACCCGCGCCGCCTACCCGCAAACGCTGAACGCGCACTTTGAAAAAGTGCAGGACATGCGCTACGGCGAAAACCCGCACCAGTCGGCCGCGTTCTACCGCGACCTGGCGCCGGTGGCCGGCGCGTTGGCCAACTACACCCAGCTGCAGGGCAAGGAACTGTCGTACAACAACATCGCCGACGCGGACGCCGCGTGGGAATGCGTGAAGTCGATGGGCGGCTTCGACCGGAGCGCCGCCTGCGTGATCGTCAAGCACGCCAATCCATGCGGCGTGGCGCTGGGCGCCAACGCGGCCGACGCCTACAAGCGCGCGCTGCAGACCGACCCGACCTCGGCCTTCGGCGGCATCATCGCCTTCAACGTGGAAGTGGACGGCACCGCCGCCACCGAACTGGCCAAGCTGTTCGTGGAAGTGCTGATCGCGCCGTCGTTCACCGCGGAAGCCAAGCAGATCCTGTCGGCCAAGCAGAACGTGCGCTTGCTGGAAATCCCGCTGGGCAATGGTGTGAATTCCATGGACTTCAAGCGCGTGGGCGGCGGCCTGCTGGTGCAGTCGGCCGACTCGAAAAACGTGCTGCTGGCCGACCTGAAAGTGGTGACCAAGCTGCAGCCTACCCAGCAGCAGCTGCAGGACCTGATGTTCGCCTGGCGCGTTGCGAAATACGTGAAATCGAACGCCATCGTCTTCTGCGGCAACAACATGACGCTGGGCGTGGGCGCCGGCCAGATGAGCCGCATCGACTCCGCGCGCATCGCCTCGATCAAGGCGCAGAACGCCGGCTTGACGCTGACCGGTTCGGTGGTGGCGTCGGACGCCTTCTTCCCGTTCCGCGACGGCCTGGACGTGGTGGTTGACGCCGGCGCGACCTGCGTGATCCAGCCGGGCGGCTCCATGCGCGACCAGGAAGTGATCGACGCCGCCGACGAGCGCGGCGTGGTGATGCTGTACACCGGCACCCGCCACTTCCGCCATTGATCTGTCAATAAGCGGCCATAAGCGCTCCGAACGGGGCCGGACGGGGAAACCTGTCCGGCCCCGTTTTTATTGCACTGTGCTTATATACAGCTTTTGCTGCTTGCCGGCGATGTTGTTGATGTACAATCCCAGCATGATTATTCTCGGCATCGACCCAGGCTTGCGCACCACCGGCTTCGGCGTCATCCACAAGCAGGGCGCGAAGCTGCGCTATATCGCGTCCGGCACCATCAAGTCCGGCGAGGGCGACCTGCCGGCCCGCCTGAAGGTGATCCTGGACGGCGTGAGCGAAGTGGCCGCCACCTACCAGCCGGACTGCTCGGCCATCGAAAAAGTCTTCGTCAACGTCAATCCCCAGTCGACCCTGCTGCTCGGCCAGGCGCGCGGCGCGGCAATCTGCGCGCTGGTCAGCAACGGCCTGTCGGTGGCGGAATACTCGCCCACCCAGCTGAAACAGGCCGTGGTCGGCACCGGCAAGGCCGACAAGGCCCAGGTGCAGGACATGGTGGCGCGCCTGCTGGCGCTGCCCGGCTTGCCCGGCTCGGACGCGGCCGACGCGCTCGGCGTGGCCATCTGCCACGCCAACAGCCACGATGCGCTGGCGCTGATCAGCCTGGCCGGCGGCACGGCGGCGAGTCCCCTGGCCGGCCTGCGCATGCGCCGCGGCCGCCTGGTCGATTAAACACATTCACTAAGGTTCCAACCCATGATCGGACGTCTCTCCGGCATCCTGCTTGAAAAAAATCCCCCGCAACTGCTGGTTGACGTGCAAGGCGTCGGCTACGAAGTCGACGTGCCCATGAGCACCTTCTACAACCTGCCCGGCGTGGGCGAGAAGGTGGTGCTGTTCACCCACCAGGCCATCCGCGAAGACGCGCACCTGCTGTTCGGCTTCGGCAACGCGGAGGAGCGCGCCGTGTTCCGCCAGCTGATTAAAATCAGCGGCGTGGGCGCGCGCACCGCGCTGTCCATCCTGTCCGGCATGTCGATTGCCGACCTGGCGCAAGCGGTCACCTTGCAGGAATCGGGCCGCCTGGTGAAAGTGCCCGGCATCGGCAAGAAGACCGCCGAGCGCCTGCTGCTGGAGCTGAAAGGCAAGCTGGGCGCGGACATCGGCGCCGGCGGCGCGCATCCGGTGCACGACTCCCAGGCCGACATCCTGAACGCGCTGATCGCTTTGGGGTATTCTGACAAGGAAGCGCTGCTGGCGCTGAAGACCGTACCCGCCGGCGCCGGCGTGTCGGACGGCATCAAGCAGGCGCTGAAAGCGCTGTCCAAGGGCTAACGTAGACACAAGCAATGAGCATCCAGACCGACAATTTCACCGAACAGCGCATCATCGATGCCGCGCCCTCGTCGCCGAACGAGGAAGCCATCGAACGCGCGCTGCGCCCCAAGCATCTCGATGAATACGTCGGGCAGGCCAAGATCCGCGACCAGCTGGAAATCTTCATCGCCGCTGCGCGCGGCCGCAAGGAAGCGCTGGACCACACCCTGCTGTTCGGCCCGCCCGGCCTGGGCAAGACCACCTTGGCCAACATCATCGCGCGCGAAATGGGCGTGAACCTGCGCCAGACTTCCGGCCCGGTGCTGGAGCGTCCGGGCGACCTGGCCGCGATCCTGACCAACCTGGAAGCGAACGACGTGCTGTTCATCGACGAGATCCACCGCCTGTCGCCGGTGGTCGAGGAGATCCTGTACCCGGCGCTGGAGGACTACCAGATCGACATCATGATCGGCGAGGGCCCGGCGGCGCGTTCCGTGAAGCTCGACCTGCAGCCGTTCACCTTGGTGGGCGCCACCACGCGCGCCGGCATGCTGACCAATCCGCTGCGCGACCGCTTCGGCATCGTGGCGCGGCTGGAGTTCTACACCGTGCCCGAACTGACCAAGATCGTCAGCCGCAGCGCCGCGCTGCTCAAGGCCAGCATCGACGTGGAAGGCGCGGCCGAAATCGCCCGCCGCGCGCGCGGCACGCCGCGCATCGCCAACCGCCTGCTGCGCCGCGTGCGCGACTTCGCGGAAGTGAAGGGCAACGGCGACATCACGCGCGACGTCGCCGCCGCCGCGCTGGTGATGCTGGACGTGGACACCGTCGGCTTCGACGTGATGGACCGCAAGCTGCTGGAAGCGGTGCTGTACAAATTCGGCGGCGGCCCGGTGGGCATCGGCAACCTGGCGGCCGCCATCGGCGAAGCGGCCGACACCATCGAGGACGTGCTGGAGCCCTACCTGATCCAGCAAGGCTACCTGCAGCGCACGCCGCGCGGCCGCGTGGCCACGGCGGCGGCCTACCAGCACTTCGGCGTGACGCCGCCGCGCACCAACCCCACCGGCGACTTGTGGGACCAGTAAGCCCGCCCGCGCCACGCTAATGGACGAACTGCGCGCCATCGCCACCTTTGTGCGGGCTGCTGAACTGGGCAGCTTCAACCGCGCCGCCGAGGCGCAGAACACCACGCCGCAGGCGGTCAGCAAGACCATCCGCCAGCTGGAGCAGCACCTGGGCGTGCGCCTGTTCCACCGCACCACCCGCAAGAGCACGCTCACCGAAGAAGGCCAGCGCCTGCTGGAGTCCGTCAAGCCCGGTTTGGACGGGCTGGTCGGTGCGCTCGGCAGGGCCCGCAGCGCCGCGCTGGACGACCAGGGCGTGGTGCGCATCACCGCGCCCGGCGCTGTCGGCCGCAAAGTGCTGATGCCGCTGCTGGCCGAGTTCCAGCAGCGCTATCCGCTGATCCGCTTCGAGCTGCTTCTGTCGGAGGGCTTCAGCGACATCGTCGATGAGCGCATCGACGTCGGCTTCCGTGCCGGCAATCCGCCGGACCTGCAGGTGATCGGACGCACGTTGTTTGCCGTGCAGCAGATCGTTTGCGCCACGCCGGCCTATCTGGCGCAGCACGGCGCGCCGCGCAGCATCGCCGAGCTGCAGGCGCACCGCTGCACCGCCTACCGCCAGCCCGGCAGCGGCCGCGCCATGCCGTGGGAGTTCGAGGTCGATGGCGGCACCGTGTTTCAACAGATGCCCACCGTGCTGTGCAGCAACGACCCGGAGGCCGACATGCATGCCGTGCTGGCCGGCATGGGCATCGGCCAGGTCGACAGCATCAATGCCGCCGCCCCGCTGCGCAGTGGTCTGCTGGTGCCGCTGCTGGTATCTACCGTCAGCGAGCGCATGGGCTTGCATCTCTACTACCCGCAGCGGGCCGACATGCCGGGGCGCGTCCGGCGTTTCATCGACTTTGCTGTCGAGCGCTTGCAGGGCGGCACGGCGTACTCGGTGCCGCGCGTAGAGCTGCTGGCGCTGGCGAGCGCTTGCAACGTCGATTGACAACTGCTGGTTGTCTTTGTATCGGTATTGATAGACTACTTTGGTTGTCCGTAAAAACTTAAAGTTCTCCCTGTCGCCGCGTCGCCGGCATTTAACCCAAGGAGAACAGCATGAACCAAGCTACCCAACTGTCCGGCCGCGTGGCCGTCGTCACCGGCGCATCGAGCGGCATCGGCCGCTCCACCGCCAAACTGCTGGCCGCGCGCGGCGCCAAAGTGGCCGTGCTGGCGCGCCGCAAGGATGCGCTGGATCGCCTGGTGGCTGAGATCGAGCAGGCCGGCGGCACCGCCATGGCGCTGGCGGTCGACGTCACCGATCAGGCTACTATCGACGCGGCGGCTGCCGCCGTGCTGGCCGCCTGGGGGCCGGCCAACCTGGTCTTCAACAACGCGGGCTTGATGCTGCCCGGCGCCATTGAGGAAAACAAGCTGGAGGAGTGGAGCCGGCAGATCGACATCAACGTGGACGGCGTGATGCGCATCATCCACGCCTTCGTGCCGCAGCTGAAGCAGGCTGCTGGACAGGGCGCGACCGTGGACCTGATCAACACCTCGTCCATCGCCGGCCAGTACATCTATCCCTATTTCGCCGTATACAGCGCCACCAAGGCCTACGTCAGCCACCTGACGCGCCACATGCGCGTGGAGCTGGGGCAGCAGAACATCCGCGTCTCCATGATAGAGCCGGGCATCGTCGCCACCGAACTGCAAAGCCATGTCACGCACCAGGGCGTGCTGGACTGGCTGGCCGGCGCTGCCGAAACCATGGAGTTCCTGCAGCCGGAGGACGTGGCCGAAGTGGTGGGTTTCCTGGCGTCGCAGCCGCCGCGCGTGAACCTGATGCAAGTGGTGGTGATGCCGACCAAGCAGGCCACCTGAGGCTGGCGTTATACTGCATGGCTTATTTATTCGCAATGGAATGACCATGCAAAGATGGAGCAGCACCGGATGGAGCCGCAGCAATGCAGCAGGGCGCCTGGCCACAGCCGGCCTGGCGCTGTGCGCCTTGCTGGGCACGGCGCAGGCGGCCGTGCCGGTGTACGGCTACGAAATCAAGCGCAGCTACCCGCACGACCCGCAAGCGTTCACGCAAGGCTTGCTGTTCCAGAACGGCATCCTGTACGAAAGCACCGGCCTGAACGGCCGCTCCTCGGTGCGCAAGGTGGCGCTGGAGACCGGCAAGGTGCTGCTCAAGACCGACATCCCGCCGCAGTTTTTCGGCGAAGGCATCACGGCGGTGGGCAACGTCATCATCGGCCTCACCTGGACCAGCCAGACCGGCTTCATCTTCGACAGCGAAACCCTGCAGCTGAAGCAGACCTTCAGCTACCCCGGCGAAGGCTGGGCGCTGGCCACCGACGGCGAGCGCGTCTACATGAGCGACGGCACCGCCTACATCCGTGTGCTGGACCCGAAAACCATGCAGCAGACGCGCCGCATCCGCGTCACCGCCGACGGCGAGCCGGTCACGCAGATCAACGAGCTGGAGTGGGTGGAAGGCCAGATCTACGCCAACATCTGGCAAACCGACAAGATCGCCCGCATCGACCCCTTCAGCGGCCGCGTGCTCGGCTGGATAGATCTGAGCGGCCTGGCCGCCAAGGCCGGCATCGAAGCCGGCAGCGACAATGTGCTCAACGGCATCGCCTACGACAGCGCCAAGCGCCGCCTGTTTGTAACCGGAAAGCTATGGCCAAAGCTGTTTGAAATTGAACTGAAGCGCAAGTAAACAAGTTGCAACAGGCGATAGCACCTCGCCAACTCTGCGCGATTCCGCGTGTGGATGCGCTGCGACAGTGACTTTTAGTCGTGGCGAAGCGTCATTGAATGTTGCGGTGCACCCGGTTAGGCTGGTGAATATTGCCTTGCGGCACTTTTTAAAATGCCGGCGGCCGCTCCCTCTTCAGTTCGATCGGACACTTCCACATGGACATTACCGTACCTCGCCTCGTCAGCTTTTCCATATCCTCCACGCTGGACCTGAGCCTGGGCCCGCGCAACCTGGCGCTGCGGGTGGACGCGCGCGATGAAGTCGGCGGCTCCGGCCCCGGCTGGGCGCAAGTCTGGATGCAGCAGGCCCCGCTGTCGCCGCTCGGTCCCAGCCAGGCCATCACCATCGGCTTGCCGGGCAGTGCCGCCCCCTTGAGCGACGGTTCGGCCAGCCGCGTGTTCCCGATCAGTACCGCCACGCCGCCCGGCGTCTACCGCGTGTACGAGGTCGCCGTGTTCGATATGGCGGGCAATGTGCGCCACTATTTTGAAAGCGACCTCGCCGCGATGGGCTTCGGCACCTCCGTCACCGTCACCGGCGGCGTGGCGGACACCACGGCGCCGGTGCTGACCGGGCTGGTGCTGCCGGGCGTGGTGGACCTGGGCAGCGGCGCCAAAGAGCTCAGCTTCACCGCGCACGTGCAGGACGCTGCCGGCGGCAGCGGTGTGGCGGGCGTGGACCTGTTCTTCGACCGCGACTTCTATCTCGACACGTTCACCGGCTCCGCGGTATCGATAGGCGGTTTTGTGGGCGGCAGCGACACTTTCTTCGACGGCACGCTGAACGCCGCCTCCTACACCGGCTCACTGGGGGCTGCGACCGAGGCGGGCATGTACAACCTGCTGGGCGCGGTGGTCACCGATCAAAGCGGCAACTCGGCGGAATACACCGCCGCGCAACTGCAGGCCATGGGGATCAACACGCAGTTCGAGGTGCGCAGCGGCGAGCCGCAGGGCGCGCCGGCTCCCGGCCCCGCCTTAGTCACCGGCAGCGCCGGCATCGATGAAGTGAGTTACGCTGCGGCCAGCACCGGATTCACGGTGCGCAAGTCCCTCGGCGGCTTCGTGGCCACCGACGGGCAGGACATCAACGACACCCTGGTCAACGTGGAGCGCCTGGCGTTCACGGACCAGAATATTGCGCTGGACGTGGACGGCCACGGCGGCCAGGCCTACCGTCTCTACCAGGCGGCATTCGACCGCCAGCCGGACCTGCCGGGCCTGGGTTTCTGGATCTCCAATCTGGACAAGGGGTGGACCCTGCTTGACGTCGCCGGCCGCTTCCTGGACAGCGTCGAATATGGACGGCTGTACGGCACCGCCTTGCAGGACCAGCAATTCGTCACGGAGCTGTATCATAACGTGCTGCACCGGGACCCGGAGCAGGCCGGTCTGGCGCACTGGATGACTAAACTGGACCAGGGCGCCACGCGCGCAGAACTGCTGGTCGGTTTCAGCGAGAGCGCGGAAAACATGGCGCAGGTCATCGGCGCCATAGAAAACGGCATGGCCTATATACCTTATTAAGAAAGCAGTAGATGCAAATTTGGGTGGATGCGGACGCTTGTCCGGCGGTGATCAAGGAGATCCTGTACCGCGTGGCCGAGCGCACGCAGATGAATGTCACCCTGGTGGCGAACCAGCTGATGCGGGTGCCGCCGTCGCGCTTTGTCCGCTCGGTGCAGGTGCCTGCCGGCGCCGACGTGGCGGACCAGGAAATCGTGCGCCTGCTGGCGCCGGGCGACCTGGTCATCACCGCCGACATCCCGCTGGCGTCGGACGTGCTTAAAAAGGGCGGCCTGGCGCTCAACCCGCGCGGCGAATTCTATACCAATGACAACATCGCCCAGATGCTGACCATGCGCGCCTTCATGGAAGAGCTGCGCAGCGGCGGCGTCGATACCGGCGGCCCGGCGCCGTTCAGCCAGGCCGACCGCCAGAGTTTCGCCAACACGCTGGACCGCCACCTGGCCAAGGTGAAGGCGGCCGCCCTGCGCGCCGCCGGCCCCAGCCCGGCGTAGTTACTGTTCCACCAGTTCCACGCGCCGGTTCCTGGCGCGCCCGGCTTCGCTGCCGTTGGACGCCACCGGCGCCAGGCTGGCAACGCCGCGCGCCAGCAGGCGCCTGGCGTCGATCTTGTAAGTGCCGGCCAGCGCCGCCGTCACCGCTTCGGCGCGCTTTTGCGACAGCGCGCCGTTGGCCTCCAGGCTGCCCTGGTTGTCCGTGTGGCCGACGATGGCCACTTTCAGCTGCTTGTTCTGCGTCAGCAGCTTGGCCATTTCGTCCAGCTGGGTCTTGGACTCCGGTTTCAGCTCGGCCTTGCCGGTGTCGAAGTACACGCCGTACAGAGCGATCTTGCCCTCGGCGGCCAGGCCCTTGCCCATGTCGTCCGCGTTCACCGTCACACTGCCGGCCTTCATGGCGCCGGATTCAATGAATTGCAGGAAGTAGGGGCTGCCAACGCCGCTGTCCTTCTGCGTGCTGGAAGGCGGCTGCACCGTGAGGATGGCCGTCACATTGCCTTCCGGCCGCGCCAGTTGCGCCACCAGGTAGCGCGGCGGATAGTTGCCGTTCGTACCCAGCCGCGTGATGGCTGAATAGCCTCCCACGAAGGATTGCGGTTTCTCGGACCAGGCGGCGGCATAGGCGCCCAGGTTCTGCCTGGCGCACTGCTCCGGCACGTCGCAGGCGTAGAGGATTTTGAAGCGGCTGCGCTCCAGCGCTGCCTGGTAGCTGCGGAACACTTCCAGGTCGCTGACGTTCGGCGGCGCCACGTAGTAGTAGTTATGGAACTTGCCTTCCAGCGTCATGGTCTTGCCGTCGCCCAGCGGCACCACGGACTGTTCGAAATTGATGCTGCCGGCATTGGCCAGGATGGAGCCCTGGAAGCGGCTCAGGAGCGGATAGTCCTTGGCGCCGGGCTTTTCCTTGTAGCTGCCGCCGGCGGCGCCGGCCAGCATGGGCATGCAAACAGCGAGCGCGAGCAGCGCATGGAGGCGGAAGGGATGCATTGCATTTCCTTTTCAATAACAACATGGAAATATATGCGGTTTGCGCCGCCCGCCGCGCACGCCTGAGCTGTTCCATTTTGCCGCACCTGTGTCACAACCTTCCGTTGCAAGTCGGAGCGCACGCCCGGCGCCGGGCAAGAAACTGCACGGCACGGAAGTTGCGTAGATAGCGGTGAATGTCCCGGGGCGCTGCGCCGGGCCTTCAATCCACCCATATCAACGAGGAGACTGTCATGCAATGGAGCAAACCTGAGTTCATCGATTTCCGCTTCGGTTTCGAAATCACGCTGTACGTTTTCAATCGCTAAGGATTGCGGCGGCCGCCGCCCCCTCGGCCGGCCGCCGCAGTTTCGATCGGGCACACCATGAAAATCATCGTACTTGGCTCCGCGGCGGGCGGCGGCTATCCGCAGTGGAACTGCAATTGCCGCAACTGCGGCGGCTTGCGGCGCGGCACGGTCCGCAGCCGCGCCCGCACCCAATCCTCGATCGCGATTTCGGCCAACGGCAGCGACTGGCTGCTGGTCAACGCATCGCCCGACATCCTGGCGCAGATCCGCGCCACGCCCGCCTTGCAGCCGGCCCGCGCCGTGCGCGGCAGCGGCATCGCCGCCGTGCTGCTGATGGACGCGCAGGTCGACCACGTCACCGGCCTGATGATGCTGCGTGAAGGCCAGGCGATACCGCTGTATTGCAGCGCTCCCGTGTGGCAGGACCTGCGGGGCGGCTTCCCGCTGGCCAGCGTGCTGGCGCATTACTGCGGCGTGGACTGGCGCGAGCTGGCGGTGGCCGGCGGCGACTGCTGCAGCTTCACGGTGCCGCAGCTGGAGGGCATCCGCTTCACGGCGGTGCCGCTCGACAGCAAGGCGCCGCCTTACTCCCCGCACCGCGACCAGCCCGAAGCGGGCGACAACATCGGCCTGCTGGCGCATGACCTGGTCAGCGGCAAAAAACTGTTCTATGCGCCCGGCCTGGCCGCCGTGGCGCCGCTGACGGCGGCCGCCATGCGCGAAGCCGACTGCCTGCTGGTGGACGGCACCTTCTGGAGCGAGGACGAAATGATAGTCCAGGGCTTCTCCAGCAAGCCCGCCGCCGCCATGGGGCACCTGCCGCAATCCGGCCCCGGCGGCATGATGGAGGTGCTGGACCAGCTGCCGGCCAGCCGCAAAGTCCTTATCCATATCAACAACACCAATCCCATTCTCGATGAAGACTCGCCGCAGCACGCCACGCTGCGCCGGCACGGCATCGAGCTGGCATACGACGGCATGGAGATATTGCTATGAACACGGCGCCCCGCTGGGACCAGGCTACTTTCCAGGCGCAGCTGCTGGCCAAGGAAAAGCACTATCACATCCACCATCCTTTCAACGTGCGGATGCAGGAAGGCGGCTTGACGCCGGAGCAGATACGCGGCTGGGTGGCCAACCGTTTTTATTACCAGATCCGCATACCGCAAAAGGACGCGGCCATCCTGGCCAACTGCCCGGAGCGCGAAACGCGCCGGCGCTGGCTGCTGCGCATACTCGACCACGACGGCTGGGACGGCAACGAGGGCGGCATCGAAGCCTGGTCGCGGCTGGGCGGGGCGGTCGGCATTCCGCGCGCCGAACTGTGGTCGCTGCAGCACGTGCTGCCCGGCGTGCGATTCGCGGTGGATGCCTACGTCAACTTCGCGCGCCAGGCGTCGTGGCAGGAGGGCGTGTGCTCCTCGCTCACCGAGATGTTCGCGCCCCGGATCCACCAGGACCGGCTGGCCAGCTGGCCGAAGAACTACCCGTGGATAGAGCCGGACGGCTTGCATTACTTCCGCAGCCGCATCCCGCTGGCCGAGCGCGACGTGGAGCACGGCTTGCAGGTGACGCTGGCGCACTTCGTCACGCGTCAGCAGCAGGAGCGGGCGCTGGAGATATTGCAGTTCAAGCTGGATGTGCTGTGGTCGATGATGGACGCGATCGACCGCGCCTACGGCTAGTGAATCAAGTGAGCAACCAAGTGAGGCAAGCATGGAAACGATGATCGACCACCCGAAGCTGTCACGCCTGTTCCGGCTCCAATGGGAAGAGGCGCAGCACGCCCACGTGCTGCTGTACCCGGAGGGCATGGTGAAGCTGAACGGCAGCGCCGCCGAAATCCTCAAGCGCTGCGACGGCCGCAGCAGCCTGCCGGACATCGTGGCGCAGCTGGAGCGGGCGTTCAGCGCCAGCGGGCTGCAAGCGGACGTGCTGGCCTTCGTGGCCGATGCGCGGCAGCGGGGCTGGCTTGTCTGACGCCGCCACCCGGCAGGCCGGCGAGGCGCCCGTGGCGCCGCCCTTGTGGTTGCTGGCCGAGCTCACCTACCGCTGCCCGCTGCATTGCGCGTTCTGCTACAACCCGGTGGACTACGCCACCAACCGCAATGAGTTGAGCACCGCGCAGTGGCTGGACGTGCTGCGCCAGGGGCGCGAGCTGGGCGCCGCGCAGCTCGGTTTCTCGGGCGGCGAACCGCTGCTGCGCGACGACCTGGAACCGCTGGTGGCCGAAGGGCGCCGGCTGGGCTATTACACCAACCTGATCACGTCCGGCATCGGACTGACCGAGGAGCGCCTGCGCCGCCTGTCGGAGGCGGGCCTGGACCATATCCAGCTGTCGTTCCAGGATTCCACGCGCGAGATGAACGACTTCCTCAGCAGCACCCGGACCTACGAGCTGAAGTCGCGCGTGGCGGCGCTGATCAAGCGCTTCGACTATCCGATGGTGCTCAACGTGGTGCTGCACCGCTATAACCTGGACCACGTGGACCGCATCATCGACATGGCGCTGGAGATGGGGGCGGAATACCTGGAGCTGGCCAACACGCAGTACTACGGCTGGGGCCTGGTGAACCGCGCGCAGCTGATGCCGACGCAGGAGCAGCTGCACAGGGCGGAGGCGGTGGTGAACGCCTACCGCGAGCGGGTAGGGAACCGCCTGCGCATCCTGTTCGTGGTGCCGGACTATTTCGAGGGCAAGCCCAAGGCCTGCATGAATGGCTGGGGTTCGATGTTCATGGCGGTGGCGGCGGACGGCGCCGCGCTGCCTTGCCATGCGGCGCGCAGCATCCCCGGCCTGGCGTTCCCGAACGTGGCGCAGCACCGCCTGCGCGATATCTGGCAGCACAGCGAAGCATTCAACAAGTTCCGGGGCGACGTGTGGATGAAGGAGCCGTGCCGCAGCTGTGAAGACAAGCACAAGGACTTCGGCGGCTGCCGCTGCCAAGCGCTGGCGCTGACCGGCGACGCGGCCAACGCCGACCCGGTGTGCGCCAAGTCGCCCCGGCACGGGGAGCTGAAAGAGATCGTGGTGCACGCCCACCGCGCGCAGGCGGCGGGCACGCTGCAGCCGCTGGTGTTCCGCAGCGACGCGAATTCGCTGCGGCTGTCGGAACCGCTGCGGGAGCCGGAGCAGCAGCAGGTCTAGGGCACTGCTGCCTTACTCCTGGCGCAGCCAGGTCTGCGAGCGGCCAAACATCGGCACGCCGACGTAGCCGCGCACTTTCAGCTTCTTGCCGCCGTCGGCCAGTTCCATCTTGCTTTTGTAGACTTTGCCGTCTTCCGGATCGACGATCTCGCCGCCGGTATAGGCGTCGCCATCTTTTTTCAGGCCGGCCAGCAGCTGCATACCGATAATGGGCTGGTCCTTGCGCGCGTCGGTGCACTTGTCGCACCTGGGATTCTGGTCCTGGTCCGGGGCGCGGAACAGCTTCTCGATTTTGCCTTGCAATACGCCGTTGCTCTCGCTGATGCGGATCAGCGCTTTCGGCTTGCCGGTCACGTCGTCGATATTCTTCCACAGGCCGACCGGCGAGGCGTCATTGGCGAAGGCGGGGGCCATAGCCATGACTGCGGCGGCGAGGGCGCCGGTTTTGATCCAGTTGCGCATAAGGTTGTCTCCAGGGGTTATGGTTGTCTCCGGAGTGTAGCGCTAAAAAATAGAGTAGTCGTTCGATTTTTTTTTTGAGGCTGGCTTGCGCTCAATTCTCTGCGGGTTTCTCCGTGCCTCCCGGCACGGTGGCTGGCGGCTCTTTGGGCGGCTGCGCTTCCTTGCCCTGGTACCAGCAGCGCAGGACCTGCAAGGCGACCGATTCGCGGATGTAGCGGTGCCAGATGAAGGCCAGGTCGAATATCAGGATGGCAAGCCACCACAGATACAGGAAAGCCGCTCCCGCCAGCAGCAGGGGCCAGATTTCGTTGCCGCCGCCGCTTGCTGCGATTTGCAGCAGCACCAGCACGCACACGACCAGGGTACCGCCCAGGATCAGGGAAATGCGGCCTCTGCGGCGGTCCCGGCGCAGCAGGTGTCCGCTGATGACGCTGAGCGCGGCGGCCAACAGCAGCAAGGTCAGCTTGCCGCCCGGCTGGCCGTGCCATGGTAGCGAGTTGTCCAGTGCCAGGCGGTATGCGTCCGGCAAGGCGGCCCAGTAAAGGACGGCCGGCACGCCGGCTGCGAGCCACACGGCAGGCCACCACCGCCAGTTTTCGCGCACCAGCCGGGGCACCCGGGCGGCGATGGTCACGCCCATCAGCAGGGCGGCAAAGCTGATCACGGCGCAGGCGAAGCCCATGGTCAGCGGCATCCCTTTCTTGGGGTCTTCGGCGAAATACACGCCCAGCGCCTTCAGCAGGAAGTAGACCGCAGCCAGGTGCAGCGCCGCGCTGAGCACATAGGGAATGGCGGTGCTGATCTTGCCCGCGCCGGGCCGGTCTTTCGGGGTGACGCTGCTGCCTTTGTCGAGCACCACGTCCTGGATGAAGTGGTCGAAAACCGCATCGTCATTCCAGTAGTCGACGTGCGCTTTGCCGGGCATGAGGTAGCGGCTGAAGCCGAAGTCGTCCTTCTCCGGCGCGGACTCGAAATCAAAGGCGGCGCATTGCTGCTTGCGCAGGAACTCCACTGCCGTATCCAGCTTGAAGCCGATCGGATCGCCCTTGTCGTAATAGTTGCGCCATTTGATGGGCTCGCGCATGGGCTGCCTGGCCGGATCGAGCCCCTCCCATAGCTGCGGCCACAGGATCAGGTGCTTGTCGATGGGCGAGCCTATCGTCATGAAGCCGCGCACCGACTGTATCCAGCCGCAAGGGATGTCCTTGGCCCGGTTGTCCCTGTCGTCCGGGTCTTGCATCACGTCCTTGTCGCCGGCCGATAGGGCCTGCAGCATGGCGAGAAAGCTGACAACGGTGCCTTCGCTGTGCGCCACGATGTAAAGCTCGGGACTGCCTTGCGCACCCGTGTTGCATGCCCTGAGGACGTCGTGCATGGTCTTGTGAAAACGATAGAGGATGCGGTCGCGGAAGAACCTGAATTCGGCGACGACCTGCACGTCGCCGACATATTCGCGCAGCACAGGGGCGAGGTCGAATTTGAACAGCCCCATTTTTTCGGCCAGGAACAGCAGGTTCTCGAGGATGGCGACGGTTTCAACGATTTCATCCACCACCGCCGCGCCCAGCTGGAAGTCGACGCCTTTGAGCCTGGCATTGCTGCCCAGCCCCTTCCGGTAGGTGCTTTCGGCCTGGCTGACCACGGTGCGGCCCCACGCCTTGATGTCTTCCAGGGTGTCGCTCTCTTTGTCGATTTTCTTGGGAATGTCGGCCCAGAAGATCTCGGCGAAGCCGATTTTTGCCAGCGTATCCGAGGCCGGGACATCGAGCTTGCTGACTTTGACCTCGCCCACTTTCTCCATGTAGAAGTAGCCCAGCGGCAGTAGCGCGACTTTGGAATCCGAGTGGCTGCCGAAACGCGAAACCACGCTGCGCACGGTCTCGTTGCGCTGCTGGTTGCCCACGCCATGGATGGCGATGATCACCTTGTCCATCGACCGCAGTTCCGCCTGGGCCGTTCCTGCTGCGGGTGCTTGTTGCATGGCGCCTCCTCGTCAGGTTGAGGAAGAAAATTCTACGCCGTAGTTTTTGTCACAAAGTCACCAATAGTCACGGCGAACATAAAAAAAAGCCGGCGCGAGGCCGGCTTTTTGCGGGGGGAGGGCGCTTAGGCAGGCAGCTTGGCCAGCTGTTCGCGCATCTTCTCGATGGTGGCGGTGAAGTTGGCCAGGCGGTCTTTTTCCTGGGCCACCACGGCCGCCGGCGCGCGCGCCACGAAGCTTTCGCTGGACAGCTTGGTGCTGGCCTTGGCGATCTCCGCGTCGATGCGGGCGATTTCCTTGGACAGGCGCTCGCGCTCGGCCGCCACGTCGATCTCCACTTTCAGCATCAGCTTGGTGGTGCCGACGATGGACACGGCCGCCGTGGTCTCCGGCAGCGTGTCGACGATGCTGACGTCGGCCAGCTTGCCCAGCGACTGGACGTAGGGCGCGAACACGGCCAGGCGTTCCTTGTCAGCAGGCGAGGACGCTTCCACGATCAACGGCACGCGCAGCGACGGCGCCAGCTTCATTTCGCCGCGCAGGTTGCGGGTGGCGTCGGTCAGCGTTTTCAGCTCGCCCATCCAGGCTTCGGCCGCTTCGTCGATGGCGGCCAGGTTGGGCAGCGGGTAGGGCTGGGTCATGATCGATTGACCGGCGCTGTCCTTGCCGGCCAGCGGCGCCACGGCCTGCCACAGTTCCTCGGTCACGAACGGGATGATCGGGTGCGCCATGCGCAGCACCACTTCCAGCACGCGCAGCAGCGTGTGGCGGGTGGCGCGCTGCTGGCCTTCGGGGCCGTTCTGCACCTGCACCTTGGCCAGTTCCAGGTACCAGTCGCAGTACTCGTCCCACACGAACTTGTAGATGGTGCTGGCGATGTTGTCGAAGCGGTAGTCCTCGAAGCCCTTCACCACGTCCGCCTCGGCCTTCTGCAGCAGCGAGATGATCCACTTGTCGGCTTGCGACAGGTCCGCTTCGCTCGGCGAGCAGTCCTTGCCCTCGGTGTTCATCATGACGAAGCGGGTGGCGTTCCACAGCTTGTTGCTGAAGTTGCGGTAGCCTTCGCAGCGGCCAAGGTCGAAGTTGATGTTGCGGCCCAGCGAGGCGTAGGACGCCATCGTGAAGCGCACCGCGTCGGTGCCGTAGGCGGCGATCCCTTCCGGGAACTCCTTGCGGGTGGCCTTGGCGATCTTCTCGGCCGCTTTCGGGTTCATCAGGCCGGTGGTGCGTTTCTCCACCAGCGCGTCGATGCCGATGCCGTCGATGAGGTCGATCGGGTCCAGCGTGTTGCCCTTGGACTTGGACATCTTCTGGCCCTGCGAATCGCGCACCAGGCCGTGCACGTACACGGTGTTGAACGGCACCTTGCCGGTGAAGTGCGAGGTCATCATGACCATGCGCGCCACCCAGAAGAAAATGATGTCGAAGCCGGTCACCAGCACGGACGACGGCAGGAAGGCCTTCAGGTCAGGAGTTTCTTCCGGCCAGCCCAGGGTGGAGAAGGGCACCAGCGCGGACGAGAACCAGGTGTCGAGCACGTCGCTGTCGCGGCGCAGCGCGCCGCTGCTGCCGGCCGCCTGCTGCTTGGCCACGGCTTCGGCTTCGGTGCGCGCCACGAAGATGTTGCCCTGCTCGTCGTACCAGGCAGGGATCTGGTGGCCCCACCACAGCTGGCGCGAGATGCACCAGTCCTGGATGTTGTTGAGCCACTGGTTGTAGGTGGTGCTCCAGTTTTCGGGCACGAACTTGATCTCGCCGCTGGCCACTTTTTCCAGCGCCACGTCGGTGATCGACTTGCCCGGGTTGAAAGTGCCTTCGGGAGCCGGCTTGCTCATGGCGACGAACCACTGGTCGGTCAGCATCGGTTCGATGACGACGCCGGTGCGGTCGCCGCGCGGCACCATCAGCTTGTGCGGCTTGACCTGCTCCAGCAGGCCTTGCGAGTCCAGGTCGGCCACGATCTGCTTGCGGGCGGCGAAGCGGTCCATGCCCACGTAGGCGGCGGGCGCGTTGTCGGCGATCTTCGCGTCCAGGGTCAGGATGGTGATCATTTCCAGCTTGTGGCGCTGGCCCACCGCGTAGTCGTTGAAGTCGTGCGCCGGGGTGATCTTCACGCAGCCGGTGCCGAAGGCCTTGTCAACGTAGGAGTCGGCGATGACGGGGATTTCGCGGTCGCACAGCGGCAGCTTCAGCATCTTGCCCACCAGCGCCTCGTAGCGCTCGTCGGTCGGGTCCACGGCCACGGCGACGTCGCCCAGCATGGTTTCAGGACGGGTGGTGGCCACCGTCAGCGAGCCGCTGCCGTCGGCCAGCGGGTACTTGATGTACCACATGGAACCGTCTTCTTCTTCCGACGCCACTTCCAGGTCGGAAACGGCGGTGCCCAGCACCGGGTCCCAGTTCACCAGGCGCTTGCCGCGGTAGATCAGGCCTTGTTCGAACAGGCGCACGAACACTTCGGACACCACCTTCGAGCGCGGCTCGTCCATGGTGAAGTATTCGCGGGCCCAGTCGGGGGAGGTGCCCATGCGGCGCATCTGGCCGGTGATGGTGGAGCCGGATTTCTCTTTCCACTCCCAGACTTTTTCGATGAACTTTTCACGGCCCAGGTCATGGCGCGAGATCTTCTGCGCGTCCAGCTGGCGCTCCACCACGATCTGGGTGGCGATGCCGGCGTGGTCGGTGCCGGGGATCCAGGCGGTGTTATGGCCCAGCATGCGGTGATAGCGGGTCAGGCCGTCCATGATGGTCTGGTTGAACGCGTGGCCCATGTGCAGCGTGCCGGTCACATTCGGCGGCGGCAGCTGGATGCTGAAGGAAGGCTTGGACAGGTCGAGGGAGGCGGCGTAGTAACCGCGCTTCTCCCACTCGCTGCGCCAGAACTGTTCAATGTCGGCGGGCTCGAAAGACTTGGCTAATTCCATGATGTTGGGCTGTGTTGTAGGCGAAAACGACCATTATAAAGGGGCAATGCCCCCTGCGCATGCCGCCGGCACCGCAGTGCACAATTTTTTTGACCATATAATGCTGCCATATTGATAATCTTGGCGGCCCTATGAGCGCTGTAGCACCGAACCTGCCCCGCAAGCGCTCCGCCGCGCGGCGCTGGATCAGCCGTGGTTTTCTGGCCTGGGCCGTTTTATCGAGCATCTGGCTGGCCAATTCCTACCGCACGCAGGGCGTGGACAGCCGCTCGCTGCAGGCCGATGCGCGCGCCGCCGTCCAGGAGGACGCCGACTACCTGGAATTCCGGCCAGCCGCGCCCGGCGCCCGTACCGCGCTGCTGTTCTTTTGCGGCGCGGGCGTGGCGGCGCAGGCTTACGCGCCGCTGCTGCGGCCAGTGGCCGACGCGGGCTTCCCGGTGGTCATCATCAAGCTGCCCCACCGTTTCGCGCCGCTGGAATCGCACAAGGCCGAGGCGCTGGCGCGCGCCGCGGGCGCGATGGCGGCGCACCCCGGCATTGCCGGCTGGGTGGTGGCCGGGCATTCGCAGGGCGGTGCGCTGGCGGCGCGCTTTGCCGATGGCGGCCGGCGCGGCGCGGCAGCGCTGGTACTGATCGGCACCACGCATCCGAAGGAGCGCAGCCTGGCCGCGCTGACGATCCCGGTGGTCAAGGTCTATGGAACGCATGACGAGGTGGCGCCGGCGGCGCGGGTGCTGGCAAACAAGCGCCTGCTGCCGCTGCACACCGAATGGGTTGAAATCGTCGGCGGCAACCACTCCCAGTTCGGCCACTACGGCCGCCAGCTGGGCGACGGCACGGCGTCCATTGCGCGGGAGGCGCAGCAGGAGCAGGTGCGCGCGGTGTTGCTGAGAGTGCTCCGTCGCAGCGCCACGTAAAGCACAGCCGGTGCTAAGATTCCGCCATGTCCATCCCCCGTCTTTTTGTCCGCCTGCTGCGTTATGCCTGGGCTTCCCCATGCACGGCGCTGGGCTTGTGCCTGGCAGCTCCCGCTTTCCTGTTCGGCGCCAGGGCGCGCGTTGCCGACGGCGTGGTCGAAGTGGCGCTCTCGCAGCGCGGGCACGCCCCCTGGCTGCGCAAGCTGCCGTTTGTCGCCATCACCTTCGGCCATTCCGTCATCGGCGCCACAGCGCAGGAGCTGGAACGCCTGCGGCTGCACGAGCATGAACACGTGCGCCAGTATGAAAGGTGGGGGCCGGCCTTCCTTGCCGCGTATCCCCTCGAAAGCCTGTGGCAGATGCTGCGCGGCCGCCGCGCCTACTTCGATAACCGCTTCGAACGGCAGGCGCGCGCCAAGGAAGTCCATCTGTAAGCAAATACAGCAAGTTGTAAGCACGTGTAAGGGGCGTCAACTGCCCGCATCCGGCTCGCGTTTTCTGCCCAGTGACACGGCAAACGTGCCCTACACCACAACTTTGATAGAGGACTCTGAACATGAAAAACGTAATCGCTACCCTGATCGCCGGCCTGTTCGCTACCGCAGCATTTGCTCAGACCCCAGCCCCTGCCGCAGCACCAGCCGCCACCACGGTGCCAGCCGCCAAAGCTGAAGCCAAAGCGGTGAAGGCGGAAGCCAAGGAGCACAAGGAAGTTGCGAAAGCCGAAGCCAAGGAAACCAAGGCTGTCGCCAGCGCCCACGAAGAAGCGGCCAGCGCAAAAGCGGACGCCAAAGTAGAGAAAGCCAAGGCGCACGAGAAGTCGGAAAAAACCAAGGCCAAGGCCAAAGCCAAGGCCGATAAGGAAGTGAAGCCAGCAGAAGTTGCTGCTGCGCCGGCCGCCAAGTAAGCGGCGCCCGCTTCGATCAAATCCCCGCTGCCGCGGGGATTTTTTTTGCAGGTACAATCGGCTCGAACTCAAGGAGCCGATCATGAAGCCAGCTAACCTGTTTGCCGACGCAAGCCCGCCGCAGGAAGGGGAGCGCTTTGAAGCGCTGCTTAGCCACAAAGGGCTGCTGGTGGAGCGCATCGTCAGCTCGTCGAAAATCGCGTCGCAGGAATATGTGCAGGAGCAGGACGAATGGGTGGTCCTGCTGCAGGGCGAAGCGGCGCTCGACGTGGACGGCGGGAGCGTGCAGCTCAAATCCGGCGACTATCTTTTCATCCCATCGAAAACACCGCACACGGTGCTGAGCGTCAGCGACGGCGCGCTGTGGCTGGCAGTGCACCTGCACGGCCGCTGAGCGGCAGCGCGCCTGGCACTATCGCGGTTCAACGATAGTGCCAGCCGCCGTATCGCGCACAGCGAAACCCGCCGCCTCGATAGCCAGCCGCGCAGCGTCGGCATCGGCCCAGCGTTTTTCCGAGCGCGCCAGGTCGCGCGCGGCGGCCAATTCCTGAACCGGCTCAGGGATGGTGTGCCGTGGCGGCGCCCAGTCATCCAGCCCCAGGCCCAGCACCTGGTCCAGCCACCGGACGGTCGCCTTCTGCACCGCGCCGGGCAACTGCGATTTCAGCAGTTCCCACATCAGTGCCAGCGCCCTGGGCGTATTCAGATCCTGGTTCAGATCGGCCAGCATCGCTTGCCGGTATCCGGGATCGGGCTGGCCGCCGTCCGGCAGGCGGCGGTAGGCCTGGCGCAGGCGGCCGAGCGCCGTGTGCGCGGCATCGAGCGCGTCCCACGAGAAGGACAGCGGCGAGCGGTACTGCGCCGACAGGGCCAGGTAGCGGTATGCCAGCGGATCGTAGCCGCGCTCGGCAACTGCGGCGAGCCGCAGGAAACTGCCGTCGGACTTCGACATCTTGTCGCTGCCTTCCAGCTTCAGGAATGCGCCGTGCAGCCAGTAGCGCGCCGGCGGGTGGCTGTGGCAGGCCTCGTGCTGCGCGATCTCGTTGGTGTGGTGGACCGGGATATGGTCTTCGCCGCCGATATGAATGTCGAACAGCGCGCCGAGGTAGCGCGTGGACATGGCCGAGCACTCGATGTGCCAGCCGGGGAAGCCCCGGCCCCATGGACTGTCCCATTCCATCTGGCGCTGTTCGGCGCCGCTGAACTTCCATAGCGCGAAATCGGTGGCGGCGCGCTTGTCGCGAATATCCACGCGATGACCGGACTGCTGTCCCGCGATATTGAGGCGCGCCAGGTGGCCGTAACGCTTCAGGCGCTGCGTGTCGAAGTAGATACCGTCGGCGGTACGGTATGCAAAACCGTTGCGCTCGATGTCGGCAATGAAGGCGATCTGTTCTTCAATGTGCTCGGTCGCGCGCGCCCACACGGCCGGCGCCTGGATATGCAGCTGCACGAGATCGTGCTGGAAGGCCTTGGTGTAGAACTTGGCGATCTCCCAGGCCGACTGGCTGGTGCGGCGGCTTCCTTTTTCCATCTTGTCCTCGCCGGTATCGGCATCCGAGGTCAGGTGGCCGACGTCGGTAATGCAAAGCACGTGCTTCACGGCGTAGCCGTTCAGCGCCAGGACGCGGCGCAGGATATCGCCGAACAGATAGGTGCGCAGGTTGCCGATATGGGCGTAGTCGTAGACGGTGGGCCCGCAGGCGTAGAGGCCGGCCTTGCCGGCTTCCAGGGGCGCGAAAGGGCGCAGTCTCCGCTCGTAAGTGTCGTACAGCATTAGCTCCGGTATTTGCTCCATTCCTGGCTCCAAAAATACAAAAGGCCACGGGAGCAGATACTCGCTGTGGCCGATAGAAAAACTGAGATGTGTAAGGTGAACGCGATCAGCAGGCTTCTATGGCCTGCGGGGACATGCTGCAAAGTGAAGGGATGTCTTGAACATTTTCAGATACTAGCACGAGTCTCCGCGCAGGCGCCAACTGTAAGCAATTACCGCAAGTTGTAAGCACCTGTAAAGGCCGTCAACTGCTGAGATGCGGGCCGCGTTTTCTGCTCAGTGACACGGCAAATGTGCACGAGATAGAGGAAGCAGCAAAGCCAGCTGCCCCTGCAGTGAAGTAAGCAGAACCAAACAAACTAAACCGTTTATATCATTACAGAGGAATACATCATGACCAAGACCATCGCTACCCTGATCGCCGGCCTGTTCGCTACCGCAGCATTCGCTCAAACCCCTGCGCCAGCCGCCGCGCCGGCACCGTCGGCCAAGACCGAAGCGGTTGCCGCCAAGGCTGAAGTCAAGGAAGCCGCCAAGACCGACGTGAAGGCCGAGCCAGCGAAGGAACACAAGAAGGCGGCCAAGAAGGCGCATCACAGCAAGGCAGAGAAAGAAGCCAAGCCAGCGGAGAAGACCGCGAGCGCTCCGGCCGCAACTCCAGCCGCGCCAGCGACTCCGGCCACGCCTGCTGCACCGGCCGCACCGGCAGTCGCTTCGGCCACCGCGCCGGCAGCCAAGTAATCGCAGCACCGAACACACCATCCATATACTGACCAAGGAAAAACCATCATGACCAAGACCATCGCTACCCTGATCGCCGGCCTGTTCGCTACCGCAGCGTTCGCTCAATCTCCTGCTCCTGCCGCCGCGCCGGCCCCGTCGGCCAAGACCGAAGCGGTTGCCGCCAAGGCTGAAGTCAAGGAAGCCGCCAAGGCCGAGGTGAAGGCGGAACCTGCGAAGGAACACAAGAAGGCTGCGAAGAAGGCGCATCACAGCAAGGCCGAGAAGGAAGCCAAGCCAGCGGAGAAGACCGCGAGCGCTCCGGCTGCAACCCCTGCAGCCCCTGCGACTCCTGCGACTCCGGCAACCCCGGCCGCACCTGCCGCAAAGTGATCCGGATGTAATGGTGCACAAAGCCCCGCCGTTTTCGCGGGGCTTTTTTTTCCCGGATCAATTTGCTTGCCAGTGCAGTCAACGCTTTTTACAATGGATTGCGGCAGTTCCCACAACTGGAGATGACCATGGCTCGATCGGTGAGAGGCAGGACAATGGCGGCGCTGGCGTTGTTGGCGTGCATGGCGGATGCGGCGGTGGCGCAAGCCAATCTGCCGGCGGGCATGGAGGCCTTGCGTGGACGCCACTGGCGCGGCGGGGAATGCTGCGGCTGGACCTGGGACTGGGTGCAGCAGAACGGTCCGACTTTCAACGGTTCGTTCCGCAATCCGAACGGGCAGCGCCTGCAGGAGCAGAACATCATCATTTCCATCTTCGGCGACCGGGTGCAGATCACGCGCGGCGGCGGTTCGGCTGCGGGCGGCTGCACTTACGACGGCGTGATCCGTCCCGGCGTTGCGGAGGGCACGTATGCCTGCGGCGGGAATCCCGCCGGCCGCTGGGCCGCGACCATCTATCAGAGTGCGCCCCGCTAGCAAAGCCCGCGCGGCTACACATTCGATAGTCTCTGCACTGCCGTGTTCAGTCTGAGACTTTGCGCGGAAGTGTGTCTATTTTTGTAAATTTTTTGACTCCACTGCCGTCACTGTTTAACTTGGGCCGCCTGAAAACCGCCCCTTGGAGACAGACATGGCAGCTCGCATCAATGCATTGATCGTCGCAGGTTTGCTGGCCGGCGCATCCGCCGCCGCCTGCGCGCAGAACGGCACGATTTGGATCACCGTCGGCGACGCCGCCTACGCGCAGCTCAAGAAGAACGCGCCGCAAGCGGTCATGCGCGAGAGCCGCTCCACCATGATCACCAGCGTCGCTGCCGGCGGCGCGAACGCCATCGCCGCGCAGGAGAAGGTGCACCTGGTGGAGGTGAGCGAGAAGCAGATGCTGACCCTGTCGGCCGCCGTGCACAAGGAACTGCACCGTTGCGGCGGCTTCATGGCGCACGAGAGCGAAGCGGCCGGCATCTCCGCGCTGGCGCCCAAGACCACACTGGCTGCGCTGGCCGTGCCGCGCCCGTCCTACGCGATCGACCAGCAGACCGTCATCAATCCGCTGCTGCCGCAGATGCAGGCCTCCAACATCGCCCAGACCATCATCGACCTGTCGGCGCACACCAACCGCTACTACACCACCACCGGCGGCGTGGCCGCCTCCAACTGGCTCAAGCAGAAGTGGGCCACCATGGCGGCTGGCCGCAGCGACATCACGGTGACCCAGTTCACGCACGCGGCCTATCCGCAGAAGTCGGTGATCGCCACCATCGCCGGTACCGACAACGGCTCGGAAGTGGTGGTGCTGGGCGGCCACCTCGACTCGATCAGCGGCAGCAGCACCGGCGAATCGACCCGCGCACCCGGCGCGGATGACGATGCGTCCGGCATCGCCAGCATGACCGAGGCGCTGCGCGTCATGATCGCCAGCGGCTACAAGCCGCGCCGCACCATCAAGATGATCGGCTACGCCGCCGAGGAGGTCGGCCTGCGCGGCTCGCAGGAAATCGCGCAATACCACAAGAACAACAACATCAACGTGGTCGGCGTGATGCAGCTGGACATGACCAACTACAAAGGCTCGGCGTCCGACATCTACATCTACACCGATTACACCGACAGCCAGCAGAACACCTTCCTCGCCAACCTGATCACCACCTACCAGCCCACGCTGAAGATAGGCTACGACCAGTGCGGCTACGGCTGCTCGGACCACGCCTCCTGGACCGCTGCCGGCTACTGGGCTTCGCTGCCGTTCGAGGCCTCGTTCTCGCAGGACAACCCCTACATCCACACCGCCAACGACACCTACGCCAACAGCGGCAACCAGGCCGACCACGCGCTCAAGTTCGCGCGCCTGGGCCTGAGTTTCGCGGTGGAGCTGGGCAGCGACGGCCCCGGCGTGGTGCCGGTGCCGGACAAGGTGGAAACCTTCAGCGGCAGCCTGACCCGCAACCAGACCCGCAGCTTCGGCCCGTTCAAGGCCGGCGCCGGCAGCTTCAAGGCGTCCACCACCGGCAGCGGCGACGCCGACCTGTACGTGCGCAAGACCAGCGTGCCGACCACCAGCACGTATGACTGCAAGTCCGACGGCTCCACCAGCACCGAAAGCTGCACCATCACCATGGCGGCCAACGGCGACGTGTACGTGCTGCTGAACGGTTACTCCGCCTCCAGCTATACGCTGACGGTAAGCTATCGCCCGCAATAGGAAGTATTGTTTCAAATATAAGTTGTACGCGGCTATGGGAGATGTATAATTCAATTCGCTGCCGCAAGGCGGCACACGCTAGGGGTCCTGCGTCGCGAAAGCGGCGCGGGTGAGAAATACCCTCCGAACCTGATCTGGATAATGCCAGCGAAGGGAAGCTTTAGGCCTCCATCCGCCACGCCGCGCGCCCGCGCCTTGGGTTGCGCGACGCTGCACGGATTTGCCGAACCCTCCTTTGCTGGCTCCTGTAGCTAACAAAGGAGCCAAATGAACGCCAATCCGAAATTCCTGTCCGCCACCGCCGAAGTGGACAGCGCGGCCATCGCGCCGCTTCCTAATTCCCGCAAGATCTACGTCGAGGGCAGCCGCCCGGATATCCGCGTGCCCATGCGCGAGATCTCGCAGTCGGACACGTCCGCCTCGTTCGGCCACGAGAAAAATCCCCCCGTCTACGTCTACGACACCTCCGGCCCGTACACCGACCCCGACGTGCAGATCGATATCCGCTCCGGCCTGGCCACGCCGCGCCTGCCGTGGATACTGGACCGCGACGACACCGAGGAACTGGACGGCCCGACGTCGGACTACGGCAAGGAGCGCCTGGAAGACCCGGCGCTGGCCGAGCTGCGCTTCAATCTGACGCGCAAGCCGCGCCGCGCCAAAGCGGGTGGCAATGTCACCCAGATGCACTACGCGCGCCAGGGCATCATCACGCCCGAGATGGAGTTCGTCGCCATCCGCGAAAACCTGCGCCGCAAAGAGTATCTGGAAGAGCTGAAGGCGTCCGGCCCGATGGGCGAGCGCATGGCCGAACTGATGGGCCGCCAGCACCCGGGCCAGAACTACGGCGCCTCCATCCCGGCCGAGATCACGCCGGAATTCGTGCGCGAGGAAATCGCCCGCGGCCGCGCCATCATCCCCGCCAACATCAACCACCCGGAAGTGGAGCCGATGATCATTGGCCGCAATTTCCTGGTCAAGATCAACGCCAACATCGGCAACTCCGCCGTCACCTCGTCGATCGGCGAGGAAGTGGAGAAGATGACCTGGGCCATCCGCTGGGGCGGCGACAACGTGATGGATCTGTCGACCGGCAAGCATATCCACGAAACGCGCGAATGGATCATCCGCAACAGCCCGGTGCCCATCGGCACCGTGCCGATCTACCAGGCGCTCGAGAAGGTCAACGGCAAGGCCGAGGACCTGACCTGGGAGATTTTCCGCGACACGCTGATCGAACAGGCGGAGCAGGGCGTGGACTATTTCACCATCCATGCCGGCGTGCTGCTGCGCTACGTGCCGTTGACGGCCAAGCGCCTGACCGGCATCGTCTCGCGCGGCGGTTCCATCATGGCCAAGTGGTGCCTGGCGCACCACAAGGAATCCTTCCTGTACACGCACTTCGAAGAGATCTGCGAAATCATGAAGGCCTACGACGTGTCCTTCAGCCTGGGCGACGGCCTGCGTCCCGGCTCGATCTACGACGCCAACGACGAAGCGCAGCTGGGCGAACTGAAAACGCTGGGCGAGCTGACCCAGGTGGCGTGGAAGCACGGCGTGCAGGTGATGATCGAAGGCCCGGGCCACGTGCCGATGCAGCTCATCAAGGAAAACATGGACCTGCAGCTGGAGCAGTGCAGCGAAGCGCCGTTCTACACGCTGGGACCGCTGACCACCGATATCGCGCCGGGCTACGACCACATCACCTCCGGCATCGGCGCAGCCTTGATCGGCTGGTACGGCACCGCCATGCTGTGCTACGTCACGCCCAAGGAGCATCTGGGCCTGCCGAACAAGGACGACGTCAAGGACGGCATCATCACCTACAAGATCGCCGCGCACGCGGCCGACCTGGCCAAGGGCCATCCGGGCGCGCAGATCCGCGACAACGCGCTGTCCAAGGCGCGCTTCGAGTTCCGCTGGGAAGACCAGTTCAACATCGGCCTGGATCCGGACAAGGCGCGTTCCTTCCACGACGAGACGCTGCCGAAAGACAGCGCCAAGGTGGCGCATTTCTGTTCCATGTGCGGCCCGCATTTCTGCTCGATGAAGATCACGCAGGAAGTGCGCGACTACGCGGCCAAGGGCATGCAGGAGAAGGCGGTGGAGTTCGTGAAGAAGGGCGCGCAGCTCTACAGCAAGGCTTGAGCGGTGGAGGGACTCATGACTCATATCGCGATTGAGCTGAACGGCGAGCCGCGCAGCGTGCCGCCGCAGCAAAGCCTGCAGGCGCTGGTGGAGGAGCTGGGGCTGGCGCACCAGGCGCTGGCGCTGGCGGTGAACCGCACCGTGGTGCCGCGCCAGGCGTGGGGCGAACGCGCCTTGCAGGCGCAGGACAAAGTGGACATCGTGCGCGCCATCGGCGGCGGATAAAACAATGGAGACAGAAATGCGTGACCAGAATCAGAAAGAAGACCTGCTGACGATCGCAGGCAAAACCTACAACTCGCGCCTGCTGGTAGGCAGCGGCAAGTACAAGGACCTGCAGCAGACCCGCGAGGCGACCGACGCGGCGGAGGCCGAAATCATCACGGTGGCGATCCGCCGCGTGAACATCGGCCAGAACCCGGATACGCCCAGCCTGCTGGACGTGCTGCCGCAGTCGCAGTACACCATCCTGCCCAACACGGCCGGCTGCTACTCGGCAAAAGACGCGGTCTACACGCTGCAGATGGCGCGCGAGCTGCTGAACGGGCACAAGCTGGTGAAGCTGGAAGTGCTGGGCGACGAGAAGACCCTGTTCCCCAACATGCCCGAAACGCTGGTGGCCGCGAAGGAGCTGGTGCGGGACGGCTTCGACGTGATGGTCTATTGCAGCGATGACCCGATCCAGGCCCGCATGCTGGAGGATATCGGCTGCGTGGCGGTGATGCCGCTGGCGTCGCTGATCGGCTCCGGCATGGGCATCCTCAATCCCTGGAACCTGTCGCTCATCATCGAGCAGGCCAGGGTGCCGGTGCTGGTGGACGCGGGCGTGGGCACCGCCTCCGACGCGGCCATCGCCATGGAGCTGGGCTGCGACGGCGTCTTGATGAACACCGCCATCGCCGGCGCGCAGGATCCGGTGCGCATGGCGCGCGCCATGAAGCTGGGCGTGCAGGCGGGCCGGGAAGCGTTCCTGGCCGGCCGTATCGCGCGCAAGTTCGCCGCCTCGCCGTCGTCGCCGATGGCGGGCCGGATGGCATGACCGAGGGCATGACCGAGGGCATGACGGCGGGTTCGGCCAGGCAGCGCTGCGTGCTGGTGTTTTCCGGCGCCGATCCATCCGGCGGCGCCGGCATTGCAGCCGACATCCTGGCGATCCACGCGCAGGGCACGCACGCGCTGCCCGTCATCACCGCGCTGACGGTGCAGGATAACGACCGCGTGTATGAAGTGCTGCCGGTGGAGCCGGACGTGGTGCTGCGCCAGGCGCGCGCGCTGGTGGCCAAGTGCAGCATCGATGCGGTCAAGATCGGCATTCCCGGCAGCGCCGCCAACGCGCGCGCGATTGCGCAGGTGATCGCGGAGCTGCGCAGGGCGTGGCCGGACTTGCCCGTCGTGCTGGACCCGGTGCTGGCCAGCGGCCACGGCGACCTGCTCTCGCGCGGCGACGCGGTGCAGGCGCTGGCGGTGCTGCTGCCACTGGTTACGCTGGTCACGCCCAACGGCCCGGAGGCGGCGGCGCTGGCCGGCGCCTACGGCGCCGCAGCCGCCGGCGACGAGGCGGTGTCCGGCAGTGCCGCACAGGCGCTGCTGGGGCAGGGCTGCCGCCACGTGCTCATCACCGGCGGCCACGGCGAGGGCGACACCGTCATCAACCGCTGGTTCAGCGCCCCTTCCGAGCCGGCTCCCTCGTCGGGCCACGGCTGGAGCTGGGCGCGCCTGCCGGGCGAATTCCACGGCAGCGGCTGCACGCTGGCGGCCGCCATCGCCGGCTTGCTGGCGCACGGCTACCCCATGCAGCAGGCGCTGGCGCGGGCCCAGGGCTACACCCACCGCGCGCTGGCCGCCGCCTTCGCCATCGCGCCCGGACAGCGCATTCCGCAACGCTAGCCACACAAAACCTATACCGAAAGAGAGATACGCCATGCAAGCACCCACGCAAGGACTTTACCTGGTCACCCCCGACTGGGACGACACATCCCGCCTGCTCGACGTGAGCGAACAGGCGCTGGCGGAAGGCGTGGCCCTGCTGCAGTACCGCCACAAGCACGCTTGCGCCGAGCTGCGCATGGAGCAAAGCGCGGCGCTGCTGGCCCTGTGCCGCCGCTACCGCGTGCCCTTCGTCGTCAACGACCACGTCGACCTGTGCCTGCTGATCGGCGCGGACGGCGTGCACCTGGGCGGCACCGACGCCCGCATCGCCCGGACCCGCGCGCAGCTGGGGCCGGACGCCATCATCGGCGCCTCCTGCTACGGCGAGATGCAGCTGGCGCTGGACGCGCAGGACGCCGGCGCCAGCTACGTCGCTTTCGGCGGCTTCTATCCGTCGCGCGTGAAGCAGTACGCGGTCACCACCCAGCCTTCCATTCTGGACCAGGCGCGCGAACGCATCCGGCTGCCGCGCGTGGTCATCGGCGGCATGACGCCGCACAACGCCGCGCCGCTGGTGGCGCGCGGGGCGCAGCTGGTGGCCTGCGTCAGCGGCGTCTACATGGCGCAGGATCCGGCGCAGGCGGTGCGCGATTTCAACGCCTTGTTCATGGCCGAGTGCATGCACGAAGAAATTCGCTCCAGCGCGGCGTGATCGTTTTATAATCGGTCGCATTATCATCCGCTCAAGGTTGCGACCATGAATGCACCCACCCCGGCGAAGCGCCTGATACTCATCGTCGACGACGACCAGCTGCTGGCGGCCTTCCTCAGCGAAGTGCTGGGCCACGCCGGCTACGACACGGTGCAGGCGTATTCGGCAGACCAGGCGCTGGCCCAGGTGGCCGAGCGCGAGCCGGACATGGCCCTGCTCGACATCCACATGCCCGGCATGTCCGGCCTGGAACTGGCCAAGCAGCTCAACCGCAACACCTCGGTGCCGTTCATGTTCCTGTCCGGCCGGGGCGACAGCGACGCGGCCAAGCAGGCCGCCGCCTACGGCGCGGTGGGCTTCGTGGTGAAGCCGGTGGACGAGCAGCACCTGATGCCGGCTTTCGAAGCCGGCCTGGCGCGCGCCGACGAGATCCGCCAGCTGCGGCGCACCGAGCTGAACCTGAACGCCGCGCTGGCCGCCGGACGCGAAACCAGCCTGGCCGTGGGCCTGCTGATGTGCAAATTCCAGACCGACCGCAACACCGCCTTCGAGGTGCTGCGCGACCATGCGCGTTCCAGCCGCCGCAAGATCAACGAAATCGCCGACCAGCTGTTGACTGCGGAGGAAACGTTGAACGGATTGCATGCTGCGTTTAACACACGGCTGAAAAAATAAGATCTGCTTCTTTGCAGAAATACGCTAAACTATCTTTATAGCCACGGGGTCCTGAACCGCCCCCGCGGGCTTTCCCCTTCAGCGCGCCCTTTCCCTGCCGCTGTATCTGAATTTCGGCCCAGCTCCGCCGACCTTGCACCTTGAATCAAGCGAACCACAGCCGCCATGGCTGCGGGCGGAGACGACCATGAAAGACGATTTGAACGCCCTGGGCGCTGTCCTGGAAGAACTGGCGGCCGTGTACCAGGAAGTGCCGCGCGTGCTGCACGTCGATGGCGACGGCGATTCGGCGCTGGTACTGGCCACGCTGCTGGTGCCGGAAACCGAAGTGCACCACGCGGCCACGCTGGCCGACGCGGTGCGCGCCGTGGAGCAGGCCCGCTTTGCGCTGGTGGTGCTGGACCCGGACCTGCCGGACGGCGACGGCATCGAACTGCTGCAGCGCCTGCGGCAGCAGCCCGACAGCCCCCCGGTGCTGCTGTATTCGGCGCGCCATCCGGGCCTGCGCAGCCAGGCGCACGCCTTCCTGCCCAAACCATGGACCTCGCCGCGCCAGCTGTGGCGCACCGTGTCCCACATGCTGGGCATCGAGCCGGTGGCGATACAAGAGGAGGTCACATGAGTGGCGATCTGAGCAGCATCCTCTACGTGGAGGACGACCCGCACGTGCGCGGCGTGGCCAAGATGGCGCTCGAGGTGATCGGCCATTTCCAGGTGCGCGACTGCAGTTCCGGCCGCACCGCGCTGCTGGTGGCGGCCGATTTCCAGCCCGATCTGATCCTGCTCGACGTGCAGGCGCCGGACTGCGACGGCGTGGTCGCCCTGGCGCAGCTGCGGCGCATGCCGCACCTGCGCCATACGCCGGCCATGTTTGTCACTGGCCCGGTGTCGGCCGCCGACATGGCGCGCTACGTGGCGGCCGGCGCGGTGGGCATCATCGCCAAGCCGCTGGAGCCGCTGCGCCTGGCCGGCCAGCTGCGCCGCCTGTGGGATGAGCGGCAGGGGAACTTGTTGGCAGTGTAAGTTTGTAATCCTTGCTATGATGTCGGAGTCCCGTTTAATCTGACATATACAGGAAACAAGCATGAAAACCAAAGCAGCCGTTGCATGGAAATCCGGCGCTCCGCTGACCATCGAGGAAGTGGAACTGGGCGGCCCGCGCGAGGGCGAAGTACTGGTGGAGATCAAGGCCACCGGCATTTGCCACACCGATTACTACACCCTGTCCGGCGCCGACCCGGAGGGCATCTTCCCGGCCATTCTCGGCCATGAAGGCGCCGGCGTGGTGGTGGACGTCGGCCCCGGCGTGAAAACGCTGAAGAAGGACGACCACGTCATTCCGCTGTACACGCCGGAATGCCGCCAGTGCAAATTCTGCCTGTCGCAAAAAACCAACTTGTGCCAGTCGATCCGCTCCACCCAGGGCCGCGGCCTGATGCCGGACGCCACCAGCCGCTTCTCGATCGACGGCAAGCCCATTTTCCACTACATGGGCACGTCCACCTTCTCCAACTACATCGTGGTGCCGGAAATCGCGCTGGCCAAGATCCGCTCGGACGCGCCGTTCGACAAGGTGTGCTACATCGGCTGCGGCGTCACCACCGGCGTGGGCGCCGTGCTGTTCACCGCCAAGGTGGAGGCCGGCGCCAACGTGGTGGTGTTCGGCCTGGGCGGCATCGGCCTGAACGTGATCCAGGCGGCCAAGATGGTGGGCGCGGACAAGATCATCGGCGTGGACATCAACCCGGCGCGCGAAGAGATGGCGCGCAAGTTCGGCATGACGCACTTCGTCAATCCCACCAAGGTGGAGAACGTGGTCGACGCCATCGTCCAGCTGACCGACGGCGGCGCCGACTACAGCTTCGAGTGCATCGGCAACACCACCACCATGCGCCAGGCGCTGGAGTGCTGCCACAAGGGCTGGGGCCAGTCCATCATCATCGGCGTGGCGGCGGCCGGGCAGGAAATCTCCACCCGCCCGTTCCAGCTGGTGACCGGCCGGGTGTGGAAGGGCTCCGCTTTCGGCGGCGCGCGCGGCCGCACCGACGTGCCGAAGATCGTCGACTGGTACATGGAAGGCAAGCTCAACATCGATGACCTGATCACCCACAAGCTCAAGCTGGAAGACATCAACCAGGGCTTCGACCTGATGAAGTCCGGCGAGTCGATCCGCTCCGTGGTCGAGTTCTAAACCTCCTGCATTTCCGCCGCCTGCTCCGCGCAGGCGGCATTCTGTCGCAAATCCCTCGCTCCCGGCGGCGCCTGCCGCTACATTGATGCTGGCCCATTCGCGGCCTAAAGTAGAAAAAAAGTTCTAGACAGTGTGTTCTAGATCATTTAATCTACATTGCATATTTCAAGGAGTTCGCCATGGCCGAGTTGCTGTCCCTGCTGATGCCAGCCATAGGCTGGTCGCTGCTTCACTTCGTATGGCAGGGGCTGTTGATCGGCTGGGCGGCGTCGCTGGTCCTGCAACTGCTGCGCAACGCCCGTCCGCAGGCGCGCTACGCGGTGGCGTGCGGCGCCTTGCTGCTGTGCGCCGCGCTGCCGCTGGCCGGTGTCGTCTGGCGCGTGCTGGACGCGGCCAGCGCCGCGCCCGCCGCAGACCCGGCCGTGCTGCTGATGGCGGAGGCGGGCGCGCTCGGCGGCGGCGCCGTGTCCGCCTCGGCGCTGATGGACGACGGCTGGCTCATTTCCTGGCAATACATGCTGCAGCGCCAGCTGCCCTGGCTGGTGCTGCTGTGGGCCTGCGGCGCCGCCTTCATGACCTTGCGCCTGTCGCTCGGCCTGATGTGGGTGCGCGAGCGGACGCTGGAGGCGCAGCCGGTGCCCAACGCCCACTGGCAGCAGCGCCTGGACCGCCTGGCGCTGCGCTTCGGGCTGCAGCGGCCGGTGCGGCTGGCGGTGGCTGATCACCTCGATTCGCCCATGACGGCCGGCTGCTGGAAACCGGTGGTGCTGCTGCCCGCCTCGCTGCTGACCGGCATGCCGGCCGACTTGCTGGAAGCGCTGCTGGCGCACGAACTGGCCCACATCAAGCGCCACGACTACCTGGTCAACCTGGTGCAGAGCGCGATCGAGATTTTGTTGTTTTACCACCCGAGCGTGTGGATGCTGTCCCGGCACATCCGCGACGAGCGGGAGCAGATTGCAGATGATTTGGCCGCAAGCATGCTCGGCGAACCGCGGCGCCTGGCCCTTGCATTGTCCGAACTGGACCGCTTCCAGTTCGCCACCCCCCAGCCTGCGCTGGGGGCTCAAGGAGGAAACCTCATGTCCCGTATCAAACGCCTGGTCCGACCAGACAGCCAGCCGCTGAGCTGGAAGATCGCCGCGCCCCTGTTCGGCTTGTGCACGGCCTGCGCCGTGCTGTACGCCCACGCCGCGCCGCAGCCGCCCGCCGTGCCCAGCGTGCCCAGCGTCGCAGCGCCGGCCGTCCCGCCCGTCCCCGAGATGGATGCGCCGGCGCCGCCGCCGGTCGCCGCCGCGCCTGCCATGGACGCGCCCGCGCCGCCGCCCGCCCTGGCCATGCTGGACATGCCCGCCGCCGTGCCGCCCGTGGCGCCGGTAGCGCCAGCGCCCGCCGCCGCCCCGGCGCCGGCCCCAGCCCCGGCCGCTCATGCAGCCCCAGCTGCCCATGCCGCCCCGGCAGCGCCTGCGGCACCTGCGGCACCTGCGGCAATGGCCGCGCTGGCAGCCCCCGCCGCTCCCGCCGCCCCGCCGGCGCCGGAATGGCGCGAAGAACGCCCATCCCGCCCGCTGCGCGTGCAGCACGGCCAACTGAACTTCGGCCGCATGACCATGAACAGCGACGCCAGGGACGCCTATGCCATCAAGCGCGGCGACGGCTACACCTCGATCTACGTCGGCCGGGAAGACCTGGCCGAGGTGAAGCGCCTGGACGGCGCCGTGCAGGGCGACTTCATCTGGTACCGGGACGGCAACCAGGCCTGGCTGATCAAGGACCCGGCACTGCTGGCCAAGGCCAACGCCGCCTGGGCCCCGGCGGACGCGCTGAACCTGCAGATGAAGGAACAGAACAAGGCCATGGAGCAGCACAGCAAGGCCATGGAAGCGTTAAGCGAAAAGATGCGTGCCATGTCCGAGCAGGCCGAGCGCCAGGAGCGCGGCGTGCAGCACGACAAGATCCGGCAGGTGGCGCGCGAGCAGGAAGCCGTGGCGCGCAGGATGGAAGCGGTGGCGCGCAAGATGGAGCGCAACCGCGAAGCCGGCGCCGACCGCGAAGCGCTGCAGCGCGAAATGGACGCCTTGAAAACCCAGATGGAACCGTTCAAGCAGCAGATGAAAGAACTGACCGCCGAGTTTGCGAAAGCGCACGCCGAAATGGCCGCCAAGAAAGCGCCGATGCAGGCGCTCAGCGCGGAAATGCGCGAAGCGAGCAAGCCCATGAAGGAACTGGGCCAAAAGCTGGGCGAGCTGGGCCGCGAGCAGGGCCGCCTGAGCCGGGAAGCCGACCGGACCGTGCGCGCGCTGATCCAGGAAGCCGTGCGCCAGGGCCAGGCCGAGGCCATCCCCGCGCCCAAGGGCTGATCGGATATCCAGTGTTTTGCAGCGGGGCGGCCACCGCCCCGGTATAATCACGGGATGCAAAATCTCCTCCACAACCTCAATCCCGAACAACTCGCGGCCGTCACGCTGCCGGCCCAGAGCGCGCTGATCCTGGCCGGCGCCGGTTCGGGCAAGACCCGCGTCCTGACCACCCGCATCGCCTGGCTGATCCAGACCGGGCAGGTATCGCCGGCCGGCATCCTCGCGGTGACGTTCACCAACAAGGCCGCGAAGGAGATGCTGACGCGTCTGTCGGCAATGTTGCCGATTAATACACGCGGCATGTGGATCGGCACTTTCCACGGCCTGTGCAACCGCCTGCTGCGCACCCATTACCGCGACGCGGCGCTGCCCCAAACTTTCCAGATCCTCGATTCGCAGGACCAGCTGTCGGCCATCAAGCGCCTGCTGAAAGCCTTCAATATCGACGACGAGAAGTTCCCCGCCAAGTCGGTGATGTACTTCATCAACGGCGCCAAGGACGCGGGCCTGCGCGCGGACAAGGTGGAGGCCTACGACGCCAACGAGCGCAAGATGGTCGAGCTGTACCAGCTCTACGACGACCAGTGCCAGCGCGAAGGCGTGGTGGATTTTGCCGAACTGCTGCTGCGCAGCTACGAGCTGCTGAGCCGCAACCAGCCGCTGCGCGAGCACTACCAGGCGCGTTTCAAGCACATCCTGGTGGACGAGTTCCAGGACACCAACGACTTGCAGTACAAGTGGCTCAAGCTGCTGTCCGGCCAGGGCCAAAGCCAGGGCAGCAGCGCGCTGTTCGCGGTGGGCGACGACGACCAGAGCATCTACGCCTTCCGCGGCGCCAACGTGGGCAATATGCGCGCCTTCGAGCAGGAGTTCAACGTCAAGAACCTGATCAAGCTGGAGCAGAACTACCGCTCGCACGGCCACATCCTGGATGCGGCCAATATGCTGATCGCCAACAACAGCAAGCGCCTGGGCAAGAACCTGCGCACCGACGCCGGGCACGGCGAGCCGGTGCGCGTGTACGAAGCCAGCTCGGACCTGCAGGAAGCGCAGTGGATCATCGAGGAGACCAAGAGCCTGATCGCCGAGGGCGCCTCGCGCAGCGAGATCGCGGTGCTGTACCGCTCCAACGCGCAGTCGCGCGTGATCGAGCACGCGCTGTTCTCGGCCGGCATTCCGTACCACGTGTACGGCGGCCTGCGCTACTTCCAGCGCGCCGAGGTCAAGCACGCCATCGCCTATCTGCAGCTGATGGACAATCCGCACAACGACTCGGCCTTCCTGCGCGTGGTGAACTTCCCCACGCGCGGCATCGGCGTGCGCACCATCGAGAACCTGCAGGGCGCGGCGCAGCAGTACGGCATTTCGCTGTACGCGGCCGTGCCTTACATGACCGGCAAGGCCGGCACCTCGCTGGCCGGCTTCGTCAAGATGATCGAAGGCATGCGCTTTGAAACGCAGCAGATGGCGCTGCCCGAACTGGTGCGCGTGGTGCTGGAGGGCAGTACCCTGCTGACCCACTACGCCGCCGAGAAGGAAGGCGCGGACCGCATCGAGAACTTGGAGCAGATGGTGAGCGCGGCCACGCAGTTCGTGTCCGAAGAAGGCTACGGCCAGGGCGCGCCCGCGCACCTGGGCCCGCGCGCCGACGCGCAGGCCGGCGCGCCGATCGTGAACCAGGACGGCATCGAAATCCTGGACGCGGACGCGCCTCTGGCCACCGTCATGTCGCCGCTGTCGGCCTTCCTGTCGCACGCCTCGCTGGAAGCGGGCGACAACCAGGCGCAAGCCGGCCAGGACGCGCTGCAGATGATGACGGTGCACTCGGCCAAGGGCCTGGAATTCGACAACGTCTTCATCACCGGCCTGGAGGAGGGCCTGTTCCCGCACGAGAGCAGCTCGAAAGAGGACGGCGGCGTGGAAGAGGAGCGGCGCCTGATGTACGTCGCCATCACGCGCGCCCGCAAGCGCCTGTACATGTGCTTCTCGCAGACCCGCATGCTGCACGGCCAGACCCGCTACAACATGAAGTCGCGCTTCTTCGACGAGCTGCCGGAGGAGTCCCTGAAGTGGCTGTCGCCGAAGGTGCAGTCGCACTGGTTCGCCAACAAGAAATCCGCGTGGGACGACGCGCCGCTGAACCTGGGCAGCGACAACGCGCTGGCCCAGCGCATGGCGCAGAAGTCCGGCGGCGGCAGCGGCTGGCGCATCGGCGAATCGGTCGCGCACGGCAAGTTCGGCGAGGGCGTGATCGTCAACATCGAAGGCAGCGGCGCCAACTGCCGCGCGCAAATCAACTTCGGCAGCTTCGGCATGAAGGTGCTGGACCTGAGCGTGGCTAAGCTGGAGCGGCTGGGACGGTAGGACGGGCGGCGAGCCAGCGCTGCGCCAGCTGCATGGCGGGGGATTCGACGCAGTGCCAGCTGAGCATGGCCAGCGGGACGGCCAGCAGCAGCGTCAGCGCCAGCAGCGGCAGGGCGGTCAGCTGCGGCAGCGCTGCTTTCAGCATCAGGATCACCGGCCAGTGGCACAGGTAGAGGCCGTAGGAGTAGTCGTGGCGGCGCAGGTGCCGCCAGCCGCGCAGCCGCACGCTGCCGGCCCACAGCGCAATGGCGCCGCCGGCCAGGGCGATGCCGAACCAGGTGAAGCCGTTGCCGGTCAGGTCGGCCGAACGCGTGAAATTCAGGGCCTGCAGGGCGCAGGCGCAGGCTGCCTGCAGCGGGCCGATGCGCAATTGCGCCGCCAGCGTGCAGCACAGCATGCCGGCCAGGAACATCGACCACAAGCGCGTTTCCCAGATGTAGTTGCCGGCCACGCCGGGGAACAGGTTGGCCGCCAGAAGCAGGACGGCCGACGCGCCCATCAGCCATTGCCGCAACGGCAGGGCGGCGGCCAGGCCCAGCAGGGCCACCATGACGTACATGCGGCCTTCCCAATACAGTGTCCACAGCGAGCCGTTCAGCGGTTGCCCTCCCAGCACGCCGGCGAGCCGCCATTCCGTGTCCGGTATCGCGTAGCGCAGCCCGTGCAGGGAGATATTGTCCAGTATGTATTGCCAGGTGGGCCGGCTGAACAGGCCGGCCGCGTCGGGGCCGGAGAAGAACAGCACGGCCGCTACGGTGCTCAGCAGCACCGTAGCGGCCAGGCCCGGCAGGATGCGGGCGGCGCGGCGCACGGCGAAGCGCAGCAGGTGCGGGTCGTGCATCCAGCTGCGGGTGATGAAAAAACCGCTGATGACGAAGAAGACGGCCACCATCAGCAGGCCCAGGTTGGTTACCGGGTGCAATAAGCGGGAGATGGGGTCGAAGCCCGGCGAAACCGGGGCGAGCAGGTAGGCATGGTGGTAGACCACGCCCAGCGCGGCAGCCAGCCGCACCAGGTTGAATCCATTGTCGCGGGAGGCTGCCGCCTCGGCCAGGGTGCGCTGCGGCGCCAAGGTCAAGGCGCGTCGTGCGGTTCGTCGCGCGGCGCGTCTTGCTGTTTGCCCGGTGGCGCCGGCGCCACCGGGCTGCCGAAGATCTGGCGGTAGCTGGCGTAGAAGGCGCAGTGGAACAGCACCGAGAACAGCACCAGCACGATCTGCATCACCATCACCAGCAGGGTGGGGCTGCGGCCGAAGATCAGGCCGACGATTTGGGTCAGCAGCAGCATCAGGCCGAACTGGCTCACGGCGAACACCACGAAGGTCTTGAACGCGCGCAGCACGCCGAAGAAGCTGAAGAAGATGGCCTTGCCCACGCCCATGTTCTGGAAGTAGATCAGCGGCGCGGCGAAGCAGAAGGCCATGGCGGCCGGCAGGCCGATCGCCAGGATCAGCAGCAGCGCGCTGCCCAGGCTGGCGTCCCGCGCTTCGGCCGAGTCGTGCGCGATTTTACCGGTGAGCAGCTTGACCAGCATGCCGTCGCTGGCCAGCGAGGCCAGGCCGATGGCCAGCGCGGCGGCCGACACGTACAGCAAACCCACCGCCAGCAGCTTGGGGAAGGCCGGCTTGCGGAAGCCCGACAGCAGCAGCGCCGGCACCACCCGCTTGCCTTGCTCGACGTCCGCGCAGGCCTGCATGAAGGCCACCGAGAACGCCGGGATCAGCACGATGGCGGCCAGCTGCCCGATGAAGGGCACGATGCTGAGCACCAGGTTCAGCATGGCGTACAGCATGGCCAGCGAGGTCAGGCCGCCAGGCTGCTGCTTGAACAATTCAAAGCCCTGTTTGATCCAGAGCCAGCCGGTGCTTGCGGGGAGTTTGCCCATGTGGTTTTTTCAGTACAGTGCGGGTGCCGCAACGGCGATGCGCTCGCGCAGGATGCGTTCAAAGTGGGTGGGATCATGCGGCGTGAGCATTTCTGCTTCACGCGGCAGGTGCAGGTCGTACAGGCGCGAGAGCCAGAAGCGCAGCGCGCCCGCGCGCAGCATCGGCTGCCACGCGGTCTGTTCGGCCGCCGTGAACGGGCGCACGGCGTGGTAGGCGTCCAGCATGGCGCGCACGCGGGCCGTGTCCAGCACGCCCGTGTCGAGGTCGATGCACCAGTCGTTCACCGTCACCGCCACGTCGAACAGCCAGCTGTCGCAGCCGGCGAAGTAGAAGTCGAAGAAGCCGGTGAGCTTGTCGCCGTCGAACATCACGTTGTTGCGGAACAGGTCGGCGTGCACCGGGCCTTGCTGCAGCAGCTTGTAGGTGTCGCAGCCGTAGAACGCTTCCTGGAAATGCATCTCGGCGCGCAGCAGGTGCGCTTCGGCCTCGCTCAGGAAGGGCAGCACTTGCGGCGTGGCCCAGTTCCACCAGTCCAGGCCGCGCAGATTGGGCTGCCGGGCCGGGTAGTCCAGCGCGGCCACGTGCATTTTCGCCAGCATGGCGCCCACTTCGGCGCAATGCACCGGCTGCGGGTCCATCTGCGACTTGCCCGCCAGCTTGGTGACGATGGAGGCCGGCTTGCCGTGCAGCGGCACCACCAGCTCGCCGCTGGCGTTGGCGATCGGCGCGGGCACGGCCACGCCCCGGTCGGCCAGGTGGCGCATCAGGTTCAGATAAAAGGGGAGCTGCTCGAAAGACAGGTTCTCGAATATCGTGAGGACGTATTCGCCGCTCTCGGTAGTGAGGAAGAAGTTACTGTTTTCGATGCCGGAGGCGATGCCTTTGATCGCCACCGGTTTGCCGAGGGGAAATTGCGTGATCCACTGGCTGACGTCATCCAGGCTGACCGGGGTAAAAACTGCCATGAGAAGCGAATTAGTTGAAATTAAGCTGCGGGAGCAAGAAGTCGATGACCCTGCGCAGGCTCAGCGCGCGCTCGGCGCCGGCGGAGGCGGGGCCGGCGTGTCGTCGGCCGCCTCGTCTTCCTTCTGCTTGGTCTTCTTCTTGCCGATGTCGAATTCCATCACGGTCCACTGCGGTCCACGGTTGGCCGAGCCGGCGGCGTCGCCGGGCAGGGCCGTGGTGCTGGTGGTGTTTTGCGCCTTGACGGTGTAGGTGCTGGGGCCGCTCTTGACCTTGGCCTCGGTGACCCGGCCGCCTTCGCGTTTCTCCGTGATCTTGCGTTCGTTGGCCGGCTTGGTGGTAACCGTGATCGGCGTATCAACTTCTTCGATTTTGTCGAGTTTCGGGGGCGTGGCGGCAGGCGTTTGAGCCTGGGCGACGCTGCACAGGGCGAAAATGAGAACTGGCCAGATTGTGGATGCACGCATGATGGATACCGCCCTGTTAAGTGAATTGCTAGATTCTGTATGTGCCCATTGTAACAAACCGACACGGTTCCCGTTTTAAAATAGTCTGCGATAATGGCCGACCATATTGTTATAACGCCGGAACGCTTAATTTTCTCATATGCAAAAGACCCTGCTGCTGGTTGACGGTTCCAGCTACCTGTACCGAGCCTTCCACGCGCTGCCCGACCTGCGCAGCCCCGACGGCTATCCGACCGGCGCCATGCACGGCATGGTCAACATGCTGCGCCGCCTGCGCGCCGATTTCCCTGCCGCCTACATTGCCTGCGTGTTCGACGCCAAGGGCAAGACCTTCCGCGATGATATGTACCCCGAGTACAAGGCCACCCGCGCTTCCATGCCGGACGACCTGCGCCTGCAGATCGAGCCCATCCACGAGGCGGTGCGCGCCATGGGCTGGCCGATCCTGATGGTGGAGGGCGTGGAGGCGGACGACGTGATCGGCACGCTGTGCGTGGACGCGGTCAAGGTGGGCCTGGACGTGGTGGTGTCGACCGGCGACAAGGACCTGGCGCAACTGGTCAATCCGCATGTCATGCTGATCAACACCATGACCAACGAGAAGATGGACGAGCCGGGCGTGCTGGCCAAGTTCGGCGTGCCGCCGAACCGCATCATCGACTACCTGACCCTGATCGGCGACACCGTCGACAACGTGCCCGGCGTGGCCAAGTGCGGCCCGAAAACCGCGCTCAAGTGGCTCACCGCCTACGACAGCCTGGACGGCGTGATGGCCAACGCGGACAAGATCACCGGCGCGGTCGGCGAGAACCTGCGCACCGCGCTGCCATGGCTGCCGAAGGGCCGCGAACTGATCACTGTGAAGACCGACTGCGACCTGAGCGCGCACATGATGTCGATTTCCGAATCGCTGGTGGCCAAGGGCGAGGACAAGGAATCGCTGCTGGCCTTCTTCGGCAAATACGGCTTCAAGACCCTGCTGCGCGAACTGGGCGGCATGACGCCGGCCGCGCCCATCGGCGCCGGCGGCGCCGGCGCCCCGGCCGCAGCGTCGGGTGCGGGCGCCGCGCCTTCGGGCGCGATCGCCGGCGGCGGGTTTGCCGGTTCCACCAATGGCGACCTGTTCGCCGCCGCCAGCGCACCGGCCAATGTCAACTATGAAACCGTACTGACCGAGGCGGACCTGGACAAGTGGATCGCCCGCATCGGCGCCGCCGAACTGACGGCGGTGGACACGGAAACCACCTCGCTGGAGCCGATGACGGCCGAAATGGTCGGCATCTCGCTGGCCACCGAGCCGGGCCAGGCCTGCTACATCCCGGTGGCGCACCGCTACCAGGGCGTGCCGGAGCAGCTGAGCCGCGAGCTGGTGCTGGAAAAGCTCAAGCCATGGCTGGAGGACGCGTCCAAGCCCAAGGTCGGCCAGAACCTGAAGTACGATGCCCACATCTTCGCCAACCACGGCGTGACGCTGCGCGGCATCGTGCACGACACGCTGCTGCAGTCCTACGTGTTCGAGTCGCACCGCACGCATGACATGGACAGCCTGGCGCTGCGCCACCTGAACCACACCACCATTCCCTTCGTGGACGTGTGCGGCAAGGGCGCCAAGCAGATCACCTTCGACCAGGTGGAAATCGGCCGCGCCACCGAGTACGCGGCGGAGGACGCCGACATCACGCTGCGGCTGCACCTGGCCATGCACGGCAATGTCACGGCCGACGAGAAGCTGACCCACATCTACAGCAAGATCGAACTGCCGACCGCCATCGTGCTGCAGAAGATCGAGCGCAACGGCGTGATGATCGACGCGGCGCTGCTCAAGACGCAATCGGAGGAGCTGGGCGCGCGCATCGTCGAGCTGGAGGCGAAGGCGCACGAGCTGGCCGAGCAGCCCTTCAACCTGGGCTCGCCCAAGCAGATCGGCGAGATCTTCTTTGAGAAGCTGAAGCTGCCGGTGGTGAAAAAGACCCCGAGCGGCGCGCCGTCCACCGACGAGGAAGTGCTGCAAAAGCTGGCCGAGGACTATCCGCTGCCGAAAGTGCTGCTGGAATACCGCGGCATGGCCAAGCTGAAGTCCACCTACACCGACAAGCTGCCGCTGATGATCAACAAGGCCACCGGCCGCGTGCACACCAACTACGCGCAGGCGGTGGCGGTGACGGGCCGCCTGGCGTCCAACGATCCCAACCTGCAGAACATCCCGATCCGCACGGCCGAAGGGCGCCGCATCCGCGAAGCCTTCGTGGCGCCGCCGGGCAGCCATATCGTGTCGGCCGACTATTCGCAGATCGAGCTGCGCATCATGGCGCACATCTCGGAAGACGAGAACATGCTGCGCGCCTTCGCCGAAGGCGAGGACATCCACCGCGCCACCGCCGCCGAGATCTTCGGCGTGGCCCCGGCGGACGTGAGCAGCGAGCAGCGCCGCTACGCCAAGGTGATCAACTTCGGCCTGATCTACGGCATGAGCGCCTTCGGCCTGGCCTCCAACCTGGGCATCGACCGCGCCGCCGCGCAGAACTACATCGACCGCTACTTCGCGCGCTTCTCCGGCGTGAAGGCGTATATGGACGACACGCGCCTGCAGGCCAAGGCCAAGGGCTACGTGGAGACCGTGTTCGGGCGCCGCCTGTGGCTGCCCGAGATCAATTCGCCGAACGGCCCGCGCCGCCAGGGCGCCGAGCGCGCCGCGATCAACGCGCCGATGCAGGGCACGGCGGCCGACCTGATCAAGCTGGCCATGATCGCGGTGCAGGACTGGCTGGAAAAGGATCAGCTGAAAACCCGCATGATCATGCAGGTGCACGACGAGCTGGTGCTGGAAGTGCCGGACGACGAGCTGGCGCTGGTGCGTGAAAAGCTGCCGCAGCTGATGGCCGGCGTGGCGCAGTTGAAGGTGCCGCTGCTGGCGGAAGTCGGCGTGGGCAAAAACTGGGAGGAGGCGCACTGAGCGCGCTTCCATACTGACGCAGTACTCACAGGAGGGGACCGATGAAAGATTTGTTGAACGACGCAGCAAGCCTGAACGAAAAACACCTGAACGACGGCGTGCCCCGCCGCGGCTTCCTGAAAGTGGCGCTGGGCACCGGCTTCGCGGCGGCCGCGCTGCCGGTGGTGGCGCAGAACGTCGTCAAGACCGACACCGACGGCCTGACCGCCGGCACCGTCACGGTCACCGTGAACGGCACCGCCGTGCCGGTGTACCGCGCGCAGCCGGCCGGCAAGACCGGCCTGCCGGTGATCCTGGTGATCTCCGAGATCTTCGGCGTGCACGAGTACATCGCCGACGTGGCGCGCCGCTTCGCCAAGCAGGGCTACCTGGCGCTGGCGCCGGACCTGTTCGTGCGCCAGGGCGACGCCACCAAGGCGCCGTCGCAGGCCGAGCTGATGAAGAACATCGTCGGCAAGACGCCGGACGCCGAAGTGCACGCCGACCTGGACGCCGTGGTGGCCTGGGCCAAGGCCAACGGCGGCAATGTGGACAAGCTGGGCATCACCGGCTTCTGCTGGGGCGGCCGCCAGACCTGGCTGTACACCGCGCACAATCCGAACGTGAAGGCCGGCGTGGCCTGGTACGGCCGCGTGGTGGGCGAGAAAACCGCCATCAGCCCGCTGCACCCGATCGACGTGGCCGACAAGATCAAGGCGCCGGTGCTGGGCCTGTACGGCGCCAAGGACACCGGCATCCCGGTCGAGTCGCTGGACAAGCTGAAGGCCGCGCTGGCGGCGGCAGGCAACACCAAGTCCACCATCGTGGTCTACCCCAACTCGGGGCACGCCTTCCACGCCGACTACCGTCCCAGCTACAACGAAGCCGACGCCAGGGACGGATTTGCGCGCGCGCTGGCCTGGTTCAAGGCCAATGGCGTTGCATAACTGAGCAGAAAATCGGGCCGGGCGGTAAAATGCCCGGTTTGCGCCGGAATTCAGGCGCGGAACGCAGCAGGCGCCGGGCCCCGGCTGCGTTCCCTGGTAGTGCTCAAGAGGCAATAAAATCGATTCCACACTCATTTCCATCCTGCTGGCCACCACTATCGGCGGCGTGATCAGCCTGACAGCGGCGGCCATTTTCTCGTTTACCTTGCTGTCCAAGGTGGTCGAGCGCATGGTCAGCCTGTCGGTCGGCATCATGCTGTCCACCTCGCTGCTGCATGCGCTGCCGGAGGCGTTTGAATCGAACGCGGACCCGCGCACGCTGTTCGCCACCCTGCTGGGCGGGCTGCTGGCCTTCTTCATGCTGGAAAAGCTGGCCATCCTGCGCCACTCGCACCACCACGAGCACGACGGCCACCACCATCACCACGGGCACGACAAGCGCGAGGCGGGCAAGGCGGGCTGGATGATCCTGGTGGGCGACGGCATGCACAACTTCACCGACGGCATCCTGATCGCGGCGGCCTTCCTGGCCGACCCGGGCCTGGGCCTGGTGACCGGCCTGGCCATCATCGCGCACGAGATTCCGCAGGAGATCGGCGACTTCATCGTGCTGCTGAACGCCGGCTTCTCGCGCACCCGGGCCTATGTCTACAATCTGCTGTGCAGCATGATGGCGATCGCCGGCGGCCTGCTGGGCTACTACACGCTGGACCGGGCCAGCAGCCTGATACCCTACGTGCTGGTGTTCGCCTCGTCCGGCTTCATCTACATCGCCGTGAGCGACCTGATGCCGCAGATGCAGCGCCGCGCCACGCTGCGCGAGACCATCCCGCAAGTGCTGCTGATCGCCGCCGGCGTTGGCATCGTGCTGTTCCTTACCGCGCACCGCCACTAAGCGCGCGCCAGGCCGCGCTTGCGGCCGCGCAAATCGCGCGCTCCGGCCTGTGCTAAGGTGGTGTTTTGGCCGCCAAGGAGGCCATCATGGCTACCGAACAAGACCTGCAAGCCCTGTCCCCATCCGACCGCGCCCGCCTGGAGCGCCTGGCGGAGCTCGCCGGGCGCACGCCGCTGGACATGCTTTACTACGTGCAACGAGATGGATTTGAGGAGTGCGAGGAGTGCTTACAGGCTTCACTACTTGCAGAGCAGGAGTTCGCGGAAGGGCGAACTATCCCTAATGAGGAGGTAATGGAGGAAGCTCGACGTATAGTTGACTTTTATGCCAAGCAATCCTCGAACGCCAAATAAGGCGTGCCAGCGGGCTTGATCAGGCGCCAGTGGCGACCGGGCGGGCCGGGTTGGCGCACCATTCGCTCCAGGAGCCCGGGTACAACGAGGCGCCGTGCAGGCCGGCTATTTCCATCGCCAGCAGGTTGTGGCAGGCGGTGACGCCCGAGCCGCATTGCATGATGGCCGTCGGCGGGTTGCTGAACAGCGGCGCGAATTCCTGCTTCAGCTGCGGCCCCGGCTTGAAGCGGCCGTCCGGCAGCAGGTTGTCCTTGAAGAAGCGGTTCTTGGCGCCCGGAATGTGTCCGCCCACCGGGTCGATGGTCTCGTTCTCGCCGCGGAAACGGTCCGCCGCGCGCGCGTCCACCACGGTGCGGCGCTGCGTGCCCAGGTTTTCCACCACGTCGGCCAGGGTCACCGTATGCGCCAGGCTCGGACGCTCGCCGATCTGGCCGCGCGCGCGCTGCGCCACCGGCGTCACCAGCGGCAGGCCTTGCGACTGCCAGGCGGCCAGGCCGCCGTCCAGCACCGCCACCGCCGGGTGGCCGATCCAGCGCAGCAGCCACCACAGGCGCGCCGCGAACATGCCGCCGTGCGCGTCGTAGGCCACCACTTGCGTGCTGTCGTTGATGCCCCAGCTGCGCAGCGTCTCGATCAGCGCGCCGCGTTCGGGCAGCGGATGGCGGCCCGTGAACTGGGCGCCGGCGGCGGCTTTGGGGCCGGACAGGTCGTCGTCGATGCTGGCGAACTGCGCGTTCTGGATATGGCCGATGGCGAAGCCGTCGCGGCCCGCGTCCGGGTTCATCAGGTCATGGCGGCAGTCCAGGATGACCCAGGCCGGGTCGGTCAGGTGCTGCGCGAGGTCGGCGGCGGTGATCAGGGTGGTATGCATGGCGCTCCTCTGGTTCGTTCTTACACTTCGCTGGCGATCGGATCGGTGGTGGCAATGGCCTTGCCGCGCTCCGTACTGCGGGTATTGTAAAACGTTGCGGCGATGCCGGAGGCCAGAATGATGGCAATGCCCAGCCAGCTGTGCCAATCGAAGGAATCGCTGAACACCATCACGCCCCAGAAACTGGAGAATACGATGCCGGTGTACTGCAGATTGGCCACCACCAGCGTCTTGCCGACCCGGTAGGCGCGCGTCATGGCCATCTGCGCGGCGGTGGCGCTCAGGCCGATGCCCAGCATCAGGAAGAATTTATACCAGCTGTCGACCGGGTGCCAGATCACCGGGCCGCTGCCCGCTTCCAGGATGTGCCCGCCCACCCCGGCCAGCAGGTTGCCGACCGAGAAATAGAACACCACGCGGTACTCCGGCTCGCCGGCCAGGCCCAGTTTGCGCACCTGCATATAGGCCATGGCCGACAGCACGCTCGACACGATGGCCACGATGGCCGGGGCCAGCTGGTTGGAATGGAAGGCCGGCTGCAGCAGCAGGGTGACGCCGACAAAGCTCATCACCACGGCCAGGATCAGCGGCCATTCGACGTGGTTCTGGGCGTGCCACCAGCCGTGCATGAACAGCCACAGCGCGATCCAGATCGGCGCCAGGTAGTTCAGCGTCATGGCGGTGGCCAGGGGCAGGTTGGCGATGGCGTAGAACCACAGCCACAGGGAGACCACGCCGATAAAGCCGCGCCACAGGTGGGCCAAGGGCATGCTGGTCTTGAAGCTGCCGCCCTGGATGCGGATCATGCAGAACAGCACCGTCACGCCGATGACGCCCCGGCACAGCACGATTTCGGAGGTGGAGTAGATTTCCGAGGCCAGTTTCACGCAAACGCCCATGGCGGCGAACATGAAACTGGCAAACAACATCCAAAGCGATTGCATCACATTCCTGTTTCTGCCGCCTTGGCGGCTGGGTTACAAAGCTACTTTACTGCGGTACCATTCGTGGAAGTGCTGCATGCCGTCTTCCATGGGCGACTGGTACGGGCCGGCGTCGTTCTCGCCGCGCTGCATCAGGATCTTGCGGCCGGCGTCCATGCGCAGGGCGATCTCGTCGTCCTCGACGCAGGTTTCCATGTAGGCCGCGCGTTCGGCGTCCACGAAGTCGCGCTCGAACAGCACGATTTCCTCGGGATAGTAGAACTCCACCACGTTGCGCGTTTTCTGCGGGCCGTCCGGCCACAGCGTGGACACCACCAGCACGTGCGGATACCACTCCACCATGATGTTGGGGTACAGCGTGAGCCAGATGGCGCCGAATTCGGGCGGTTCGCCGCCGCGGAACTTGAGCACCTGCTCGTGCCACTTCTCGTACACCGGCGAGCCGGACTTGCGCAGGCTGCGGTTCACGCCCACGGTCTGCACGCTGTAGTCGGCGCCGAACTCCCAGCGCAGGTCTTCGCAGTTGACGAAGCCGCCCAGGCCGGGATGGAAGGGCTCGACGTGGTAGTCCTCCAGGTAGACCTCGATGAAGGTCTTCCAGTTGTAGTCGCACTGGTGCACTTCCACGTGGTCGAACATATAGCCGCTGAAGTCCAGGTCCTTGGAGACCGACATTTCCTTCAGCTTTTCCATGACGTTATAGCCGTTCTGCTCGAACAGCAGGCCGTTCCAGCTTTGCAGCCTGGTCTTGGGCAGGTTCAGGCAGGGCGTCTCGGGGAAGTGCGGCGCGCCGATCAGCTCCCCTTTCAGGTCGTAGGTCCAGCGGTGCAGCGGGCAGACGATGGTGCTGCTGTTGCCACGCCCATTGAACATCAGCGCCTGGCGGTGGCGGCAGACGTTGGACAGCACTTCCAGGCCGTTGGCGTTGCGCACCAGCATACGCCCTTCGTTTTCGGAAACGAGGGTCGCAAAGTCGCCGGCGTTCGGCACCATCAGTTCATGGCCGACGTAGCGCGGCCCTGCTTTAAACAGTTGCTGCATTTCACGCTGCAGTAGCGTTTCGTCAAAATAGACGTTAACCGGAAGTTGCGCGTTGGAGCGCGCTAGCTTGGCGTGGGTAGCCAGATCGGACATCCCAACCCCCCTTAATTAAAGTGCTGCAAACCAAGAAGAGACAGAATCCGTAAAGACCTGAATTCAGTTTTTGAAACGGTATTTCGGACAGAACCGGCGATTATACCGTGAAATGCCATTACTCCGCTTGAGTTCTTGGCGGATTGCCCAGCCCCGCGCCCGATTGCCTCGCCGACAGGGTAGACTGGATAGCAACACTGTAAGCGGCGGTTGCACTTGTGCCGGAGTGTTAATTCCACTGCATTGGTTGGTTTGATCTAAAATAACGGGCTACACTGCGCTGGCGGTCCCTGAACGCCGCCCGGCCTTACCGATTTGAGTGCTTATGTCTAAGAAATTGAATGCCGATCCCGTGAATGCCGCATCCGCCCCCGCCTCCTTCGAGGAAGCGATGGCGGAGCTTGCGCAACTGGTCACGCAGATGGAAGCGGGCCAGCTGCCGCTGGAAGCGTCCGTCGCGGCCTATGCGCGCGGTTCGGAACTGGTTAAATACTGCGCCGGCCAGCTCGACAAGGTGGAAGCGCAGGTCAAGGTGCTGGAAGGCGGCATGCTTAAGCCTTTCGCCGACGCCGAGGAGCTGGCATGAGCGCGGCTTTCCACGACTGGATGAAGACCATCCAGGCCGGCATGGAGCAGGACATGGGCGATTACCTGCCCTCCGCCGACGCCGTGCCTGCCAAGCTGCATGAAGCGATGCGCTATGCGCTGCTGGGCGGCGGCAAGCGCGTGCGCCCGCTGCTGGTGTACGCGGCCGGGGCGCTGTTCGGCGCCGACGCCGCCGTGCTGAGCCGCGCCGCGGCCGCCGTTGAAATGATCCACGCCTACTCGCTGGTGCACGACGACATGCCCTGCATGGACGACGACGAACTGCGCCGCGGCAAGCCGACCGTGCACGTGGCCTACGACGAAGCCACCGCGCTGCTGGTGGGCGACGCGCTGCAATCGCAAGCCTTCCTGGTGCTGGCCGATGCAACCGCAGCAGCCGGCGGCGCCGCGCTGCCCCCGGTACGCCTGGCGGCCATGCTGCGCCTGCTGGCGCACGCTTCCGGCTCGGCCGGCATGTGCGGCGGCCAGGCCATCGACCTGGACAGCGTGGGCCTGAGCCTGACCTTGGAACAGCTCGAGCGCATGCATCAATTGAAGACCGGCGCCTTGCTGCGCGCCTCCGTGGTGCTGGGCGCGCTGGCCGGCAAGGAACTGGAAGAAACCGAATTGACCGCGCTGAACGATTATGCGCGCGCCATCGGCCTGGCGTTCCAGGTGGTGGACGATGTGCTCGACGCCACCGCCGATTCGGCCACGCTGGGCAAGACCGCCGGCAAGGACGCGGCCGACAACAAGCCGACCTACGTTTCGATACTGGGCCTGGAGCCGTCGCGCGAGCTGGCGGAAAAATTGCGGCTCGACGCGCATGCAGCGCTCGCGCCGTTTGGAGAAAAAGCTTTGCGGTTACGCGAACTCGCGGATCTGATCGTGCAGCGGAAGGCATAAGAATGAACTTGCTAGACAATATTAATGACCCGGCCGACCTGCGCAAACTGACGCGCACCCAGCTCACGCCGCTGGCGCACGAAGTGCGCAACTACCTGCTCGATTCCGTCTCCAAGACGGGCGGCCACCTGTCGTCCAACCTGGGCACGGTGGAACTGACCGTCGCGCTGCACTACGTCTTCAACACGCCGCACGACCGCATCGTGTGGGACGTGGGCCACCAGACCTACACGCATAAAATCCTGACCGGCCGCCGCAAGCAGATGCACACGCTGCGCCAGCTGGACGGCATCTCCGGCTTCCCGCGCCGCGTGGAAAGCGAATACGACACCTTCGGCACGGCGCACTCGTCGACGTCGATTTCGGCCGCGCTGGGCATGGCGCAGGCGGCCAAGATCAAGGGTGAGCACCGCCACGCCATCGCCGTCATCGGCGACGGCTCCATGACCGCCGGCATGGCCTTCGAGGCGCTCAACAACGCCGGCGTGCAGGAAGACGTGAACCTGCTGGTGATCCTGAACGACAACGACATGTCGATTTCGCCGCCGGTGGGCGCGCTGAACCGCTACCTGGCGCGCCTGATGTCCGGCCAGTTCTACGCGGCCGCCAAGAACGTCGGCAAACAGGTGCTGCCCGGCCCCGTGCTGGAGCTGGCCAAGCGCTTCGAGGAGCATGCCAAGGGCATGGTGGTTCCGGCCACCATGTTCGAGGAATTCGGCTTCAACTACATCGGCCCGATCGACGGCCATGACCTGGAATCGCTGATCCCGACGCTGGAAAACATCAAGAAGCTGAAGGGCCCGCAGTTCCTGCACGTGGTGACCAAGAAAGGCCAGGGCTACAAGCTGGCCGAGGCCGAGCCGGTGCTGTACCACGGCACGCCCAAATTCAATCCGGCCGAAGGCATCAAGCCTGCCCCGGCCGGCAAGATCACCTACACCGAGGTGTTCGGCAACTGGCTGTGCGACATGGCCAAGGCCGACAAGCGCCTGGTCGGCATCACGCCCGCCATGCGCGAGGGCTCGGGCATGGTGCGCTTCGAGCAGGAATACCCGGACCGCTATTTCGACGTCGGCATCGCCGAGCAGCACTCGGTCACTTTCGGCGCCGGCCTGGCCTGCGAAGGCCTGAAGCCGGTGGTGGCGATCTACTCCACCTTCCTGCAGCGCGGCTACGACCAGCTGATCCACGACGTGGCGCTGCAGAACCTGGACGTGACCTTCGCGCTGGACCGCGCCGGCCTGGTGGGCGCGGACGGCGCCACCCACGCCGGCAATTACGACCTGGCCTTCATGCGCTGCATCCCGAACATGGTGGTGATGGCCGCCTCGGACGAAAACGAATGCCGCCAGATGCTCACCACCGGCTACCACTACCAGGGTCCGGCCGCGATCCGCTATCCGCGCGGCGCGGGCATCGGCGCGGCCATCGATCCGAAGCTGGAATCGATTGAAATCGGCAAGGGCGAAATCAAGCGCAAGGGCGAGAAGATCGCCATCCTGGCCTTCGGTTCGATGGTGGCGCCGTCGGTGGCGGCGGGCGCGCAGCTGGGCGCCACGGTGGCCAATATGCGCTTCGTCAAACCGCTGGACGTGGAACTGGTGAAGCAGCTGGCCGCCGAACACGATTATTTCGTGACGGTGGAAGAAGGCTGCATCATGGGCGGCGCCGGCGCCGCCGTGGCCGAAGCGCTGGCCGCCGAAGGCATCGTCAAGCCGGTGCTCATGCTCGGCCTGCCGGACAAGTTCATCGACCATGGCGACCCGGCCAAGCTGCTGGCCAGCGTGGGCCTGGACGCCGGCGGCATCGCCGCCTCCATCAAGGCGCGCTTTGTGGCAGCGAACGGCGACGAGCCGCGCCTTGTGGTCAACAACGGCTGATCCCGAAGGCGCGCAAACCATGCCAGTCAGTTCCTACCTCGACACCTCGCCCGAGCTGGGCGATGGCGTCTATCTGCACGACACCGCGCAGGTGATCGGCGACGTGCGCATCGGGCGCGATTCCTCGGTCTGGTGCAACACCGTGCTGCGCGGGGACGTGAACCGCATCACCATCGGCGAGTGCAGCAATGTGCAGGATTTCGCCATGGGCCATGTGTCGCACAAGAACGCGGCCAAGCCGGACGGCTCGCCGCTGGTGATCGGCAACTACGTCACCATCGGCCACTCGGTCATCCTGCACGGCTGCGAAATCGGCGACGAATGCCTGATCGGCATGGGTTCCATCGTCATGGACGACGTGGTGGTGAAAAAGCACGTCATGATCGGCGCCGGCAGCCTGGTATCGCCCGGCAAGGTGCTGGAAAGCGGCTACCTGTACGTGGGCCGCCCGGTCAAGCGCGTGCGCAAGCTCACCGATGAAGAAATCGCCTACTTGAAATACTCCGCCGAACACTACGTTCGCGTCAAAAACAACCATTCGAAGTAAGTCCGCCTTGCGGCCGCGTCCGCGCTCTCCTATATTGGTATAAACGGTTTATGCCAATATCGGGAGGTCGCCATGCGCCATTCCGCCTGCTCCGCTTGTTCTGCGGTGTTGCTTGCAGCATGTTTGCTGCCGCAGGCCGCGCCGGCCCAGGTGCCGGACTCCGGCCGCTGGCAGGAACTGCGCTTTGGCGCGGAGGAGGTCGGCGCGCGCATGGAAGACCGCTATATCGAGCAGGTGGTGGAGCTTGCCGCCGCCGGCCGGCTCGACGCGGACCGCGCGCTGCTGCACCGCCTGCGCTACATCAGCCGGGAACTGATCGCCGCCGCCATTGAGCTGAAGCCGGAAGCGGCGTCCTGGCCGTGGGAAGTGCACCTGGCCAGCGGGGCGGATATCGACGCGGTCTGCCTGGCGGGCGGCAAGCTGCTGGTGGGCGCCGATTTCGTGCGGCGGCTGGCGCTGGACGACAGCGAACTGGCGGTGCTGCTGGCGCACGAAGTGGCGCACGCCATCGCCGAACATTCCCGCGAATTCCTGTCCGAAGCGCAGCTGGTTTATCGCCCGCTGGTGCCGGTGGACGTGGTCATGCTGCGGCTGGACAGCGACTTGTCCCTGCAACTGCGCCTGGCGGGCCTGGCCCGCACGCAGGAGCGAGAGGCGGACCAGCTGGGAATGGTGCTCGTGCACCGCGCCGGGTGGCCGGCATCGGCCATGCTCAGTTTCTACCGCAAGCTGGCGGACGCGGACGCGGACGGCGGCGCCGGCGCGGGAGAGTCCCTGATCGCCAGCCATCCCTCGCACGCCTCGCGCATCAGCATGTCGCGCGGCATGGCGCGGCTGCTGGAGCCATGATCCCACGCCGCGCCTTGCCCTACAGCACCTCGTAAGCGGCCTTCGCCATCGCCTCGTAGCCGGCGTCGCCGGGGTGCAGGTGGTCGCCCGAGTCGTAGGCGGGCAGCATGCGGGACGGGTGCGCCGGGTCGCGCAGCACGGCGTCGAAGTCCGCCACCGCGTCGAAGGCGCCGCTGCCGCGTATCCAGTCGTTCACCTTGCGCCGCACGGCGTCCTTGGCCGGGCTGTAGTGGTCCGACAACGGTGTGCCTTGCAGCGCGTTCTTGAATGGCGCCATGGTGGCGCCGATCACCTTCACCTTGCGTTCCCGGGCGCGCTCGATCAGCTTGCGGTAGCCGGCGATCAGCGTTTCGGCCTCCATGGCCGGATCGTGCGGGGCAAAGCCGCTGGCGGGCCAGCCGATGTCGTTGATGCCCAGCGCAATGATCACGCTGCGCACACCCGGCTGCGCCAGCACGTCCTGCTCGAAGCGTGCTGCCGCCCGCTCGCCCATGCGGTCTCCCAGTACCCGCGCGCCCGAAATGCCAGCGTTGGCCACGCCGATTCCGCGCGCTGCCGCCAGTTTGGCCAGGTAGTCCGGCCAGCGGCGGTCATGGTCCGGCGTGGAGCCGTTGCCGTCCGTGAGCGAGTCGCCGAAGGCGACGACGGTGCCGCCCGTCGCCGCCGCGGCTGCCGGCGCGCCGCCGCTGACGTGGATCGCGCTCAGGAACACGCGTCCGTGCAGCGGCGCCGCCCCCGCCAACTGCCGCGCGCCGGCCTGGTTGCCGCTGCCGACAAAGGCCGTCTGCTGCGCGCCCCAGTGGAAAGTGGACGGCGCCGCACGCTGCGGAAAGTAGGTTGACACGCTCAACCGTTCAAGCGCACGCACGCTGAAGTCCAGCGCGTCGCTGACCGCTTGCTGGCCGGGTGCCACGGTCACCGAGCGCCGGCCGCCGAACGTCAGCATGCCCGCTGGCGCCGGGGCAATGGCGCCGGCAGCGCCGCCTGCCGCGCTGCCGGCGCTACGGGCCAGTTGTGCTTCGCCGATCACCAGCGGCTCCGTGCCGTAGCGGTTCGACAGCACCACCCGCACGCGCTGCCCGCCCACGCTGAGGCGCAGCGTCTCGCGCACGGTCTGATTCTGCAGGCTAAGCGGGATATTGGTCGGCAGCGCGAAGCCCGCGTCCCAGCCGGGCTGCGGCGCCGCGTACCAGCTGGTCTGCCACTGCTCCGCCGCCACGGCGGGCAAAGCGGACGACGCGATGGCGGCGGCAAGGCCGATAGTGGCAATGGTCTTGAACATGATCTGCTCCTTGAGTAAGTGTGCAGTCATCTTCATCCATTCCAATCTTGTGCGGAAGCGGCCAAAATGGACTATGCTTCATTCCAATATCGAATGAAAGCCAGGCATGGACACCATCCGCTCCCTGCAGTACTTTGTGCGCGCCGTGGAACTGGGCAGCCTGTCCGCCGTCGCGCGCGAGCACGGCACCACGCAACCCACGGTCAGCAAGACCGTCGCCGCCCTGGAAGACAGCCTCGGCGTGCGCCTGCTCGAACGCAGCACTTCCAGCCTCTCGCCCACGGTGCAAGGCCAGCGCTTCTACGAGCGCGGCAAAGGCGTGCTGGAAGACTACGCCGAAGCCGTGGCCGACGCGCGCGGCGAAACCCAGACCGCCTCCGGCCTGCTGCGTGTGAACGCCCCGGCCGCGCTGGGCCAGTTCCGCCTGAACGCGCTGGTGCAGGAATTCCTTGCGGAATACCCGGAAATGGAAATTGAGTTGATACTGAACGACCGCATGGTGGACTTGGTGGAAGAGGGCGTCGACGTCGCGCTGCGGCTGGGCGGCGAGCTGCCGCCGAACGCCATCGCCCGCAGGATCGCCAGCTCGCCGCGCTGGCTGGTGGCATCGCCCGATTACCTGAAAAGCTGCCCCAAGCTGGGCCGGCCCGAAGACCTGGAGGCGCACAACTACATCCGCTTCGCCTGGCTCAGCACCGGCGGCATGGTCGAACTGCACAACGGCGGACGCAGCGTGCAAGTGCAAACGCATGGCCGCTACCGCGTCAACAACGCGCTGGCCATCCGCGACAGCCTGGAGATGGGCGCCGGCATCGGCCTGTGCCCCGCCTGGCTGATACACGACCTGCTGGCAAGCCGCAAGCTTGTCCGCGTACTGCCGGACTGGCAGGGCGCAGCGCAGGACCTCAGCTTGCTCTACCCTTCCCGCCGCCACCAGCCCCTGCGCGCCCGCCTGTTCATGGATTTTCTGCAGGCTCGCCTGCCGCAACAGGCAGGATTCGAAATTTAACCCTTCTTGCTCTTGCGCTCGTGCTGCCACAGCACGTCGCTGCCGCCGGCGAAGCGGTTCAGGACGCGGGCCAGGACGAACATCAGGTCGGACAGGCGGTTGACGTACTGGCGCGGGTGGTCGTGCAGGGTCTCGGTTTTGCCCAAGGTGACGATGCTGCGCTCGGCGCGGCGGCAGACGGTGCGGCACACGTGGGCGATCGAGGCGGCGCGCGAGCCGGCCGGCAGGATGAACTCGGTCAGCGCCGGCAGCGTGGCGTTGTACTTGGCCAGCAGCCCGTCCAGCTTTTCCACGTGCTCTTCCTTGATCATCTGGTAGCCGGGGATGCACAGCTCGCCGCCCAGGTCGAACAGGTCGTGCTGTACGCCCACCAGTTCGTCGCGCAGGTCGTCCGGCATGGCTTCACTGAGCAGCAGGCCGAGGTTGGAGTTCAGCTCGTCCACGTCGCCGATGGCGTGGATGCGCAGGCTGTCCTTGTCGGTGCGGCTGCCGTCGCCCAGGCCGGTGGTGCCGTTGTCGCCGGTGCGGGTGGCGATTTTCGAGAGTCGGTTGCCCATGATATTGCCCCTTATTTCTGGAATGACAGCGAGCATACGATAAATTCAGCTTGGGTGCCTTACAATCAGTACTTCATCGGCGATATGCTCTACTCCCATGACCACAGCCACCCAAGCAGCCACGCAGCAAGCCAAGCCGCAGCCGGCTTTCACGGCCGAGCGCCAGCACAGCGTCGCGGCGGCCCTGCGCGCCGTGCTGCCGGCAGCCGGCATCCTGTCCGAACTGGAAGACACCCGGCCGTACGAGTGCGACGGCCTGTCGGCCTACCGCCAGCCGCCCATGATCGTGGCGCTCCCCGCCAATGAGCAGGAGGTGCTGGCGGTGCTCAAGGTGTGCCGCGACATGAACGTGCCCATCGTGCCGCGCGGAGCGGGCACCGGCCTGTCCGGCGGCGCCATGCCGATCGCCGACGGCGTGGTGCTGTCCACCGCGCGCATGAACCGTATCGTGCGCATGGACGCGTATTCGCGCACGGCGGTGGTGCAGCCCGGCGTGCGCAACCTGGCGATCTCGGAAGCGGCGGCGCAGTACGAGCTGTACTACGCGCCCGACCCGTCGTCGCAGATCGCCTGCACCATAGGCGGCAACGTGGCGGAGAACTCGGGGGGCGTGCATTGCCTGAAATACGGCCTGACGGTGCACAACGTGCTGCGCGTGCGCATGGCCACCATCGAGGGCGACGTGGTGGAGCTGGGCAGCGAGGCGCTGGACGCGCCGGGCCTGGACCTGCTGTCGGCCTTCATCGGTTCCGAGGGCATGCTGGGCATCGTCACCGAGGTGACGGTGAAACTGGTGCCCAAGCCGGCCTGCGCGCGCGTGATCATGGCGTCCTTCGGCGACGTGGTCACCGGCGGCAACGCGGTGGCCAAGGTGATCGCGGCGGGCATCATCCCTGCCGGCCTGGAGATGATGGACCGAACCTCGTCGCGCATGGTGGAGCCCTTCGTGAAGGCGGGCTACGACACCGACGCCGCCGCCATCCTGCTGTGCGAGGCGGACGGCACGCTGGAAGAGGTGGAGGAGGAGATCGCGCGCATGACGGCGGTGCTGGAAGCGGCCGGCGCCAGCGCCATCCAGGTGTCGCGGAGCGAGGCGGAGCGGCTCAAGTTCTGGTCCGGCCGCAAGAACGCTTTCCCGGCCGCGGGCCGCATTTCGCCGGACTATTACTGCATGGACGGCACCATCCCGCGCAAGCACCTGGCGCGGGTATTGATCGGCATCGAGCAGATGGAGGCGAAGTACGGCCTGCGCTGCGCCAACGTATTCCACGCGGGCGACGGCAATCTGCATCCGCTGATTTTATTCGATGCGAACCAGCCGGATGAACTGGAGCGCGCCGAGGCCTTCGGCGCCGAGATCCTGGCGCTGTGCGTGGAAGTGGGCGGCACCATCACCGGCGAACACGGCGTGGGCATCGAGAAGATCGACTCCATGTGCGTGCAGTTCAAGCCCGCCGAGCTGGAGGCCTTCTTCAGCGTCAAGCGCGCCTTCGATCCGGCCATGCTGCTCAATCCGAACAAGGCCATTCCCACCCTGAACCGCTGCGCGGAGTTCGGCAAAATGCGCGTGACGGCGGGCCTGCTGCCGCACGCCGGTTTGCCGCGTTTTTAATCGGAGCCACATGCAAACGATCTTGGAACAATTCCGCGCGCAGGTGCTGGCCGCCGTTGAAGCCGGAGCGCCGTTGCGCGTGCGCGGCGGCGGCACGAAGGACTGGTATGGAAATGAAACCGCCGGCGCCGTGCTCGATACCCGCGCCTACACGGGCGTGGTGGATTACGAGCCGACCGAACTGGTGATTACCGTGCGCTGCGGCACGCCGCTGGCCGAGGTGGAGGCGCTGCTGGCCGCCAACGGGCAGATGCTGGCGTTCGAGCCGCCGCGTTACGGCGCCGGATCGACCATCGGCGGGGTGGTGGCCAGCGGCCTCGCCGGGCCGCGCCGCGCCAGCGCTGGCGGCGTGCGCGACTTTGTGCTGGGCGCGAAGCTCATGGACGGCAAGGGCGAGGTGCTGAACTTCGGCGGGCAGGTGATGAAGAACGTGGCGGGCTATGACGTTTCGCGCCTGCTGGCCGGCTCGATGGGCACGTTGGGACTGATACTGGAGGTGTCGCTCAAGGTGCTGCCGCTGCCGGTGTGCGAGGCGACGCTGCGTTTTGAGTTGAGCGAGATCGATGCGCTGCGGCGCCTGAACGAATGGGCCGGGCAGCCCTTGCCGCTGTCGGCCAGCTGCTGGCATCATGGCGTGCTGATGGTGCGGCTGTCGGGCGCGGAGGCGGCGGTGCGCGCGGCATTGGCGCGCATGGGCGGCGCAGGTGCCGCAGGCGGCACGATGGACGGGGTTCGCGTCGATGATGGCGAAGCGGCGGCGCTCTGGGCCAGCCTGCGCGACCAGTCGCATAGCTACTTCGGCGGCGGTGCGCTGTGGCGGCTGTCGGTGCCGCCGGCAGCCAGCGCGATCATCCTGAAAGGCGAACAACTGATCGAATGGGGCGGCGCGCAGCGCTGGCTGAAAGTGGCCGCTGCGCCGGGTGCGGATGCGGCGCAGGACGTCCGCCGCACGGTGGCGGCCGCCGGCGGCCACGCCACGCTGTTCCGCGCAGGGGACAAAAGCGCCGGCGCATTCCATCCGCTGGCGCCCGCCGTGGCGAAGATCAATCAGCGTCTCAAGCAGGCCTTCGACCCGGCCGGCATCTTCAACCCCGGCCGCATGTAGATAGCGATACTATGCAAACCAATCTGGCAGACTTCATCAAGAACACGCGCGAAGGCGACGAGGCCGAGGCCATCCTGCGCGCCTGCGTGCATTGCGGCTTTTGCACCGCCACGTGCCCCACCTACCAGCTGCTGGGCGACGAGCTGGATGGCCCGCGCGGACGCATCTACCTGATCAAGCAGGTACTGGAAGGCGCGCCCGTCACGCAGAAAACGCAGACCCACCTGGACCGCTGCCTGACCTGCCGCAACTGCGAGAGCACCTGTCCGTCCGGCGTGCAGTATGGCCGCCTGGCCGACATCGGCCGCAAGGTGGTGGAACAGCGCGTGCAGCGGCCGCTGGCCGACCGCATCAAGCGCTACGTGCTGAAGGAGGCCTTGCCGCGCCGCTGGCTGTTCGAACCGGCGCTGGCCATGGGGCGCCTGTTCAAGCCGGTGCTGTCGCCGTCGCTGCAGGACAAGCTGCCGCCGGCCGCAGCGGCGGGACGCAGGCCGGCGCGCAGCCATGCGCGCAAGATGCTGGTGCTGGAAGGCTGCGTGCAGCCGGGCATGGCGCCCAACATCAACTCGGCCGCCGCGCGCGTGCTGGATGCGCTGGGCGTGCAGTTGATCGCGGCGCCCAAGGCCGGCTGCTGCGGCGCGCTGCGCTACCACCTGAACGACCAGGACGGCGGGCTGGACGACATGCGCCGCAATGTCGATGCGTGGTGGCCTTATGTGGCGGGCGAGGCTGGCGTGGCGCCGGTCGAGGCCATCGTGATGACGGCGTCCGGCTGCGGCGTGACCGTCAAGGAGTACGGCCATCTGCTGGCGCATGATCCTGCCTACGCGGAGAAAGCGCGCCGCATTTCCGGGCTGACCAGGGATCTGAGCGAGGTGATGCCGGCGTTCGAGGCGGAGCTGGCGCAAAGAATGCAGGGCCGCATCGCGGAGCGCGTGGCCTTCCATCCGCCGTGCACCCTGCAGCACGGGCAGCAGATACGCGGCAAGGTGGAGGGCGTGCTGCGCGCCGTGGGCGTGGACGTGGTGCTGTGCGCGGACAGCCATCTGTGCTGCGGCTCGGCGGGCACGTATTCGATGCTGCAGCCGGAGCTGTCAAAGCAGCTGCGCGACCGCAAGCTGGAGAACCTGGAAGCCACCGGCGCGAAGAGGATCGTATCGGCCAATATCGGCTGCCTCACGCATCTGCAGTCCGGCACCGAAACGCCGGTGCAGCACTGGATAGAACTGATCGATCAGGCGCTGGGCAGGGCGGCGTAGGGAATGCTGGGGGCGCCGCTCATGCCGTCGATGGGCAGCCGGGCGGCGCGCTGCCAGGCGGGCGTGCTGGCGAAGTTGGCGGTCCACGCCAGCACGTCGTCGGCCGGCATGGGCCTTGCGATGCCGTAGCCTTGCGCCAGCTCGCAGCCCAGCCGCATCAGCTGGGCGCCGTGTTCCACGGTCTCCACGCCTTCGGCGATCACGCTGCGGTTGAAGGCGCGCGCCAGGCCGATGACGGCCGACACCAGGTGCAGGTCGTCGCGGTCCACCAGCATGTTGCGCACGAAGCTCTGGTCTATCTTCAGCACTTCGGCGGGCAGCCGCTTCAGGTAGGACATGGACGAGTAGCCGGTGCCGAAATCGTCCAGCGCGAAACGGATGCCGAGCGCCTGGCATTCGAGCATGATGGCGCGCACGTGGCCGATGTCCGCCAGCGCCGACGATTCCAGGATCTCCAGCTCCAGCATGCGCGGCGGCACGCCGGGGAATTCGGCCAGGATGGCGGTCAGGCGCGGCACGAAGTCGGTGCGCTGGAAATGGCGCGCGGCGATGTTCACGCTCACCACCCAGTCCGGGTGGCTGGCGCGCCACAGCTCCAGCTGGCGCAGCGCGTGGCGCAGCACCATGTCGCCGATTTCCACGATCAGGTCGGTGTGCTCGACCACCGGCAGGAACTCCATCGGCCCGACGATGCCGCGCTGCGGGTGGCGCCAGCGCAGCAGCGCTTCCATGCCGATGATGCGGCCGGCGCGCATGTCCAGCTTGGGCTGGTAGTACAGGCATAGTTCGTCGGCGCGCAGCGCGGCGCGGATTTCGGTGCGGCGGTTGTGGTGCGTGCGCACCTGTTCGTCCAGGTGGACGTCGAAGAAGTGCACCTTGTTGCGGCCGGTGATCTTGGCCTGGTACAGCGCCTGGTCCGCGTGGCGCAGCAGGTTGTCGGCGCTGATGTCGCCGCCCTGGTAGAGCGTGACGCCGGCGCTGGCGGGCACCGACAAGGTTTGCGTTTCGCAGTGGTAGGGCCGGCCCAGCAGCGCGAGCAGCTGCGCCAGCGTGCGCTCGACGGCGGCCTGGTCGGACTGGTCCGGCAGCAGCAGCACGAACTCGTCGCCGCCCAGGCGCGCGGCGTAGTGGCGCGGACCGGCGAAGCTGTGCAGGCGGCCTGCGGCCTGCTTGAGGATTTCGTCGCCCAGTGCGTGGCCGCCGCGCTCATTCACCTGCTGGAAATGGTCCAGGTCCAGCATGCACACGGCCAGCATGGCGTGGCCATTGTCGCCCTGCCGCGCGAGTTCCAGTTCGTGCTCGAAGCGCGCCGCCAGCGCGCTGCGGTTGGGCAGGCCGGTCAGCAAGTCATGCTGGCTTTGCCAGGACATTTGCTGTATCAGCTGTTTCTTCTCGCTTACGTCGCGGAACACCAGCACAATCCCTTGCACGCCGGCTTGCACGCCTGCCGCGCCGCCCTCGTTGCGGCGGATGGGAGCGATGGTGTATTCGATGACGAAGCTGGCGCCGGACTGCTGGCGCAGGGTCTGGTTCTTGGCGCGCACCACCGCGCCGCCGGCGTAGATGCTTTGCATGGTGCGCTTCAGCGCCTGGTGGCCGAAGTTGTTGGCCAGTGTGAACACCGCGTGCAGCTGCCTGCCGCGCGCCTGTTCCGTGCTGTAGCCGGTGAGCTGCTGCGCCGCCTCGTTCATGCTTTCGATGCGGCCATCGAGCCCGGTGACGATGACGGCGTCGCCGATCGAGGCCAGCGTCACCTCGATGCGCTCCTTCTGTTCCTGCAGCGAGTGCACCAGCGCCTGCACCTGGCTGGCCATGCTGTTGAAGGTGGTGGCCATGGCGCGCGCTTCCGGCGAGCCATGGACCGGCATGCGCACGCCCAGTTCACCGTTCTGGAAACGGCCGGTGGCATTCTCCAGGCGCAGCTGCATGCGCCGGTTCAGGTAAATCAGCAGGCCGAGCAGCACGTAAATGGTGACGATGTTCAGCACCGAGATGCCGGCCTGCTGGCGCAGCGCGCGCCATACGCGGTTCAGCGGCTGGGTGGGATGGAACCACAGCGACAGCGTGCCGGGGGCAAGGCCGGCGCCTGCACCGCCGGCGCCGCCTGCTTCGTGCAGCGGTACGCGCAAGTTGAGGTAGAGCGGCTCGATGGCCGTCACGTTGCCCAGCCAGGAAGGATGGGCCAGGTCGGGCAGGGGCGTGGCGCCGGCGGAGGCGACGGCGTTGCCGCCATGCTCCCAGCGCACCATCGCCAGGTCAGGGTTGTGCGCGGCGGCGCCGGCCAGCAGTGCGGCGATGGCCAGGCCGTTGCGTTCGCGCTGCAAGGGCTTGAGGGCGGCCGCCAGGTATTGGGCGAGCTGCTGCGCTTCGACTTCGTAGCGCTGGCGCGCGGTGGCCGATTCGGATTCGGTCATCAGCGTATAGCGCACGCTGACGATGATAGTCACTAGCAATAAGATAGGGATGAAAAGCCTGGCGTAGATCCCCATGCGCATCCACAACGACAGCAATTTCCCCAACAATGGCATAGGTTTCCGTCCAGCCCAAATCGTTCCCATTCACATTATTGCGTAAAAGTCACTGCACAATCCTGATTATTTTAACGTTCCGCCCATTTTTCCATGATTTCCGCGACAGCCGGCAGCTGCGTCAGGAACAGGTCCACCAGCTGCGGGTCGAAATGCAGGCCGCGCTGGGCGCGCAGGTAGTCGCAGGCCTGCTCCACGCTCCACGCTTGCTTGTAAGGGCGCACCGAGGTGAGCGCGTCGAACACGTCGGCCACGGCGACGATGCGGCCGGCCAGCGGAATCTGTTCGCCTTTCAGGCCGTGCGGATAGCCGCTGCCGTCCCATTTTTCGTGGTGGTTCTGCGCCACCTGGCAGGCCACCGCCAGCATGCCGGTGGCGTGGCGGCCGATGATGTCGGCGCCGATGGTGGGGTGGCTCTGCATCACGCGCCATTCCTCCTCGTCCAGCTTGGCGGGCTTTTGCAGGATGCGGTCGGGGATGCCGATCTTGCCGATGTCGTGCATCGGCGCGGCGTTGAACAGGTCGTCCACGTCGTCCTCGTCCATGCCGCAGGCGATGGCGAGCAGGCGCGTGTAGTGGCTCATGCGGATCACGTGCAGGCCGGTTTCGTTGTCCTTGTATTCGGCGGCCAGGCCGAGGCGCTGCACGATCTCGAGGCGGCTCGCCTTCAGTTCGTCCAGCCGCACCAGCGACAGGTGCAGCCGCACGCGCGCCTTCACCACGGCCGGGCTGACCGGCTTGGTGATGTAGTCCACCGCGCCGGCTTCGAAGCCGTCCACCTCGTCGGTACTGTCGGTGAGCGCGGTGACGAAGATGACCGGGATGCCCTCGGTGGCGGGATCGGCCTTCAGGCGCCGGCACACTTCGTAGCCGGTCATGTCGGGCATCATCACGTCCAGCAGGATCAGGTCGGGCTGCTCCTTGGCGGCCAGCTCCAGCGCGCGCGGGCCGTCCTTGGCGAACAGCAGGCTGTAGCGCTCCTGCAGGATCTGGCGCAGCAGCTGGAGATTGGTCGACTCGTCGTCGACCGCGAGAATGACGGGAAGGCGCTTGGGTGCTTGGATCATGGTGTGCTCCCGGCCGGCGCGGGCAGGCAGGACGCCAGCAGCGCCTCCAGCCGCGCGTGGGCCGCGGTGAAATCGAAATCGTCTATCGCTTGCTGCAGTTCCTGCAGGCGCTGGGGCGGGACATGCGAGGCCAGGGCCTGCGCCAGTTGTTCCATGGTGGCTTCGTCGAAGGCGCCAATGTCGATGGAGCGCTGCAGGGTGGCGCCGAGACGGCCCACCAGCGCTTCATCCAGCGCTTGCGGCGCTGCGGGCGGAGCGGCGGTGGCGGATGTGGCGGCGGATGTGGCGAGCAGCTTGCCGATGGCCGCAATGGCTTCGGCCAGGCGCTGCTCCGCCGCGTCGAGCAGCGCCGCCGCGGCTGTCGGCGTGGCCGCCGCGCCGCCGCGCCACGCGTTTTCGAGCCGGTCCAGCGCCACGGCCAGCTGTTCCAGGCCCAGGTTGCCGGCCGCGCCCTTGAGCTGGTGCGCCAGCGCCGATGCTTCGGCGAGATCGGCAACGCCGGCGTCATCGCCATTCGCGCCAGCCAGGCCGCCCAGTTGCCGCAGTTCCTGCATGGCGTGCGCGCGGTCGGCGGCGAAGCTGCCCAGCGCGCGGTGGTAGACGCGCTCATCGCCGGCCCAGCGGTGCAGCGCGTGCGCGTGGTTCAGCACCTGCAGCAGCGGATGCGCGCTGCTGTCGGCCGCTTCCTCGTCGATGGCGATGCCCAGCACCAGCGCCAGTTCGCGGCCCAGCACGTGCATGTCCACCGGCTTGGGCGCAAAGCCTTCCATGCCGGCCGCATTGGTCGCTTCGCGGTCTTTCTCCAGCACGCTGGCGGTCATGGCGATGATGGGCACGCGCGGACGGCCCAGCTGCGCTTCCTGCGCGCGGATGCGGCGCGTGGCCTCCAGGCCGTCCATGCCCGGCATCTGCACGTCCATCAGGATCACGTCGAAGCGGCCCTCGGCGGCCAGCTGCACGGCGATCAGGCCGTCGCTGGCGCCGGTGATGCTGTGGCCCTGCTTGCCGAGCAGGAGGGTGAGCAGCTCCAGGTTTTGCGGCACGTCGTCGGCCGCCAGGATGTTCAGCGGCGGCAGCTTGATGGACGGCGCCGGGCGCTGCTGCGCCGGCTGGCTGGCGGCCGGGATCAGCGGCAGCACCACGTGGAAGGCGCTGCCGTGGCCCTCGGTGCTGGTGGCCCAGATCTGGCCGCCCATCAGTTCGGCCAGCTGCTTGCAGATGGTGGTGCCCAGCCCGGTGCCGCCGAAGCGCCGGTTCATCGACGCGTCGGCCTGGGTGAAGGGCTCGAAAATGGCGGCCAGGCGGTTGGCCGGGATGCCGATGCCGGTGTCGCTGACGATGAAGTGCACGCAGTCGCCGTCCGGTCCGTTCTCGCGCGCCACCGCCAGCGTGACGTTGCCGTGGGCGGTGAACTTGATGGCGTTACCCAGCAAATTACTGAGCACCTGGCGCACCCGCAGTTCGTCGCCGTGCAGGCTGTGCGGCATGGCCGGGTCGTAGGCGATCGACAGTTTCAGGCCTTTCGCGCCGGCGTTGCTGCCCATGGTGGAGGACAGCTCGTCGATCAGGGCCAGCAGGTTGTAGTCGGCCAGTTCCAGTTCCACCGCGCCCTTGTCCAGCTTGGCCGTGTCGAGGATTTCGTTGAGCAGGCGCAGCAGCGAGCGGGCCGAGTTGCGCACCGTGTTCAGGTGGCGCCGCTGGTCGTTGGCCAGTTCGCCCTGCAGCAGCACGTCGGTGAAGCCGAGGATGGAGTTCATCGGCGTGCGGATTTCGTGGCTCATATTGGCCAGGAAGGCGGCGCGCGCGGCGGCGGCCTGCTCGGCGCGCTCCTTGGCCGCGCGCAGCTCCTCTTCCATGGTGCGGCGGCCGCTGATGTCCAGGATCACGCCGTCGAGCCACTGCACTTTGCCCTGCTCGTTGAAGATGGCGCTGCCGTTCTCCCACATCCAGCGGATGCTGCCGTCCTTGTGCAGCAGGCGGTATTCCAGCACGAAGGGTTGGCCCTGCTCGACCGCCGCCGCCAGGCCGCGCGCCACTTGCTCGTGGTCGTCCGGGTGGATCAGGTCGCCGAAGTTGCGCTGCGGCGGCGAGCCGACGAAATCGGCGGCGGGGTAGCCGGTCAGGTTTTCCACCGCCGCGCTGACGAACACCATGGGCCAGCCGGGCGCCATCAGGCTGCGGTAGGAAATGCCGGGGATGTTGCCGATCAGGGAGCGGAACTGCTGCTCGCTGGCGCGCAACTGCTGCTCCATGGCCTTGCGCTCGCTGATGTCGGTGACGAAGCAGACGTACAAGTCCTTGTCGGCCAGGCGCGCATGGCCGTAGGCGTTGCGCAGCGGGACGTGGGCGCCGCTCTTGTGCAGGCCCAGCACGTCCTGGCTTTCGCCGATCACGCCTTCCTTGCCGTCGTTCAGGTGGCTGAGGATGCCGTCGCGCTGCGAGCGCGCCGGGTCGCCGATCAGCACGCGCACGTTGCGGCCCAGGATATCCTCGCGGCGCCAGCCGAAGATGCGCTCGGCCGCCGCGTTGAACTCGCGGATGGTGCCGTCCGACTCCATGGTGATGACGCCGTCGACGGCGGTGGCCAGCAGCGCGCGCATCCACGATTCGCTCTGGCTGAGCTGGATGAACAGCGCGCGGTAGCGCAGCATGCCGTTGGCCGACAGCACCAGCAGGGTGAACGAGACGGTGATCAGGGTGATGGCCAGCGCCAGGAAGCTGGCGTCGCTGACGCCGCCGGCCGTGCCGGGCGGCACGGTGCCGACGAAGCGCGCCGCCGCCATGCCGGTGTAGTGCATGCCGGCGATGGCGCAGCCCATGATGACGCCGGCGATGGCCAGCCGGGTGGCGCCGCTCAGGCGGCCGCGCAGCGCGCTCAGGCCGAAGCGCACCCACAGCGCCAGCGTGGCCAGCGCCACCGCCACCACGATGGACAGCGCGAACATGGCCGGGTCGTAGCGCAGCTCGAGCGCGGTGCGCATGGCGGCCATGCCGGTGTAGTGCATGGCGCCGATGCCGGCGCCCACCAGCACGCCGCCGGCCAGCAGCTGCCAGCGGCCGATCTGCTGGCGGCTGATCAGCGACAGCGCCACGAAGGAGGCGGCCACGCTGGGCAGCATGGACCAGATGGTGATGGAGCGGTCGTAGTCGACGCTGGTGCACAGGTCGAAGGCCAGCATGCCGATGAAGTGCATGGCCCACACGCCGCTGCCCAGCGCCAGGCTGCCGGTCAGCAGCGCGGCGCTGCGCAGGCGCGCGCTGGCGGCGGCCGCGGCCTGGCCGGCCATCTGCAAACCCATCCAGGAAGAGAAGGACGCCACCAGTACGGACAGTGCGACCAGCCAGGGGTCGTACAGCCCATAGCTGAGCATATTGGGGTCGGAGGGCGGCGAGAACAGCTGCGCCAGATAGTCGATAACCATGATGTGCGGGCGGGGGGGCTGGCCCCGCCGGGGTAGCGCCGGGGAACGGCTTATTCGGCCAGCAGGCGCGCGATATCGTCCGCCAGTTCTTCCGGCTTGGTGGTGGGGGCGTAGCGCTTGTAGACGGTGCCGTCTTTGCGGATCAGGAACTTGGTGAAGTTCCACTTGATGCCTTCGGTGCCCAGCAGGCCGGGCGATTCTTTTTTCAGGTGCTGGTACAGCGGGTGCGCGCCGCTGCCGTTCACGTCCACCTTGGCGAACATGGGGAAGCTCACGCCGTAGTTCTTTTCGCAGAAGGCGCCGATCTCGTCGGCCGATCCCGGCTCCTGCGAACCGAACTGGTTGCAGGGGAAGCCCAGCACCACCGCGCCCTGGTCCTTGAACTGCTGGTACACCGCTTCCAGGCCCTGGTACTGCGGCGTGAAGCCGCACTTGCTGGCGGTGTTTACGATCAGCAGCACCTTGCCGCGGTACTGCGCCAGGTCGGCCGGCGCGCCGGACAGGGTGTCGGCCTTGAAGTCGAATACAGTGGTCATGTGCTTCCTTAGATGATGTTCAGGTGTTCGGTGCCGGCCGACAGGTCGCGCGTCTTGGCGGCCTTGCCTTCCAGCTTGATGGCCAGCCGCAGGTCGTTGACGGAATCGGCGTTGCGCAGCGCGTCCTCGTAGCTGATGGCGTCCGCCTCGAACAGGTCGAACAGCGACTGGTCGAAGGTCTGCATGCCCAGCTCGCGCGATTTCTTCATCAGCTCCTTGATCTCGTGCACCTGGCCCTTGAAGATCAGGTCCGAGATCAGCGGCGAATTGAGCATGATCTCGATCGCCACCGCGCGGCCCTTGGTCTCCTTGCGCGGCACCAGGCGCTGCGAAATCATGCCCTTCAGGTTGAGCGACAAATCCATCAGCAGCTGCTGGCGGCGCTCTTCGGGGAAGAAGTTGATGATGCGGTCGAGCGCCTGGTTGGCGCTGTTGGCGTGCAGGGTGGCCAGGCACAGGTGGCCGGTTTCGGCGAAGGCGATGGCGTGGTCCATGGTCTGGCGGTCGCGGATCTCGCCGATCTGGATCACGTCGGGCGCCTGGCGCAGGGTGTTCTTCAGCGCCACTTCCCAGTCCTCGGTGTCCACCCCCACCTCGCGCTGCGTGACGATGCAGTTGCGGTGCGGGTGCACGAATTCCACCGGGTCCTCGATGGTGATGATGTGGCCGTAGCTGTTCTCGTTGCGGTAGCCCACCATGGCCGCCAGGGTGGTCGACTTGCCCGAGCCGGTGGCGCCCACCATGATCACCAGGCCGCGCTTGGACATCACCACGTCCTTCAGCACTTCCGGCAGGCCCAGGTCTTCCAGCTTGGGGATGGCCGAGTTAATCGTGCGCAGCACCATGCCGACCGCGCTCATCTGCACGAAGGCCGACACGCGGAAGCGTCCCAGGTCGCCCGGGCTGATGGCGAAGTTGGCTTCCTTGGTCAGCTCGAAGCCGGCGGTCTGCTTGTCGTTCATGATGGAGCGGGCCAGGTCCGAGGTGTGGGCCGCCGTCAGCGGCTGGGCCGACACCGGCGTCATCTTGCCGTCGATTTTCATCGCCGGCGGGAAGCCGGCCGTGATGAACAGGTCCGAACCGTTCTTGCTGACCATCAGGCGCAGCAAGTCGAACATGAATTTTGAGGCCTGGTCGCGTTCCATAAAGTCAGCCCGGGAAGTTGTCGGGGATCTTGGCGGCGTTGCGCGCGGCGGCCGGCGAGATCAGGTTGCGGCGCACCAGGTCGGTCAGGTTCTGGTCCAGCGTCTGCATGCCGACGTTGCTGCCGGTCTGGATGGCCGAGTACATCTGCGCGATCTTCGCCTCGCGGATCAGGTTGCGGATGGCCGGCGTGCCGACCATGATTTCATGCGCCGCCACGCGGCCGGAGCCGTCCTTGGTCTTCAGCAGCGTTTGCGAAATGACCGCCTGCAGCGACTCGGACAGCATGGCCCGCACCATCTCCTTTTCCTCGGCCGGGAACACGTCGACGATACGGTCGATGGTCTTGGCGGCGGAGGAGGTGTGCAGGGTGCCGAACACCAGGTGGCCGGTTTCGGCCGCCGACAGCGCCAGGCGGATGGTTTCCAGGTCGCGCAGCTCGCCCACCAGGATGGCGTCCGGGTCTTCCCGCAGCGCCGAGCGCAGCGCGTTGTTGAACGACAGCGTGTGCGGCCCCACTTCGCGCTGGTTGATCAGGCATTTCTTGGAATCGTGCACGAACTCGATCGGGTCCTCGATGGTGAGGATGTGGCCGTACTCGTTTTCGTTGAGGTGGTTGACCATGGCCGCCAGCGTGGTGGACTTGCCGGAGCCGGTCGGCCCCGTCACCAGCACCAGGCCGCGCGGCTTGAGCGCGAATTCGGCGAAGATCTTGGGCGCGTTCAGTTCTTCCAGGCTGAGGATCTTGGACGGAATCGTGCGCAGCACGGCGGCCGCGCCGCGTTCCTGGTTGTAGGCGTTGACGCGGAAGCGCGCCAGGCCGGGAATGGCGAAGGAGAAATCGCACTCCAGCATTTCCTCGTAGGCCTTGCGCTGGCCGTCGTTCATGATGTCATAGATCATGCCGTGCACGTCCTTGTGCTCGAGCGGCGGCAGGTTGATGCGGCGCACGTCGCCATGGACGCGGATCATGGGCGGCAGGCCGGCGGACAGGTGCAAATCGGAGGCTTTGTTCTTGACGGAGAATGCGAGTAATTCGGAGATGTCCATTTATAATCCCAGTGCTGCGTTTCGGGGAAAGGCCTGCGGAACCGGCCCAACCAGCCAGCCCGATGATTATGTCCAGAATAGCCCAGAACTTGCAAGCAGTGATCAGTACAATTGTTGCCTCGGAGCACGAAGGCGGGCGCGCGCCGGGAGCGGTGCGCTTGCTGGCCGTGTCGAAGACCTTCGGCCCGGAGGCGGTACTGGAAGCGGTGCAGGCCGGGCAGCGCGCCTTCGGCGAAAACTACCTGCAGGAGGGCGTGGACAAGATCCGCGCGCTGGCTGCGGCCACGCCCATGCCGGACCAGGCACTGGAGTGGCATTTCATCGGGCCTATACAAAGCAACAAGACGCGGCCCATCGCCGAGCATTTCGACTGGGTGCACACGGTGGAGCGCGAGAAGATCGCGCTGCGCCTGAGCGAGCAGCGTCCCGCCGGGCTGGCGCCGCTGAATATCTGTTTGCAAGTGAACATCAGCGGGGAGGCCAGCAAGAGCGGCGCGGCGCCGGACGAGGTGGCGGCGCTGGCGCGGGCGGTGGCCGGGCTGCCGAACCTGCGCCTGCGCGGGCTGATGGCGATCCCGGAACCGGAAGACGATTTCGACAAGCAGCGCGCGGCATTCCGCCGCGTGCGCGAACTGTACGACGCGCTGCGCGCGCAAGGCCTGGCGCTCGACACGCTGTCCATGGGCATGTCCGGCGACCTGCGGGCGGCGGTGCTGGAAGGCGCCACCATCGTGCGGGTGGGCAGCGCCATTTTCGGCGCGCGCAGCTACCCCCCTAAAGGATGAGTATGAAAATAGCATTTATCGGCGGCGGCAATATGGCCGCAGCACTGATCTCCGGCCTGGCCGGCAAGCTGACGGCGGGCGCGGACATCCACGTGGTGGACCCGAACGCGGCGGCGCTGGCCAAGCTGCGCGCGCAGTTCGGCGTGGGCACCTCGGCCGCGCTGCCGGGCGCGCACCATGCGCCGGGCGCCGGCGTGGCGGCGGGCGACGAAGCCGCCGCCGCCGCGGCGGCGGCCTACCAGGCGGTGGCCAGCGCGGACGTGATCGTGCTGGCGGTGAAGCCGCAAAGCATGCGCGAAGTGGCCGGGCAGCTGCGCCCGCTGCTGCCGGCCAGGGGCGTCGAGCACGGCCCGCTGCTGGTGTCGATCGCGGCGGGCATCCGCGCGGCGGACCTGTCGCGCTGGCTGGGCGGCTATGGCGCCATCGTGCGCTGCATGCCGAACACGCCGGCGCTGATCGGCATGGGCATCACCGGCATGGCCGCGTCGGCGGGCGTGAGCGCGCAGCAGCGGCAGCAGGCCGACGCCATCATGCAAGCCGTGGGCGGCACCGTGTGGCTGGACGACGAGGGCAAGATCGACGCCGTGACGGCGGTGTCGGGCAGCGGTCCGGCCTATGTGTTCTACTTTATCGAAGCGATGCAGAAAGCGGCCGAGGAGCTGGGCCTGAGCGCCCAGCAGGGCAAGGAACTGGCGCTGGCCACCTTCACCGGCGCGGCGCAGCTGGCCGCGCAGTCGGACGAGCCGGTGTCGCTGCTGCGCGAACGCGTCACGTCCAAGGGCGGCACCACCTACGCGGCACTGACCAGCATGGCGCAGGACGGCGTGGCCGAGGCGATCGGCCGCGCCATGAAGGCGGCCGCCGCGCGCGGCCACGAGCTGGGACAGGAGTTCGGCGGCGCGGACTGAGCCCGCCGAAGCGGCATCAGCGCTGCTGGGCGCCGATCACCAGGCCGGCCAGCAGGCCCACCGCCGCGCCCATCGCCACCGCGCCCCACGGATGGTCGTGGACGTAGTTGTCGGTGGCCTTGGCCGCCAGCTTGCTGCGCGCCAGCATGCTGTCTTCCAGCCGCAGCAGATCGGTCTTGGCGGTCTGCAGGGTTTCCTTGAAAGCGGCCTTGGCGTGTTCGATCTCGGCGCTGCCGTCCTTGACTGCCGTGCTCAGCCATTGTTCGGCGTCGGTGACGGCGTCGCGCAGGTGGCTCAGCAGGCGTTCGCGGTCGGCGCCGGCCTCGTTGCGCAAGGTGCTGCCGCTGGCTTGATTGATGTTCTGGTCCATGGATAGCCTCTATGCAGTGGTGGATAAGGCAGGGACGCGCCGTTTGCTTACCTTAGCGCAAAGTCCAGCGCAATGCCCGCAAACACAGCCGCCCCCAGCCAGTTATTGTGCCGGAACGCGGCAAAGCAAGGCGCACGTTCGCGGCCGCGTATCAAGGTGTAGTGGTAGGCGGCGATGGCCGCCGCCGCCGCCAGCCCCAGGTGGAACGGCCAGCCCAGGCCGAACTGGCGGCCCGCCGCCAGCAGCATGCCCAGGTACACCGCGTAGCACAGCATGACGATGGCCACGTCGTAGTTGCCGAAGGTGATGGCCGAAGTCTTGATGCCGATTTTCAGGTCATCGTCGCGGTCCACCATCGCGTACTCGGTGTCGTAGGCCACGGCCCAGAACACATTGGCCGCCAGCAGCCACCACGCCACCGCCGGCACCGCGCCCTGCACGGCGGCAAACGACATCGGAATGCCGAAGCCGAAGGCAATGCCCAGGTAAGCCTGCGGAATGGCGAAGAATCGCTTGAAATATGGATAGGTGCCGGCGATCACGGCGGCCGCCACGCTGAGCTGCTTGGTCAGCGCGTTGAGCGGCAGGATCAGCAGGAAGGCCAGCACCGCCAGGGCGGCGGCCACGGCCAGCGCTTCCTTGCCGCTGATGCGCCCGCTCGTGATGGGGCGTTCGGCGGTGCGCTTCACGTGGCGGTCGAAATCCTGGTCGGCGTAGTCGTTGACGGCGCAGCCGGCCGAACGCATCAGCAGGGTGCCCAGCGAGAAGATGATCAGCAGGCGCCAGTCCGGCACGCCGCCGCTGGCCAGCCACAGCGCGCCCAGGGTGGGCCACAGCAGCAGCACGGTGCCGATGGGTTTGTCGAGGCGTACCAGGCGGAAGTAGAGCTGCAGCTTGTTCATCGCGTTCGGGAGCTAGGCAAAAACGCGATTATAGACCCTGCGCGGACCCTGCGTGGGCCTCAGGCCGGGGGCTCGTCCTGGCACAGCGGCGTCACGCCCGGCAGCGCGCACTCGGCCACGGCGCTGCAGATGGCGTCGATGGCGGCCTTGCGCGTGAAGCTCTTGCGCCACACCATGACCACCCGGCGCGACGGCGCGGGCTGATCGAAATGGCGGAACTGCAGCATGCCGTCCTTGACCGCCATGTCCGGCACCGAGGCGCGCGGCAGCACGGTCAGGCCGATGCCGCTGGCCACCATGTGGCGGATGGTCTCCAGCGAGGAACCCTCGAAGGTGCGCTGCATGCCGTTGCCGGGGGAGGAGAAGCGCGCCATTTCCGGGCACACTTCCAGCACCTGGTCGCGGAAACAGTGGCCGTTGCCCAGCAACAGCATGGTTTCCGTTTTCAAATCCTCGGCCGGGATGCTGTTGCGCGCCGCCCACGGATGCTGGCGCGGCATCGCCACCACGAACGGTTCGTCGTACAGCGCCTGCATGGCCATGCCGTGGTCGGGCAGCGGCAGCGCCATGATGGCCGCGTCCAGCTCGCCCTGGCGCAGCATCTCCAGCAGCTTCACCGTGAAGTTCTCCTGAAGGATGAGCGGCATTTGCGGCACATTCTCTATCATTGCCTTCACCAGGGGCGGCAGCAGATAGGGGCCGATGGTGTAGATCACGCCCAGGCGCAGCGGCCCGGCCAGCGGATCCTTGTTTTGCTTGGCGAGTTCCTTGATGGCGGCGGTCTGCTCCAGCACGCGCTCGGCCTGGGCCACGATCTGCGCGCCCAGCGGGGTGACGGAAATTTCGGCGCCGCCACGTTCAAACAGCACGACACCCAGCTCGTCTTCGAGCTTCTTGATGGCAACCGAGAGCGTAGGCTGGGCGACGTAACAGGCTTCGGCGGCGTGTCCGAAGTGTTTCGCTCGCGCAACAGCGACGATGTATTTCAATTCGGTCAGTGTCATAAATGTATTTGCACACAGGCAATGGTTGGGCGCAATGCCGAAAGCCGGCCAGCTGTCCAGCACAACTAAATTGTATTGTAGCGTAAGGGGATGGCTATAATTGCCCGGACCGGCTGTGCCCAGGCAGCCGACCCTACCCGGCGAGGCAAGCATGTCATCCACATTTGGCCACGAAGAAGCGCAGGCCTACATCCACAAACTGCTCAAGGTGATGCACCAGGCCGGCGGTTCGGACCTGTTCATCTCCGCCGATTTCCCGCCCAGCATCAAGTCGCAGGGCGCCATGAAACCGCTCAGCCAGCAGCGCCTGACCGGCGAAGTCACGCGCGCGCTGGCCATGGCCATCATGAACGACAAGCAGCGCAACGAGTTCGCCGCCGAGATGGAATGCAATTTCGCCATCTCGCTGCCGGACGTGTGCCGCTTCCGCGTCAACGTCTTCGTGCAGCAGCAGAACGTGGCCATGGTGATCCGCACCATCGCCTCGGAAATCCCGAATTTCGAGAAGCTGGACCTGCCCGAGGTGCTGAAGGAAGTCATCATGACCAAGCGCGGGCTGGTGCTGGTGGTGGGCGGCACCGGGTCCGGCAAGTCGACCACGCTGGCGGCCATGATCGACTACCGCAACAGCAACTCGGCCGGCCACATCATCACGGTGGAAGACCCGGTCGAATACGTGCACAAGAACAAGGGCTGCCTGGTGACGCACCGCGAAGTGGGCGTGGACACGCATTCCTGGCACAACGCGCTGAAGAACACGCTGCGCCAGGCGCCGGACGTGATCCTGATCGGCGAAATCCGCGACACCGAGACCATGGAGCACGCCATCGCCTTCGCCGAGACCGGCCACCTGTGCCTGGGCACCCTGCACGCCAACAACGCCAACCAGACCATGGACCGCATCATCAACTTCTTCCCGGAAGAGCGGCGCAACCAGCTGCTGATGGATTTGTCGTCCAATCTGAAAGCCATCGTGTCGCAGCGCCTGGTGCGCACCGAGGACGGCAAGGGGCGCAAGGCGGCCATCGAAATCCTGCTGAACACGCCGACCATCGCCGAGATGATCTTCAAGGGCAATTTCCACGCCATCAAGGAAATCATGGCCAAGTCGCGCGAGCTGGGCATGTGCACCTTCGACCAGGCGCTGTACGAGCTCTATAATAAGGGCTACATCTCCTATGAAGAGGCGCTGCGCAACGCCGACTCGGCCAACGGGCTGCGGCTGCAGATCAAGCTGCGCGGCGACCGCAAGGAGCCGGGCGAGGGCGGCGGCGGCGCCCGGCCGGTTGGCGAGCTGAGCATGCAAATCGACGAGGAAGAGGAAGACGCCGAGCCCGGCCACTAACCAACGGAACCTATGCCCCAATTCGAAGAAAAAATCTGCAGCCGCGCCGACCTGGCGGCGCGCGTGGCCGCCTTGCCCAAGCCGGTGGTGCTCACCAACGGCGTGTTCGACATCCTGCACCGCGGCCACGTCACCTATCTGGCGCAGGCGCGCGCGCTGGGCGCCTCGCTGGTGGTGGCGGCCAACACCGACGCCTCGGTGAAGCGGCTGGGCAAGGGCGACGACCGCCCGCTGAACGCCTGCGACGACCGCCTGGCGGTGCTGGCGGCGCTGGAGTCGGTCAGCCTGGTGGTGCCGTTCGACGAAGACACGGCGCTGGAAGTGGTGCAGGAAGCAAGGCCGGAGATCTACGCCAAGGGCGGCGACTACGACATGACGGCCATCCCCGAGGGCAAGGCCGTGATCGCCTACGGCGGGCAGGCGGTGGCGATCGACTTCGAGCACGACCGCTCCACCACCAAGCTGCTGGCCAAGGTGCGCACCTTCGGGGGCTGAGCTATTTCTTCTTGAGGATGGTGATTTTGCCGTCCGCCTCGAGGAAGGCGCACTTCATGTCGGCCAGCTCGCAGTCCTGCTCGCGCATGGCCTGTTCGACGTCGCCCTCGGCGACGCGGTTCTTCTTCACGACCTCGTCGAAAATCTTGCCGTCGCGCCCCAGCAGGACGGCGGTGCCGTCGATCAGCTCGGCGGCCTTGCGGCTGTGGGAGGTGACGAAGGCGATGGCCATGTTCAGGGCGATCAGGGTGGCGGCGATCAGCAAGCCGCCGGGAATGGAATTATCGCCGCCGGACAGCGAATTCGACACCGACTCGCTCAGCAGCATGACCACCAGCAGGTCGAAGGGCGTGAACTGGCCGACGGTGCGTTTGCCCGCCACGCGCACCATCACCAGCAGCAGTGTATAGATGATCGCCCCGCGCGCCACCAGCTCCCACCACGGCAACTCCATCTCGAACATAAGCCCTCCCCATAGCGCTATACGCCCTTATACGACGAAGCGCCCAGCCATGCCAACACCGTAGACAGGCGGCCTGAGCCGCATTCGGGGTCAGACCCCGAATGCGGCTCAGTTCGCTTGTTTCGCGCGAGCGCGTAGTAGCCGCGTGAGACTGCGGGGAGAAATCTTGAGATGCCGGGCCATGGCGCGAATGGAGTAAGTGGAGGATAAGTAGGCGTGGTGTGCAGCCTCGATCGGGTCGCTGAAGCGGTTGAAATACTCGGCAAGTGAACGACGCAACTCCGGATCGTCGATGGGGCGCCGTCGGCCTGGCTTATGCGTGCGCCGCAGCGGGTTGGACTCGTCGTGGGCTTGCTGAACGAACAGGCGGTAGGCGGAGCGCTGTGCGGCCGGTGCGTTGCCGAACTGGCTGAGCAAGTATTGCAGAGTTAGCCATAGCGGTGCCGGAGCCAGGCCCAGCGCGCTGCGGTAACTGCTCCAAGCCCAATCCTGCGCTGTCTGGGCCAACCCGGCACGTACCGGATTGCGTACGACATAGCGCGCCAGTTCCATGAGATGCAGGTCGCGCTGAATCAACTCAGCGTGATATCTCCCTTGAGAAACATGCCCGGTCAGGTTGTGTTTGCGGTTGAAATATTGAAAGTATTTTCCGTTGAGGTAGTGCATGCCGTCAGCAATATTGCCCAACGGCGTTTCGACTACAAGGTGATAGTGATTCGGCATCAGGCAGTAACAATGTATGACGAGTTCGAAGCGCGCTGCCGCTTCCCCCAGCATGCCGAGCCAAGCTGCGTAGTCGAAATCGTCGGCATAGATCCGGGCTCTGCGATTGCCGCGTGACGTGACGTGATAGAAGGCGCCCGGCGCCTGGATGCGTAGTGGTCTGCTCATCGGAGCAATTTACTAGCTTCAGGTACGACTGCATTGATTCGGAATAAACATCGCAACCGGCGATCTGAGCCGCATTCGGGGTCTGACCCCGAATGCGGCTCAGATCGCTTGGCGCCAAGGGGGCGTCAGGCGCCGCCGGTGTAGCCGTTTTGGCGCCAGGCTTCGAACACGACCACGGCGACCGTGTTGGAGAGGTTGAGGCTGCGGTTGTCGGGGCGCATGGGGAGGCGGATGCGCTGGCCTTCGGGGAAGCTGTTGCGCAGTTCCGGGGCCAGGCCGCGCGTCTCGGAGCCGAACACGAAGTAGTCGCCCGGCTGGAAGCGGCATTGCGCGAAGGGCGAGGAGCCGTGCGTAGTCATGGCGTACATGCGCGCCGCGTCGGGCTGCTCGCTGGCCAGGAAGGCGTCCCAGCTCTTGTGCACTTTCATGCTGGCGTATTCGTGGTAGTCGAGCCCGGCACGCTTCATCTTGCTGTCTTCCAGCGGGAAGCCGAGCGGCTCGATCAGGTGCAGCTGGGCGCCGGTGTTGGCGCACAGGCGGATGACGTTGCCGGTGTTGGGCGGGATCTCTGGGTTGACTAGTACTACGTGGAACACTAAGTTTCTCCTGTTAACTGTAATGCGGCGGCGTGCGGGCAAACACCAGGCAGGTGATGCGCGCGGCGCCGTGGCGCTTGAATGCGGCGGCCAGTTCGTCCAGCGTCTGGCCGCTGGTCATGACGTCGTCGACAATGCCGATATGGCGCCCTTCGACCAGCGCCCGGTCCGGCACCGCGAAGGCGCGCGCGATGTTGGCGCGCCGCTCGGACGGCTGCACCAGGCTTTGCGCGAGCGTGTCGTGCACCCGTGCGGCCAGGCGCGGCTGCACGGCGATGTCCAGCCGCCGGCCCAGCGCGCGGGCGATTTCCAGCGCCTGGTTGAAGCCGCGCTCGGCCAGGCGCTGCGGTCCCAGCGGTACGGGGCACAGCACGGCGGGCCGCACCAGGCCGGGCGCAGCCTGGACGGCGTCGGCCAGCGCGCGGCCGAACAGCGCGGCCAGCGCCAGGCGGCCGCCGAATTTGAGCTGCAGCACCAGCTGGTCTTGCGGCATGGCGTAGTCGGCGGCGGCCAGCGTGGCGTCGAAGGCGGGCGGCTGCGCCAGGCAGCGGCCGCACAGGGCCGCACCGCCGTCGCCGTGCCACGCGCCCGGCAGCGGGTTGGCGCACACCCGGCAGCGCGGGCGCGCCGCGCCGAACACCTGCGCGTGGCATTCCCGGCAAGTTTGCGTGCCGCCGTCCGCCTCGCCGCCGCACAGCACGCAGGCGCCGGGCAGCAGGGCGTGGCCGGCGCCGGCCAGCAGCGTGCGCAGCCGGCGGCGCGACCGCAGCCAGGACGGCGGCCAGGACGGCGGGACCGGACCGGCTGCAGCGGGTCCGGATTCAGGGCCAGGCATCGCACTTCCCCTTAACCATGTAAACTGCCGCCATTATCTCACCCATCCGACCGCGAGTCTGACCTATCATGCAAGTTCCCGCCAAGCCGCCGAAATTGAGCGCGCCCATCGACATCGAGCGCGTGCGCGCGCTGTTTTCCCGTCCGGAGCGCATTGCGCCGTCCGATTTCCTGCGCCGCGAGATCTCGTCGCGCATGCAGGACCGCCTGCAGCTGGTGAAAATCGTGCCGCAGCGCGTGCTGGACGCGGGCTGCGGCGCCGGTGCGGATTTGCCAATGTTGCAGAAAATGTATGCTGCAGCCCAGATCCTGGGCGTCGATGCGTCCGAACCGATGGCGCGCGCGGCCAGCGCCGCCGGTCCTGCGCCCAAGGGCGGCTTCAACCAGCTGATCAGCAAGCTGATGCCGTCGAAAACCGGGGTCGACCTGGTGTGCGGCGACTTCGCCGAGCTGCCGCTGGCGCTGCACAGCATGGACCTGGTGTGGTCCAACCTGGCGCTGCACTGGCATCCGCAGCCGGACCGCGTGTTCGCCGAGTGGCGCCGCGTGCTGCGGGTCGAGGGGCTGCTGATGTTTTCCTGCTTCGGCCCGGACACCTTCTCGGAATTGCGCACGGCGTTTGCCGACGTCGACCTGTTCCCGCACGCGTTGCCCTTCGTGGACATGCACGATTTCGGCGACCAGCTGGTGGAGGCCGGCTTTTCCACCCCGGTGCTGGACATGGAGAAGATCACCGTCACCTACGACACGCCGCAGGCGCTGCTGGCCGACGTGCGCGCCTGGGGCGGCAATCCGCTGGCCACGCGCCGCCCGGGGCTGCTGGGCCGCGCCGGCCGCGCCCGCCTGCTGGCCGGACTGGAGCGCCAGCGCCGCCCGGACGGCAAGCTGGGCCTGACTTTCGAAGTGCTATACGGACATGCTTTCCGCCCGGCACCACGCACCACCAGCCAGGGCGAGTCGATTATCCGCTTCGACCTGCCGCGCAAGCCGGGTGGCAAGCCTGGCAAGTAGGCGCACGCATGTGGAATAGCGCCCGGCATATGTGGCAAATAACGCCAAAGCACTGACGATTAGGCTTGCGTAACAGATAATTTCCTTGATGCCCCTAGGGGTGTTGACTATAATCCTTGACTAATTTTGCCATCATTTCGTCTTGTATAAGTATTACCAAAATGCAGGGCGGGGGACTTTAGGTGTTGTAGCGTACGGCGGCTATTCAGAACATCGGACGGCTGCCTTTAAAAATATTAATTATTTCTTGGGTGGTTGGGGAAAACATGAAACATGCAAAGCGATTTCAATCGTTGATGCTCGCGCTGTCGATGACAGCCGCCGCAGTCCCGTCCTGGGCGGCGGAGACGGCTGCAGCGGCTACTGAATACTCGAAGGCCACCGGCGGTACCGGCGGTCCCATGGTCAACCAGCTGAACCTGCAGGCGCCCGCCACCGCCATCGCGTCGGAAATCTACAGCCTGCACAACCTGATGATGATCATCTGCCTGGTGATCTTCGTCGCCGTGTTCGGCGTGATGTTCTACTCCATCCTCAAGCACCGCAAATCGCTGGGCCACAAATCGGCCTCCTTCCACGAATCCACCGCCGTCGAAATCGCCTGGACCGTGGTGCCGTTCCTGATCGTCATCGGCATGGCGCTGCCCGCCACCAAGACCGTGGTGGCCATGAAGGACACCTCCAACGCCGACATCACCATCAAAGCCACCGGCATGCAGTGGAAATGGGGCTACGACTACCTGAAGGGCGAGGGCGAGGGCATCACCTTCATCTCCAACCTGGCCACCCCGCGCGCGCAAGTGGGCGCGCCCGGCGTGGCGCCGACCGAGCAGCGCGGCGAAAACTACCTGATGGAAGTCGACAACGAAGTGGTGGTGCCGGTCAATAAGAAGATCCGCATCGTCACCACCGCCAACGACGTGATCCACGCCTGGACCATCCCCGCCTTCGGCGTGAAGCAGGACGCCATCCCCGGCTTCGTGCGCGACACCTGGTTCAAGGCGCAGCACACCGGCGTCTACCGCGGCACCTGCGTGGAACTGTGCGGCAAGGACCATGCGTTCATGCCTATCGTGGTGCGCGTGGTCACCGCCGAGGAGTACACCGCCTGGGCCGACAAGAAGAAAAAGGAGCTGGCCGCCCTGGCGGACGATCCGAACAAGACCTGGACCATCGATGAACTGAAGACCAAGGGCGAGAAAGTCTACACCGCCAACTGCGCCGTGTGCCACCAGGCCAACGGCAAGGGCGTGCCGGGCGCGTTCGCGCCGCTGGACGCCTCGGCCATCGTGACCGGCGAGAAGGCGGCCCAGATCCACGTGCTGCTGAACGGCCAGAAGACCGGCAAGTTCCCGGCCGAGATGCCGGCCTGGAAGCAGCTGTCGGACACCGACATCGCCGCCGTCATCACTTACACGCGCAACAGCTGGTCGAACAAGCCGGCCGAAAACATCGTTCAACCGGCCGAAGTCCTGGCTGCACGCAAGTAATTAGGAGTTGCACATCATGAGCACGACTATCGATCACGCACACGATCACCAGGCACACGGTCATGGCCACGACCATGACCACGATCACGCACACGACCACCCCAGCGGCTACCAGCGCTGGCTGTTCGCCACCAACCACAAGGATATCGGCACGCTGTACCTGTGGTTCTCCTTCATCATGCTGCTGTCCGGCGGCGTGCTGGCGCTGATGATACGCACCGAGCTGTTCCAGCCCGGCCTGCAGTTCTTCCAGCCCGAGTTCTTCAACCAGCTCACCACCATGCACGGCCTGGTGATGGTGTTCGGCGCCATCATGCCGGCCTTCGTCGGCTTCGCCAACTGGATGATCCCGCTGCAGATCGGCGCGTCCGACATGGCCTTCGCGCGCATGAACAACTTCTCGTTCTGGCTGCTGCCGCCCGCCGCGCTGCTGCTGGCCGGCTCGTTCTTCGTGCCGGGCGGCGCCACCGCCGCCGGCTGGACGCTGTACGCGCCGCTGTCGACCCAGATGGGCCCCGGCATGGACATGGGCATCTTCGCCATGCACATCATGGGCGCGTCCTCGATCATGGGCTCGATCAACATCATCGTCACCATCCTGAACATGCGCGCGCCCGGCATGACGCTGATGAAGATGCCGATGTTCTGCTGGACCTGGCTGATCACCGCCTACCTGCTGATCGCCGTGATGCCGGTGCTGGCAGGCGCCATCACCATGACCCTGACCGACCGCCACTTCGGCACCTCGTTCTTCAACGCCGCCGGCGGCGGCGACCCGGTCATGTACCAGCACATCTTCTGGTTCTTCGGCCACCCCGAGGTGTACATCATGATTCTGCCGGCTTTCGGCATCGTTTCGCAGATCATCCCGGCCTTCGCCCGCAAGACCCTGTTCGGCTACCATTCGATGGTGTACGCCACCGCTTCGATCGCGATCCTGTCCTTCATCGTCTGGGCGCACCACATGTTCACCACCGGCATGCCGGTGACCTCGCAGCTGTTCTTCATGTACGCGACCATGCTGATCGCGGTGCCGACCGGCGTGAAAGTGTTCAACTGGATCGCCACCATGTGGAAGGGTTCGATGACCTTCGAAACCCCGATGCTGTTCGCGGTGGGCTTCATCTTCGTGTTCACCATCGGCGGCTTCACCGGCCTGATCCTGGCCGTGACCCCGATCGACATCCAGCTGCAGGACACCTACTACGTGGTGGCGCACTTCCACTACGTGCTGGTGGCCGGCTCGCTGTTCGCGCTGTTCGCCGGCTTCTACTACTGGGGTCCGAAGTGGACCGGCCATATGTACAGCGAAGCGATGGGCAAGACCCACTTCTGGCTGTCGCTGATCACCTTCAACATCACCTTCTTCCCGATGCACTTCCTGGGCCTGGCCGGCATGCCGCGCCGCTACGCCGACTACGCGGCGCAGTTCACCGACTTCAACGCCATCGCTTCCATCGGCGCCTTCGGTTTCGGCCTGAGCCAGGTGTTCTTCCTGTTCTTCGTGGTGCTGCCGACCATCCGCGGCGGCAAGCCTGCGGGCGACAAGCCATGGGAAGGCGCGGAAGGCCTGGAGTGGACCGTGCCGTCGCCGGCGCCGTTCCACACCTTCGAAACGCCACCGCACGTGAAATAAGCCATGGCCGCCCCGAAAAAACAGAGCAATCTGAAGCTGGCGCTGGTGCTGGGCTCGATCGCGCTGGTGTTCTTCGTGTCCGTGTTCGTCAAGCGCGGCTGGCTGGGCTGAGATGAGCATGGTCAGCGTCAAGGCCGAAAACCTGCGCATGCTGCGGAAGCTGCTCATCATCGCGGTGATGATGTTCGGCTTCGGCTACCTGCTGATCCCGGTGTACAAGCATATCTGCGAGGTGCTCGGGATTAACATGATCACGCAGAAGGACGGCACCGTCTCGCTGGACCCGAAGAACACCCAGGTCGACAGCAGCCGGCTGGTGACGGTGGAGCTGGATAGCAATGCGCACGGCCCGTGGCGTTTCCGCGCCACCCAGCGCAGCATCCAGGTCCATCCGGGCGAGCTGGCCACGGTGGTGTACGAAGTGGTCAACACGCAGCCGCGCACGGTGAACGCGCAAGCGATCCCGAGCTACGCGCCGAACAGCGCCACGGCCTACTTCAAGAAAGTGGAATGCTTCTGTTTCCAGCAGCAGACCATGAAGGCGAACGAGGCGCGGCAGATGCCGGTGGTGTTCTTCATCGATCCGGCTTTGCCGAAGGACGTGAAGACCATCACCCTGTCGTACACGTTCTTCGAGATCGCGGGACTGGACAAGACTGCCTCAAACTAGGGGGGCCAAGATGGAAGAAAAGAAGCAAACAGCTTCTTTCATGTATTCGATGAAAGCGGTGATCTGGTCGTTCTTCGGCCTGCGCCGGAAAAAGGATTTTGACCAGGACGGGGCCAAGCTGAATCCCTTCCACGTCATCATCGCCGCCTTGATAGGCGTGGCGCTGTTCATTGGCTTGCTGATAACAATAGTGAAGTTCGCAGTTTCACAGTAACTGTCTAAGATTATTAGGAGATGAAGATGAGTTCACATAACGCGGCACCGTACTACTTCGTGCCTGGTCCGTCCCGCTGGCCCATGCTGGCCGGCATTTCCCTGCTCATCACCATGATAGGCGCGTCGGCCTGGGTCAACGACGCCTCCTGGGGCTCCACCGTCAACATCATCGGCATCCTGGCCACGCTGACCGTGCTGTATTTCTGGTTCGGCGACGCCATCAAGGAATCGGAAGGCGGCTTGTACAGCAAGCGCATCGACCATTCCTACCGCTGGTCGATGGGCTGGTTCATCTTCTCGGAGGTGATGTTCTTCGGCGCCTTCTTCGGCGCGCTGTTCTACGCGCGCGCCATCACCCTGCCATGGCTGGGTGACCTGGACCATAAATTCATCTGGCCGGACTTCGCCGCGCAGTGGGGCAACACCCCGGCCGGCGTGGTGGAGAGCTTCACCGCCATGGGCCCGTTCCCTATCCCGACCATCAACACCGCGCTGCTGCTGCTGTCCGGCCTGACCCTGACCATCGCCCACCACGCGCTGATCGCGGGCAAGCGCGGCAAGACCGTCGGCTGGCTGGCCGCCACCGTGGCGCTGGGCGCCGTGTTCATGTGCTTCCAGGTGTACGAGTACATGCACGCCTACAGCGAACTGAATCTGAAGCTGACCTCGGGCATCTACGGTTCCACCTTCTACCTGCTGACCGGCTTCCACGGCTTCCACGTGACCATGGGCGCGATCATGCTGGCGGTGGTGATGGTGCGCGTCATGAAGGGCCACTTCACCCCGGAGCACCACTTCGGCTTCGAAGGCGCCGCCTGGTACTGGCACTTTGTGGACGTGGTCTGGCTCGGCCTGTACATCGTGGTGTACTGGCTGTAAGTGTCACAGTAAGCGCTATAATCTGCGGCGGACGAGGTTCGCCGCAACGAAAAAAGCCGTGCGCAGGTGAACCCGCGCACGGCTTTTTTCTTGGCGCCGGCGCTAGCGGATGCCGGTCGGCTGGATGTAGCCCAGCTTGTGCGCCACCAGGATCAGGACGAACAGCGCGATCGAGAAGCCCACGCGCATGGCCAGCGAGCGCACCATGCGCTGGTCGTTCTTGCCCTTTTGGCGCATCATGTAGTACAGGGCCGAACCCAGGCTGGCAAGGATCAGGATGAAGGCAATGGCAACGAGGATTTTCATGGAATTGGCAGCACCGCAGGTCGGGACGCAGGTCGGGAATAAGGCATCATTGTAATGGCCTTCCGCTTCAAATGGGTTCCCTTCGCCGCCACCGTGCTGCTGGTGGCGCTGGGCGTGTCGCTGGGCCAGTGGCAGGACCGCCGCGCCGCCGAAAAGAGCGCCGCCGAGGCGCGCCTGCAAGCCGGGCAGGCCGGCGCGCCGCTGCTGCTGGGCGCCGCCGCCGTGCCGGCCGCCGAGGCGGCGAAGCTCGAATACCGCCGCGTGCGCGTCACCGGCCGGTTCGTCGCCGACTGGCCGCTGTACCTGGACAACCGGCCGTCCGCCAAGGGCGTCGGCTTCCACCTGCTGATGCCGTTCCGCATCGACGGTTCGGACCAGCACGTGCTGGTGGCGCGCGGCTGGCTGCCGCGCAATATGGCGGTGCGCGAACAGCTGCCGCCGTACGGCACGCCGGCCGGCACCGTCACCCTGGAAGGCGTGGCGCGGCTGCATGCGGGCCGCGTGATGCAGCTCGGCACGGCGCCGGCGCTCAAGCCGGGCGCCATCGTGCAGAACGCCGGCGTGGCCGAGGTGGCCGCCGCCAGCGGCCTGCGCATGCAGCCTTTCATCATCGAGCAAACCGCGCCCGCCGGTGCGGAGGATAGCGGCCTGTCGCACGACTGGCCGGCGCCCGCATCGGGCGTGGACAAGCACCGCGGCTATGCCTTCCAGTGGTATGCACTGGCCGTCATGGCCGCTCTCTTTTTCGTCGTAACAGGATTCAGACGTGGAAAACAAAACTGAGGAAACCAAGCGCTCGCGCGGACGCTGGAAGCTGATGGCGGTGCTGGCCGTATGCGCGGCGCCGCTGATCGCATCGTACATCACCTACTACTTCATCAAGCCGGAAGGGCGCACCAACTACGGCGCGCTGATCGACCCGCGCCAGTACCCGATACCGGCCATGGCCAGCGCCACGCTGGACGGCAAGCCCACCGGGCTGGAGGCCTACAAGGGCAAGTGGATCATGCTCAAGGTGGGCGGCTCGGACTGCCAGCAAGCCTGCCAGGACCAGCTGTTCGCCATGCGCCAGCTGCGCACCATGCAGGGCAAGGAGATGGAGCGCATCGAGCGCGTGTGGCTGATCACCGACCAGCAGCCGCTGGAGACGGTGCTGCTGCGCGTGAACGACGGCACCCGCATGCTGCGCGCGCCGGCCGAAACGGTGGCCAACTGGCTGCCGGTGGAGCAGGGCGGCCAGGCCGCCGACCATATCTACCTGATCGACCCGCTGGGCAACCTGATGATGCGCTTCCCGAAAGACCCGGACCCGGCCAAGGTGAAGAAGGATATCTCCAAGCTGCTCAAGGCCTCGGCCATCGGTTGAGGGGACGCGATGCATCACACCACGCTGGCCCAGATGGCCATCACCGGACTGCTGGTGGCGCTGCTGCCGCTGGCCATGGTCTGGGTGTCCTCGGACGAGAACAAGTACCGCAAGCTGGTCTGGATCAGCGTGTTCCTGACCTTCGACCTGATCGTGTTCGGCGCCTTCACCCGCCTGACCGACTCGGGCCTGGGCTGCCCGGACTGGCCGGGCTGCTACGGCCTGGCCAATCCCTTCCTGGCGCACGCCGAAATCGCCGCCGCCGAGGCCTTGCAGCCGACCGGCCCGGTCACCGTGTTCAAGGCCTGGGTGGAGATGATCCACCGCTACCTGGCCATGGGCATCGGCGTGCTGATCGTCGCCATGATGGCGGTGGCGCTGCTGCAGACGCGCAAGGCGGGCAAGCTGGCCGCGCAGCCGGCGCACATCGCGGCGGCCGCCGCCGCGCGCTGGACCTATGCGCCCGGCCTGCCGGTGACGCTGTTCTTCTTCGTCTGCCTGCAGGGCGCCTTCGGCGCCTGGACCGTCACGCTCAAGCTGCAGCCGGTGATCGTCACCATGCACCTGCTGCTGGGCATGGGCTTGCTGTGCATGCTGGTGTGGTTCGGCTGCCGCCAGGATACGGTGCACGCGGCCCTTGCGCCCGCATCGGCCAAGGCAGCGGCGCCGGGCACCGCGCGCGGCGCGCCGATCGCGCCGCTGCCGGTGCTGCGCACGGTGCGCTGGCTGGCGCTGGCCGCCGGCGCGGCGCTGCTGGTGCAGCTGGCCCTGGGCGGGTGGGTGAGCACTAACTACGCCACCCTGGCCTGCACCGAATTCCCGCTGTGCGGCGGCAAGGTGGTGCCGGAGATGGACTTCGAGCACGGCTTCCACCTGTGGCGCGAACTCGGCAAGACCGCGGCCGGCCACTACCTGCCGTTTTCCGCGCTCACCGCCATCCACTGGGTGCACCGCAACTTCGCCCTGGTGGTGCTGCTGCTGGCCGGCTACGCGGCTTGGCGCGCGTGGCATCTGGCCGGAATGACAAGACTGGCGCGCGGCATCGCCGCCGTGCTGGCGCTGCAGACGGCCACCGGCCTGGCCACGATTTACTTCAGCTTCCCGCTCACCATCGCCGTGCTGCATAACGCCGGAGCGGCGCTGCTGGTGCTTTTGCTGACCATGTTAAACTACCGGGCTAAGCACCAACTCGACACGGCCCAGCAAGGCGCTGCGCCAGCCAGACACCGCCAATGACGACCCACACCGCTCTACATAAACCGACCAACCGCATCGCCCAGTACTGGGCGCTGACCAAGCCGCGCGTGACGCAGCTGGCGGTGTTCTGCGCCGTCATCGGCATGTTCCTGGCCACCGACGAGCTGCCCAGCTGGCGCGTGGTGGTGGCCGCCACCCTCGGCATCTGGCTGCTGGCCGGCGCCGCTTTCGCCGTCAACTGCCTGGCCGAGCGCGAGATCGACGCGCGCATGGCGCGCACCGCGCGCCGCCCGATGGCGCAGGGCGAAATCAGCGTGACGCAGACCGCCGTGTTCTCGGCCGTGATCGGCGGCCTGGGCATGTGGATCCTGTACACGCTGGTCAACCCGCTCACCATGTGGCTGACCTTTGTCACCTTCGTCGGCTACGCGGTCATCTACACCATGATTTTGAAGCCGGCCACGCCGCAGAACATCGTCATCGGCGGCCTGTCCGGCGCCATGCCGCCGGCGCTGGGCTGGGCCGCCGTGGCCAATGAAGTGCCGATGCAGGCCTGGCTGCTGGTGATGATCATCTTCATCTGGACCCCGCCGCATTTCTGGGCCCTGGCCATGTACCGCCGCGACGACTACGCCAAGTCCGGCCTGCCGATGCTGCCCGTCACCCACGGCATGACCTTCACCGGCTTCCACGTGTGGCTGTACTCGATCGCGCTGGCCGCCACCACCCTGCTGCCGTTCGCGGTGAAGATGAGCGGCTTGATCTACCTGGTCAGCGCGGTGGCGCTGAACGTGGTGTTCCTGTGGCACAGCTGGCGCGTGCACCGCCATTACACCGACCTGGTGGCGCGCAAGGCGTTCACCTGGTCCATCATCTATTTGTCCCTGCTGTTCGCCGCACTGCTGGTGGACCATTACGTGAAGATTTGACATGAAAAAATTGTTTGCGCTGCTGTGCATCGCGCTCGCCCTGGGCGGATGCCAGAAACAGGCTCCCGGCTCCGGCCTGGCCTTCAAGAACACCGACCTGACGGGCCTGAGCTACGCCCAGGGCTTCTCGCTGAACGACCACACCGGCAAGCCGGTGACGCTGGAAAGCTACAAGGGCAAGACGGTGGTGATCTTCTTCGGCTACACCCAGTGCCCGGACGTGTGCCCGACCACCATGGCCGAAATGGCCGGCGTGATGAAGGAACTCGGCCCGCAGGCGGACCAGGTGCAGGTGCTGTTCATCACCCTGGACCCGGCGCGCGACACCAAGGAACTGCTGGCCCAGTACGCGCCCACCTTCGATCCGCGCTTCATCGGCCTGTACGGTACCCCCGAGCAGACCGCGCAGGTGGCCAAGGAATTCAAGGTCATCTACAACAAGGTGGAAGGCAAAACCCCGGACAGCTACACCATCGACCACACGGCCGGCAGCTATGTATTCGACAAGAACGGCAAGATCCGCCTGTTCCTGCGCCACGGCCAGGGCCCGGCGCCGATCGCGCATGACCTGAAGTTGCTTCTTTCCTGACGCATCCCTGAAGCTGCTGCTTTCCTGATAAGCTAGCCCCCGATACAACAATTCGAGGGCTAGATGGAAAAGCGTTTTCAACCTTACAGCCGCCTGGCTGCGATCGTCTTCCTAGTGATCGGCTGCCTGGCGGTGCTGCGTCCCTTCCTGGCGGCGATCCTGTTCGCCGCCGCCATCACCATTTCCAGCTGGCCCCTGTTCCAGATGCTGCTTGAGCGCTGCCGCCAGCGCCGCACGCTGGCCGCCATCATCATGACGCTGTCGCTGATCCTGGTGATCATCCTGCCGCTGGCCCTGGTCACCTGGAACATCGCCGACAGCGCGCGCGAAGCCTACGAGCACCTGCGCACCGCCATCGACGACGGCACCGTGACGCCGCCGGCCTGGCTGCGCGACATTCCCATGGTGGGCGAGGCGGCCGACGCCTACGTGCGCAAGATCATCGGCAGCCGCGAGGAACTGGTGGCGCTGGCCAAGCGCTACATGGAGCCGGCGCGCCACTTCCTGCTGGGCAGCGGCGTGGTGCTGGGCAGCGGCGTGGCCCAGGTCAGCCTGGCCGCCTTTGTCAGCTTCTTCCTGTACCGCGACGGCATGGCCATACTGGGCGCGCTGCGCGTCGGCATGGACAAGATCATGGGCGAGCACGCGGTGGAAGTGGCGGACACCGTCAGCCGCACCGTGCGCGGCGTGATGTACGGCCTGCTCGGCACCGCGCTGGCGCAGGCGGCCGTGGCCTGCATCGGCTTCCTGATCGCCGGCGTGCCGGCCGTGGCGCTGCTGTCGGTGGCCACCTTCCTGTTCTCGCTGGTGCCGGTCGGCCCGCCGCTGATCTGGGGCGGCGCCGCGCTCTGGCTGTTCAACCAGGGCAGCACCGGCTGGGGCATTTTCATGGTGGTGTGGGGCGTGGTGGTGATCAGCGGCGTGGACAACGTGGTCAAGCCGATGATCATCAGCCGCGGTTCCAGCCTGCCGTTCCTGCTGGTGCTGCTGGGCGTGATGGGCGGCGTGCTGGCGTTCGGCTTTGTCGGCCTGTTCATCGGCCCCACCTTGCTGGCGGTGGCGCTGGGCCTGCTGCGCAACTGGACCGGCAAGCCGGCTTGAAACACGGCCCGAAACACTTCCCCATGCACGGCTTGATGCACAGTATGACGGATTGTTAAATCACGGTTTATACTGGCGCAGTTTTCGCATCCGGGGGCAGCATGAAGGGCGTCGTATTTACCGAATTTATGGAGCTGGTCGAGTCCCGCATGGGGCTCGATATGCTGGACCGTATCGTCACCGAAGCCGAACTGCCCAACGGCGGCGCCTACACCTCGGTCGGCACCTGCGACCACGCGGAGCTGGTGCGGCTGGTCGGCGGCTGCGTCGCCCACTTCAACGAGTCCATCCCGGTCACGCGCACCGGCTTGCCGATGGAGGACAAGCTGCACCGCACGCGCTTCCACCTGGCCGCTGCGGCAGCGTGATGCAGGCCGACGTCCCGACAGTTCCTGCAGCCCCGGCCGGCACGGTCGCCTCGCGCAGCCTGCTGCGCGAACGCGCCGCGCGCAAGGAAGCGGAGGCGCTGCTGGAGCAGAAGAGCCGCGAGCTGTACGACATCAACCAGAACCTGCTCCGGCTCAACAGCCACATCGAGGAAAGCGAGGCGCGCTACCGCTCGCTGGTGGAGCTGATCCCGGACGCCATCTGGATCCACACCGGCGGCAAGATCGTGTTCATGAACCCGGCCGCGCAGCGCCTGTTCGGCGCCGCCTCGGCGGACAGCCTGCTCGGCACCGACGCGGACGCGCGCGTGCCCGCCGCGTTCCGCGCGCAGCTGGCCGAACGGCTGTACAGCGACATCGCGCTGGCGCAGCTGCAGCCGCGCAGCCCCTTGCAGGTGCTGCGCCTGGACGGCGCGCTGGTGGACGTGGAGTACTTCGGCTGCCGGCTCTGGTTCAACAACGCCGAGTCGGTGATGTGCGTGGCGCACGACGTGACGGAACGCCGCCAGCAGGAGAAGGCCATCGAGCACCAGGCCACGCACGACCAGTTGACCGGCCTGCCGAACCGCGCGCTGTTCCTGGACCGCCTGGCGCACGCGATCCGGCGCGCCGAGCGCCGCAAGGAACGCCTGGCCGTGGTGTTCCTGGACCTGGACAAGTTCAAGCAGGTCAACGACACGCTGGGCCACGCCGTGGGCGACGAGCTGCTGCGCGTGGTGGCCTCCACCCTGCGCCATAGCGTGCGCGACTTCGACACCGTGGCGCGCCTGGGCGGCGACGAGTTCGTGCTGCTGCTCGACAGTCCGCTGGGCAGCACCACGCCCGGCATGATCGCCGAGCGCATCGGCGACCACCTGGCGCGGCCGGTGCTGCTGGCCGGGCAGGAGCATGTCATCACCGGCAGCATGGGAGTGAGCCTGTACCCGGACGACGGCGACCAGGCCGAGACGCTGCTGCGCCAGGCCGACATCGCCATGTACCGCGCCAAGGAAGCGGGCCGCAACGGCTTCCAGTTCTTCACGCAGGAAATGCAGCAGCGCCTCGATGCGCGCGTGACGCTGGAGCAGGGCCTGATGCGCGCCCTGCAGCGCGACGAGTTCGTGCTGCATTACCAGCCGCAGGTGGAGCTGGCCACCGGCAGCGTGGTCGGCCTGGAGGCGCTGCTGCGCTGGCAGTCGCCCGAGCTGGGGCTGGTGCCGCCGATGCAGTTCATCCCGGTGGCAGAGGAAAGCAATCTGATCACCGCCATCGGCAGCTGGGTGCTGGACAAGGTGTGCGCCACGCTGCGCGGCTGGATCGACGCCGGCGTGCCGGTGGTGCCGGTGGCGGTCAACGTGGCCGCCACCCAGTTCGCGCACCAGGACATGGAGAACATGCTGCGCGAGGTGCTGGAGCGCTACGGCCTGCATCCCGGCCTGATCGAATTCGAGCTGACCGAGAGCCTGTCGATGGTGGACCCGGAAGCGTCGATCGCGCTGATGCACCGCCTGAAGGCGATCGGCATCACCATGTCGATCGACGATTTCGGCACCGGCTATTCCAACCTGAGCTACCTGAAGCGCTTCCCGGTCGACAAGCTGAAGATAGACCAGTCCTTCACGCGCGGCGTGGCCAGCGACCCGGAGGACCGTTCCATCGTGACGGCGGTGATCAGGCTGGCGCACAGCCTGGGCCTGCGCGCCATCGCGGAAGGGGTGGAAACCGAAGGCCAGGTGCAGCTGCTGGCGCGCCAGGGCTGCGACGAGATCCAGGGCTATTACTTCAGCCGCCCGCTGGCGGAGCCCGGCATCGTGGCCATGCTGCGCAGCGGCGCCGCGCTGGAATTGCCGCTGATGGGACAGCGCAGCAAGCACCGCATGGTGCTGGTGGTGGACCACCAGCCGCGCGTGCAGGCGCACTTCCGCCGGCTGCTGGACGGCACGCCTTACGAGCTGCTGTCGGCGCGCCGGCTGGAAGACGCGTACGAGATACTGGCCAGCCGGGAGATCGGCGTGGTCATTTCGGGGGAGGGGCCGGAAGGCGGCAGCGGGGTCGACTTCTTCGAGCGCATCAAGCAGCTGTACCCGGCCGCCGTGCGGGTGCTGCTGACCGGTGGCGACAGCGCCGCCGAGCTGGCGGATGCCATCAATCTCGCTGCGGTCTACAAATTCATCGGCGAGGCCGACGACGACGGCCAGGTGCTGGCCGTGCTGGCCAGCGCCTTCCAGTACTACGAAAGCGCCGGCGCCGAGTCGCGGGCTTAGTCCTGGTCGTCGGACTCGCTGTGGCGGGGCACGCGCGGGATCACCTTCACCAGCAGGATGCGCGGGCCGCTCATCTTTTTGACCACGATGTCGAAGCCGTTGAAGGCCACGCGCTGGCCCTGTTTCGGAATGTCGCCCAGTTTCAGCATCACCATGCCGCCCACCGATTCAATGTCCTCCAGGCCCATTTCCTCGTTCTCGATGTCCAGGCCCAGCGCGCGCTCGAGCGACACGATGGGCAGGCTGGCCTTGCCGACCAGCGCGCCGTCGGGTTGCTTGAGCCAGTCGTTTTCGTTGAGGCGGAATTCGTCGTGGATCTCGCCCACCATGGCGCCCAGCAGATTGTCCAGCGTGAGGAAGCCCACCGGGCGCTTGCCCTTCTCGCCGATCAGCGCGAAGTGCGGCGCGCCGTCCTTGAAGCGGCGGAACAGTTCCAGCGCCGGCGTGCGCGCCGAATAGGTTTCCACCGGGCGCAGGAACGGCGTCATCGAGGTGATGGCCTTGCCGGACTGTTCGGCGAAGAACAGGTCTTTCAGGTGCACCATGCCCAGCACGGTCTCGCCGTCCGCGTCGTAATACGGATAGCGGCTGAAGCGGTTGCGCACCACGGTTTGCAGGTTTTCTTCCATGCTCTTGGACGCGTGCAGGGCGATCACTTCATGGATCGGGCGCATCAGGTCCGACACGGACAGCAGGCTGAAATCGAGCGAGTGCGCCAGGATGTTGCGCTCGTCCTTGTTAAATTTCTCGCCGGGCTGGCTGGTGCGCAGGATCAGCTTCAGCTCCTCGGTCGAATAGTGCGAGTCGCCATGGCCGCCGGAGCCGGCCAGGCCGGCCAGGCGCAGCACCATGTTGGCGCTGGCGTTCAGCACCCAGATGGCGGGGTACATGGCCCAGTAGAAGCCGTACAGCGGAATCGCGCTCCACAGGCCCACCGCTTCGGGCAGGCGGATCGCCAGCGATTTGGGCGCCAGCTCGCCCACCACGATGTGCAGGAAGGAGATGGTGACGAAGGCGAAGATGAACGAAACGCCGTGGATCAGTTGCGGGGAGGTGACGCCCAGGGCGCCGAACACCGGTTCCAGCAGCGAGGCGAAAGCCGGTTCGCCGACCCAGCCCAGGCCCAGCGATGCGAGAGTGATACCCAGCTGGCAGGCCGACAGATAGGCATCGAGTTCACCGTGGACCTTGGCCAGGATGCGGCCGCGCAGGCCCTGCGTTTTGGCGATGGCGCGCACGCGGGTGCGGCGCAAAGTGACGATGCCGAATTCGGCGGCAACAAAGAAACCGTTCAGCGCTACCAGGAATAGCGCCAACAGGACCAGCAGTAAGTTAGCCATATAAATCGCTTGCGCGACCGTAGTTGAAACCTACATCTTATCCGACGCGGACCGATCGGGCGCAAAATTGCCTTTTGGCTACAGCCTCAGGACAGGCGGTTGCGGAACAGCCAGGCCGCCAGCGGCAGCGTCAGGGCGGCGATCACCAGCATGGGCAGCAGGTCCATCGCCACCACGCGCAGCCCCACGCCTTCCAGGTAGACGCGCTGCACCAGGTCGATGGCGAAGCGCAGCGGATTGGCCAGGGTGAGCGTTTGCAGCAGCTGCGGCATGTTGCGCACCGGCGTGGTCAGCCCGGACAGCAGCATCATCGGCATGATGAGCACAAAGGTGTACAGCATGGCCTGCTGCATGTTCAGCGACACGGCCGATATCGACAGGCCGATGCCGACGCTGGCCAGCGTGAACAGGCCCAGCCCCGCGTACAGCGTGAGCAGCGAGCCGGCCAGCGGCACCTTGAACCAGAGCGCGGTCACCAGCAGGATGATGGTCGATTGCGCCAGGCCGATCAGCACCGGCGCCAGCGCCTTGCCGGCCATGATCTCCAGCGGCGACATGGGCGTGACCAGCAGCTGGTCGAAGCTGCCCTGTTCGCGTTCGCGCGCCACGGACAGGGCGCTCAGCAGCAGCGTTTGCAGCATGCTCAGCGCCGCGACCATCCCGGGCAGCATGTTCCAGCGCGTTTCCAGGTTGGGGTTGTACCAGGCGCGCGACTCCACGCTGAACGCGGCGCCGGTCATTCCGCCGCCGCCGTGGCGCCGGGCCCAGTCGCGGTTGTAGGCCGCCACCACCTGGGATGCGAAGGCGGCCGCCGATCCTGCCGTATTGGAGTTGCGGCCGTCCAGTATCAGCTGCACCGGCGCGGCCTCGCCCGCGTACAGCTGGTGCTCGAAGCGCGGGCCGATCCGCACCGCCAGCATGGCCTGGTGCGTTTCGATGGCGCGCGCCATGCCTTCCTGGCTGTGCAGGGTGGCCACGCGGCGGAACACGCCGCTACCTTCCAGCCTGGCCACCAGCTCGGTGGAGGCGGCGCTGCGGCTCTGGTCCAGCAGCACATAGGGCGCGTCGGTCAGGTCGAAGGTGGCGGCGTAGCCGAACAGCATGCTCTGCACCAGCGCCGGCACGAACAGGATGGCGCGCGATTTCGGGTCCTTGACAACGGCCAGGAACTCTTTGCGGCACATATTGGCGATGCGCCGCAGCGCTGCGCGGATGGCGGGGAACATCGGGGTGGCGAACATGGTGATGGCCTCAGTCGAGTTTTTTCCGTGTCACGGCGCGCGCCACGGCAAGCAGCAGCACGGCATAGATGGCCAGGACGGCGCAGTTCTTGACGATCAGCGGCCACACGTTCCCGGCCAGGAACAGCGTCTTGATCAGTTCCATGAAGTAGGTGGCGGGCAGGGCGTTGCCGACGTACTGGATGGCGCGCGGCACGTTGCGCAGGTCGAACAGGAAGCCGGACAGCATCAGCGACGGCATGAAGCTGCTGAGCAGCGCCACCTGGCTGGCCAGGAACTGGTTGCGCGTGACGGAGGAAATCACCAGGCCCATGCCGACCGCCACGAACAGGTAAAGCATGGACGCCAGCACCAGCACGATCAGCGAGCCTTGCATCGGCACGTGGAACAGGAAGCGGGCAGCCAGCAGGCAAAGCGCCAGGCCGGCCATGCCGACGGTGAAGTAGGGGATGATCTTGGCCAGCAGGATCTCGGCCGGGCGCACCGGCGTGACGAACAGCGCTTCGAGCGTGCCGCGCTCCCATTCGCGCGCCATCACCAGCGCTGTCAGAAAGGCGCCCACCAGCGTCATGATGAGGACGATCAGCCCCGGCACCAGGTACCAGGTGCTGGTGTTGGCGGCGTTGTACCACATGCGCTGTTCGATGGTGACCATGCCGGCGCCAGGTGTGCCGGATGTGCCGGCCGCGCTGCCCTGGCGGTCGGCCCGGATGGCGGACCATTGCGCCAGCGCGCCGCCGGTGTATTGCAGGATGATGCCGGCGCGGTTGGCGTCGGTGCCGTGCACCAGCACCTGCACGCGGGCGCCGCCTTGTGCCAGGCGGCGCGAGAAGTCGGCCGGAACGCGCACGATGCCGTCCACGCGGCGCTCGGTCATCAGCTGTTCGGCTTCGCGCATGGAGGCCAGCAGCACCGGCGCGATGGCGGTGGTGTGCAGCAGGCCGGCGACGGCGTTGGCGGCGGTGGGGGAGGGGTCTTCCAGCACCACCGCCACCGGCGCGTTTTTCACGTCCAGCGACAGGCCGTAGCCGAAGATCAGGATCAGCACGATGGGCAGGGCGATGCCGATGGCCAGGTTGCTGGCGTCGCGCAGCAGCTGGCGGAACTCCTTGCGCACCAGTGCGCGCAGGCGGGCCGCGCCGCTGCCGCTGCTTCCGGGCTGTGCTTGCCGCGTCATGGCTGATCTCCCCGGCGATTCTGTTCGACGATGCCGATGAAAGCCTGCTCCATGCCCGGCGCGCCGCCGGCCTGTTCGCGCACCTGCTGCGGCGTGCCGATGGCAAGCAGCTTGCCCGCATCCTGGATGACGATGCGGTCGCAGTATTCGGCTTCCTCCATGAAGTGGGTGGTGATGATGACCGTCACGCCCGCCGCCGCCAGCGACGTGATGCGGCGCCAGAACTCGCGCCGCGCCAGCGGGTCGGCGCCGCTGGTGGGTTCGTCCAGGAACAGGATCTCGGGCGAGTGCAGCAGGCCGACCGCCATCGCCAGGCGCTGCTTGAAGCCGCCGGGAAGCTGGCCACTGGCCATGTCCTCCTGGCCGGCCAGCTGGAACTGGGCCAGCACCTCGCCGGTGCGCAGGCGCAGGCGTTCGCCGTGCAGGCCGTAGGCGGTGCCGAAGAATTTCAGGTTCTCGGCCACGGTGAGGTTGCCGTACAGGGAAAACTTCTGCGACACGTAGCCTACCTTGCGGCGCGCTTCGGCGCGCGCGTGGCGCAGGTTCACGCCTGCCACTTGCAGCATGCCGCTGCTTGCGGGCAGCAGGCCGCACAGCATGCGGAACGTGGTGGTCTTGCCGGCGCCGTTGGGGCCGAGCAGGCCGAAGATCTCGCCGCGCGCGACGCTGAAGCTGGTGCTGGAGACGGCCGTAAAGTCGCCGAACTTGCGCACCAGGTCGCGCACCTCGATGACAGGTTCGCCGGCCTGTACCTGCGTCCGTGCCGGCGCTGCGCCGGCCGGGCGCGCTGCGCTGCCGCCAGCCCACGCCGCGTGTGCCTCGCTTGCCGCGCCGCGCTCCTGCCCACCACCGCCGCCGCTACTTTCCTGCGCGCGCAGGATCAGCATGAACCCATCCTCCAGCCGCGCCTCGGCCGGGGTCGTGGCGGCGCCGTCCAGCAGCGCCGCCACGGCTTGCGGCGCGGCTTCGCGGCGCTGGATGTAGCGCACCCGGCCGCCTTCCGGCACCGCGTCGACGATGCTGGCGCCCGCATCCAGCAGCCTTGCCTGCAGAGCGCGCGCGGTGGTGCCGGCAGGCGGCGTCGCCATATGGCACATGCCCTGCGCCCGGCTGCGGATGGACTCGGGCGTACCGCAAGCCAGCACCATTCCCTCGTGCAGCACGCACACGTGCGCGCAGCGTTCCGCCTCGTCCAGGTAGGAGGTGCTGACCAGCACCGTCAGCCCCTGCTCGGCCACCAGTTGCTGCACGATGTCCCACAGTTCGCGCCGCGACAGCGGGTCCACGCCCACGGTCGGTTCGTCGAGCAGCAGCAGCTCGGGCGAGCGCACCAGCGTACAAGCCAGTCCCAGTTTCTGCTTCATGCCGCCGGACAGCTGGCCGGCCTGCCGGCCCGTGAAGCGCTCCAGGTCCGTCATGTGCAGCAGCCGGCTGAAGCGGCTGCGCCGCACGCCGGCTTCCACGCCGTGCAGATCGGCGTAGAGGTCCAGGTTTTCCTGCACGCTCAGGTCCTCATACAGGCCGAAACGCTGGGGCATGTAGCTGATGCGGTCCTGCACCTGCTGCGGATGGCGCGCCACGTCAATGCCCAGCACCTGCAGCTGGCCCGCGCTGGGCGTCATCAGGCCGGCAGCCAGCCGCAGCAGCGTGGTCTTGCCCGCGCCGTCCGGCCCCACCAGCGCCGTCAGCGCACCCGCCGGCACCTGCAGCGATACGCCGCGCAGCGCGTCGACCGCGCGTCCCGACTCCTTCACCAGGAAGCGCTTGTGCAGCCCGCTCCCCGCCAGCGCCATGCCGGTGTTCATTTTGGCGCCTGTACCAGCGGCCGCGCGATCCGCACGGTGGCGGGCATGCCCAGGCGCAGGCGGTCGTCCTTGTCCTCGGCCAGCACGCGCACTTCATAAACCAGGCTGGTGCGAAGGTCCTCCGTCTGCACCGTCTTCGGCGTGAACTCCGCCACCGACGAGATATAGCCCACCTTGCCCGCAATCGCCTGGCCGGGCAGGCTGTCGATGGCGATGCTGGCAGCCATGCCCGGCTTGACCAGGCCCAGCTCCGTCTCCCGCACATAGGCCCGCACCCATTTCGGATCGGTGATCGCCAGCGTGTACACCGGCCGCTGCGGCGACGCCATGTCGCCGGCTTCCATCAGGCGCGAGCGCACCACGGCGGCGATGGGCGCGCGCAGCTCCGCGTCCTTCAGCTGCTGCGCCAGCACGGCCGTTTGCGCGCGCGCCGCTTCCAGCTGCGCTTCCGCCTGCGCGATGTCTTCCTTGCGCGCGCCGGCCTGCACCAGTTCCTGCGACTTGCGCGCGCCTTCCAGCCGCGCCTGCGCCGCCTTGCTGCGCGCCGCCGCGTTGTCCACGTCCTGCAGGCTCACGGCGCGTCCCGTCGGCCCTTGCACCAGCCCTTGCAGGCGCGCCAGGCTCTTTGCCGCCACGTCCGCCTCGGCCTGGGCCTCCGCCGTCTGCGCGCGCGCCTGGCCAACTTCCTGCGGCCGGTTGCCGGCGCGCAGCCGGGCCAGCGTCTGTTCCAGCGCGTTGGCCTGCGCGCGCGACTCGGCGATGCGCAGCTCCAGCGTGGTGGTATCGAGCTTGCCCACCACCTGTCCGGAGCGAACACGGTCGCCTTCCTGCACCGCCAGGCTGGCGATGCGCTCGCTGGCGTTGAACGCCAGCGATACCTGGCGCAGGTCCACATTGCCGTACAGGACCAGGTCCGCGTCGGCAGGGGCTGGGCGGCTGGCATACCACGCCGCCGCGGCAGCCGACAGCACCAGCACTGCGGCGATGATGATCTTCCTGTTCATATTGCAGCCCTCCCGCGCTAAAGTATGCGAGAATTCTACATCAAATTTAAATTTGAATTTGAATTATTGGAGAGGCGCTGCGTTTTTTTCATTCCCGCGCGCCTTCCCCTACAATGTCGCCCCATGACCACTGCCAAGCCTAAACCAACCGCCGCCCCGTTGCGCGCCGCCCGCTCGGACGGGGACGCCACGCGCAGCGCCATCCTCGATGTCGCCGGGCAGGTGTTTGCGCAGCGCGGTTATGCCGACGCCACCAGCAAGGAGATCTGCACCCGGGCGGGTGTCAACATCGCGTCGGTGAACTACCACTTCGGCAGCCGCGGCGGCTTGTACGAAGCGGTGCTGGTGGAGGCGCACAACCATTTGCTGCGGCTGGAGGAGATGCAGGCGCTGGCCGCCGGCCCGGGCGATCCGCGCGAGAAGCTGCGCGCCATCGTCAGCCGCATCGTCGAGCATGTGACGGGGCCGCGCGCGCATTGGGGCAGCCGGGTGGTGGTGCGCGAGCTGCTGTCGCCCAGCGAGCACGCGCCGGCGCTGGTGCAGCAGGCCATAGCGCCCAAGGCCGCGATATTGATCGGCATCGTCAGCCAGATCGTCGGCTTGCCGCCCACGCATCCGGCCATGCAGCGCAGCCTGTTCTTCACGCTGGCGCCGTGCCTGGCCATGCTGCTGGCGCCGGCCGAGCTGCGCACCCATGTGCTGCCCGGCCTGGGCGGCGACCCCGCCCAGCTGGCCGACGACCTGCTGCGCTACGCGCTGGCCGGCATGGACGCCATCGGCGCGCAGTACCGGGCCTGAGCGTTCAGCGGGCCGGGAAGGCGTGCTGTTTCGAGTGCGCCGCAATGGCCAGCGCGGCAGCCAGCAGCAGGCACAAGGTCCAGGGCAGCGACTGGGCGCCCGCTGCGCTCAGCAGCAAGCCGCCGAACAGCCCGCCGCCGGCGATGGCCAGGTTCCAGCTGGTGACCAGCAGCGACTGCGCCACGTCCGCTGAATCGCCCGCCACATTCGCCAGCGCGGTCTGGAAGAAGGTCGGCGCGCCGCCGAAGGCCAGCCCCCACACGCCCACCGCGATATACACCGCCGCCGGATGCGTGCCCCACAGGCCGAGCGACAGCGCGGCCAGCCCGAACGCGGCGGTGCTGGCCAGCACCGTGGCGCGCAGGCGGCGGTCGATCAGCAGGCCCGCCAGCCACAGGCCGACGATGGACGCCGCGCCGAAGATGAACAGCACCGCGTCCGCCTTGCGTTCCAGGCCGGCCGGCGCCAGGAAGGGCGAGATGTAGGTGTACAGGATGTTGTGCGCCAGGACGTAGGCGAAGGTGGTGGCCAGCACCGCCTTGACGCCGCTGATGCCGAGCACCCGGCCCACCGGCGCGCGGCGCGCGCCGCTCTGGCCGGGGAAGTCCGGCACCGCCGCCGTCACCCACCCGATCAGCGCGAGCGCCAGCATGCTCATGATGCCGAAGGCGTATTGCCAGCCCAGCGTGGCGCCGAGCAGCGTGCCGGCCGGTACCCCCAGCGACAGGCCGGCCGGAATGCCCGCCATGGCCACCGCCATGGCGCGGCCCTTGTGCTGCGGCGCCACCATGCGCACCGCGTAGCCGGCCAGCAGCGCCCACAGCATGCCGGCGAACACGCCGGCGGCAAAGCGCGCCGCCAGGGTCAGCAGGTAACTGGTGGAGAGCGCGGTGACGCCGTTCACCAGCGCGAAGCCGGCGATGGTGGCCAGCAGTAGCGGCTTGCGGCGCAGGCCCTGCGTGGCGGCGGTGAGCGGAATGGCGCACAGCAGGGAACCCAGCGCATAGCTGGTGACCAGCTGGCCCACCATGGCGCCGCTGGCGTCGAGGCTGGCGCCCATCTGCGGCAGCAGGCCGGCCGGCAGTGCTTCGGTGAGGATGGTGATGAAGCCCGCCATGGCCAGCGCGAGCAGGCCGGAAAGCGGGAAGGGGGAATCGGATTTGGTCATGGCGTTGCCCTGTGGTTGAAAGTCCGCCCACAGTAGCGGCCCTGCGTCTGCGGAAAAAGTGGGCTAGACTTCCTGACTTTAAGGACAATTCCGTCCTGAATGGGGAGCGGAAGCGGAAATGGAAAGTCTGAGCGGATTCAACGTGTTCGTGCAGGTCGCCGAGACGCGCAGCTTCGTGGCGGCCGGCCGCGCGCTGGGCATTTCCGCGTCGGCCATCGGCAAGAGCGTGGCGCGGCTGGAGGAGCGCCTCGGCGTGCGGCTGTTCCACCGCAGCACGCGCAGCATGACCTTGACGGCGGAAGGCATGATGCTGCTCGAGCGCAGCCGCCGCGTGCTGGCCGAGATCGAGGCGGCCGAGCAGGAACTGTCGCAGTCGGCCAGCCTGCCCAAGGGCCGATTGCGCGTCAGCCTGCCGCTGGTGAGCGGGCTGGTGCTGCCGCTGCTGGCCGACTTCATGCGCGCCTATCCCGCCGTGGAGCTGGACCTGTCCTTCACGGACCGCATGGTGGATGTGGTGGAGGAGGGCTACGACGCGGTGGTGCGCACCGGCGAGCTGCTCGATTCGCGCCTGTCGTCGCGCCAGCTGGGCAGCTTCGGCACCGTCATCGTCGGCTCGCCGGCCTACTTCGCGCAGCACGGCGTGCCGCAGCGCCCCGCCGACCTGGCCGGCCACCCGTGCATGCACTACCGCTATCCGAACTCGGGCAAGCTGGAAGTGTGGCCGCTGCTGCGCAAGGAAGGCGAACCGGAGCTGCGCCTGCCCACTTCCATGATCTGCGATAACGCCGAGACGCGGGTCTGGTTCGCCCTGCAGGGGCTGGGCATCGCCTGCCTGCCAGCGTTCGCGGTGCGCGCGGAACTGGCGGCCGGCACGCTGCGCACGGTGCTGGACGACTACGTGAACCGCACCATCACCTTCCGCCTGCTGTGGCCTTCTGGCCGCCACCTCACTCCCAGGCTGCGCGCCTTCATCGACTTCATGGCCGCGCGCGGGCTGTAGCGCCGGTGCAGTAGTGGTGCGCTTGCCGCAGCCGCGCGAATTGTCTTCTCCAAACTTTATTTCGCATAGTAGAATGCAAATTGGCTGGACCAAAACTAAATTGGTCTAGCCGAAACTAGCGAAACGGCAGTGATACTCGGAGGGCGGGGGGCGCATGACAGACACCTATTGCAAGCCGGGCCGGGCCTTCGGCCCGGCGCGTTGAGAGCGCCGGATGCGGTTCGCGATACGCGCGGTTGGCCACGACAACCGCATGCAGCGGCTGGAGATCGACGCCGCAGACACCCCTGCCGCCGCCCGCGCCTGCGCCGAGCGGCGCCTGACGGTGCTGGAGGTGAAAGCGTTGTCGGCGCGGGCCGGCCGGCGCCGCAAGACCTTTTCCCTGGTGCTGTTCACGCAGGAGCTGCTGGCGCTGCTGGAGGCCGGCCTGGGGCTGGTGGAAAGCCTGGAGGCTCTGGGCGAGAAGGCCTCGCACACGGAAACCGGCGCGGTGCTGGCCCGGCTGCTGGAGCGCATGCGCGACGGCCTGCGCTTTTCGGCCGCCGCCGCTGCCGACCCCGATTACTTTCCGCCTCTGTTCGTCGGCATCGTCAAGGCCGCCGAACGCACCAGTGATTTGCCGCAGGCGCTGTCGCGCTACATCGAATACCAAGTGCGGGTCGACGGCCTGCGCGGCCGCCTGGTCAGCGCCGCCATCTATCCCGTCATCCTGCTGGGCGTGGGCAGCGCGGTCAGCCTGTTCCTGCTCGGCTACGTGGTGCCGAAATTCTCGGTGGTGTATGAAGGCAGCGGCCGCGAGTTGCCCATGATGTCGCAGTGGCTGATCGCCTGGGGCGCGATGGTGGCCGGCCACGGCGCCTACCTGCTGGCCGGACTGGCGGGCGTGGCGGCGGCCGGGTGGACGGCGTTGCGGCGGCTCAGGCGCAGCGGCCAGCTGATGCGCCTTGCCAGCCGCCTGCCGGGCGTGGCGCCGCGCGTGCACATCATGGAGCTGGCGCGCCTCTACCTCACGCTGGGCATGCTGCTGGAGGGCGGCATACCGGTGGTGGCGGCGCTCGACATGGTGGGCGGCGCCATTTCGCCGCAGCGCCGCGCGGCGCTGGCGGCGGCCCGCCACGATATCGCGCAGGGCGCCGCCTGTTCCGAGTCCTTCGAGCGGCACGGCCTGACCACGCCGATTGCGCTGCGCATGCTGCGCGTGGGCGAGCGCTCCGGCCAATTGGGATTGATGCTGCAGCGCGCCGCGCAGTTCTACGATACCGAAACCACGCTCTGGATCGACAAGTTCAGCAAGACCTTCGAGCCGCTGCTGATGGCCGCCATCGGGGTGGTGATCGGCGCCATCGTGGTGCTGCTGTACATGCCGATTTTCGATCTGGCGGGGAGCTTGCGATGATGGACGCCATGCGCGCCGCGCGGCGCAACGCCGCGCTCACCGGGCGCGCCTTCTTTGAAGAGCTCGCGGTGCTGGCGCCGTCCGAGCCGCGCCAGCTGCTGGCGCAGGCGGCCGCGCTGTTCCGCCTGCCCGCCATCGACCTGGCGGCGATGTTCGCCTGCACTCCGGCGTTCGAGCGCCTGCCGCTGGCGCGCGCGCAGCAGCGCCAGTGCGTGCTGCTGCGCGGCCCCGGCCCGGCTTGCGGCCTGATCGGCGTGCTGTGCGACCCCTATGCGCAGGACCTGCAGGTGTGGGCCGAGGCCCTGGCTGAGGAGCCGGTCGGCTGGCGCCTGGCGCTGCCGGCCGAGCTGCACGCCTACCTGGCCAAGCAGGAGGAGTCGGTGCGCTCCATCGACAGCCTGGTGGCCGGCGCGGGCGAGGCCGGCGACGACGGCGCGCGTTTGCTGGAAAGCCTCAGCTACGCCTCGCTGGGCGAGGCCGGCAGCCCGGCCGTCAAGCTGGTCAACTCCACGCTGTACGACGCGCTCAAGAGCGGCGTGTCCGACATCCACTTCGAAAGCACGCCGGGCGGCATGCTCACCAAGTACCGCATCGACGGTGTGCTGGAACAGGCGGCGCAGGTGAGCGGCGGCGCGCTGGCCGAGCAGGCCATCTCGCGCATCAAGGTGCTGGCCGAACTCGATATCGCCGAGCGCCGCGTGCCGCAGGACGGCAGCTTCCGCGTGGCCGCGCAGGGCCGCGAGATCGACCTGCGGGTGTCCATCATGCCGAGCGTGCACGGCGAGGATGCGGTGATCCGCATCCTCGACAAGCAGGCCATGGTCAGCGCCCACGGCGGCCTCACGCTGGACGCTTCCGGCTTCGCCGCCGACCACCTGGCCACCATGCGGCGCCTGGTGGCGGAGCCGTACGGCATGCTGCTGGTGACCGGGCCGACCGGCTCCGGCAAGACCACCACGCTGTACGGCGCGCTGACCGAAATCCACAGCGGCCGCGAGAAAATCATCACCATTGAAGACCCGGTCGAATACCAGCTGCCGGGCATCCTGCAGATTCCGGTCAACGACAGGAAGGGCCTGTCGTTCGCGCGCGGCCTGCGCTCCATCCTGCGGCACGACCCGGACATCATCATGGTCGGCGAAATCCGCGACCGCGAGACCGGCGAGATCGCGGTGCAGTCGGCGCTCACCGGGCACCTGGTGCTGTCCACCGTGCATGCCAACAATGTGTTCGATGTGTTCGGACGCTTCGCCCACATGGGCATCGATCCGTATTCCTTCGTTTCGGCGCTGAACGGCGTGGTGGCGCAGCGGCTGGTGCGGCTGAACTGCCGCCATTGCAGCGCGCCGTATGCGCCGGACGACGAGGAACTGCTGCGCGCCGGGCTGGCGCGCGCCGCCGTTGCGGGCTACCGCTTCATGCGCGGCTGCGGCTGCGGCGAGTGCCGGGGTTCCGGCTTCAAGGGGCGGCGCGCGGTGGCCGAGATCCTGATCCTGGACGACAAGCTGGCCGAACTGGTGGTGGAACGCAGGCCGCTGCGGCAATTGAAGGAGATGGCGCGCGCGGGCGGCATGCGCAGCCTGTTCGAGGATGCGCTGGCGCTGGTGGCCAGCGGCGACACCACGCTGGAGGAGGTCAAACGTGTCACGATGGCGGGATGAGAACATCGGTTTGGAGGTAGGCGGGCAAGCCGTGCTGCTGCGCCGCGCCGGCGCGTCCATGGCGCTGCAGGCCGTCGCCGGCGACTGGCCCGCGATGGCGGCGGAGCTGGCGCAGCTGCTGCCGGCGCGGGGGCGGCCGCGGCTGGCGGTGCGCGTGGCCGATTGCTGGGTGCGTCACTTTCTGCTGGAGCCGCCGGCCGGAGGCGCCAGCCTGCGCGATTGCCGCCTGCTGCTGGCGGCGCGCTTCGAGGCGCTGTACGGCGACAGCGCGGCTGGGTGGCTGCTGCGGGCGGACTGGCAGGCGGGCCGCCCGATGCTGGCGTGCGCCATGCCGCGCAGCCTGCGCCAGGCGCTTGATGGATGGCGGCTGGCGTCGCTGGCGCCGGTATTGCTGGCGGACTGGAACCGCCACTGCGCGGCCTTGCCCGATACCGGCGCCTGGTGCGGCAGCGGCGACGGCATGCACAATCTGCTGTACTGGGAACATGGACGCCTGCGCGTGGTGCGCCAGCAGCGCGGCGGCGACGTCGAGGCCTTGCTGGCGCTGGAGCTGGCGCGCCTGGGCGCCGACATGCCCTTGCAGCGTTTCGCTGCGGGCGACGCCGCGCCGGACGGCTGGCGCCCCATGGAGCTGGCCGCATGAAGCCGATGCTGATCGATTTCGCCGGCGAAGGCGGCAGCTGGCGCTGGGATTGGCGGCTGCCCGGCACCCGGCTGTTCCTGGTACTGCTGGTGCTGGCCTGCGCGGCGGGCGGGCTTGCGCTGCAGCGCGGCCTGCAGCTGCGGCAGGAGGCGGCGCGGCTGGAGCTTTCCCGTGCCGCTTCACAGGCAGCGCAGGCGCGTGCGGCGCTGGCTGTGCGCAAGCTGCAGCAGGGCGGGGCGGGCGACATGGCTTTGCTGCACCAGGCGGAACGCCACCGCAGGTCGCCATGGGAGGCGATTTTCCGCGCCTTCGAGGCGGCGCCGGCGGCGCGCCTGGAGTCGTTCGAGCCGGATCTTGCGCGCGGGCTGGTCAAGGTCCGCGCCCATGTGGCCGATGCTGCGGCGGTACAGGTTTATGTGCGTGGCTTGCAGGAGAGCCCGGTCTTCCAGCGCGTGTCGCTGCTGCGGCATGAAGTGGCCGAAACCGGTGGGGTCGATTTTGCGTACGAGGCGGTGCTGGCCGCGCCATACCGCCTGTCTCCGGCTGGGCAGGAGCCTGCGCCATGATGCGGCTGAACACCTTGCGCTGGCACCTGGAGGTGCTGGCATGGCGGCACGGCCTGTGGGGCGCGGCCGGTGCGCTGCTGGCCGCCGTAGCGCTGCTGTTGTGGCTGTGCTGGCTGCCGTCGCAGGAGGCCGGACTGGCGCAGGCAATGCTGGCAGAGCGGCTGGGGCAAGCCGGCCAAGTCGGTCGGCATCATCAGGTCGCCCTTGCCGGGCAAGGCGGCCAGCTCGGACAGGTCGGCGAGGCGGCTGGGCTGGGCCGGGTGGGCCGGTCGTCCGGCGGAGATCTGCCGCAGGCGGAGCAGGCTGCCGATGGCGTGGCGCGCCTGTTCGCGCTGGCCGCAGAGCAGGGGCTTCAGCCCATGCAGGCCGATTACCGGCGCGATGAAACGGGCGCGGTCGGACGCTGGCAGGTGCAGATGCCGGTCGCCGGCGCTTATCCGCAGCTGCGCCGTTATCTGCGCGCCGCGCAAGCGATACCGGGGCTGTCCATCGATACGCTGGGTCTGCATCGGGGCAGCGGTGCTGCGACTGTCGAGGCGCGACTGTCGCTCTCGGTCTGGTACTCGGTGACGCCGGCAGGCGAGGTGCATCCATGACCAAACGCATGGCAGGCCTGATGCTGTGTGCATTGGCGCTTGGCTTGCTGCTGGCGCTGGACGGACCTCAGTCCGGGTCTTTGGTGGAGGCCAGCGGCGGGCCGGGTCGGCCGCAGCGTCCCGCGCCCGACCCGCCAGCCGGCGCTGCCTCGTTGGCTGACGCCGCGCTTCTCGGACCAGCTGCGCATGGGACGGCACAAGCGGAGCACGCGGCACAGGCGGCGCAATTGGATGATGCGGTTGTCGACCTGTTTGCCGGCGCCGGCGGCGTAGCGCCATCGGCCGGCCCGCCGCGAGGCCCTGCGGACGGGGAGCCGCCTGCCGCCGTCCCCGTTACGCTGCTCGGCTTCAAGGAAGAAAACGGCACCCGCGACGCTTACTTGCTGCATGACGGTGCGGTATACATGGTGCGCGCCGGCGCCACGCTGCAGCGGCGCTACCGCGTGCTCGTGCTGCAGCGGGACTCGGTGCATCTACAAGACCAACAAACCGGAGAAAGAATCCGGATCGCTTTCGGGGATAACGAATGAAGATTATCGTAGCGGCAGCGCTGCTCGCGGGAACCCTGGGTGCCTGCGCCGGCGCGCAGGCAGCGTCGCCGCCGACTTCATCGCCGCCTGCGCCGTCCCTTCCGGCCTTCCAGCAGAAAATCAACCTGCAGTTCCGCGATGCGCCGCTGCGCGCCGTGCTGGAAGCGCTGTCGCTGTCGTCGGGCGTCAACTTCACGCTGGACAAGGATGTGCCGCCGGACCTGCGCGTCAGCGTGCACCTGGTCGATATCACGCTCGACGCGGCGCTGCGCAACGTGCTGCTCGGCGCGCAGCTGGAACAGGCGGTGATCGACCCGCGCACCGTGCTGATCTACGCAGCCGAACCCGCCAAGCAACGCCAGCACCAGAAGCTCGCCATCCGCAGCTTTAGCATCGCCAACGCCGACGCCAAGGCGGTGGCCAACAGCCTGCGCACGCTGCTGAAAACGCGCGACCTGGTGGTCGATGAAAAGCTCAACATGCTGGTGCTGCGCGACACGCCCGAAACCATCCAGATGGCGGCCCGGCTGGTGGCCCTGCACGACGTGGCCGAACCGGAGGTGATGCTGGAAGTGGAGATACTGGAAGTGCAGCGCAGCGACCTGGAAGCGCTGGGCGTGAAGTGGCCGGCCAATGTCACGCTCAGCCCGCTGGCCTCCAGCCGCCCCGGCGCGGACGGCTCGTCCGGCAGCGCCTTCACGCTGCACGACCTCACGCGCCTGAATTCGCGCGGCATCGCGGCCAGCGTCGATCCGATGACGCTGTCGGCCACCACCAACCGCGACAACGTCAGCGTGCTGGCCAATCCGCGCATCCGCATCAAGAACCGCGAGAAGGCGCAGATCCGGGTGGGTGAACGGGTGCCCAGCGTATCGGCCAACGTGACTTCGACCGGCGTCACCTCGCAGTCGGTGAATTACCTGGACGTCGGCCTCAAGCTGGAGGCCGAGCCGGTGGTCTATCTCGACGATGAGGTATCGATCAAGCTGAACCTGGAAGTGAGCAGCATCCTCGGCACGGTGTTCGACAACAACAACCAGCCCTACGGCTACCGCATCGGCGCGCGCAATGCCAGCACGGTGCTGCGGCTGCGGGACGGTGAAAACCAGGTGCTGGCGGGACTCATCAGCGACAACGACAAGCGCAGTTCCAGCGCCATTCCCGGCATCGGCGAGCTGCCGCTGCTGGACCGCCTGTTCGGGCGCAAGGAGAATTCCCGCACCAAGACCGAGATCGTGCTGTCGATTACGCCGCGCGTGCTGCGCAAGCAGCCGCGCGCCGCGTCGGCCGACATCGAGTTCGACGCCGGCACCGACGCCAGCCTGCGCGGCGGGGGAGCCGTAACGCCGGCGCAGCCGGCACTGCAGCCGCCGACCGCGCCGCTGGCTCCGTTACCGTTGCCGGCGCAGCTGCAGTTGTCTCCGCAGTCCACGCCGGCGATGCAGGCATACGACGAGCGCAGTGGCGGCTGACGTGAAGGGCTTCACGCTCATCGAGCTGCTGGTGACGCTGGCCATCGTCGCCCTGCTGTCGACCATTACGCTGCCGCTGGCCCAGGTGGCGGTGCAGCGCCAGAAGGAGCAGCAATTGCGGCAGGCGTTGCAGGAGATCCGCGCCGCGCTGGACCTGTACCAGCGCGCCAGCGCGGAAGGGCGCATCGCCAGCCCGCCGGACAGCAGCGGCTACCCGCCCTCGCTGGCCGCGATGGTGGACGGCGTGAAGGACCAGCGCAGCGCCGGCGCGCGCAAGCTGTACTTCCTGCGCAGCGTGCCGCGCGACCCCTTCTGCAGCGACCCCGTGCTGACGGACGAGCAATGCTGGGCGCCGCGTTCCTATCAGAGCGATCCGAACGAACCCAAGCCGGGCACCGACGTCTACGATGTGCACTCCAGATCAGAACAGGTGGGCCTGAATGGCATTCCCTACCGGCGCTGGTGAGCGCACATTGCGGCGCGCTGCGCAGCGCGGCTTCACCCTGATCGAACTGCTGGTGGTGCTGGCCATCCTGGCGCTGCTGCTCACGCTTGCCACGCCGCGCCTGTTCCATAGCCTGGACCGCTCGAAGGAGGCCGTGCTCAGGGAAAACCTGCACGTCACGCGCGGCGTCATCAACAAGTTTTACACCGACCACGGGCGCTATCCGCGCGCCCTGGACGAACTGGTCGAGCGCCAGTATCTGCGCGCGCTGCCGCGCGACCCGGTCACTGAAAGCAACGCCACCTGGATCCTGGTGGCAGGCGACCGCGAGCAGGGCGTGGCGGACTTGCGCAGCGGCGCGCACGGCGCTACCGCCGACGGCATACCGTTCATCCATCTCTAGTTTGGTCAGGCCGAATGTTCATTGTTGAAATATTTGGTCAGTCCTTTTGTTGTATTTTGGTCTGACCAAAATAAATTTGGTTAACCAAATAAACAACACCAGATCGAAGATTGCATGTATTTTACAAGAAAATTCCCTAATTCTTATCAAAATGCGCAAATTTTCACAAGTCGCTAGTGACTTGCATAAAAAAGCGGCATTGACAGAAATCTTTGTTAAAGAGCATCCTGAACTGGCAGTTTCCCGATAAAAAATACACATAGGAGATAGTCGAAATGAAGGTAACGCAATTGAAATTGGTGGCCGCAGCCACCGCACTGCTGGCCGCTTCCTGCGCAGTGGCCGGTCCGATCGGCTACGGCGCCGCCACCACCGGCGGCGGCAGCGCCACCCCGGTCAACGTGGCGACGCTGGCCGACATGCAAGCGAAGATCAACGCCTACAGCGGTACCGGTGGGCTGGTGCTCAACTACACCGGCAAGTTCGATTACGCCACCATCACCGACGTGTGCGCGCAGTGGCAGAAGCCGGCCCAGACGCTGTCGATCAAAAACAAGAGCAACATCACCATCAAGGGCAGCAGCGATTCGACCGCCAACTTCGGCATCCACATCGCCGGCAACGCGCACAACATCATCGTGCAGAACATGACCATCGGCCTGCTGCAGGGCGGCGAGGCGGCCGATTCGATTTCGATCGAAGGCATGTCGTCCGGCCAGCCGAGCAATATCTGGATCGACCACAACACCATCTTCGCTTCCCTGACTTCGTGCGCGGGTGCCGGCGACGCCTCCTTCGACGGTGGCATCGACATGAAGAAGGGCGCACACCACATCACGGTCTCCTACAACCATGTCTACAACTACCAGAAGGTGGCGCTGAACGGCTACAGCGACAGCGACACCGCCAATGCCAACGCGCGCACCACCTACCACAACAACCGCTTCGAGAACGTGAAGGCGCGCCTGCCGTTGCAGCGCTTCGGGCAGACCCACATCTTCAACAACTACTTCAACAATGTCGCCACCTCCGGCATCAACGTGCGCATGGGCGGCACCGCGCTGATCGAAGCGAACTACTTCGAGAACGTGAAGAACCCGGTCACCTCGCGCGACAGCAGCCAGATCGGCTACTGGGACCTGCGCGACAACTATGTCGGCAGCGGCATCACCTGGGATACGCCGAGCGGTGCCGTGAACGCCACCGGCTGGACCACCACCAAGGCCTTCGGTTCCACCGGCTACAGCTACACGGCGGCGCCGGCCTCCGGCGTGAAAGCCAAGGCCATCGCCACCGCCGGTGCGCGCACCAACCTGGCCCAATAAACCGTTCCCGAGGACTGAAGATGAAACTACATACGCTGATTGGCGCCGCCATTGCGATGCTGGTATCGCAGGCGCAGGCCGCCGATATCGACGCCCGCACCCTCACCGGCGCCAGTACCCCGCTGCAAACCGCCAACTACGGCATCCGCACCTATTCCGCCCCGGTGAAGGACGCGAACGGCCATGACCCGGCCAACTACAGGAAGGCGCCCGTGCTTCCGCAATGGCAGTTCGCGGTGGCCGACCCCACCGGCGGCGTGCTCACTTTCGAGCGCCAGAGCGCGCCGCAGGACGGCTGGCATACCTGGTCGCGCAAGGGCAAGGTGCTGGTGACGGGCGGTTCGGCCGCCGTGGCGAACCGGGTCTACACGGTGTACAACGGGCAGCAGCTGATCGCCGCCATCAACGAGGCCGGCAACGAGCCGAAGATCATCCGCGTGATCGGCCATATCGACCTGCGCTGGAAGAACAACAACACCGTGTTCGAGGAATACACCAGCTACCAGGACCAGAAGATGGGCGGTTCCATCATGGTGCCGTCGAACACCACGCTGGTGGGCATCAACGACGCCACCGGCAGACCTGCCCGCATCACCGGCACCAGCATCCTGATCGGCAACGAGCTGGCACTGGCGGCCGGCGGCAGCCCCGAAACCGACTTCAAGAACTGGATCGCGGCCGGCAAGGATGGCGAAGACTACCCCACCTGGACCCGCAACATCATCATCCGCAACCTGAAGATCGACACGCCGTGGGACGTCAATCCCGAGGACTCGGCCAACGCCTACGCCGACGGCGTCACCATGTCGCGCGCCCAGAACGTCTGGATCGACCACGTGACCATCAGCGACGGCGACACCCCGGACTCGCTGGCCACCGACACCCGCCACGACGGCGCGCTGGACGTGGTGCGCGGTTCGGACTACGTCACCGTGGCCAACAGCGTGTTCTTCAAGCACGGCAAAGTGACGCTGGTGGGCAACGGCGACAGCGGCCGTGCCTGGAGCGACCAGGACCGCCTGCACGTGACCTTCCACGGCAACTGGTGGGACAGCCTGGGTTCGCGCCTGCCGCTGGCGCGCTTCGGCCAGGTCCACCTGTACAACAACCTGATCACCGGCAGCACGGCGTCGGGCGTGTCGCCGGACCTGAAGTTCGGCAGCGGCCTCGATGCGCGCTACAAGTCCATGGTGCTGGCGCAGAACCACTATTACAGCTTCGTGCAGCTGAAGCCGTCCGAGTTCTGCGGCAAGGTAATCAAGGGTTCGGGCTACAACGGCTTCCGCTCGTCGGGCCACCAGTTCATCAGCACCCGGTCCGACACCGGCACCTGGGTGGGGCCGGCGATTGCGCTGGAAGGACAGTGCGGCCTGACGCTGGCCAGCGGCGCCAACGCCTGGACCCCGCCGTACGTGTACACGCTGCGCACGCCTGCGGAAACCCTGGCCTCGGTGAACGCCGGCGCCGGCGCGGGCAAACTGCCGTAAGCACGGCGTTCGCGTGACGCGGTTGCACCCAAGCCGGCCCCAGGCCGGCTTTACCTATATCGGGCTGATGCTGCTGATCGCCATGATAGGCGTGGCGTCGGCCGCCACCGTCACCGTGGCCGACCTGGCGCGGCGGCGCGCGGCCGAGGCCGAGCTGCTGCACGTCGGGCGGCAGTATATGAAGGCCTTTCTCGACTACGAGACCGCCACGCCGCCCGGCCACGGCAACCGCGCGCCGGGGCGGCTGGAAGACCTGCTGCGGGACCCGCGCCAGCCCGGCGTGCGGCGCCACCTGCGCCAGCTGTATCCGGACCCGGTCACCGGCAAGGCCGACTGGGAGCTGATCCCGGCGCCGGGCGGCGGCATCATGGGTGTGAAGAGCGCCTCCTGCGCGGCGACCATACGGCGCAGCTTCCCCGAAGGCGACTGGATGATCTTCAACGGCGCCAAACGCTATTGCGACTGGCAGTTCAGCTACGTGATGGCGTGCGGCGCGGACTGTCGTTAGCCGGGCCCGGGTCCTGCTGCTCAATGCGCCGCGAACGGCGCCGCGTGCAGCTGTTCCAGGATGGCCTCCACTGCCGGGTGCTTGATCTTGCGCTCGTTCGAGATGGCGTAGAACTGCTCGCGCAACTCGGGCGCATCGCCCACGTGCAGGGCGCCGAACTGCTCCTGGATGTCGTGCGCCAGCACCGACGGGGCGAAGAACAGCCCCATGCCGTTGCGGCCGAAGGTGTTCAGCATGGCGTTGTCCTCGAATTCCCCCACCACGTCCGGCCGCACGCCGTGCCGCACGAACCAGGCGTCGATGCGGCCGCGCAGCGCGTTGTTACGGGTCGGCAGCAGCAGCGGCGCGCCGTTCAGGCTGTGCGGGAAGTTGCGCTTGTACTTGCTGGCCAGCTTGCGCGCGCCGAACAGCTGCATCTCGGTTTCCAGCAGCAGGTGGCTGAACACCCGCAGGCTGGGCGAGGCGCGCACCGCGCGGTCGGTCAGCACCACATCGAGTTTGTTCAAGGCCAGGTCGGCCAGCAATGAATCGAATTCATTCTCCATGCAGATCAGTTTGACCTTCTTGTCCAGGTGCAGCGTCATCTCCAGCAGGCGGTAGGCCACCAGCTTGGGCAGCGAGTCCGAAATGCCCACCGCCAGCCGCATGCGGCCGGCATCCACGTCGGTGAGCGCCTGCTGCAGCCGGTCCTCCAGCTGGAAGATCTGGTCCGCATAGTCGAGCGCCACGCGGCCCGCCTCGGTCGGCACCAGGCGGCGCCCCTGCTGCGTGAGCAGCACCGTGCCGAGCTGCTGGTCCAGCTGCGAAAGCTGGGTGCTGACGGTCTGCACCGCCAGCCCGAGGCGCTCGGCGGCGCGCGTGACGCTGCCCTCCTTGGCCACGTTCCAGAAGAAATACAGGTGTCTGAAGTTGATGCCGGCTGTTCTCATGTGCTTGTACCATCCTGCTTTTCCGAAGTAATACTACGATTATCTTCTATTTTTAAATGGGATGGAATTCTCTACACTGCGGGACATTCATCAATAAGAAAGGAATAACCGGATGAAACACTTCAGAGTGTCCTTCATTGTCTCCTTCATCTGCCTGGCGGTCGCGGGCTGGTGGGGCTATACGCATACCGGCTGGGGCGGCGCGCTCACGGCCCTGGGCATCGCCACCATCCTGGCGGTGATGGAAGTGTCGCTGTCCTTCGATAACGCGGTGGTCAACGCCTCGGTACTGAAGACCTGGGACGAGTTCTGGAAAAAGCTGTTCCTGGGCGTCGGCATCATCATCGCGGTGTTCGGCATGCGCTTGCTGTTCCCGCTGGTGATCGTGGCCGTCGCGGCCGACATCAGCATGGCCGAGGTATGGACCCTGGCGCTGAACGACCCGAAAGCGTACTCCACGCACCTGACCAACCACCACGCTGAAGTGGCGGCATTCGGCGGCGCGTTCCTGCTGCTGGTGTTCCTGAACTTCCTGCTGGACAAGGACAAGGAAACCCACTGGCTGGGCAACGTCGAGAAGAAGCTCGGCTCGCTGGGCAAGATGTCGTCGGTCTCCGTGATGGTCACCATCGGCGCGCTGATGGCCTGCCTGACCATGGTGGAAGAAGGCCAGAAGCTGATCGTGCTGATCGCCGGCCTGTGGGGTGTGTTGATCTATGTGGCGGTTGACGGCTTGAGCAACCTGCTGGAAGGCGAGGAAGAAAACGGCAACGTCGGCGACATGGTCAAGCGCGGCGGTATCGGCGGCTTCCTGTACCTGGAAGTGCTGGATGCCTCGTTCAGCTTCGACGGCGTGATCGGCGCGTTCGCCATCACCAACGACGTGGTCATCATCATGCTGGGCCTGGCCATCGGCGCGATGTTCGTGCGTTCCATGACCATCTTCCTGGTCGAGAAGGGCACGCTGGACGAATTCGTCTACCTGGAGCACGGCGCGCACTACGCGATCGGCATCCTGGCGGTGATCATGCTGGCTAGTATCAAGTTCCACATTCCCGAGATCTTCACGGGTCTGATCGGTGTGGCTTTCATCGTGGCGTCCATCTGGTCGTCGGTACGCCACCGCAAGCAGCAAGAAGCGCTCGGCGTCGCTGCCTGAGCGGTATAAAGGAAACGCGGCGCGCCCATAGAACACCGGCCCGCCGCGCATGCAGCAAGGTGTTCAACTACTTTTAGGAGTCACAAATCATGGCAATCAGTCTGCAAAAAGGCGGTAACGTTAATCTGAGCAAAGAAGCTCCGGGCCTGTCGAAGATGGTCGTAGGCCTGGGCTGGGATATCCGCAACACGGACGGCGCCGCTTTCGACATCGACAGCTCCGCCTTCCTGCTGAAGGTCGACGGCAAGGTCCGCGCCGACAACGACTTCATCTTCTACAACAACCTGAAATCGAGCGACGGCTCGGTGATGCACTCGGGCGACAACCGCACCGGCGCCGGCGACGGCGACGACGAAACCGTCACCATCGAACTGTCCAAGGTGCCGGCCGAAGTGGACCGCATCGCGATCTGCGTCACCATCCACGACGCCGACACCCGCCGCCAGAACTTCGGCCAGGTGCAGAAAGCCTTCGTGCGCTGCGTGAACGCGGCCGGCAACACCGAGATCGCCCGTTTCGACCTGTCCGAAGACGGCTCGACCGAGACCTCGCTGGTGTTCGGCGAAGTCTACCGCAACGGCGGCGATTGGAAATTCCGCGCGGTCGGCCAGGGCTACAAAGGCGGCCTGGGCGCGCTGGCTTCGTCCTTCGGCGTGTCGGTGTAATCATGCCGGTGTTCACCGTTACAGGGGATGTCGATCCCTTCCTGCACGTGTCGCTGCGTCAGGGCGAAAAGATCTACTGCGAATCCGGCGCCATGGTGATGATGGAAGCGCCGCTGGAGTTGAAGGGCAAGATCACGGGCGGTATCGGCAGCGCAATCATGCGCACCTTTGCCAACGGTGAATCGTTCTTCCAGCAGCACATTGAAGCGGTGCGCGGCAACGGCGATTGCCTGTTGTCGCCCACCCTGCCCGGCGCGATGCAGGTGGTCGAAGTCGGACCGCGCCAGTACATGATCAGCGACGGCGCCTTCGTGGCCGCGTCCTCCGGCGTCGAGCTGAAGGTGCGCACGCAGAGCCTGGGCAATGCGCTGTTCGCGCAGAGCGGCGGCTTCTTCATCACGGAGACGCAGGGCAGCGGCCAGCTGGCGGTGTCGGGCTTCGGTTCGATCTCGCAGCTGGAAGTGGAGCCGGGCAAGGACGTGACGATCGATAACTCGCACGTGGTGTGCTGGGACAGTTCGCTGCGCTACGAGATGTCGGTGGCGACCTCGCAAAGCGGCGGCTTCCTGAGCAACCTGGTGAACAGCCAGACCAGCGGCGAGGGCATGGTGCTGCGCTTTTCCGGGCAGGGCAAGATTTTGGTGTGTTCGCGCAGCCGCCAGGGCTTCCTGGGCTGGGTACGCGGCACCGGACAATAACTCGGAGGTAAATGAATATGTCAGTCAATTTGCAAAAAGGCCAGAAGATCTCTCTGGACAAAGAAGCGGGCAGCGCGCTGTCGCGCGTGGTGATGGGACTGGGCTGGGACGCCGTGAAGAGCAAAGGCTTCTTCGGTTTCGGCGGCGGCAGCGCGGAAGTCGATCTGGATGCATCGTGCATCATGTTCGACACCGAGAACCGTCCGCTGGACGTGATCTGGTTCCGCCAGCTGAAAAGCCAGGACGGCAGCGTGGTGCATAGCGGCGACAACCGCACCGGCGCCGGCGACGGCGACGACGAGCAAGTAACCGTTGCGCTGAACAGCGTGCCGGCCAACGTGAAGAGCATCGTGTTCACGGTGAACAGCTTCACCGGCCAGAGCTTCGCGCAAGTGCAGAACGCCTACTGCCGCCTGATCAACGCGGCCGACGGCAAGGAAGTGGCGCGCTTCAACCTGTCGGTGCAGGGCAACCACTCGGCGCAGATCATGGCCAAGCTGTACCGCCACAACGGCGAATGGAAGATGCACGCGATCGGCGAAAACGGCACCGGCCGCACCTTCGACGACCTGCTGCCGCAGATCGCGCCGCACCTGTAAGACGTTTATGTAAAGAGCAAGTGTAGTACCGGGCGCCCCGCAGGCCGGTCTGTGGGGCGTCCACCCGATGTTTGCTTCCCGGTGCGTGTTCCCCATGGCGCGCGCCTTTTCACGGCAGCCTGTTTTCAGGCTGCCGTTTTTTTATGCCTGAAAGCCGAAACATCGTTCGCATCCGGGCCGGACTCCAGGGCGCCGCAGGGCAGGGCGCGGGAAAGGTTGTCATACAACTGCTATAATCGAGGCTTCAATATCCAGGCTTCAACCGAATCCGCCCAGCCATGAACCACATCGCCGCCGCCACCGCCCTGCAGCCTCCTAAAAAGCGCCACCGCAACCTTGCGCAGGGCGTGGTGGAGAGCATCACCGCCAGCATCACGGGCGGGCAGCTGAAGCCGGGCGACAAACTGCCGACCGAGTCCGTCATCATGGAGATGCACGGCGTGAGCCGCACCGTGGTGCGCGAAGCGATCTCGCATTTGCAGGCCGCCGGCCTGGTTCAGACCAAGCACGGCATCGGCACCTTCGTGCTGGAGCCGCAGCCGGCGCCGCTGCGCATTTCGCCGGACACCGTGCGCACCATCGGCGACGTGCTAGCCATCCTCGAGCTGCGCATCAGCCTGGAGACGGAAGCGGCCTGGCTGGCCGCCGCCCGCCGCAGCGAGGCGCAACTGGCCGCGATGGGCGAGGCGCTGCAGCGCATCCTGGACGGCGGCTCGGTGGAGGCGGACGTGCAGTTCCACCTGCTGATCGCGCAAGCGACCAACAACCGCTATTTCGTCGACATCCTGACCGACCTGGGCACCACCATCATCCCGCGCGCCCGCGTCAATTCGGCCCAGCTGGCGCACGACGACCCGGCCCACTACCTGGAACGCGTGAACCGCGAGCACGAGAATATCTACAACGCCATCGCGCGCCAGGACCAGGAAGGCGCGCGCGCCGCCATGCGCACGCACCTGAGCAACAGCCGCGAACGCCTGCGGCGCGCCCAGCAGGAAGTCAGCCCTGCCGGCAGCCCGGGGAATGTTTCCTAAAGATTAAGGACTGAAAAGCCGCATCAAAACGCTTGCCCGACTTCGATTATAGTTGTACGATGTCATACAACAACTCGGCACCAAGCCGCTTTTTAGTCCACACTGGAGAAGACATGCATCCTAATGACCTTAAAACCATCCTCTCGTCCGGCTTGCTGTCCTTCCCGGTCACCGACTTCGACGCCCAAGGCAACTTCCGCGCCGACACCTACGCCAAGCGCCTCGAATGGCTGGCGCCATACGGCGCCAGCGCGCTGTTCGCGGCCGGCGGCACCGGCGAGTTCTTCTCGCTGACCCCGAACGAATACACCGACGTCATCAAGACCGCCGTCGACACCTGCAAAGGCAAAGTGCCGATCCTGGCCGGCGCCGGCGGTTCCACCCGCGCCGCCATCGGCTACGCGCAGGAAGCCGAGCGCCTGGGCGCGCAAGGCGTGCTGCTGCTGCCGCACTACCTGACCGAAGCCAGCCAGGACGGCCTGATGCGCCACGTGGAAGAAGTGTGCGCCTCGGTGGACTTCGGCGTTGTGGTCTACAATCGCAACGTGTGCCGCCTGAACGCCGACTCGCTGGAAAAGCTGGCCGACCGTTGCCCTAACTTGATCGGTTTCAAGGACGGCCTGGGCGACATCGAACTGATGATGCAGATCTGGCGCCGCATGGGCGACCGCTTCAGCTACCTGGGCGGCCTGCCGACCGCGGAAGTGTACGCGGCAGCCTACAAGGCGCTGGGCGTGCCGGTGTACTCGTCGGCCGTGTTCAACTTCATGCCGAAGCTGGCCATGGACTTCTACCACGCCATCGCCAACGACGACCACGCTGCGCAGAACAAGATGCTGGACGAGTTCTTCCTGCCGTACCTGGAGATCCGCAACCGCAAATCGGGCTACGCAGTATCGATCGTCAAGGCCGGTGCCAAGATCGCCGGTTACGACGCAGGTCCGGTGCGCGCACCGCTGACCGATCTGACCGAAGAAGAATGTGCAATGCTGGAAAAACTGATGCGCGCACAGGGCGCGCAATAATCTAAGGAGTAGTTATGCAAATATCCGGTGAAATGATTATCGGCCGTAGCGTAGTACGCGGCCAGGAAGGCACGGTCAAGGCGATCGACCCTTCCCGCAACGAGCAAATCGAACCGGCCTTCGGGCTGGGTGGCGAAGCCGAGCTGCAGCAAGCTTGCGCGCTGGCCGAACAGGCGTTCGACCGTTATCGTGAAACCGGATTGGAGCAGCGCGCCCGCTTCCTGGAAACCATCGCCGACCGCATCATGGACATCGGTCCAGCGCTGATCGAACGCGCGATGCAGGAAACCGGCCTGCCGCAAGCCCGCCTGGAAGGCGAGCGTGGCCGCACCTGCAACCAGCTGCGCCTGTTCGCCAAGGTGGTCCGCGACGGCCGCTTCCTGTCCGCCACGCTGGACTCGAAGCTGCCGGACCGCACCCCGCCGCGCCCGGACATCCGCCTGCGCAAGATCGGCCTGGGCCCGGTGGCCGTGTTCGGCGCCAGCAACTTCCCGCTGGCCTTCTCGGTTGCCGGCGGCGACACCGCCTCCGCACTGGCGGCCGGCTGCCCGGTGGTCGTCAAGGCGCACTCCGCGCACCTGGGCACCTCCGAACTGGTGGCGCGCGCTGTGCAGAAAGCCGCCATCGAATGCGACATGCCTGAAGGCGTGTTCTCGATGCTGATCGGTTCCGGCCAGAGCGTCGGCCAGAACCTGGTCGCGCACCGCGCCATCAAGGCCGTGGGCTTCACCGGTTCCCGCGCCGGCGGCACCTCGCTGATGCGCACCGCCGCAGCGCGCCACGAGCCGATTCCAGTCTATGCTGAAATGAGCAGCATCAACCCGGTGTTCCTGCTGGCAGGCGCACTGGAAAACGCCAAGCTGCCGCAAGCCTTCGTCGATTCGCTGACGCTGGGCGCAGGCCAGTTCTGCACCAACCCGGGCCTGCTGATCGGCGTGGACGGTCCGCTGCTGCAAGGCTTCACCGAAGGCGTGGCCACCGCGCTGGCCGCCAAGGCTCAGCAAACCATGCTGACCCCGGGCATCCACCAGGCTTACTCGTCGGGCGTGGCCAAGCTGGCCGCCATCCCGGGCGTGAAGCTGGTCGGCCAGGGCCAGACCGGCGCCCTGCCATGCGGCGCGCAAGCTGCGCTGTATGAAGTGGCTGCCGAAACCTTCCTGTCGAACCCCGACCTGGAAGGCGAAATCTTCGGACCGGCATCGCTGCTGATCCGCTGCCGCAATGAAGACGAAGTGGTGCGCGTGGCCGAACACCTGGAAGGCCAGCTGACCGCCGCCGTGCACGCCACCGCCGCCGACCTGGCTTTCGCCAAGCGCCTGATGCCGACGCTGGAGCGCAAGGCCGGCCGCGTGCTGTTCAACGGCTTCGGCACCGGCGTGGAAGTCTCGCACGCCATGGTGCACGGCGGCCCGTTCCCGTCCACCTCGGACAGCCGCACCACCTCCGTTGGCGCCTCCGCCATCGACCGCTTCCTGCGTCCAGTGAGCTATCAGGACGTGCCGGCTGAACTGCTGGCCGCCGCGCTGGCCGACGGCAACCCGCTGGCCATCCCGCGCGTGGAAGACGGCGACCTGGTATGGAACGCGTAAGCGATATCCAATGCAAGGTCGGTGAAAGCCCGGTCTGGGACGCGCACAGCGCGGCCTGGTACTGGGTGGACATCGTCGGCAAGCGCGTGTGGCGCCTGGACGGAACCAGTGGCGCGCTGCGCTGCTGGACCACGTCCGAAATGGTGGCGTGCATCGCGCCCAGGGAAAGCGGCGGGCTGATAGCGGGCATGGAAACAGGCCTGTTCAGCCTTGATCTGGGCGAGGGCGAGCAGGCCGGGGAAACCTGGCTGGCGCGTCCCGCAACGCTGGGCGAAGGCATGCGCTTCAACGACGGCCGCACCGACCGCCAGGGGCGTTTCTGGAGCGGCACCATGTTCATGGACATGTCGGCTGCGCGCGCCATCGGCGAGCTGTATAGCTACAGCGCGGAGCAGGGCTTGTCCGCGCCCGTGGTGTCGGAGCTGGTGACGCAGAACGGCCTGGCATGGTCGCCCGACGGGCGCACCATGTATCTGTCGGACTCGCACCCGAGCAGCCGCTTGATCTGGGCGTTCGACTACGACACCGCCACCGGCGTGCCGTCGAACCGGCGCGTGTTTGCCGATTTGAACCAGCACGTGGGCCGTCCCGACGGCGCAGCGGTGGACGCCGAAGGCGGCTACTGGACCTGCGCCAACGACGCCGGCTGCCTGCTGCGCTTCACGCCGGACGGCAAGTTCGACCGCCGCGTCGACGTCCCGTTCGCCAAGCCCTCCATGTGCGCCTTCGGAGGCGCCGACATGGAGACGCTGCTGGTCACCTCCATCCCCTCCGGCAAGCCGGAAGACGCGGAATGGGGCGGCGCGGTGGTGCTGCTACGGCCCGGCATCAAAGGAGTCGTGGAAACACGGTTCAAAGGATAAACAGAAAGCGCCGAAATCTCGGCGTTTTTTTTTGCTTTAGAGTAGCAGCCTGAGCCGCATTCGGGGTCTGACCCCGAATGCGGCTCAGTTTGCTTAGGTGGAAAGTTCGGTGTTGTGGACTTTGTCGCCGATGGTGACGTTTTTCAGCTTCAGGCCTTTGACGTTGTACAGGAACCATGGCGAGTCGGGGGCGGCCGGGGTGCCGAAGTCGCAGTCGCTGATGGTGACGTTGGTGACCGGCACGATGGCCGGCATCGGCCCGCTGCCGTTGTAGTCGGAGGCCACCGGGCCCAGGATCACCACGGCCTGGTAGCAAGAGGCCTGCTTGCCGCCCTTGGCCGCCACGTTCCCCACCTTCACGTTCGAGATGTGGATGTTCTCCACCACCGGAGGACGGGTGCGCACCGTGTCGGCGATCGGCGCGTAATCGCAGTCGAAGGTCACCACCGCGCCGGCGGCCGTGGCCACGGTGCGCGACTGGATCGGCGAGCCTGGTAGCGAGGCGTAGAAAGACGGGCTGGTCTGCACGCCGTTCGGGATGCTGATATTGCGCACGTAGAAGTTGCGCAGGTAGCCGCCGCGATTCAAATTGGTCTTCAGGCGGATGGCCGTGTTGAGCGGATTGGTCTTCCAGTGCGCGTTCTGGAATACCAGGTTCTGCGCGTACACGTTCTGGATGCCGCCCGCCATCTCGCTGCCCAGCGTCACGGCGCCGTGGCCGCTGTGCATGATGCAGTCCTGGATGACGATGTTCTGCGATGGGCCGAAGTGCGTGTCCTGGTTCTTGCCGGCCTTGATGGCGATGCAGTCGTCGCCCGCGTCGAAGGTGCAGCCTTCGATCAGCACGTGGTCGCACGCTTCCGGGTCGAAGCCGTCGCTGTTCGGGCCGTGGCTGACGGCGTGCACTTTGCGGATGACGATGTTGCGGCAGTGGACCGGGTGGTGCTGCCAGAACGGCGTGTGCTGCACCTGGTAGCCCTGCAGCAGCACGTTGGTGCAGCTGATGATGTGCACCATGGACGGACGCAGGTAGTGGCCCATGCCGAACACGCGCCTGGCCAGCGGCACGCCCGCTTCGGACAGCGCCGGCAGGTACTGCTCGTCGGCGCGCCATTTGCCGCCCTCGCCCTGGATGTGCAGGCGTTCTTCCTCGGTCAGATTGGGCGCCACCTCGGCCAGCGAGGCCGGGTTGGCGGGGTTCTCGATATTGCCGGCCAGTTTGCCGGGGCCGAAGTTGGGCACCGAGTTTTCCGCCACCGAGTTCTTGGTGCGGGTCTTGCCTTTCCAGGTCCACCAGCAGTCGCCGCTGCTGTTGAAGGGCACGCCGCCCTGGCCGTCGATGATGCTGGTCCAGTCTTCGCCGGTGAGGGCGATGTTGTCCTGGCCGTAGGCGTAGATCGGGGACGAGAAGTTCAGGCAGTCGTTGCTCTGCCAGCGCGAGATCACCAGCTTGCCGTTCTTGCCGCAGTCGAAGTCGCCGTATTTGGCGTAGTCCGACGGCTGGTTGCTGAAGTAGATGTGGGCGCCGGCTTTCAGGTGCACGTTCACATTGGACAGCAGCACGATGGGGCCGGCGCAGAACCAGTTCCCGGCCGGGATGACCACTCGGCCGCCGCCGGCCTTATGGCAGGCGGCGATGGCGGCGGCGAAGGCGGCGTAGCAGTCTTTCGAGCCTGGCGCCGGGGTGTTCATGTCGTCCTGCTCTTCGAACGATTTCCAGGCTTTGACCTTGACCAGCTTGCAGGTGGCGGCGCCGTATTTGGTGACGTCGAAGTCCTGTTTGCGGAACACCGGCGGCTTGGACAGCCGCTTGACGATGTCCGCCGCGCGCTCCCACGGGTCCACTGCGGTGGCGGCGTTGGCCAGAGCCGGCACGCCGCCCGCCAGCGCGAGGCTGGTGGCGGAGGCGGCTTTCATGACGCTGCGGCGCTGCTGGTTGATGCTCTTGCTCATACTATCTCCGTTATTCATAAGTATTGTTATATTCCGCCAGGTAGCTGTCCGCCGGGGCGGGCTGCCTGGCATAGCCGAGGTCTTTCACCGGGTCGATGCCGGCGGCTTTGAGGTTGCTCCAGTAGTCGTCCGAGTTGAACTGCGCCGGACGGTAAGACAGCGTGCCGTTGCGGTTCCAGTCGGACCATGGATTGGTGCGGTTGATGTGCGCGCCGATGCGCGAATTGAGCACGGCCATCTTGCCGACCGTTTCCAGCACCGTAGGCGTGATGGTGCCGGACGGCGACTTGAACTGGCTGGCGGCGCCCAGCACGCACGCGTAGCCGGGCAGCGGGACTTTGCCGTAGGGCGTGCAGCGCGCGCTGTGGAACCATTGGCGCGCCAGGTAGAACTTGCCGGCCAGCGCGAACGGCGAGCCGTCATGCGTGAAGCGGCATTGGTCGAACACCAGGCCGTAGCGGGTCTTGTGGTTGGTGTTGGGCGCGCCGACGTAGGAGGTGCTGCGGTCGCCCAGGGACTTGATCTCCGTCTGGTGGAAGTAGGCGGTGCTGTCGCCGAAGATGAAGTCCACGTCGCCTTCGATGTAGGACTTGTTGAAGAAGCTGCGCACGGTCACGCGGGTGTCGGCGGCGCGCAGGAACAGGGTGTCCTGGAAGCCGATCAGGCGCACGTTCTCGAACTGCACCTTGTCCGCGCCTTCCACCTGCAGCGCCACGGCTTGGTGGTGCACCACGTTCTGCTGCGGGTTGATGTCGTTCTTGCCGCAGGGGCGTTCGCCGCATTCTTCACGGGCGTTGCCGGTGTCCTTGTTGTAGCCGTTTTCGATGGTGAGGTTGCGGGCCTGGAAGCCGTCGCTCTTCACCCACATGGTCATGGAGCCGAAGGTGCCGATGTTGCCATTGCCTGCGGCGGCGCGCTCCTTCACCACGGCGTGCATGGCTTGCACGGCGGGATCTGCGGCGGCGAATTGCGCGGCGTATTGGGCGGTGTAGCTGGCGCCGGTGGTGGCGGCGTCCAGCCTGGCGGTGATCCTGGTGGCGGCGGCGCTGGCGCCTTCGCCGTAGAGGGTGATCGGGGCGGCGCCGGCCGGCACGTAGACCAGCTCTTTGTACACGCCGGGCTTGACGAGGATGTAGCGGCGGCCGGGCTTTGCGGCGCTGTCGGCGGCGGCGCGGCTGATTGCCGCTTGCACTGTGTTGAATGTCTTTGCGCCGTCGGCCTTGGCGCCGGCATCGACGACGTAGGTGGGCGTGAAGGCGGCGCCTTTGGCCAGCGGGTCGGACAGCGGGTCCCAGGGATCGGTGCGTTCATTCCCCGCAGGGCCGGCGTATTTCAGCACTTCGCTGTAGGCGTAGTGCGCGGCCTGCGCGGCGGTCAGTTGCGGGCGTGCCGTGCCGGTGCTGGCCGTGGCGCGCGCGGCGGTGCTGCTGTCGGCAACTGGCGCCTGGGCAGCGCAGGGCAGCGCGAGCAGCGCGGCAAGCGTTGCAGCGGCCAGATTGGCCAGGCGGGGCCTTGCGCCGTGCTTCATTGCTGGCCCTCGGCGCGGAACTCGCGGCCCACGGCGGGGATGACGGTCTTCATTTCGCTTTCTACCATGGCGGCGAAGTAGGCCGCGCCCTTGGCGCCGAGGTGGGTGCGGTCGAAGGCCGACTTGGCGGCGCCTTGCGGCTCGGTGGCTGCGGCAGCGGTGATGGCGGCGCCTGCGGCCCCGGCTGCGGGCGCAGCGCCTGGCAGCACCGCCGGCGCGAGGTAGTTGGCGGGGCGCGGCACCACGGCCAGCGTGTCGGCTTCGTCCTGGCCCATGGCTTGCACGGCGGCGTAGCTCCTGGCGTTCAGGTCCAGCAGTGACGCGCCTTCCTGCGCCGCCACTTTGCGAATCACGTCCGCCCAGGGCTGCAGGTTGTTTTCCAGGACGCCGCCCTTGAAGGTGCGGCGCGTCAGCGGCGTCACCAGCACCGGCACGCCGCCCAGCGCTTTCACTTCCTGCGCGTAGCGCGCCATGTTGGCGGGAAACTCGGTGGCCAGATCGGTCGAGCGTCCGGGCTTGCCCGGCTGGTCGTTGTGGCCGAACTGTATCAGTACATAGGTGGCGCGGTAGGCGGCCGAGCCGCGCAACAGGCCTTGCACTTCGTCCCAGCGGCCCTCTGCGCGGAAACTGCCGGAACTGCGGCCGCCCCTGGCCAGGTTGATGCAGGTGTTGCTGCGATTGATGCGGGCGCATAGCGCGTCGCCGTAGCCGCTGCTGTTGGCCATGGTGGAGTCGCCCACCAGGATGAAGCGCACCGGCTTGTTCTCGGCCGCCGCCGCAACGGGCGCCGCCACAAGGGCGGCGGCGCTCAGCGCCAGGAGTGCAGCGGCCCCGGCAATGTGGCGGCGGGAACCCGGTTTGAGGTTGATCGTCATCGTCTGCTCCTGTTTCGGAAGTTTTTCAGAAGTTATGCATCGGAAGTATAAGCAGCAGCTTCCGAACCTAACCCCTCGAGAATGTGCGGGTCACCCGTTCGAGGTGCGAGCGCATGGCTTTCCTGGCGCCGGCGGCATCGCCGGAGGCGATCGCTTCCAGGATGCGGCGGTGGTCCTTCAGCGTTTCCTGCCGCAGTTCCTCGGTCTGGAAGTGCTCTTTCAGCTTGTGCCACAGGCTGCCGCGCTGGTTCCACAAGTAGTCCAGGCCGCCCACCAGCGCGCTGTTGCCGGTGGCGCGCGCGATGGCCAGGTGAAAGGCTCGGTCGGCCAGTTCGTTGCTGGCCCTGTTGGCATGGCTCGCTTCCATCTGCTCCACCGCCCTCAGGATCTCGTCCACGTCGGACGGCGTGGCCACGCGCGCCGCGATGGCGGCGATTTCGGCTTCGATCAGGCGGCGCGCCGCCAGCACTTCGAACGGTCCCGGGCCGCCTTCCGGCAGCGTCACGTCCGCTTGCGGCGGCTCGCTCACATACACGCCGGAACCGCCGCGCACCTCGATCACGCCGCCCAGGTCGAGCGCGATCAGCGCCTCGCGCAGCGAAGCGCGGCTCACGCTGAGCTTGATGGCCAGGTCGCGCTCGGACGGCAGGCGTTCGCCGGCGGCGATGCCTTCGCTGGCGATCAGTTGCTGGATGCGGTCCGCCACTACCCGGTACAGGCGCGGCTCGTGGCTGGCTTCCGGCGTCAGGGCGGTTTTTTTCTGGATCAAGGGATGTCCCGCTGTGTTCGTTTGGTCAGACCATTCTAAGGTGGTCTGACCAAATAATCAATCTGGACTAGCCAAATTTTTTTTTCTCTGCCATACTGAACTGGACAGCAGGTAACTAACAAGGACGTAGAAATGACGACAGAGCCGAGCGCGAACAGCCCGCGCTACATCCTCATGCATGAGAACGACAATGTAGCGATTGTCGTCAACGACGGCGGCTTGCCGGCAGGCGCGGTGTTCCCGGACGGGCTGACGCTGCGCGAGGCCGTGCCGCAGGGGCACAAAGTGGCGCTGCGCGCCTTCGCCAAGGGCGACCCGATCATCCGCTATAACGTAACTATCGGTTTCGCCGCGCTGGATATCGAGGCGGGCAGCTGGATCGCCGAAGCGCAGGTGGAAATGCCGGCCGCGCGCGAGCTGACCGGTTTGCCGATCGCCACCGTGAAGCCGCCGCCGCAGGCGCCGCTGGAGGGCTTTACCTTCCAGGGTTTCCGCAATCCGGACGGCAGCGTGGGCACGCGCAACATCCTGGCCATCACCACCACCGTCCAATGCGTGGCGGGCGTGGTGGAGCACGCGGTGCGCCGCATCAAGGCCGAGCTGCTGCCGAAATATCCGAACGTGGACGACGTGGTGGGCCTGGAGCACACCTATGGCTGCGGCGTGGCGATCGACGCCCCCAACGCCAACGTGCCGATCCGCACGCTGCGCAATATCAGCCTGAATCCGAACTTCGGCGGGCAAGCCATGGTGGTCAGCCTGGGCTGCGAGAAGCTGCAGCCGGCGCGCCTGTTCCCGAAAGGCTCGATCCCGATCCAGAACGCGGGCGGCGCCGAGCCGGCGCAAGTGTGCCTGCAGGACCAGGGCCATGTCGGCTTCCAGTCGATGATCGATTCCATCATGAATACCGCCGACGCGCAGCTGCAGGTGCTGGACAAGCGCCGCCGCGAAACCGTGCCGGCCTCGGAACTTGTGGTAGGTGTGCAGTGCGGCGGCAGCGATGCCTTCTCCGGCGTGACCGCCAACCCGGCCGTCGGTTTCGCCACCGACCTGCTGGTGCGCGCAGGCGCCACCGTGATGTTCTCGGAAGTGACCGAAGTGCGCGACGGTATCGACCAGCTGACGTCGCGCGCCGTCAACGAGGAAGTGGCGGCCGCCATGATCCGCGAGATGGACTGGTACGACCAGTACCTGAAACGGGGCGGCGTCGACCGTAGCGCGAATACCACACCGGGCAACAAGAAGGGCGGCTTGTCCAACATCGTTGAAAAAGCCATGGGCTCCATCGTCAAGAGCGGCAGCGCGCCGATCTCCGGCGTGCTGGCGCCGGGCGAGAAGCTGAAGCAGAAAGGCCTGATCTACGCCGCCACCCCGGCCAGCGATTTCATTTGCGGCACGCTGCAGCTGGCGGCCGGCATGAACCTGCACATTTTCACCACCGGCCGCGGCACGCCGTACGGCCTGGCCGAAGTCCCGGTGATCAAGGTGGCCACGCGCAACGAGCTGGCCGCGCGCTGGCACGACCTGATGGACGTGAACGCGGGCCGCATCGCCAGCGGCGAGGCCTCCATCGCGGACGTGGGCTGGGAAATGTTCCACCTGATGCTGGAAGTGGCCAGCGGCCGCAAAACCTGGGCCGAACAGTGGAAGCTGCATAACGCTTTAGTGCTGTTCAACCCTGCACCGGTGACCTGATTTTGGTTGTATCATATCGGACATCATACGACATCGTACAACTGCAAGAGGACTGGACTTTACATGAGCAAACCATTTAAACGCATCCTGCTGACCGGCGCGGCCGGCGGCCTGGGCAAAATCCTGCGCGACCGCATCAAACCCTGGGCCGACGTGGTGCGCTTGAGCGACATCGGCGACATGGGCGAAGCGCGCGAAGGCGAGGAAATCGTCCGTTGCGACCTGTCCGACAAGCCGGCCGTCCTGAAGCTGTTGGAAGGCGTGGACGCGGTGCTGCATTTCGGCGGCATCTCCACCGAGAGCAATTTCGAAGCCATCATGGCGGCCAACATCCAGGGTACGTACAACGTGTACGAAGGCGCGCACAAGGCCGGCACCCGCCGCATCATTTTCGCCAGCTCCAACCACGCCATCGGCTACCACAAGGTGACCGAGGTGCTGGACGCGGACAGTCCAACCCGCCCGGACAGCATGTACGGCATCAGCAAGGTGTTCGGTGAACAGCTGGCGCGCTACTACTTCGACCGCACCGGCATTGAAACCGTGTGCCTGCGCATCGGTTCGTCCTTCCCGGAGCCGAAGAACCCGCGCATGATGCGCACCTGGCTGAGCTACGACGACCTGGTGGAAGCGCTGCGCTGCTCGCTGATGGCGCCGCGCGTCGGCCACGCCATCCTGTACGGCCAGTCGAACAACGAAGCCGTGTGGTGGGACAACAGCAAGGCCGCCTTCATCGGCTTCAAGCCGAAGGACAGTTCGGAGCAGTTCAAGCACCTGTTCCCGGACACCGGCGTGTATCCGGACAAGGACGACGTGGCCACCACCTACCAGGGCGGCGGCTTCCTGAACGACGGTCCGCAGTACATCTAAAGCCCTCTGCAGTTCCCCTACAGCCCCGCCTGCACGCCCAGCACCATGGCGTTGTAGGCGGCGTGCACCAGCATCGGCTCCAGCAGCGACTTGCTGCGCTCATAAGCCCACGCGGTGCACAATCCCAGCACGAATACCGGCACCATCGCCAGCGGCGGGTGCACGATGGCGAACAGCGCTGCGCTGGCCAGCGCAGCCGGCAAGGCGCCCGCCATGCGCCGCAGGCCGCCGAAGATCAATCCCCTGAAAATGAACTCCTCGAATAGCGGCGCTGCCAGCACGGTCAATGGCAGCAGCAGGCGCAGGGTGGCGGCGGAGGGCGCGTGCCGGGGCCACCAGGGCGTGTCGCGCAGCAGCCACATATAGGCGGCGCCGAAGGCGCAGGCGGCAGCGGCGCCGGCCAGGCTGGTGAAGGCCGAGTGGCCGGCTGCGGCCGCCATGCCCCCCTGATGCTCCCCGTGCCGCGTGTTCAGGATGGCCGGCACGCCGGACGTTTTGTGGCGCCAGTACAGGTAGCGCATCAGCAGGTACACGATGGCGCCGGCGCCGACGAAGGCCAGCGCGCTGCTGCGCAGGCCGCCGCCGCCACCGCGCAGCACCATGCCGATAATCAGCTGCAGTACGAAGAACAGCGTGGCGGCGATCAGGCCGTCGGACAGGGCCACCCGTGCCGGCGGGGCGGCGGCCGGGTCGAGCAGGTAGGGCAGCTCGTCGCGCGCTTTCTGCCACAGCGCCAGCGCGAGCGAGGCGGTGAGGATCATGATGGCCGCCGTCTGCAGCCAGCTGGCGGCGTACAGCCCGAAGATGTAGAGGCTGGACAGCATCATGTACAGGTAGGCGTAGGTGGGCCGCACGCGCGCGTGGGTTTCCTGCGCGTGCGGGTCGCTGGCGAACACGCCGAGCGAGACGGCGATCAGCGCATACACGGGGATGCCGGCCATGACCACCGCGAACCACCACAGCAGCCGCCAGTTGAAATCCGGCGTGAAATACAGGCCGGTGGCGAAGATCAGCAGCGGATACAGCGCGGCCAGCGCCGTCCACAGCTGGGCTTTTTCCTTGAGCATGCTGTCGATCCGGCGCGGGAAGGTGTACAGCATCCACAGCGCGTTGCCTTCGGTGTTGATGGCCTGGAAGGCCGACAGCAGCAGCACGTAGCTGCCGATGCCGAAGGCGATCACCGCCATCAGCTGCTGGTTCTGGCCGAGCAGCGTGATGCTGGACAGCTGTCCGCTCACCAGCAACTGGCTGACGATGATGACCACCGGGATCAGCAGGCTTTGGGCGAGGAAGTTGCGGTCGCGGCCCAGCAGCATCAGCTCGCGCCGCTGCAGGATGGTGCCGATGCGCCAGCGCGGAGTGGCAGGGGGCGCTTCCGCCGCAACGCCGCTGGCGGCGCGGCCCTTGCCGGCGCTGGCGGGCGCGCGCGCGCCGCTGGCGACCACGCCATGGCGCAGCTGGCGGTGCAGCAGGGCCATGCCCGCCATGAGCAGCAAGGCCGTTTGCGCCAGCAGCAGCGCGGCGGCCTGCGCGGCGCCGGCGGCGGTGGGCGCGGTCAGCGTCTGCACGGCGAGGCCGGGCGGCGTCCACAGCGTCCACGCCGGGAAGCCGCGCGCCCAGTCCAGTGTGAAGGAATTGTTGGACCACATGGAGTACGAAATCCCCACATACATCAGCGGCATGCTGAGGATGGACGCCAGCGCCTGCAGGTTGCGCAGCTGCGAGGCCGGCAGCGACAGGCGCAGGCCGGTGTCGGCCAGCGTGCGCATCATCGCGGCCAGCATCAGCAGCGGCAGCGCCACCGCCGCGCCCAGCAAAAGCGACGCCCAGCCGTGGTTGCCGTACCAGGCCAGCACCACGCACAGCGGCCCCAGTGCCAGCACGCCGATGGGGTTGGCGATGCTGCGTTCCAGCACCCTGGCCCACAGCAGCGTGCCGCGCCGGATGGGCAGCGTCACCAGCCACTCCAGGTCCCAGTCCTGCTGCGCCAGTTCGCGGCTGCCCAGCGGCATGAGGAAACTTACCAGCCACATCAGCAGCAGCATCAGCGTCATGGCGGCGGCCAGCGCGGCGCTGAAGTGCGCCGCATGCAGGTTGCCGGCAGCGGCCTCCGTCATGCGTTCCACCGAGTGCGCTTTGGCCAGCGCGGCGCAGGCGCCGGGCATGTCGATCTTGCAGTGCAGGTTCAGCAGCGAGCTGCGGGCGATATGGGTAAAGCTGAACAGCATGCCCATCCCAACCAGCAGGGCCAGCAGCCAGCGGCTGCTGCGCTTGCCCTGCGAGGCGGCGCGGCTCTTGCTGTTGGCGGCTTTGCCGAAGCGCAGCGCGCCGGTCATGTTGAACAGGCGCAGAAGGCGCAGCCGGGCCAGCAGCCAGACGGCGCCGGCGGAGGAGCGCACCGGCGCCGTCATGCAGTCTCGCCGGCTTCGTCGGTAATCTTGAGGAAGACTTCTTCCAGCGAGCTGTCGGCGGAGGCCGCGCCGCGCAGCTCGTCGAGGGTGCCGCTGGCCACCAGCGCGCCGCGATGGATGATGCCGACGCGGCTGCACATGCGTTCGGCCATGTCCAGCAAATGGGTGGAGACGAAGATGGTGGTGCCTTGCGCGGCAGCGGCCAGCAGGCGTTCCTGCACGTCGCGCGCGGCGCGCGGATCGAGGCCGTTGATCGGCTCGTCCAGCACCAGCACTTTCGGGTTGTGCACCAGCGAGCAGGCCAGGCCGAGCTTTTTCTTCATGCCCAGCGAGTAGTTCACCGCGAATTCCTCGGTGGCGTCCTCCAGCCCCAGCTCGCGCAGCAGGCGGTGCGCGCGGCCGGCCGCTTCCGAGCGCGAATAGCCGTGCATTTCGGCCACGAACTGCAGGATCTCGCGGCCGCGCAGATAGTCGTAGAAAATCGGCGTGTCGGGCAAGTAACCCACGTGGCGCTTGACCTCCGCCGCGTCGGCGTGGCAATCGAGGCCGTCCACCAGCACCCGGCCGGCGCTGGGCACCAGTATGCCCATCAGCATGCGGATGGTGGTGGTCTTGCCGGCGCCGTTGGGACCCAGGAAGCCGAACACCTCGCCGCGCGGCACCGTCAGCGACAGCGGCTTGACGGCCTCGAAGCCGCCGTAGGATTTCGACAGTGCCTGGAACTCTATCATTGGCCGCTCAGCGCCATGCCGAAGCGCTCGGTGCGCGGCATCCAGTTGCCGACGATGTCGGCCGACACCAGCACGCGCTCGGCGCGGCCGATCAGCATTTCGCGCGGCACCAGGCCGATGTAGCGCGAGTCCTTGCTGTTGTTGCGGTTATCGCCCAGCATCAGGTAGCTGTCCGCAGGGACGGTCAGGGGGCCGAAGTCGCGCATGCCGCTGGTCACTTGCGGCAGCAGCTGGATGCGGCGCTCGCTGGCGCCGGATTTCTCCGTCAGCAGCAGCGCTTGCAGATTGCCCACGTGCTCGATCGCTTCGACGGCTTCGGCGGGCATGCTGTAGCCGGCGGCCTGGCCGTTGATGATCAGCTGGTCCTTCTGCATGGCGATGGTGTCGCCGGGCAGGGCGATCACGCGCTTGATCAGGCGGGTCTTGTCCAGCGGCGAGGAGAAGGTGACGATGTCGCCGCGCTGCGGCTCGCCCAGGTGCGCCACCACCACGTCGGTCAGCGGCACTTTCAGGTCGAATGCGAGGCGGTTGACGAACACCACGTCGCCTTCCAGCAGGTTGGGGTGCATGGAGGCGGAGGGAATCGGGTTCCAATCCGCGACGGCGGTGCGGAACAGGCCAAACAGCATCAGGAAGGCGATGAAGCCCTTGTTCGCGCGCAGCCAGCTTTTCATCATTTTTCTCCGAAGTGGTTAAGTTGACATCACATCATCCGGCGGGAATCTTAAACCTCGCTTAGACCGAAGGCGGCCAGCATGCGGCGCTGTCCCTTGGGCGGAACGGCCAGCGCGCGGCTGTCCAGGTCCTGCTCCACCCAGCCCTTTTTGAGCGCCAGCTGCAGCAGCGCCGCACCGAGCGCGCCGCCCACGTGCGGCTTGCGTTCGCTCCAGTCCAGGCAGGGGCAGGCGAAGCGGCGGCGCAGCTTGCGCAGCGCGGCGGTGTCGATGCCGAGGGCGTGCACGCCTTGCTCGCCGGCCGGCGTGAGCTGGTATTCGCTGGCTGCGCCCTCGCCACCTTCGGTGAGCCAGCCTTGCGCGGCCATGTGGTCGTGCAGGCGCACCGCCACCGTGCCGGCCATGTGATCGTAGCAGGTGCGGGCGTGGCGCAGGCGGTCCGGCGTGTTGGGCTTGAAGGCGGGGCGCGGCAGGCCCGCCACCACCAGCAGCGCTTCCAGCGCGGCGGCCACGTTGGCGTCCGCCAGCTGGTAGTAGCGGTGCTTGCCCTGCGCGAGCAGCTGCACCAGCTGTTCTTCCTTCAGGCGCGCCAGGTGGGCGCTGGCGGTGGACGGGCTGACTTCGGCCACCACGGACAACTCGGTGCTGGTGCGCGCGTGGCCGTCCAGCAGGCAGCACAGCATGCGGGCGCGTGCCGGCTCGGCGATGGCGCCGGCGATGCGGGCGAGGTGGTTGTCTGCATCCATGGTTCGGCCTTGAACGAATTGTGGTGGGATCTTTTTCAGGATACTGCACACCATCGACATATGCAAAGGGGAGCACAATGGACGCCATCGCAGCGGCAACGCACGCCGATCCGTATCCGTATTACGCTGAACTGGCCGCGCGGCAGGGGCTGTTTTTTGACGAGAGCCTGAAGCTGTGGGTTGCGGCCAGCGCGGCCGACGTGGGCGCGGTGCTGGGGCATGCCGGCTTGCGCGTGCGGCCTGCCGCCGAACCGGTGCCGGCGGCCATCGCGGGCGGCAGCGCGGGGCAGGTGTTCGGCGCGCTGGTGCGCATGAATGACGGCGAGCGCCACGCGGCGCCGAAGCTGGTCTTGCAGCGCGCGCTGGCGGGGCTGGACTTGGCGGCCGTCCATGCCCGCGCGGGCAGTGTGGCGGCCGCCGGCACGCGCCGGGCGCTCGGGCCGGCGGCGCTGTCGGCATGGATGCTGGCGGTGCCGGTGCAGACCGTCGCCAGCCTGTTGGGCTTCCGGGACGCGCAGCTGCCGCAGGTGGCGGCGTGGATGGGCCGGTTCGTGGCCTGCCTGTCGCCGCTCAGCAGCGCGGAGCAGATCGCGCAGTCGCACGGCGCGGCGCTGGCGCTGCTGGACAGCTTCAAGGCCATGCTGCAGGCGTCGGCGCCGCCGGAAGGCAGCCTGCTCGCGGCGGTGCTGAGCGAAGCCGATGCGGCGGGGTGGAACAGCGCCAACGCCATCCTGGCGAACCTGGTTGGCCTGCTGTCGCAAACCTATGAAGCCACGGCTGGGCTGATCGGCAACAGCATCGTGGCCGCGATACGCGAACCGGCCAAGGCGGCGCTGCCGGCCGCCGCGCTGGTGGCGCACGTGATGCGCGACGACCCGCCGATCCAGAACACGCGCCGCTTTGCCGCGGAGGACGTCGGCATAGGCGGCGCGCGCATCGAAGCAGGACAGGCGATACTGGTGCTGCTGGCCGCCGCGTCGCGGCAGCGCATGCAGCAAGGACAGCAGGAAGGCTATGGCTACGGCCTTGGCGCCCACGCCTGCCCCGGCCAGGCGCTGTCGCAAACCATCGCCGCCGCCGCGCTGGAGGCGCTGCTGCAAGACGGCCCGCTGGCGCCCATGGCGTGGCGCTACCGGCCCTCGGTGAACGCCCGCATTCCCGAATTCATTGAAGCGAAGGAGACCGCATGATCGCCGTGATATTCGAAGTCTGGCCCAAGGCCGAGCACAAGCAGGAATACCTCGACATCGCCGCCAGCCTGCGGCCGCTGCTGGAGCAGGTGGACGGCTTCATCTCGATTGAACGCTTTCAGAGCCTGAGCCAGCCCGGCAAGCTGCTGTCGCTATCGTTCTTCCACGACGAGGCGGCCATAGCGCAATGGCGCCAATTGGAAGCGCACCGCGCCGCGCAATCGGCGGGACGCGGCGCCATCTTTGAAGACTACCGCCTGCGCATCGCGGGCGTGGTGCGCGACTACGGCATGAACGAACGCGCGCAAGCGCCGGCCGACAGCCGGGCGCGCCACGCCGCCGCGCAGGCATAGCGCCGCTGCGTTCAGTGCCCCTTGCGCTGCACCAGCGCGCTGCCCACGCCGTGGCGCTTGCCCTCGCTGACGGCGGTTACCGTGCCGTCCTGGTTGAACAGCAGCGCGTTGGCGGCGCCGATCTCCTCCGGCGCGGGGCTCCATTGCTGGCCGTACTTTTCCAGCGCTTTGGCGGCGTCGCTGCCGCCGAAGCCCGGCTCGATGTCGGTCACGGCGTTATTGCGCTGGGACAGGCGCGGCGCGTCCAGCGCCTGGTCCATGCTCATGCCCAGGTCGACGTGGTTGACGATGGTCTGCAGTACCGTGGTGATGATGGTGGAGCCGCCCGGGCTGCCGATCGAGAACGCCGGCTTGCCGTTCCTGAACGCCAGCGTCGGCGACATGCTGCTGCGCGGACGCTTGCCCGCTTCCGGCACGTTGGGGTGCGGGCCGCTGAAGTCGAAGTCCGTCATCTCGTTATTCAGCAGGAAGCCGTAGCCCGGCACAGTGATGCCGCTGCCGCCCCAGGATTCGATGGTGAAGGTGTAGGAGACGATGTTGCCGTCCTTGTCCGACACGGTCAGGTGCGTGGTGTGCGCGCCCTCGGCCAGCAGCTTGGCGTTGGCCGGGCGCAGCGGCACGCTCTGGTCGTTCTGGAACGGGTAGGGATCGCCCGCGTCGGCGCGCGCGGCGGCGCGCGTCGGATTGATCAGCTCGCGCCTGCGTGCGGCGTAGTCCTTGCTCATCAGGCCTTGCACCGGCGCTTCCAGGTACTCTGGGTCGGCCAGGTAGGCGTTGCGGTCGGCGAAGGCCAGGCGGCTCGCTTCCAGGTACAGGTGCTCCACCTTGTCGCGCGGCATGGACTTCAGGTCGTAGCCTTCCAGGATGTTGAGCGCCTCGGCCACTGCCACGCCGCCGCTGCTGGGCAGGGGCATGCCGTAGAGGTCGTAGCCGCGATAGCTCGAGCGCAGCGGCTGGCGGATGCGGGCCTCGTAGTTGGCCAGGTCGGCCATGGTCATGGCGCCGGCGCGCACCTTGCCGCCCGGATTGTTCACGGTGTCGACGATGGCGCGCCCGATCTTGCCTTCGTAAAAGACCTTGATGCCGCCCGCCGCCAGCTCGCGGTACGCCCTGGCCAGGTCCGGATTGCGCAGCAGGCTGCCTTCCGGCAGCGCCTTGCCGTCCCTCAGGTAGAGCTTGGCCGTGGCCGGGAACAGCTGGAACTTGCCCTCGTTGGACGCCACCAGGCGGGAGAAATTGGCGTTCACCCGGAAACCGTCGGCCGCCACCTTGATGGCCGGCTGCAGCACCTTCTTCAGCGGCATGGAGCCGTAGCGGTCCAGCGCCTCGTGCCAGCCGCGCACCGTGCCCGGCACCCCGACCGACATGCCGCTGGCCACGGTCTGCTCGAAGTCCAGTTCCTTGCCGTCCTGCTGGAACACGGTGGGCTTGAAATTGGCGGGCGCCGTTTCGCGGTGGTCGATGGTGATCACGCGCTTGTCCTTGGCCAGGTAAATCATCATGAAGCCGCCGCCGCCGATGCCGCAGCTGAACGGATCGGTCACGCCCAAGGTGGCGGCGGCCGCCACCGCCGCGTCGACCGCGTTGCCGCCCTGGTTCAGGATGGCCATGGCCGACTGGCTGGCCTGTTCGCTGATGGTGGCGACCGCGCCGCCGGTGCCGGTCGCGACCGGGCCTTTGGCCCAGGCGGCCGGCGCCACGGCGATGCTGATGAGGATGGAGGAAACAAGCAGGGAAGGGAGGGCGCGGCGGTGTGGCGAAGTCATGGGCTCTCTTTAGGTGGCTAAGCTTGGTGGCTAGGAAATATCCACCCTCAAGCTTACCCGATAAGTTGGCGCTGGAGCATGGAGCGCGGGCGGATCCGGCGGTTCCAGTCCGGTCAGCGTGAAGCGCAGGCCCTGCTGCAGGGCGGTATTGCTACCGCCCGGCATTTTCTCCGCCAGCACGAAGTTGCTGGCGGTGCCGTTGTTGGTCAGCACGAAGCTGTAGCTGATATACCCTTCCCAGACGCACACGGCGCCAGTCTTGCAGCGGCTGTCGTTGATGCGTTCCAGTTTCAGCGTGGCGGTGGGCGTGAGCGCCACGCTCTGGCCCGCCGTCAAGGTATAGGTGGCGCTGGTGCGCTTGGGCGCCGGCGGCGGTGTAGTACCCCCGCCGCCGTTCTGCGCCACCACGCTGCACGCGGCGACAATGCCGAAGCCGGCAAAGCAGGTAAGAAGGCTGATGATTCTGAGCTGCATATTCGTTCTCCTGTCTGGATTAAAATATTAGCTAAAACACATCAATTGCGGCGCACGCTTGCCCATCTGAACATTACGATAACGCAAAATGGGGTCAGGGTTAATTAATAATTAACCCTGACCCCATTTGTCGGTAAAGCAATTTTTTACACGTAGGCGGCGAGCGCGCCTTTCATTTTTTTCAGCGCGGCCGCTTCGATCTGGCGGATGCGCTCGGCCGAGACGCCGAATTCGTCGGCCAGCGTGTGCAAGGTGGCGCCCGAGCCGTCGTCGTTGGCCAGCCAGCGCGCTTCGACGATGCGGCGCGAACGCGGATCGAGCTTGCCCAGCGCCGTTTCCAGGCCTTCCGAATGCAAACGCGTCACTTGCTCGGCTTCCAGCACGCGGGTCGGCTCGCTTTGCTCGGAGGACAGGTAGGCGATAGGCGCGAACTTGTCGTCTTCGTCGTCGGTCGGCGATTCCAGCGCGATGTCGCGGCCGCTCAAGCGCGTTTCCATTTCGATCACTTCTTCGCGCTTGACGTCCAGCAGCTTGGCCAGCTGGTCGATCTGGGCCGGCGACATGGCGTCCAGGCCGGTCTTGTGGCTGCGCAGGTTGAAGAACAGCTTGCGCTGGGCCTTGGTGGTGGCCACTTTGACCAGGCGCCAGTTCTTCAGGATGTATTCGTGGATTTCAGCCTTGATCCAGTGCATGGCGTACGACACCAGGCGCACGCCCTGGTCGGCGTCGAAACGCTTGACGGCTTTCATCAGGCCGATATTGCCTTCCTGGATCAGGTCGGCGTGCGGCAGGCCGTAGCCCAGGTAACCGCGGGCGATCGACACCACCAGGCGCAGGTGCGACAGCACCAGCTCCTGCGCGGCGCCCAGGTCGTTGTTGTCCTTGAGGCTGCGGCCCAGGCGTTTTTCGTCTTCAGGCGTGAGCATAGGCAGGCGGTTCACCGCCGAAATGTAGGCGTCCAGGTTGCCCAGGTTGCCAGTGAATCCCAGTCCCAGTGCCATGGCATTTTTATTGGCGGGTACCAATGCGGCAGGTGCGGTCATCATAGTCATTTTTCTTTCCTCGCTCGTCGAACACGGAATGTTTCGGATTCTTGCATCTTGCAGGATACGTCTTAAACTCAGCTTAATCTTGCTTTTGAGCATTGGTTAAGGTATCGGTTGGACATATATTAGCACTCTCGATCGATGAGTGCCAATCGCCAGATTCAATGACCCTGATAGTGGTAATGCTATGGGAAGATTCTATTCGATGGCTTTTGACAAAGGCGAGGCAAACCGGATTGTGTTTGCGAAACGTCAATGGGAACAGGATAGCGGACGGGGGCGGCGGGCACTGTGCGCGAACGCACGCTGCCCGCCGGCGCTCAGTTGAGGCGGGCCAGGTGGCGCTGCACGGACAGCAGCGCGCCGACCAGGCCCAGCGCGGCGGACACGGCCAGCAGGCCGGCCATGGGCAGCGGCGCGAGCACGCCCAGCTGGAATTCGGATGCGTACAGGCGGGCGAACTCGGCAATGGCCTTGTTCAGCGGCTGCAGCGCCAGCGCCACCGCGCCCAGCGCCACGCCGCCGGCGCACAGGCCCAGCAGGGCGCCGGTGTAATAGAAGGGGCGGTGGATGAAGGTGTCGGTGGCGCCGATCAGCTTGGACACCAGGATTTCCTCGCGCTGCGTCAGCACCTGCAGGCGGATGGTGTTGAACACCACCGCCACCACCACCGTGCCCAGGGTGACGGCCAGCAGCAGCAGGGCCAGCTTGAGGATGCCGATCAGCGCGGCCAGGCGCTTGACCCAGGCCGAGTCGATCTGCACCGTGTCCACGCCGGGCAGGGCGCGCATCTGTTCGGCCAGCAGGTCCACGTCCAGGCCGGCTGCGGCGCTGCGGAAGGCGTCCAGCTTGACGATGTAGCTGTCCGGCAGCGGGTTTTCGCCCAGGGTGGCGATCACATCCGACAGGCCGCTCTTGCCTTTCAGGTTGTCCAGCGCCTTTTCGCGCGGCACGAAAATGATCTTGGCGTCCTTCATCAGTTCGCGCAGCGGCGTGGCCAGCGCGGCCGATTGCTCGCGCGGCACATCCTGCTTCATGAACAGGCTGATTTCGGGATCGACCGACATCTGTTCGGACAGCGGGCGCACATTGTCCAGCAGGGTCAGGCCCATGAAGGGCAGCGCCAGGGCGATGGCCACCACCAGGATGTTGAACAGGAAACTGCCGGGCGCCTTGCGCAGGTGCACCAGCGCGGCGCCCAGCGCGAAGCCGTGTTGACGGAACCAGCTGCTCATGCGGCCACCTCTTGCTCGGATGCATCGCTGACGCTGTGCAGCTGTCCCTGTTTCAGATGGATCACGCGCGCCGCGCCGGCCAGCACCTGGTCGTCGTGGGTGGAGATCAAACAGGTCACGCCCACCGAGTGGAAGGCGCGCAGCGCGTCCAGCACGCGGTCGGCGCTGGCGCGGTCCAGGTTGGCGGTCGGTTCGTCGGCCAGGATGATTTGCGGCCGGTTGACGATGGCGCGCGCGATCGACACGCGCTGCTGTTCGCCGCCGGACAGGGCCAGCGGCGAAGCGCCGGCGCGGTCGCCCAGGCCCACCTTGTCGAGCGCGGCGCGGGCGCGCTGTTCGGCTTGCGCGCGCGGCTGGCCGGTCACCATCAGCGGCATCATCACGTTGGCCAGGATAGAGCGGTCGGTCAGCAGGCGCTGCTCCTGGAAGATCAGGCCCAGGTTGCGGCGCAAAAAGGGCACGCCGGCCGGTTTCAGCTTGCCGATGTCCTGGCCGTTGACGATCACCTTGCCCGAGCTGGGGCGCTCCATGGCGGCGATCATTTTCAGCAGGGTGGACTTGCCGGCGCCGGACGGGCCGGCCAGGAACACCAGTTCGCCCTTGTTGACGGTGAGCGACACGTCGCGCAGCGCGGTGGCGTCGGCCGAGTATTGTTTGCTAACGTGCTGGAATTCAATCATGGGCGGGGGCCGTCCTTATATCGTTTAGCCGAGCAAGGCTTCGACAAATTCCGTGGCGTTGAACGGCTGCAAGTCTTCGATGCGCTCGCCGATGCCGATGAAGTACACCGGCACCGGGCGCACGCGGGCAATCGCGGCGATGACGCCGCCCTTGGCGGTGCCGTCCAGCTTTGTGATGATCAGGCCGCTCAGCTGCAGCGCGTCGTCGAAGGCTTTCACCTGCGCCAGCGCGTTCTGGCCGGTGTTGCCGTCGATAACCAGCAGGGTTTCGTGCGGCGCGCCTTCCAGGCCCTTGCCCAGCACGCGCTTGACCTTTTTCAGCTCTTCCATCAGGTGCAGCTGGGTCGGCAGGCGGCCGGCGGTGTCGATCATCACCACGTCGATGCCCTTGGCCTTGGCCGACTGCACCGCGTCGTAGGACACGGCGGCCGGGTCGCCGGACTCTTGCGAGATGACGGTGACGTTGTTGCGCTGGCCCCACACCATCAGCTGCTCGCGCGCGGCGGCGCGGAAGGTGTCGCCGGCGGCCAGCAGCACGGACTGGCCGTGGCCCTGCATGTGCTTGGCCAGCTTGCCGATGGTGGTGGTCTTGCCGGCGCCGTTGACGCCGGAAATCATCATCACCAGCGGCTGGTGGCGGCCCAGCTCGAACGGTTTCTGCAGCGGCGCCAGCAGCTCGACCATCAGCGTTTTCAGCGCAGCCTTGACGGCGGCCGCGTCCAGCAGCTTGTCTTCCTTGACCTTGCGCTTGAGCGCGTCGAGCAGGAACTGGGTGGCGTCGACGCCGGCGTCGGCCATCAGCAGCGCCGCTTCCAGTTCCTCGTACAGCTCGTCGTCGATCTTGGCGCCGACGAACAGTACCGACAGGTTGGCGGAAGTCTTGGACAGGCCGGCCTTCAGGCGGGCCATCCAGTTCGGCTTGTCCTGCTCGGCGCCGGGCGAAATCACGGGGGCAGGTGGGGCCGACGCAGTGGCCGGCGCGACGTCGGCATGGGCTGCGGGAGCGGGAGCGGCTGCCTGGGGCAGGGCGGGAGGAGTCTCAGGCTGGACAGGTTTTTTCTTGAAGAAGCTAAACATTGGTGTGCGGTAGAGGGCTTCAAGCGAAGGTCCGGCGGCGCCGGACGGGGGAATCTGCCGGTATTCTACCAGAGCGCGGGCGCCCAGCCGCTGCGGGGTTGTTGGATCATTAACCGGCGCTAACCCGGCGATCAGCCGATCGGCAGGGCCTGGGTGCGCATGCGCACGCGCCAGTCAGCGATGCCGCCGCCGATTTCGGCCAGCTGGAACACGCGCACGAAGGCGGGCGGACGCTTGCGCAGCGCCGAGCAGTTGCCGCCGGCCCAGATTTCCACCGTTTCAGGCAGGCGCGCGCGCAGCTCTTTCAAGCCGTCCAGCGCCTGGCGCGGGTTCATGGAAGCCGACAGCGACAGCGCCACGCTGTCCACGCCCAGGCTGCGGGCGGCGTCGGCGATGTCCGGCACCGGGGTCTGGATGCCGAGCGAAATGGCGTGCGCCCCCTCGGCCGCGAACAGCGCCTCGGCCATCAGCAGGCCCAGGCCGTGGCGTTCCTGCGGCAAGGTGGTGAGCAGGATGCGCGGGCGCGGCGCGCCGTTGTGGCCGGCGTTCGCCTGCGGCACCGAGAAGATGGCGCTGCGCATCACCATTTGCAGCGATTCGGCGAACAGGTGTTCCTCAAAGACGGCGAAGCGGCCGGAGGCCCAGGCGTCGCCCACCATCACCGTCAGCGGCGTGACCAGGTCGATGACGAAGCTTTTCAAACCCATCACCAGCAGCGCCTGCGACAGCTTGCGGCGCAGCGCGTCCATCTGGTGCGCCTTGCACAAGTCGAGGTAGACCTGCAGTTCGGGGTGCTGCGCGCGGCTGCGCGTCTTGCTGCTGTCGGCGGCCTTCTCGGCCAGCGCCTGCAGTTCTTCCGGACTGTACTGGATGACTTTGCCGGGACGAAAGCCCAGGTCGATCAGCCGTTTCACCAGGCGCAGCTTGACCACCTGTTCGGTCGGGTAGACGCGTTCGCCGAACGGGTCGCGCAGGGGCTGCGGGAAGTCGTAGCGGCGCTCCCAGACGCGCAAGGTTTCCTTGGCCACGCCGGTGTCGCGCTCAACGTCGCTGATGGTACTGGGGACTGTCAAAGCGGGGGCCTCAGTGTTCATTTTGCATATGCGGCCACATGTTCGGGGTGGCCGCGCTTTCAAGGCGTGCGGGCTTGCGCCCGGTTGCGAACTGCATTCTACAATCGTTTCGGTAGAGAAAGTGTCCCATGCCGGAGCGTGCGTCCGCCCGAATCTCCCCTATGGCGAAGCTTGTCCACGACACAGGCGGGCCAGCCCGGACAATGAACACAATTCAGCCTGAAGCGGTGTGTTTGTCATAGACAAAAAAAGTCACAAAACTGAAAAAAAATTCCTGAAGTGTTGTATCCGGGAGGCGGGAAGTGGCGCAGGCGAAGCGGACCCGGTCATTAAACCATAGCCCTTCCGCCGCCGTCGTCAAGGACGTCCGCAGGGCGTGGCGGCACCCTGCCCGCAAGCCTGAAATTCTATTGTGGAAATTACTTATAACTAACAAGTCCAAGCAGAACCGGGCTGATTGCTGTATAAATAATGCTGTTTGGTTCAGCTTGCAGTTCAGTCTACAGGTGCACACTGGACGATTCATAACACTTGCTGGATTAGCAAACGGCCAGTATAGTGCCGCCTCCAGAGCCCACCGCTCTGTGACGAAGCCGGCAACAACGAGCGGCAGCCTATATAAGTGACGCGTTTCTTATCCGAAATCGCAGTGCGGCAATCGGGGATTGCCCTCACAAATTATAAAGTGTGGCGCCTGCAAGCCGAGCGCCGACAAGCACAAGAATTGAGCCGTGGTTCCAGCTTTACCCTTTTATGCAACACAAACTGAAGGAAACTCGTAATGAAAAAAACTCTGATCTCCATCGCAGTTCTGGGCGCAATGAGCAGCGCTGCTTTCGCCCAATCGAACGTCACCATCTTCGGTATCGTTGATGCCGGCGTGGTTTCCGAGCGTGGCGGCAAAGCAGGCAACGTAACGAAAGTAAGCAGTGGTGTTGGTAGCGCCTCCCGTCTGGGCTTCCGTGGTACGGAAGACCTGGGTGGCGGCCTGTCCGCAGTATTCCTGCTGGAAGCCGGCTTTGCAGCCGACACCGGCGTGGGCGACGCTTCCGGCCTGTTCCAGCGTCAATCGTACGTTGGCCTGGTGTCGAAAGAAGCCGGCAGCCTGACCCTGGGCCGCCAGTACACCCCGATGTACCTGGCGCTGTCGCAAGTGGCAGACCCGTTCCAGGCTGGCCTGGCCGGTTCGGCCAAGAACCTGTTCGGCGCGTCGGGCATGAACGTGCGCGCTTCGAACTCGGTTAACTACAAGACCCCGACCTACAGCGGCTTCAGCGGTGAATTCCAGTACGGCGTAGGCGAACAGTCGAAATCCGACGCTGGCCGTCAACTGGGCGTGTCCCTGAACTACGGTAACGGCCCGCTGCAAGCCCGCCTGGCGTACAACAACCGCAACAACGACACCGCCGCTGCCGGCGTGCCGGTTGTGAACCGCGACTACGCGCACAGCACCCTGTTCGCTGCCAACTACGACTTCAAAGTCGCAAAAGCTTACTTCGCATACAGCGACGACAAGGGCCCAACCTCGTCGCCTATCCCTAACCCAACCGCCTTCACCGCAACCGCAGTGGCAGCTTCGACCGACAGCGACACCATGCTGATCGGCGCAACCGCTCCTCTGGGCGGCGCTGGCACCCTGATCGCTTCGTACATCCACAAGGATGACAACGAACTGGCCAACCGCGACGCCAACCAGTGGGCGCTGGGCTACTCGCACGCGCTGTCGAAGCGTACCAGCACCTACGTTGCCTACGCCAAGATCAAGAACAAGCGCGGCGCCAGCTACACCGTTGGCAACAACGCTGAAGTCGGTACCGGCGACAAAGCATTCAACGTGGGCATCAAGCACACCTTCTAATTCCGTGTAGGCGGAGTTAAATGCTGAGAACGGCGGCCTGCGGGCCGCCGTTTTTTATTCCAATGCTAAAATTGCGGCCATGAAAATAGCCCATCAAATCGCGTGTTTCTCCCTGCTGGCGGCCAGTGCCGCGATCGCCGCGCCGAAGGCGGTCACCAAGCCGGCCTCCAAGGCGGCCGCGGGCTTGCCGCGCTACGGCATGGCGGTGTATTCGGACTTGTGCGTGCACCCGGAAAGCGGCGAGTTCGGCGGCCAGCGCATCAGCGTGCAGCGCTTTGCCGAAGTGGACACGGTGATCTATGAATTTACGGCGGGCGGCCTGAGCTGGCCGCTGGTGGCGGGCGACGTCAACATCGACCCGCAAGGCCGGCAGATGTATTTCTCGGTGCAGGTGGACGAGGAAGAGCGCACCATCAGCGGCAAGTTCGCCGACAAAGGCGACACCTTGCTGCTCGATGGCGGCTATTGCGGCCAGCCCGATGTGCCGGCCAGGCTGAAGAAGGTGAAGGATTTCGGCCGCGAGGCGCCGGCTTGCAAGCCGTGCCCCGCGCCCAAGCCGGCCCCGCTGGAGCCAGAAGAAGACAAGCCTGCGGTGCCGAACATGCCGCACGAGGCGCCCGTCAAGCAGGCCGCCCCGCAGCCGCAGCAAGCCTGATTACTTCGCCGCTTGCGCCGCCTCCGCGTTCTTGCGGATGGTCTCCAGCGTGGCGCCCGGCGTGATCAGATTGCCGTCGTAGCGCAGCTCGATCACCGCCGGCAGGCTCTTGCCGCGCGTATGTTCCAGCGCGCGCCGCAGCGCCGGCGCGAACTGCGCCGTCTCCGTCACCACTTCGCCATGCGCGCCGTAAGCCTGCGCCAGCGCCGCGAAGTCCGGATTGTGCAGCTCCGTGCCCGACACGCGGCCCGGATAGTTCTTCTCCTGGTGCATGCGGATGGTGCCGAACATGCTGTTGTTGAACACGATGATGATCACGCCCGCGCGGTACTGCACCGCGGTGGCCAGTTCCTGGCCGTTCATCATGTACTCGCCGTCGCCGGCGAAGGTGATCACGGTGCGCGACGGATCGACGATCTTGGCCGCCACGCCGGCCGGCACGCTGTAGCCCATGGCGCCGCTGGTCGGCGCCAGCTGGGTGCGCATGCCGCCGTAGCGGTGGAAGCGGTGCGCCCAGGTGGCGTAGTTGCCGGCGCCGTTGGTGATGATGGTGTCGGCCGGCGTCAGCGCGTCCATGTCCTGCACCAGCTGCCACAGGTTCAGCGGCGCCTTGCCGTCCTGGAAGATGGGCGGCTGCTGCTGGAAGGCCTGGTAGTCGGCCCTGGCTTCGGCCACGCTGCCCTGCCAGGCGGAAGCGTCCACCGGCTCCATCTGCGCCAGCATGGCCGCCGCTTGCGGCATGCCGCTGGCGATCATCAGCTCGCCCTGGTAGACGCTGCCCAGTTCTTCGGGGCTGGAATGGATGTGCACCAGGCGCTGCTGCGGCACCGGCGAGGACAGCAGCTCGTAGCCGCTGGTGGTCATCTCGCCCAGGCGCGGGCCGATGGCGATCAGCACGTCGGCGTTCTTCACGCGCGCGGCCAGCTTCGGGTTGATGCCGATGCCGACGTCGCCCACGTACTGCGGATGGGCATTGTCCAGCAAATCCTGGAAGCGGAAAGCGCAGGCCACCGGCAGCGCGTTGGCCTCGGCGAAGCGCTGCACGTCGGCGCAGGCTTGCGCATTCCAGCCGCCGCCGCCCAGCAGCACCAGCGGGCGCTTGGCTTCGGCCAGCATGGCGCGCAGCTGCGCCATCTGCGGCTGCGAAGGCGCGCCCTGGGTGGGCTGGTAGCGGCCGGTGTCGGCCACGGCCGCCATGGTGGTCAGCATGTCTTCCGGCAGGGCCAGCACCACCGGGCCGGGGCGGCCGCTGGTGGCCACCTGGAAGGCGCGCGCCATGTATTCGGGAATGCGGTCGGCGCGGTCGATCTGCGCCACCCACTTGGCCATCTGGCCGTACATGCGGCGGTAGTCGATTTCCTGGAAAGCCTCGCGGTCCATGAAGTCGCTGCCCACCTGGCCGATGAACAGGATCATCGGGGTCGAGTCCTGGAACGCCGTGTGCACGCCGATGGACGCGTTGGTGGCGCCGGGGCCGCGCGTGACGAAGCAGATGCCGGGCTGGCCGGTCATCTTGCCGTAAGCCTCGGCCATGAACGCCGCGCCGCCCTCCTGGCGGTTGATGATGAAGCGGATGCCGGACTCGTGCAGCGCGTCGAGCACGTCGAGGTAGCTTTCGCCGGGCACGCCGAAGGCGGTATCGACGCCGTGGATCTTCAGGGCGTCCACCAGAATCTGGCCACCGGTGCGGGAGGGATGCGTCATGGTCTGACCTTTATGCAAAGTGATGCGGCATTCTACGGCCAGCCACCGCGCCCGGCTTTTGAAATGGCGACATCAAATTTCCAAAAAGGGCGGCGTGGTACAATATGCCCTGAAGCAAGCCAGACAGCCGCTGGCCGATGCAGCAATGCAAAGGCGGGAGGAAGGTCCGGACTCCACAGAGCGGGGTGACGGTTAACGGCCGTCCGCTGAAAGCCTTTCGGGGTATAAGGCGAGGAATAGGGCCACAGAGACGAGCGTATTAAGTTACGGTGAAACGCGGTAACCTCCACCTGGTGCAATTTCAAATAGGCACGCGATGATGCTGCTCGCGGAGCGTGCGGGTAGAAAGCTTGAGCACTGGAGTAATCCAGCGCCTAGAGGAATGGCTGTCATAGCGCGGACCCGCAAGGGCGAGCGCCGTAACAAAATCCGGCCTATCGGCTTGCTTCAACTGAATACATTGTTCTGCATGGGGACATGCTTATGAAACAATACATCCTGGCGCTTGACCAGGGGACCACCAGCTCGCGCGCCATCCTGTTCGACCACCAGGGGCAGATCCACGGCAGCGCGACGCTGGAATTTCCGCAGCACTATCCCCATCCCGGCTGGGTCGAGCACGACCCCAACGAAATCTGGAACAGCCAGCTCACCGTCGCCCGCAAGGTCCTGCACGACAACCATGTCGACGCGCAGCAGGTGCGCGCCATCGGCATCGCCAACCAGCGCGAAACCACCGTGGTGTGGGACCGCAAGACAGGCGAGCCGATCGCGCCCGCCATCGTCTGGCAAGACCGGCGTACCGCCGGCATCTGCGACGAGCTGCGCGCGGCCGGCAAGGCCAGGCTGATCGCCGAATGCACCGGCCTGGAGCTGGACGCGTATTTCTCCGCCACCAAGATCAAATGGCTGCTGGACCACGTGCCCGGCGCGCGCGAGCGGGCCCGCCACGGCGCGCTGGCCTTCGGCACCATCGATTCCTGGCTGGCCTGGAAGCTGTGCGGCGTGCACGTGACCGACGTCAGCAACGCCTCGCGCACCATGCTGTTCAACATCCACCTGATGCGCTGGGACGCGGACCTGCTGGCGCTGTTCGACATACCCGAGCAGATGCTGCCGCAGGTGGTGTCCTCCAGCGAGGAAGTCGGCATGACGCGCGCCGCGCTGTTCGGCGGCGAAATTGCCGTGGCCGGCATCGCCGGCGACCAGCAGGCCGCCACCTTCGGCCAGGCCTGCCACGCGCCGGGCATGGTCAAGAACACTTACGGCACCGGCTGTTTCATGCTGATGCACGCGGGACGGCAAGCGGCCGTGTCGCACAACCGCCTGCTGTCCACGGTGGGCTGGCGCGTGGACGGCCGCACCGACTACCTGCTGGAAGGCAGCGTCTTCATGGGCGGCGCCACGGTGCAGTGGCTGCGCGACGGGCTCGGCATCATCAAGCAGTCGGGCGATGTGGAAGCGCTGGCCGGCAGCGTGCCCGACAGCGACGGCGTGCTGCTGGTGCCGGCCTTCACCGGCCTCGGCGCGCCGCACTGGGACCCGTACGCGCGCGGCGCCCTGATGGGCATGACGCGCGGCACCACGGCGGCGCACATCGCGCGCGCGGCGGTCGAGGCCATCGCCTACCAGAGCGCCGAGCTGCTGGCGGCGATGCAGAAGGACGTGGCGGCCTCGCACCGCACCATCCCCGTCACCGAAGTGCGCGCCGACGGCGGCGCCGCCCGCAACGACCTGCTGATGCAGTTCCAGGCCGATTTGCTGGGCGTGCCGGTGGTGCGGCCCAAGGTCACCGAAACCACGGCGCTGGGGGCGGCCTACCTGGCCGGGCTGGCGGTGGGCTTCTGGGAATCGGCCGGGGAAATCGCCGCCCAATGGCAATGCGAGCGCCGCTTCGAACCGGCCATGGGCGCCGACCAGCGCGCCGCGCTGCTGTCCCGCTGGTCGCGCGCCGTCGAGCGCGCCAAGGGCTGGGACGCGCCGTTCTGATTGGGCTGGCACTCTCTGAACTACCTCATGGGCAACATGTTCTTCACCTCCGTTCCACTCCTCCAGACCGAGCGATTTACGCTGCGTGAGGACCGGCGCGAAGACTTCGGCGCATTTGCGGACCATCTGATTGATCCGCAAAGTTCGGCTCACCTCGGCACGTCCGATCGTCAAGCGGCTTAGCGAATCTTCAGTTCGCACGCTGGCTTATGGCTCTTGGATGGCGCTGGCAGCGGCTTGCGATTTGTCATGTTGGCTTAGCGAAGATTCACATCAATTAACGCGCGCGGCCGGCAGGGCGGGCTACACTGGATTTTCGAACTTCACACTGAAGGAGACTCCGGTGAGCGACATATATGGCAAGGAGAACACCGGCTTGCTGCTGGTTGATCCCTACAACGATTTCCTCAGCCACGGCGGCAAGCTGTGGCCGCTGGTGGAAAAGGTGGCGCAGGAGCAGGACTTGCTGCTGCATATGAAGCAGGTGCTGGATGCGGCGCGCAAGGCGGGCATCCAGGTGTTTTATGTGCCGCATCACCGCTCGGAGCCGGGCGACTACCAGAAGTGGAAGTTCGCCACGCCTTACCAGCTGCGCAGTGCGGCGGCGCAGGTGTTTGCCAAGGACACCTGGGGCGGCGAGTGGCATCCCGACTTCCAGCCGCAGGAAGGCGATGTGATGATCAAGGAGCACTGGGCCCAGAGCGGTTTCGCGAACACCGACCTGGACCAGCAGTTGAAGCAGCACGGCGTGCAGAAGGTGGTCATTGTCGGCCTGCTGGCCAACACCTGCATCGAGGGCACCGGCCGCTTCGCGATGGAGCTGGGCTACCACGTGACCCTGGTGAAGGACGCCACCGCTGCGTTCACGCACGAGATGCTGCGCGCCGCCCACGAGTTCAACGGGCCGACCTACGCCAGCGAAATCCTGGCCACGGCCGAGCTGCTGGCGCGCATCGCCGACTAGCCCCTGGTTCTCAGCCGCCCATCAGCGGCAGGAAGCTCTTGCTGAGCGGGACCGTCACAATGGCCAGCAGGGTTTGCAGGGTGATCAGCGCGGCCATCAGGCGCGTGTCGCCGCCCAATTGCCTGGCCATGATGTAGGCGTTGGGCGCGGTCGGCAGCGCGCAGTAGAAGGTGGCCGCCAGCGCCACCGGCGCGGACACCGCGAACAGCACGCACACCTTGGCCGCCACCAGCGGCAGCGCCACCAGCTTGAGCAGCGAGGTCCAGCCCAGCGCCACCGGCCGCAGCCCCTGCAGCGAGAACACCAGCCCGCTGCCCACGCACACCAGCCCCAGGCACAGCGCCGCCTTGCCCAGGATGTCGAGCGTATTCATCAGCGGCAGCGGAACGGCGAGCCCGGACAGGCTGACCAGCATGCCCGCCAGCGTGGACAGGATGATGGGGTTGCGCGCCAGCGTGCGGACAATCTGGAGCAGGTCGGCCTTGCTGCCGCTCCACCACGACAGCGCGATGATGGACACCACGTTCACCACCGGCAGGCACAGCGCCAGCGACAGCATCACCAGCGCCGCCGTGTCGGCGTCGAAGAACAGCGACGACACCGCCAGCCCGAAGTAGGTGTTGGGCCGCATCGCGCCCTGCACCACGGACGAGCGGCTGGCGCCGGGCAGGCCGCGCGCGCCCAGCATGGCCAGCAGCGTGACGCCGATGATGATGAAGGTCGGCAGCAGCGTGGCCAGCGCCAGTTCGCCCACCTGGCTGCCGGCAAAGCTGAGCCGCGCGGTGCCGGCGAACAGCAGCGCGGGGAAGGCGATGTTGTAGGAGAACTTTTCTATCGACGGAAAGAACTCTTCCGGCAGCCACTCGTAGTGGCGGATGGCCACGCCCAGCAGGATGATCAGGAAAACGGGAATGATGGATGCGAGCATGTCAGTCTGCCGAAATGCCGGACGGCCCGATGCGCCGGGCGTTGGGCGTGTTGGAAATGCGGATGCGGATTAGGTGCCGGCCCGGATCGGTATAGTTGGCCCGGCCGTGCAGCGTGCGGTGGTTGTCCGCCCACAGCAGGGTGTCGTCCGGCAGGCAGCGGTCGAAGCGCGGGGCGCGCCGTTCGATGATGTCGTTCAGCAGTTCCAGCGCGGCGGCCAGTTGCGGCGAAGCCAGGTCGGGCCGCGCCGCCAGTCCCTTGACGATGGAGTCGTAGCGCCAGCGCATCGCCAGCCCGCCCTCCAGCGTGAACACCGGTGCCAGATGATACTCGAGTTGCTGCTCGCTTGCTGCGTACACCGACGGCACGCGGAAGGGCACCGGCTGGGTGCATAGCAGGCCGTAGGCCTCGCGCCCGGCGGCGGTCTTGTTCAGTTCGTCCACGATGTCTTCGATGTCGATCAGCAGCGAGGCGCCGCCGTTGCAGCGCGCCGCGTTCACCACGTACAGCATGAACTGCTCCTCCGGCATGGGGTAGAAGGAGGAATCGGTGTGCATGTCGGCGCCGCCGACGCGCTCGGAGAAGGTGACGAAGCGCGCCTGCGCCGGATCGGCGGCGGCGTTGCTGCGGGCGCGCACGTCCCAGGCCACGCGCCGGGTGCGCTGGTCGGTGGAGGTGGGGTAGCCCTGGGTGAGGGCGATGGCGTACAGCGCGGCGTTGCGGCGCGCCTCGTCCAGCTCGCCCAGCCCCAGGCCGGTGATGGCCAGGCCGCGCGCCTGGCGTCCCGCGATGGCGCCCGCCAGGCGCTGCAGCGTGGGGATGGCCAGCAGCTTGCGCCGCAGCGCTTCCTCGTCCGGATGCGGATAGAAGCCGTTGCCGTTGAAGTCGTCGAAGTGCTGCGCGACCAGCGCGTGGATGGCGTCCAGATCCGCGCCCCAGGAGAAGCTGCGTTTGACGATGGAAATCTTGCCGGATTGTTCGATAGTGGTCAGCATGGTAGCTCCTGGTTATTGTTGCCACACGGCAACTATGAACCAATATTACTACGCCGGGAGCGAATTGCAAGCATTTTGTTGCGTCGCATCAATTTACAAATAAGCACAATGCGGTATGCTGAACACCCAGCGGTGCTTCTCGCAATCGAGTCTGATTTTACTTGGTGATTTTGTTCACTTTAGGCAACTGTGGAAAACACGTAGTTACAAGCTGTTCACACTTTATTTGGGCGGATTCGTTAAATTTTAACGTCGGCAAGCAAGAAATATTGCGATGCGATAGAATATTTCCATACGGAAAAATACTTATCAAAGGAATAAAATATGAACTGGCTACGTAAACTCAAGCTATCGACCAAGCTGGGGCTGGCCTTTGCCTCGGTGCTGGCGCTGACGGTGTGCGTCGGCGTGTTTTCCATCGTCAAGCTGGCCGAGGTGAACCGGACCGCGAACGAACTGTCGTCGCGCTGGATGCCGAGCATGCGCGTGATCCAGGACATCAAGTCGCAGATCGCGCGCGTGCGCACGCGCGAGTTCCAGTACATCATCTCGACCGAGCAGGCCGACATGGACAAGTACGACAAAGTGATCGCCAATGACCTGGTGGACCTGGGCAAGATGCAGGCCGAGTACGTGCAGCTGCTGGCCACGCCGGAGGAGAAGGAGCTGTACGCGGCCTTCGTATCCATGTGGGAACGCTACATGGCGGAGGACGCGAAAATCCGCGCCGCCGCGCGCGCCAATGACGACGTGGCCGCCAAGGCGCTGATCCGGGGCGAGTCGAACAAGCTGATCGTGGCGCTGCGCGGCCAGGTGGACAAGCTGGTGGCGCTGTACGGCGCCGGCGGCATTCAGGCCGCGCAGGACGGCGAGCAGCTGTACAAATCGGCCCGCACCTGGATCTTCTCGCTGCTGGCGGCCAGCGTGGCGCTGGGCGCGCTGGGCGCCGCGCTGATCACGCGCTGGCTGACGCGCCGCCTGGGCGGCGAGCCGGACTACGCGGCGAGCATCGCCAACCGCATCGCCGCCGGCGAACTGTCGGTCGAAGTGCATACCGCGCCGGGCGACGACAGCAGCCTGCTGTACGCCATGAGCAGCATGCGCGCCAGCCTGGCCCACATCGTCGGCCAGGTGCGCGTGGCCACCGACACCATCTCCAGCGCCTCGGACCAGATCGTGGCCGGCAACCTGGACCTGTCGGCCCGCACCGAGCAGCAGGCCAGCTCGCTGGAGGAAACCGCCGCCTCGATGGAGGAACTGACCTCGACCGTGAAGCAGAATTCGGCCAGCGCGCGCCAGGCCAACCAGCTGGCGCTGACGGCCTCGGGCATTGCCGAAAAGGGCGGCTCGGTGGTGGGCCGGGTGGTCGAAACCATGGGCAGCATCAACGCCTCGGCGCGCAAGATCGTCGACATTATCGGCGTGATCGACGGCATCGCCTTCCAGACCAACATCCTGGCGCTGAACGCGGCGGTGGAAGCGGCGCGCGCCGGCGAGCAGGGCCGCGGCTTTGCCGTGGTGGCCTCGGAAGTGCGCAACCTGGCGCAGCGTTCGGCTGCCGCCGCCAAGGAGATCAAGGTGCTGATCGGCGACTCGGTCAACCAGGTCGAGGCCGGCAGCATGCTGGTCAGCCAGGCCGGCGCCACCATGGAGGAAGTGGTGGTCAGCGTGCGCCGCGTGACGGAAATCATGAGCGAGATCACGCTGGCAGGGCAGGAGCAGAGCGCCGGCATCGAGCAGGTCAACCAGGCCATCGCGCAGATGGACAGCGTCACCCAGCAGAACGCCGCGCTGGTGGAGGAGGCCACGGCCGCGTCGCAAAGCATGCGCGAGCAGGCCGGCGGGCTGGATTCGCTGGTGAGCATCTTCACGCTGGACGGCGCCGCCGCGCCGCGCGCGCTGTCCGTGGCGTCCGGCCACGCGCCGCGCCGTCCGGAATCCGCCCGCACCGCCCTGCCGCACCGCCTGGACAAGGCCGCCTGAAGCGGGCGGCCCGGCGCCGCGCAGATCGGGTAATATCCGCTGTTATTATTAAAATAACGACGCGGAGCGGACATGTTCAATGTGGAACTGGCGGCCATCGAAACCCTGTTCGATGCCCTGAGCGACGTAGCCTTCTTCGTCAAGGACCGCGACGGCCGCTACCTGGCCGCCAACCACACGCTGGTGCGGCGCTGCGGCCTGCGCAGCAAGCAGGAACTGGCCGGCAAGACGGTGCTGGAAGTGCACCCGCGCTCGCTGGCGCAGGCCTATATCGTGCAGGACCGGCAGGTGATCGAGCTGGGCTGCACCATCCGCCAGCACCTGGAGCTGCACCTGTATCCCAACCGCCGCCACGGCTGGTGCCTGACGCACAAGGTGCCGCTGCGCGACGAGGCCGGCGCCATCGTCGGCCTGGTCGGCACTTCGCACGACCTGGGACTGGCGGACGACCACCACCCCGTGTACCGGCAGATCGCCGGCATCGCCCAACATATCCGCGAGCACTACCGCGAGCCGCTGTGCCTGCAGCAGCTGGCGCGCGACGCCGGCTTGCCGCTGGCGCGCGTGGAGCGGCTGTTCCAGCGCGTGTTCCACTACAGCCCGCGCCAGCTGTTGCTGCAGACGCGGCTCGACGGCGCGCTGGCGCTGATCGAGTCGGGCCGCGAACTCAGCATCGCCGAGATCGCCGCCGACTGCGGCTATACCGACCACAGCGCCTTCAGCCGCCAGTTCAAGGCGCTCACCGGGCAAACCCCGGTGCAGTACCGCGCCCAGTGCCGCAGCCAGGGCGGCCACGTCGGCAGCGCTGCCGCATCCCTGCTGGCGTCGCTCGCGAATTGATAGCTGTGGCTTTTCTGCGCCGGCGGCGTTTGCCCGCTGTGCCGATCGCAAGCCCGTTGCCGTTTAAATAGAGCGAACGGCTCCGCAAGCCTGTTTTTGCTGTCATCCCGGAAATCTTGCCACGCTAGTATTTCCTGGCCCGGGACGCTGTCCCGGCGACCTTATCGACAACAAAAAACAGGAGCGGAACACATGTCATTCCCAAGAAATGCACTGCCCCAGGCAACACTGATAGCGCTGATGGCTTCCTGCTGCGCCAACGCCGTCGCCGCCGATACCCATGAAGGCGAGCATGCGCGCCTGCGCCAGGCCCCCATGCCGCACGTACGCCAGAGCCTGCCGCCTTCGGCCGAGCAGAGCCGCTACAACCTGTCGGTCAGCAAGAAGCCGCGCCACGACCTGATGCCGCGCCAGTTGCGCAGCAGCGCGCCGGCCGCCGCCACGCTGGCCGCCACGCCCGAGTGCAAGGACATGGCCAAGCTGGCCACTTACAGCGGCGCCGCGCTGGCCGATTACCTGGCCGGCCTGCCGGACTACGAGTGCACCTACGGCCTGTTCTCGCTGAGCGCGCAGCAGGCGGCCACCATCTATTCGGCCGGCAACATGAGCGCCGTGGCCAGCCGCGTGGCGCAGGAGGCGGCCGGCTACAACGCCAGCAATATGAAGCTGGTGAACCTGGTGCTGTACCTACGCGCCGGCTACTACCTGGCCGGCACCGGCGCCATGCCGGAACCGGCCGCCGCGCTGGCCGCGTCGCTGCGCGCGCCGATCAGGCAACTGGCCGAAGGCAGCGCGCTGTACCAGCCGAATGCGGCGGCTGACAGCACGGCGCTGGAAACCTTCAAGCTGATCACCAATATGCACGACGAGCTGTACTACCTGCCCAGCGTGAAGGCCGTGGTCACCCGCTTCACCAACCGCAGCGGCTACCCGAACGCGGCCGAGGCGCTCAAGCAGAACAGCGCGGGCGGCGGCCTGACCGGCGCGCTGACGGTGCTGTTCTACGCGCACGGCAGGCCGGGCGGGGCGGACCTGCTGAAGGCCGACCTGTCCTACGCCACGGCGCTGAACACCTTCGTCACCGCCAACAAGGCGGCCCTGCTCAACAGCAACGCCGCCTACGAGCTGACCGACGCCGCCAGCGAGGCGTTCCGCTTCATGCAGTACGCCGGGCTGAAAGCCGGGGTCAAGCCCATGGTGCAGAACACGCTGCAAACGAGCACCATGACCGGCGCCGACAGCGGCCTGTGGCTGGCCGCAGCGTCCGCCGTGAAGTACTACGACAACGCCGCCTGCGCCGAATACGGCACCTGCAACTATGAGCAGCAGCTGGCGGACAGCGTGCTCAAGTACAGCCGCGAGTGCAGCCCCACCTTGCGCCTGCGCGCGCAAGACATGACCGCCGCCCAGATGACGGAGGTGTGCACCACCCTGCAGCAGGGCGAGGGCTATGTGCACGCCATGCTGCAAACCCAGCGCACCCCGGTCGGCAGCGACAACAACACGGCGCTGGAACTGGTGGTGTTCGACGACTACAGCAATTACAGCAAGTACGCCGGCGTGATCTACGGCATCGGCACCGACAACGGCGGCATGTACCTGGAGGGCAATCCGGCGCAGGCCGGCAACCAGGCGCGCTTCATCGCGCACGAGGCGTCCTGGCTGCGGCCCGCGTTCAAGGTGTGGAACCTGGAGCACGAGTACGTGCACTACCTGGACGGCCGTTTCAATATGTACGGCGATTTCGGCGCCTCCACCGCCGTGCCCACCGTGTGGTGGATCGAGGGCATCGCCGAATACCTGACGCTGAAGAACGACAACCAGGTCGCCATCGACATGGCGAAAACCCGCACCTACCGCCTGAGCGAGATCTTCGGCAACACCTACAGCATGGGCGACTACAGCAACCGCGCCTACCGCTGGGGTTATATGGCCACCCGTTTCATGATGGAGAAGCACCGCCCGGACGTGGACAGCATGCTGGCCAAATTCCGCCTCGGCGACTACACCCGCTATCAAACCGCCATCGGCCAGATCGGCACCTCCTACGACAACGAGTTCGCCGCCTGGGTGGACACGGCCACCACTGCCGGCGAACCGCCGATGCCAAACGACGATCCGGGCGCCAACCTGCCGGCCTGCGCCTCGTCCAGCACCCTGGGCAAAAACTGCGCGGTGCGCAACCTGGCGTCCAGCTACCGCTCCTACTTCACGCTGATGCTGCCGGCAGGGGCGAAAAACCTGAAGCTGGCCACCCGCAACGGCACCGGCGACGTGAATATGTACCTGGCGCTGGACCGCTGGCCGACACCGTCCAGTTACGACCAGGCTTCGGCCAAGGCCGGCAATGCGGAAGATATTGCGCTGGGTAATCCTGCCGCGGTGCGCTGGTATTACATTACGCTGGACGCGAAACAGCCCTTCAGCGGGGTGTCCTTAAGCGTAACGTACGAATAAAAACCCGCGCTTTGCGTATAATAAATGCAGGTCAAGCCCGCGCCTTGCGGGCTTGAATTTGTCTATACAAGTTGTTGCGGTTGCAGTCAGAAGGAAAAGTTCAGCACTGGTTCGGTCCCAAGATTCTCCATCCTGCCTGATCGCGCGCAAAGCGCGGCAGAGTGCCAAATCCCACGAAAAATCCCCACTCCGTCCGACCCGGTCCAGCCGCGCGAGCGCTATCGAGCTGCGTTGTCGATTTGCTACGCTGCTGTTGTCACTAGGCAACCTTATAATTTATTTTCAATTTTTTCTTGACATCTTTTTCGCCCTGAGACTAGCCCCAATGGGTGGGGGATTGATGAGGTAGCACTTTCAGTATCTTGTGTAAGTATCTAATTTAACGCGATATTTTTACTAGAGCCTGCATCAAGGATCGACGCTAAGTCCTTAATTTCATTAATAAAATCCATGTTTTCCCGATTGGAAAGCGCTTGACCACTATCTTTCCATCCTCTAAAGTGGGCAACTGTGTGAAAAAGTGTAGTTTTGTGGGATTTCTGACCCTGCTTGTCTGTCCCTTCATTTAAAAGGTAATACGTGTTTCAAGGCGCTTCCGCGATCACTCTCGATGCGAAAGGCAGGATGTCCATCCCGGCCAAGCATCGCGACGCACTGGCTATCCAGTGCGAAGGACGCCTCACGCTTACCAAGCATCCCGACGGTTGCCTGCTGATGTACCCGCGCCATGTGTGGGAAGCCAAGCGCGACCAGATCGCCGCCTGGCCGATGTCGGCCCGCGGCTGGCAGCGCATTTTGCTGGGCAACGCGAACGACGTGGAGATGGACTCGGCCGGCCGCATCCTGGTGGCGCCCGAGCTGCGCGACGCCGTCGGCCTGGGCCGCGACGTGGTGCTGTCCGGCATGCTGACCCATTTCGAAATCTGGGATCCGGCCCGCCGTGCCGAGAACGAGCAAGCCACCATCGACGTCGGCATGCCCGACGCGCTTTCCGATTTTTCTTTCTAAGGCCCGCCCAAAATGACTTCAGTTGCGGTGCCAGAATTCCAGCATCGTACGGTGCTGCTAGACGAGGCGGTCGACGCGCTCCAGCTGGAAGGCGCGCGCGCCAACGGCCTGTATATAGACGGCACCTTCGGGCGCGGCGGCCACAGCCGCCTGATCCTGTCGCGCCTGGGCGAGCAGGGCCGCCTGCTGGCCTTCGACAAGGACTTGCAGGCCATCGCCACCGCCGAACAGATCACCGACCCGCGCTTCCAGATCGTGCATGACAGTTTCGCCACCATGGCTTCCGCGTTGGCGGAACGCGCCATGCCCAAGGTGGACGGCGTGCTGCTGGACCTGGGCATCTCTTCGCCGCAGGTGGACGACGCCGCCCGTGGCTTCAGTTTCCGCAACGATGGTCCGCTCGACATGCGCATGGATACCACCCGTGGCATGTCGGCTGCGGAATGGCTGGCTACCGAAACCGTAGAGACACTGGAAAAGGTGATAAAAGAATATGGGGAAGAACGGTTTGCTTTTCAGATTGCAAAGGCGATTGTTGCTCGCCGGGCAGTCGAACCAATTTCAAGCACACGACAGCTTGCCGCAATCGTGGCAAATGCGGTCAAGACCCGTGAAAAGGGCAAGGATCCGGCCACCCGGACTTTTCAAGCTATCCGGATTCACATCAATAAGGAGCTTGAGGATCTCGAAGCCGGACTGACCCACGCCTACGACTGCGTGGCGCCGGGCGGCATCCTGGCCATCATCAGCTTCCATTCGCTGGAAGACCGCATGGTCAAGCGCTTCTTCGCGTCCAAGGCCAATGTGCCGCAGCCGGACCGGCGCCTGCCGATCCGCGCGGTGGACCTGCCGCAGCCGGAACTGAAGCTGCTGGCCAAGATCAAGCCGTCCGACGCCGAAGTCGAGGCCAACCCGCGCGCCCGCTCGGCGGTGATGCGGGTGGCGCGCCGCCTTCCTTACGACGACAAGGCGGCGGCGTGAGCTTCAAGATCAACCTCGTCCTGGCGGCCTTGCTGGTAGGCTGCGCGCTGTCGCTGGTGAACGCGCAGTACCAGGCGCGCCACCTGTTCATCGACCTCGAGCGCGCGCAGGCCAAGGCGCGCCAGCTCGATATCGACTGGGCGCAGCTGCAGCTGGACCAGTCCAAGCTGGGCAAGCACGCCCGTATCGAGGAAATCGCCCGCCGCGACCTGAACATGACGCAGCTGACGGCCAACCGCACGCAATACCTGACGCAAGGAGAGCAGTGATGCGGGCCGGCGGCGGAGCAAACAGCGCACGCGTGGCACGCTCGAAGGGCATGCCATTCTCGAAAAGCCCGATGCTGGCGGTGAGCCTGCCGCCGTGGCGTTCGCGCGTGGTGCTGTTCGTGCTGTTCGCCGCTTTCCTGGCGCTGGGCGTGCGCGCCTTGTGGCTGCAGGGCGTGAAGACCCAGTTCCTGCAGCAGCAGGGCGAGAACCGCTACGCCTTCACGCTGGAGCTGCCGGCCACGCGCGGCAAGATCACCGACCGCAACGGCCAGGTGCTGGCTTCGTCCGTCCCCGTGAAAGCCATCTGGGCGATTCCGGAAGACGTGCTGGCCGCACCGGCTGAAAAGGTGCGCGCGCTGGCCGCCCTGCTCGACATGAGCGAGGCCGACCTGCGCAAGAAGCTCGATTCGGACCGCGACCTGGTCTACCTAAAACGCCAGGTGGAGATGGACGTGGCCGACAAGATCGCTGCGCTGAAGATCGACGGCATCGAGGCGCGCAAGGAATACAAGCGCTTCTACCCGCAGGGCGAAGTGATGACGCACGTGGTGGGCTTCACCAACGTGGAGGACGTGGGCCAGGAGAGCATGGAGCTGGCGCAGCAGAAAACGCTGCAGGGCGCCACCGGCAGCCGCCGCGTGATCAAGGACCGCCTCGGCCACATCGTCGAGGACATCGGTTCGATCCACGAACCGCACGACGGCAAGGACCTGACCCTGTCGGTGGACAGCAAGATCCAGTACATCGCCTACACCCAGCTGAAAGGCGCGGTGGAGAAGTTCAAGGCCAAGGCCGGCGGCGCGGTGGTGCTGGACGTGCACACCGGCGAAGTGCTGGCGCTGGCCAACTACCCGAGCTACGACCCGAACGACCGCCGCTCGCTGACCGGCGCGCAGCTGCGCAACCGCGTCATGACCGACACCTTCGAGCCCGGCTCCACGCTGAAGCCGATCACGGTGGCGCTGGCGCTGGACAGCGGCCGCGTGAACCCGAATTCCTATATCGACACCGGCGCCGGCCGCTACACCATCCTGGACCGCACCATCACCGACACCAAGGGCCACGGCGTCATCAACGTGTCGCAGATTATCGAAATGTCGTCCAACATCGGCACCTCCAAGATCGCGCTCAGCATGCCGCCGCAGGAGATGTGGGAGATGTTCACCAAGGTCGGTTTCGGCCAGCAGCCGAAGTGGGGCTTCCCCGGCGCGGTGGCGGGCCGCGTGCGTCCTTACAAATCCTGGCGTCCCATCGAGCAGGCCACCATGAGCTACGGTAACGGCATCTCGGTGTCGCTGATCCAGCTGGCGCGCTCGTACATGATGTTTGCCCGTAACGGCGACACCATTCCGCTGTCGTTCCAGAAGGTGACCGAGCCGCCGGTGGGGCAGCAGATCATCAAGCCGAAAACCGCCGCGCAGATGCGCGAAATGCTGGAGACCGTGGTCTCCGGCAAGGACGGCACCGCCAAGCAGGCGCAGATTCCGGGCTACCGCGCAGGCGGCAAGACCGGCACCGCCTACAAGGTGGAAAACGGCCGCTACGCCATACCGCGCAAATACATCGGTTCCTTCGTCGGCATGGTGCCGATGTCGAATCCGCGCTTCATTATCGCTGTCATGATCGACGAACCTACCTCGGGCGGCCACTATGGCGGCCAGGTCGCAGCACCGACATTCGCCGCCGTTGCGGCCAACGCGCTGCGTTCCCTGAACGTGCCGCCGGATTCGTCCGTCACCGAAATCGTCATCCCCGCCGACGGCGGGGCCGACGTCATGTAATGAGCGCCCATGACACCTAACGAAATCAGCAACTGGATCAAGCAGGCGGCTCCCGGCGGGCAGCTGGCCTCGGACTCGCGCCGCGTGAAAGCGGGCGACGTGTTCTTCGCCTATCCGGGCGAGGGCAAGGACGGCCGCGCCTACATCGCCGCCGCCGTCGCGCAGGGCGCGGCCGCCATCGTGTATGAAGAGCAGGGCGCCGAGGCGTATCCGTGGGATGCCGCCTGGACCCTGCCGCGCCTTGCCGTGGCGGACCTGAAGCGCCGCTCCGGCCCCATCGCGCACGCCTTCTACGGCTATCCGGACGCCAGCATGTTCACCGTGGGCGTGACCGGCACCAACGGCAAGACCTCTTGCGCGGTGTGGCTGGGCCAGGCCCTGAGCCGCCTGGGCGACCTCACCGCCGTCATCGGCACGCTGGGCGTGGGCATGTCGCGCGCGCGCGGCGAAGTGGAATTCGACCCGACCGGCTACACCACGCCGGACGCGGTGCTGCTGGCGCAAAAGCTGGCCGAAACGCGCGACCAGGGCGCTACCGCGCTGGCCATCGAAGTGACCTCGATCGGCCTGGACCTGGGCCGCACCGACGGCATGCATTTCGATGTGGCGCTGTTTACCAACCTCACGCGCGATCACCTGGACCACCACGGCGACATGGCCGCCTATGAAGCGGCCAAGACCAAGCTGTTCGACAGCCCCGGCCTGCAAGCGTCGGTGGTGAACCTGGACGACGCCATGGGGCATCGCCTGGCGGACCGCCTGGTGGCGCGCAAGGACCGCGTGGTCGGCTACACGCTGCGCGACGCGGCGGCGCTGCCGGACCTGCCGGGCGTGGACATGCTGCGCGCCGGCCAGTTGCGCACGCGCAGCGCGGGCACCGAATTCCATCTCGATACGCCGCAAGGCAGCACGCAGGTGAAGACCCAGCTGGTAGGGCAGTTCAACATCAGCAATGCGCTGGCGGTGCTGGGCGCGCTGCTGGTGAAGGGCGCCACGCTGCGCGCTGCCGTGGAGGCCATCGAAGGCCTGACCCCGGCGCCGGGCCGCATGCAGCAGATCGGCGGCAACGACGCGCCGATGGTGGTGATCGACTACGCGCACACGCCGGACGCGCTGGAAAAGACGCTGGACACGCTGCGCAGCGTGGCGCAGGAACGCGGCGGCAAACTGTGGTGCGTGTTCGGCTGCGGCGGCGACCGCGACCCGGGCAAGCGTCCGCAGATGGGCCGCATTTCGCAGATCGCCGAGCATGTGCTGGTCACCAGCGACAATCCGCGCAGCGAAGAGCCGCACGCCATTATTGAACAGATTATCGCGGGCATGGACGCGCACCATCCCACTTCCGTATTCCAGGCGGTGGACGACCGCGCGGCCGCCATCCTGTACGCCATCAAGCATGCCGCCAAGCCGGACGTGATCCTGCTGGCAGGGAAGGGCCATGAGCCCTCCCAGGAAATCAAGGGCCGCAAGATCCCGTTCTCGGACGCCGACCACGCCCAGCTGGCGCTGTCCGCCCGCCTCACCATGATGAGGACCAATTGATGCAAGCAACACTGGCCCAGCTGCTGGCGGCTATTCCAGGCGCGACCTTCGTGCCAGGACTTGCGCCGGGCATGACCGCCGCCGCTGCCCCTGATGCCGTCGCCTTCGCCGGCGTCTCCACCGACAGCCGCAGCGCGCCTGCCGGCTCGCTGTTCGTCGCCCTGCGCGGCGAGCATTTCGACGCGCACGACTTCCTGCTGGACGGCCCGAACGCCGTGGCGGGCAAGGGCGTTGCCGCCGTCGTCGCCGAGCGCCTGCCCGAAGGCTGGACCCTGCCGGCCCTGCTGGTGCCGGATACGCTGGTTGCCCTGGGCCGCATCGCCAATTTCTGGCGCAAGCAGTACGCGCTGCCCGTCATCGGCGTCACCGGCAGCAACGGCAAGACCACGGTCAAGGAAATGATCGCCGCCATCCTCGCGGCGGCGCACGGCGAAGAGGGCCGCCTGGCCACGCGCGGCAACCTGAATAACGAAATCGGCGTGCCGCTCACGCTGTTCCGCCTGTCCGCCGCGCACCGTTCGGCGGTGATTGAGCTGGGCATGAACCACCCAGGCGAAATCGGCCGCCTGAGCGCCATCGCCGAACCGACCATCGGCATGGTGAACAACGCCCAGCGCGAGCACCAGGAATTCATGCACTCAGTGGTAGCGGTGGCGCGCGAGAACGGCGCCGTGCTGGCCGGCCTGCCTGCGGACGGCGTGGCCGTGTTCCCGCAAAGCGACGAGTTCACGCCCATCTGGCGCGAACTCTCCGCCGGCCGCCGCACGCTGACCTTCGGCCTGACCAAGGAAGCCAACGTCTCCTGCACCCACCGCGCGGGCGACTTCGGCAACCAGATGTTCGTCACCGTGCACGAGGGCGACAGCGCGGATGCGCTGCAGTTCTTCGTCGCCCTGCAGGCGGCGGGCGAGCACAACGTGCTGAACGCGCTGGCCGCCGTGGCCTGCACCTACGCCGCCGGCATCAGCGCCGAGCACATCAAGCTGGGCCTGGACACGTTCGCGCCCGTCAGCGGCCGCCTGCAGAAAAAGGCCGCCGTGAACGGCGCCGTCGTCATCGACGACAGCTACAACGCCAACCCGGACTCGGTGCGCGCCGCCATCGACGTGCTGGCCAAGGCCGCCGCGCCGCGTGTGCTGGTGCTGGGCGACATGGGCGAAGTGGGCGCGCAGGGCCGCGAATTCCACGAGGAGATCGCCGCCTACGCCGCCGGCAAGAACATTGAACACGTCTTCGTCACCGGAGCGCTGGCCCGCCATATGCGCGGGTTCGGGGTGACGCAGCATTTTGAAGAATTCGACGCGCTGCTGTCCGCCGTGGAGGCGGCGGCAACGCCGGATGCAACCGTATTGATCAAGGGCTCCCGCTTCATGAAAATGGAACGGGTCGTGCAGCATTTGATTGGATCGCAACAAGCTAACAAAGGAACTCACTAATCATGCTGCTCTGGCTCGCACAGATGTACCAGGACGACTTCGGTCCCCTGCGCGTATTCAACTTCATCACCGCGCGCGCGGTGTTCGCCACCATCACGGCGCTGATCATCGGCCTGTGGGCCGGCCCGTCCGTCATCCGCAAGCTGACCGCCATGAAGTACGGCCAGGCCGTGCGCACCGACGGTCCGCAAACCCACCTGAAAAAGCACGGTACCCCCACCATGGGCGGCGTGCTGCTGCTGATCGCTATCGGCGTGTCCACGCTGCTGTGGTGCGACTGGTCCAACCGCCTGATCTGGCCGGTGATCGTGGTCACCATCGGCTTCGGCGCGGTGGGCTGGGTGGACGACTACCGCAAGGTGGTGCGCCAGGACCCGGAAGGCATGCGCTCGGCTGAAAAATACTTCTGGCAGTCGCTGGTGGGCATCGGCGCCGCGCTGTACCTGGCGTTCTCGGTGTCCGCGCCCACGCCGGCCAAGGTATTCGAGCTGTTCTTCGCCTGGCTGCAGTCCGGCTTCTCGATGGACCTGCCGCCCAAGGCCGACCTGATCGTCCCGTTCTTCAAGACCATCAGCTATCCGCTGGGCGTGTGGGGCTTTATCGCGCTGACCTACTGCGTCATCGTCGGCACCAGCAACGCGGTGAACTTCACCGACGGCCTGGACGGCCTGGCCATCATGCCGACCGTGATGGTGGGTTCGGCGCTGGGCCTGTTCGCCTACCTGACCGGCAGCACCGTGTACTCCAAATACCTGTTCATCCCGTACATTCCCGGCGCCGGCGAGCTGATCATCTTCTGCGGCGCCATGGCCGGGGCGGGCCTGGCCTTCCTCTGGTATAACACGCACCCCGCGCAAGTGTTCATGGGCGACGTCGGCGCGCTGGCGCTGGGCGGCGCGCTGGGCACCATCGCCGTCATCGTGCGCCAGGAGATCGTGCTATTCATCATGGGCGGCATCTTCGTGGCCGAAACCGTGTCCGTCATCATCCAGGTGGGCTGGTTCAAGTACACCAAGAAGCGCTACGGCACCGGCCGCCGCGTGTTCCTGATGGCGCCGTTGCACCACCACTTTGAACAAAAGGGCTGGAAAGAGACCCAGGTCGTCGTCCGTTTCTGGATCGTGACGATGATGCTGGTATTGGTTGGCCTCTCCACGTTGAAGCTGCGCTGATGAGCTACGAAGGCAAACGGGCACTGGTACTCGGGCTGGGCGAATCCGGCCTGGCGATGGCGCTATGGCTGGCCCGTGGCGGCGCGCGCGTGCGCGTGGCCGACACGCGCGACGAGAGCGCCGTGGCGGACCGCCTGGCGGCGCTGAAAGCGGCCGCGCCGGACGCTGAATTCATCGGCGGCCGCCTGGATATCGCCCTGCTGTACGACACCGACTTTGTCGCCATCAGCCCCGGCCTGGCGCCGCAGGGCGACGTGGCGGACCTGATGCGCGCCGCCGCCGCCGTGAGCATTCCCGTGTGGGGCGAGATCGAACTGTTCGCCCAGGCGCTGGCGGCGCTGAAGGAAGAACGCGGCTACGCGCCGAAAGTCATCGCCATCACCGGCACCAACGGCAAGACCACCGTCACCAGCCTGACCGGCCAGCTGTGCCAGCGCGCCGGCTTCAGCGTGCGCGTGGCGGGCAATATCAGCCCGGCCGCGCTGGACGTGCTGCGCGAGGTGATCGAAGCGGACGCGCTGCCCCAGGTTTGGGTGCTCGAGCTGTCCAGCTTCCAGCTGCACACCACGCTCAGCCTGCAGGCCGACGCCGCCACCGTATTGAACATCACCCAGGACCACCTGGACTGGCACGGCTCGATGGACGCCTATGCCGCCGACAAGGCGCGCATCTTCGGCGCCAACACCGTGCGCGTGCTGAACCGCGACGACGCCGCCGTGATGCGCATGGCGAACCCGGTCGGCGAGAACGTCAGCTTCGGCACCGGCGAACCGCAGGAAGCGGGCAGCTTCGGCCTGCACAACGAGCGCGGCATCTACTGGCTGGCCACCTCGGTGCCGGACGAGGACGCCGAGCCGCCGAAGAAACGCAAGAAGAACGACCCGGCGCCGGAACCGGTCGCCACCACGATCAAGAACCTGATGCCGTCGGATGCGCTGCAGATCCGTGGCCTGCACAACGCCTCCAACGCGCTGGCCGCGCTGGCCCTGTGCCGCGCCATCGGCCTGCCGTTCGCGCCGCTGCTGCACGGCCTGCGCGAATACCGGGGCGAACCGCACCGCGTGGAGCTGGTCGCATCGATCAACGAAGTGGAATACTACGACGACAGCAAGGGCACCAACGTGGGCGCCACCGTGGCCGCGCTGAATGGCCTGGGCAAGAGTTTCACCGGCGCCAACCAGCGCCTGCTGCTGATCGCCGGCGGCGACGGCAAGGGCCAGGAGTTCGATCCGCTGGCCGAGCCGGTGTCGCGCTACGTGCGCGCGGTATTGCTGATCGGCCGCGATGCGCCGGCCTTGCGCGCCGCGCTGGAGCAGGGCGGCGTGGCCCAGGCGGGAGTCGACCTGGCCGACTGCGGCACCGACCTGCCGTCCGCCGTGCGCCTGGCCGCCAAGCTGGCCAAGCCGGGCGACGCCGTGCTGCTGTCGCCGGCCTGCGCCAGCCTGGACATGTTCAGGAACTACGCGCACCGCGCCCAGGTGTTCATCGACACCGTGCGCGAGATCGCGCTCGACGCCGGACAGGAGCTCTGATCCATGGCCTTCCAGCTGCCATTCCGCTTCTCTTCTTCCTCGGGCTCCAAGGCTATCGACAGCCGCGCGCGCCCGTCGAAGATGATGGAGTACGACCAGCTGCTGGTGTGGGTGGTGCTCATCCTCATGCTGCTGGGGATGGTGATGGTGTATTCGGCCTCGATCGCGCTGCCCGATTCGCCCAAGTACGCGGCCTACAAGAACAACTACTTCCTGATGCGCCAGGCCATCTTCATCACCATCGCGGTGCTGGTGGGCCTGATGACGTTCCGCATTCCGATCGCCGTCTGGCAGCGCAGCGCGCCCTACCTGTTCATCGGCACGCTGGTGCTGCTGATGGCGGTGTTCCTGCCCGGCCTGGGCGTGACCGTAAACGGCGGCAAACGCTGGATTTCGCTGAAGGTGTTCAACTTCCAGCCTTCCGAACTGATGAAGGTGGTGATCGTGCTGTACGCGGCCGACTACACGGTGCGCAAGCAGGAATACATGCACAAGCTGACCAAGGGCTTCATGCCGATGGCGCTGGCGGTGAGCTTCGTCGGCCTGCTGCTGCTGCTCGAGCCCGACCTGGGCGCCTTCGGCGTGATCGTCTGCATCGCCATGGGCATCCTGTTCCTGGGCGGGATCAACGCGGTCTGGTTCGGCGGCATCGGCGCCATGCTGATCACGATTTTCGTCTCCATCATCGCGCTGTCCAAATTCCGGCGCGACCGCTTCTTCGCCTACCTCAATCCCTGGGAAGAAGACAACGCGCTGAACAAGGCTTACCAGCTGACGCACTCGCTGATCGCTTTCGGGCGCGGCGAGTTTTTTGGCGTTGGCCTGGGCGGCAGCCTGGAGAAGCTGCACTACCTGCCGGAAGCGCATACCGACTTCCTGCTGGCGGTGATCGGCGAGGAGCTGGGCCTGGCCGGCGTGCTGTGCGTGATCGCCATGTTCTACTGGCTGATCAAGCGCGCCTTCGACATCGGCCGCCAGGCCATCGCCATCGACCAGACCTTTGCCGGCCTCACTGCCAAGGGCATCGGCATCTGGATCGGCGTGCAGACCTTCATCAACATGGGCGTGAACCTTGGCCTGCTGCCGACCAAGGGCCTGACCCTGCCGCTGATGAGCTACGGCGGCACCGGCATTGTGATTAACTGCGTCGGACTCGCGATCCTGCTTCGGATCGACTACGAGAACCGGGTCCTGATGCGCGGCGGCAGAATATGAAACGACTGATCATCATGGCGGCCGGCACCGGCGGCCACATCTTCCCCGGCCTGGCGATCGCGCAGACCATGCGCGCGCGCGGCTGGGAAGTGAGCTGGCTGGGCACCAGCCACGGCATGGAACAGGAGCTGGTGCCCAAGCACGGCATCGCCATGGACACCATCAATTTCTCCGGCATGCGCGGCAAGGGCATCAAGCACAGCCTGGGCGGCGCGCTCAAGATGCTGGGCGCCTTCGCCGACTGCTTCGGCTATATCGGCCGGCGCAAGCCGGCCGTGGTGCTGGGCATGGGCGGCTACGTCACCGTGCCGGGCGGCCTGATGGCGCGCCTGCGCGGCGTGCCCACCGTGCTGGTGAACGCCGACGCGGCGCTGCTGCTGTCGAACAAGACCCTGGCGCCGTTCGCCGAGCGCGTGTGCTTCGGCTTCCCGGCCGATTTCGGCGCGGCGGCCGCCAAGGCTGTCGTCACCGGCAACCCGGTGCGCCAGGAGATCCTGGACATGGCGGCGCCGGAAGCGCGCTTCGAGGGCCGCAGCGGCGCCTTGCGCGTGCTGGTGGTGGGCGGCAGCCTGGGCGCCAAGGCCCTGAACGACAACCTGCCCGCCGCGCTGGCGCTGATCCCCGAGGCGCAGCGCCCGGTGGTGACGCACCAGTCGGGCAAGAAGAATATCGATGCGCTGCGCGCGGCCTATGCCGAGGCGGACGTGCAGGCCAACGTGGTCGACTTCATCGACGACATGGCGCGCGCCTACGCCGAGGCGGACCTGGTGATCTGCCGCGCCGGCGCCATCACCGTGTCGGAACTGACGGCGGCCGGCGTGGCCAGCGTGCTGGTGCCGCTGGTGGCCTCGACCACCAGCCACCAGCGCGACAACGCGCAGTGGATGGCCAAGCAGAACGCCTCCATCCACATGCCGCAGACGGAAATGAACCCGCGCAGCCTGGCAACCCTGCTGGAAACGCTCACGCGCGGCGCCTGCCAGACCATGGCCATGGCGGCCCGCAAGGCGGGCAAACGCGACGCCAACGACGCGATCGCGCAAGTACTGGAACAGATTGTGGAACGCAAATCATGAAGCATAAAGTCAAAAACATTCACTTCGTCGGCATCGGCGGCAGCGGCATGAGCGGCATCGCCGAAGTGCTGCTCACGCTGGGCTACAACGTGTCCGGCTCCGACCTGGGCGCCAACGCCGTCACGCAGCGCCTGATCGACATGGGCGCCACGGTGCACCAGGGCCACGCCGAAACCCATATCGGCGACGCCGACGCGGTGGTGACTTCCACCGCCGTCAAGGCGGACAACCCGGAAGTGGTGGCGGCGCGCGCGCGCAAGATCCCCATCGTGCCGCGCGCGGTGATGCTGGGCGAGCTGATGCGCCTGAAGCGCGGCATCGCCATCGCCGGCACGCACGGCAAGACCACCACCACCAGCCTGGTGGCTTCGGTGCTGGCGCAGGGCGGCCTGGACCCGACCTTCGTCATCGGCGGCCGCCTGACGGCAGCCGGCGCGAACGCCAAGCTGGGCACCGGCGACTACCTGGTGGCGGAGGCCGACGAATCCGACGCGTCCTTCCTGAACCTGACGCCGATGATCGAAGTGATCACCAATATCGACGCCGACCATATGGAAACGTATGAGCACGACTTCGAAAAGCTGAAGCAGGCCTTCGTCAACTTCACGCACCGCCTGCCGTTCTACGGCCGCGCCATGCTGTGCATCGACGACGAGCACGTGCGCAGCATCATCCCGCACGTGACCAAGCCGATCACCACCTACGGCTTCCGCGAGGACGCCGAAGTGCGCGCCGTGAACGCGCGCGCGGTGGGCGTGCAGATGCACTTCACCGTGCTGCAGGAAGGCTACCCGGACCTGGACGTGGTGCTGAACCAGCCCGGCATGCACAACGTGCTGAACGCCTGCTCGGCGGTCGCCATCGCCCGTGAAATCGGCATCGAGGACAGCGCCACGCAGGCCGGCCTGGCCGGCTTCGCCGGCGTGGGCCGCCGCTTCACGCGCTATGGCGAAACCGCCATCGGCGGCGATGCAGCCAAGGGCGCGTTCGCCCTGGTGGACGATTTCGGCCACCATCCGGTGGAAACCGAAGTCACGCTGGCAGCAGCGCGCGCCGCGTATCCGGGCCGCCGCCTGGTGCTGGCTTTCCAGCCGCACCGCTACAGCCGCACGCGCGACCTGTTCGAGGATTTCGCCCGCGTGCTCAGCTCCGTGGACGTGCTGGTGCTGGCCGACGTGTACGCGGCCGGCGAACAGCCGATTGTGGCGGCCGACGGCCGCTCCCTGGCGCACGCGATCCGTGCGCGCGGCAAGGTCGAGCCGGTGTTCGTGGAGAACATCGCCGACATGCCGGAAACCATCATGAACGTGGTGCGCGACGGCGACGTCGTGCTCACCATGGGCGCAGGCTCGATCAGCGGCGTCCCTGCAAAACTGACTACTTACACTAAGGTCTAAAGAAGTGAACGCTACTCCATTCCTCTCCGCACAAGAAGCGCAAGCCTTCGGCAAAGTGGGCGTGCTGTTCGGCGGCCGCTCCGCCGAACGCGACGTGTCCATCATGTCCGGCACCGGCGTGCTGGCGGCACTGCAAAGCCAGGGCATCGACGCCCACGCCTTCGACCCGGGTCAACTCAGCCTTGCTGAGTTGGCTGCTGAAAAATTCGACCGCGTGTTCATCGCGCTGCACGGCCGCTTCGGCGAAGACGGCTGCCTGCAGGGCGCGCTGGAACTGCTCGGCATCCCCTACACCGGCAGCGGCGTGATGGCCAGCTCGGTGGGCATGGACAAGATCACCACCAAGATCCTGTGGCTGGCCGAGAACCTGCCGACCCCGAAATACGCGGTGCTGAACGCGGACTCGGACCTGGACCAGGTGGCCGCCGACCTGGGCCTGCCGCTGATCGTCAAGCCGCCGCACGAAGGCTCGACCATCGGCATCACCAAGGTGGAGCAGGCCGGCGCCTTCCAGGCCGCCTACGACATCGCCGCCGCGCTGGACGACTCGGTGCTGGCCGAGGAATTCGTCACCGGCCGCGAATTCACCGTGGCCGTGCTGGGCAGCGGCGCCGGCGCGCGCGCGCTGCCGGTGGTGGAGATCGTGGCGCCGGAGGGCAACTACGACTACCAGAACAAGTACTTCACCGACGATACGCAGTATTTCTGCCCGGCGGTGCTGGACGCGGCAATCACTGATGAAATGCAGCGCATCGCCGTGGCGGCCTACCGCTCGCTGGGCTGCGAGGGCTGGGGCCGAGTCGACGTGCTGCTGCGCGCGGCCGACAACAAGTCCTTCCTGCTGGAGGTGAACACCTCGCCGGGCATGACCAGCCACTCGCTGGTGCCGATGGCGGCGCGCGCCGAAGGCATCAGCTACGAGCAGCTGTGCGTGGAGATCCTGCGCAGCGCAAGACTGAAGATGAAGGGATAAGCGGCATGTGGCAAGACGCGAAAGCCTTGAATGCGACCGCCAGCGGCATTTTTGCCGCTGTGGCGCTGGCTTGCGCGGCTTCCGCGGTGTGGTGGGTGTCGCAGCGGCCGATGTTCAACCTGCGCACCATCCGCGTTGAAACGATGGACCGCTCCGACCTGCGCCATGTGAACCACCTGACGCTGCAGGCCGGAACGGCCGGCCGCATCCGGGGCAATTTCTTCACCACCAACCTGGACGGGGTGCGGCAGGCGTTCGAATCGGTGCCCTGGGTGCGGCGCGCCACGGTGCGCCGCGAATGGCCGGACCAGCTGGTGGTGGCGCTGGAAGAGCACGAGGCGCTCGGCACCTGGGGCGAGGACGGCCGCCTGCTGTCGACCAAGGGCGACGTGTTTACCGCCAACCTGGCCGAGGCGGAAGAGGACCATGAACTGCCTGCCTTCTCCGGCCCGGAAGGCAGCGAGAAGGAAGTGCTGTCGCGCTTCGGCGAACTGAAAGCGTGGTTCGCGCCGGCGCAGCTGGAGCCGCAGGCGCTGGACCTGTCGGGCCGCTACGCGTGGAAGGTGAAGCTGAACAACGGCATGAGCGTGGAGCTGGGGCGCGAGCAGTCCCGCTCGATGCTGAAGGAACGGGTGGACCGGCTGGTGGGCATCTGGCCGCAGCTGGCGAGCCGGGTGCAGAACATCGAGACGATAGACATGCGGTACCAGAATGGATTGGCGCTGAGCGCAACGGGCCTGAAGATACCACCCGAAGGCAAGAAACCCAAGTAAGCACCGGCAGTCAAAGAATACTTTAAAAGCATATTACAGCAGGCAAAACAGATGACAAAAGACGCGAAAAACCTGATCGTCGGCCTCGACATCGGCACCTCGAAAGTGGTGGCCGTGGTGGCCGAGGTGATGGGCGATGGACGCCACGAAGTGATCGGGCTGGGCCAGCACGAGTCCAAGGGCTTGAAGAAGGGCGTGGTGGTCAACATCGAGGCGACCGTCGAGTCCATCCAGCGCGCGCTGGAAGAAGCCGAGCTGATGGCCGACTGCAAGATCCGCAACGTCTACGCCGGCATCGCGGGCAGCCATATCCGCTCCTTCAATTCGAGCGGCATGGTGGCCATCAAGGACAAGGAAGTGACGGCCACCGACGTGGCGCGCGTCATCGAAACGGCCAAGGCGGTTAATATCCCGACCGACCAGCAGCTGCTGCACACGGTGCCGCAGGAATTCATCGTCGACAGCCAGGAAGACGTGCGCGAGCCGATCGGCATGAGCGGCATCCGCCTGGAGGTGAAGGTGCACATCGTCACCGGCGCGGTCAGCGCGGTGCAGAACATCGTCAAGTGCGTGCGCCGCTGCGGCCTGGAAGTGTCGGACCTGATCCTGCAGCCGATGGCTTCGGCCGACGCGGTGCTGACGCCGGACGAGAAGGAGCTGGGCGTGGTGCTGATCGACATCGGCGGCGGCACCACCGACGTGGCCGTGTTCTCGGACGGCGCCATCCGCCACACCGCCGTGATCCCGATCGCCGGCGACCAGATCACCAACGACATCGCGATGGCGCTGCGCACCCCGACCTCGGAAGCCGAAGAGATCAAGATCCGCTACGGCGTGGCCAAGCAGGTGCTGGCCGATCCGGGCGAACACCTGGAAGTGCCGGGCCTGGGCGACCGCGGTCCGCGCAACCTGTCGCGCCAGGCGCTGGCGGCGGTGATCGAACCGCGCGTGGAAGAGCTGTTCGCCATGGTGCACCAGGTGGTGCGCGAATCCGGTTACGAAGGCGTGCTGTCGTCGGGCATCGTGCTCACCGGCGGCACGTCCATCATGCCGGGCATGGTGGAAATGGCGGAAGACATATTCCTGAAACCGGCGCGCATGGGCACGCCGGACTATCGGGGCCAGCTGGCCGACGTGGTGCGCTCGCCGCGCTACGCCACCGTGCTTGGCCTGTTGTTGGAAGCGAAAAAACAGTACCTGCGCGGCCATATCGTTACGCGCCAGGATGGGTCGGTGAAGGCGGTATGGCAGCGCATGAAGGAATGGTTCCTCGGTAATTTCTGAAGTATGTGGTAATGAAACGCGGCGTTAAACAGTATAAATATTTTTAATTGAAACCGCAGTTTTCAATCCCCAGCTCTCCTAACGATATGAGGACTGGCGATTGAAAACGGCATTCTGATAGGAGCACATCATGGAGTTTGATATGGTCGATAACGCAGCTTTGGGCACCGTCATCAAGGTCGTCGGCGTCGGCGGAGCAGGTGGCAATGCAGTTCAGCACATGATCAACAAGGGCATGAGCGGCGTGGAGTTCATCGCCGCCAATACCGACGCGCAGGCGCTGTCGGCCTCGAAGGCCGGCAACATCATCCAGATCGGCGAGACCGGCCTGGGCGCGGGCATGAAACCGGAAGTGGGCCGCAAGCTGGCCGAAGAATCGCGCGCGCGCATTGAAGACGCGCTGCGCGGCGCGCACATGGTGTTCATCGCCGCCGGCATGGGCGGCGGCACCGGCACCGGCGCCGCGCCTATCGTCGCTGAAGTGGCCAAGGCCATGGGCGCGCTGACCGTGGCCGTGGTCTCGAAACCGTTCTCGCACGAAGGCCAGAAGTGCATGGACATCGCCGACGAAGGCCTGGAGCAGCTGAGCCAGAACGTCGACTCGCTGATCGTGATCCTGAACGAGAAGCTGGAAGAGATCTACGAAGACGAATCGCTGATCGAGTGGCTGCAGCACGCCGACGATGTGCTCAACAACGCGGTGGCCGGCATTGCCGAGATCATCAACGTGCCGGGCCACATCAACGTCGACTTCAACGACGTGAAAACCATCATGGGCGAGCAGGGCAAGGCCATGATGGGCACCGCCACCGCTTCCGGCGTGGACCGCGCCCGCATCGCCGCCGAGCAGGCCGTGGCTTCGCCGCTGCTGGACGGCGTGGACCTGTCCGGCGCGCGCGGCGTGCTGGTCAACGTGACCGCCTCGCGCGGCCTGAAGGGCAAGGAGATCAAGGAAGTCATGGCCGCCGTGCGCGCCTTCGCCGCGCCGGACGCGTCGATCGCGCAAGGCATCGCCTACGACGACGAGATGGGCGACGCGATCCGCGTGACCGTGGTGGCCACCGGCCTGGGCAAGACCAAGAAGCACGTGCAGCTGGTCCAGCAGCCGATGTTGCGCACCGGCACCCACAACTCGCCGCAGGCGGCGCTGGGCGGCGGCGCGGTGACCTCGTCGGTGACGATGGGCGGCGCCGGCGGCGGCATTTCGGGCGGCGGCGCGCAAGCGTTCGACGGCATGAAAGCGCCGGCCGTGTGGCGCCGCGAATCGGCTTCCGAGCAGGTCAACGCGCTGCAGAAGTCGGGCATGGAAACCTACGACATCCCGGCCTTCCTGCGCAAGCAAGCCGACTAAGCCTGCCGCAGACGCTTTTCCCCAACCTCTGGCATACTCCCAAGTTCGTGCCAGAGGCATGCCGCGCCTAGCGCGGCTTTTTTACAACCATACAAAAGGAGTCCAGACCATGACCATCAAGATTGGCGACAAACTGCCGGAAGGCACCCTGTCCGAATTCATCGAAACCGAAACCGAAGGCTGCTCGCTCGGCCCGAACACCTTCAAGGTTGAAGACCTGGTCAAGGGCAAGAAGATCGCGATCTTCGGCCTGCCTGGCGCCTACACCCCGACCTGCTCGGCGCAGCACGTGCCGGGCTACGTGAAGCACGCCGCCGACCTGAAAGCCAAGGGCGTGGACGAGATCTGGTGCATCAGCGTGAACGACGCCTTCGTCATGGGCGCCTGGGGCCGCGACCAGAAGGCCACCGGCATCGTGCGCATGATGGCCGACGGCAACGCCGCCTACTCCAAGGCCCTGGGCCTGGACGCCGACTTCAGCAAGTTCGGCATGGGCACCCGCTCGCAGCGCTACTCGCTGCTGGCGGAAGACGGCGTGGTCACCCAGCTGAACGTGGAGCAGGGCGGCAAGTTCGAAGTGTCGAACGCCGAAACCCTGCTGGGCCAGCTGTAATCGCCGGCTAGCCCGGCAGCAAAGCAAAACGGCGCTTCGGCGCCGTTTCTGTTTTCTTGACTGAGGAAATATCAAGGTATGATCGTAGCGTGCTTGCATAATCTGAGCACGGAGGCTGCCATGAAATTTCTGACGTTGGAACAACTGCAACAAGCCCATGCCGCAGGCGAGCTTGGCACCGTGACCTTGCAGGCGGATGGAGCTGAGTTCGAAATACATATATCCGCCAAAGCGGGTTTGCACCGACTGGCGGGACGGTTTGCAGATGCAGGCGAAGCGTTGCTGCTGCTGCAGGGTGTCGGTATCAGCGACGTGCAGGTGGTCGGCGACGATGCCGCGAGCCGGGCAATCCGGAAAGCGCTCGCCGGGCTTAAAGACGGCACGAATGCCGTCTATTCTCCTGACGAGTGGGAACTGGTCAGGGCAAGCAAAAGGACGCAACGAGATGCGTTATGAAACGCGTCTTGCGCAGCCGCAGCTATGTGGATGACCTGGATGACATCGAGCGCTATATCGCCAAAAGCAATCCGCGCGCCGGTGCCGGCATGTGGCTGCGCATCGACGAACAAGTAGACAAACTAGCTGATCCGAATTTTCCCCGCCGACCCGGCCGGGTGGCCGGCACATTCGAGCTGGTAGCGCATAAAAACTATGTTGCCGTCTTTCACGAGGACGCGCTCGCGATCACAGCGTTAAACGTCATTCATGCCCGCAAGCGCTATCCCTGACAAGCAAAGATCAGGCGGCCTTTTGCGCGCTCTTGCGGCTGCGGCGCTTGGGGGCGAGCATGACGCCGGTGCACGACGGCGCGCCGCAGTAGCAGGCGAAGGCGCGCTTGACGGCCGGGGTGTGGCGCGCTTCGTAGATCAGCGCGTAGTTGTAGTTCAGCTCGTCGCCCGCTTCGATGAAGTGCAGCGAGTAGATGAAGACCTTGCCGTCTTCCTCGTAGGCTTCGCAGTTGGGTTCGCAGGCGTGGTTGATGAAGCGCGCCTCGTTGCCGCCGCTGCCGCCGTCGATCAGGCTGCCGTCTTCCAGGCTGAAGAAGAAGGTGTGGTTGATCGGTCCGCCGCCCGCTTCCGCGCGGCGCGCCGACTCGTCGCTGCTGATGCGCTCGCCGGTGTATTCGATGATGCGGGTACCGGGCGGGATGTCCTGGCGCGCGAACACGCCGCGGCCGTGGATGGGCGATTCTTTGACGATGAAGAGTGGGGTATCGATAGGCGTAAGCATGGCGGTAATATACCGCGCTTGCGGCGCGCGTGGTAAACACGCCGCAAGCGTGCTGCAGACGGGCTTTGGCGCCTCAATCGGCGGCGGGGAAATCCAGTACCGTATCGTTGACGCGGTTGACCAGGTTGGTGAAGGTGATGCTGGCGATGGCGAGCAGGGTGTCGACGATTTGCGCGTCGCTGTAGCCTGCCGCCTTCACGGCCGCCACCACCCCGGACGGCACGGTGCCGCTGCTGCGCGCCAGGGTGTGGGCGAAAGTGGCCAGCGCGTCGGCACGCTCGTCGCCGGATGCCTCGCCTTTGCGCACGGCCTGGATGGCTGGGCGGCTCAGGCCGGCTTTCGAACCCATCAGCGTGTGCGCGGCCAGGCAGTAGTCACAGCCGGCGTCTTCGCTGATGGCCAGTTTGACGATCTCGATTTCCCTGGCGCTCAGGCTGGATTTTTTCAGCGCGCCGTCCAGATTGAGGGCGGCTTCCAGCGCTATCGGGCTGTTGCTGCCAACCGTGGCGTAGGCGTTCGGCACCATGCCGATGGCGCCTTTGATGGCGCTGAACAGCTGGGCGGCGTGGCCGGTGGCTTCAGGGATGGCGATGGTGTGCAGACGGCTCATGATGGTTTCCTTTAAGTGTGGGACCGACCGGGTTTGTGTGTCGGCATGGGAAGGAGTTTAGGCCGGATGTGTGAAACTTTTAATGCCTGAAATGCGCTAGAATTTGCTCAATCGTCTCAAGTGGAGAATGTGATGGGCGCACTCAGTCGTTTGCTGTCGCTGTATCCGGTCGACACCGCGCTGGATATCCGCTGCCATTTCGGCGCGCCGTGGGTGCTGGACCATCCTGCCGAGCCGGCCGGCGTGGCGCCCTACCACCTGGTGGTGAGCGGCGGCGGCTGGCTGGACGTGGGCGGGCAGCGCGGCATCGCGGTGCAGGCCGGCGATATCCTGCTGTTCCCGCACGGCACGGCGCACAAGCTGCACACCGGCGATGCGGCGGCGCGGCCGCCGGTGCAGCGCGCGGGCGAGGGCGAGCAGGTGCTGCGGGTGTTTGAAAACGGCGGCCAGGGCGCGGCGACCGATATCCTGTGCGGGCGGCTGGAATTCGGCGGCGGGGCACCGCACCCGTTGCTGGCGGCGCTGCCCGAGCTGATCCACGTGCGCACGGCGGGACGCGACGATTTCGCCGGCCTGCAAGGGCTGATGGCGATGCTGCGGGTGGAGACGGCGGCGGTGCGGCCGGGTGCGCGCGCGGTGGTGTCGCAGCTGGCCTCGGCCTTGTTCGCGCTGCTGATGCGGGCGTGGCTGGAGCAGGCTTCCGCCACGCCGGGCCTGTTCGCGCTGCTGGCCGAGCCGCGTTTGCAGTCGGCGCTGCAGGCCATGCTGGCCGAGCCGGAGCGGCCTTGGGCGCTGGCAGAGCTGGCCGGCCTGTGCCACATGTCGCGCGCCACGTTCGCGCGCGTATTCGGGAAAGCGGCCGGCGCTACGCCCGCTGCGCTGCTGACGCAAACCCGCATGGCCAAAGCCGCAAGCCTGCTGGCGCAAGGGCGCCTGCCGGTGGGGCGGATTGCCGAGCAGGTTGGCTACCAGTCCGAGGCCGCGTTCAACCGCGTCTTCAAGCGCAGCTACGGCATCGGCCCCGGCGCCTACCGGCGCAGCGCGGCTGCACCGCCAAGGCCTGCACGTCTACACGCCTGACGCCACCGGTATCCTCGGGCTACAGCCAGCCCTCGTCGTCCAGCACCATCTTCTTGAAATAGTCGATATTGGCGCGGGTGGCGAACAGGGCGGAGGGGATGAAGCACACCAGCGCCGAGGCCATCAGGCTCTGCAGGCCGAGCGCGCCGAACAGCAGCCGCACCGCGCCCACCAGCAGCGCCGCCAGCAGGCACAGCGACAGCGCCTTGCGGGCCATGCCCTTGGCCACGTAGTAGAACGGCCCCAACAGGAAGGCCCATGGATTGAACAGCACCATGGCCCGCTCGGCCAGGCTCAGCTCGATCGACTGCGGCAGCTCCACGCCGCCGCCCTTGTGCAGCGCCGCGAAAATGGTTTTCCAGCCGGACGACAAGCCCGGCAACGCGATTGCCGTGGCCGCGACGTCGGCGCCGCAGTTGAAGCAGAAGTGTGCGGTGGACGAAGCCTGGGATCCGCATTGCTGGCAGAACGGCATTTATTTCCTTGGTGGAGGGGATGCCTGCCATGATACCGTCCCGTCCCGCCCCGAAAACACTCGCTTTGTCACACCGGCGGGCGGCACCGCGCAATAAAGTGCTTGCGCGGCGCGGGCAGTGCGTAAACGCAACAGTTGCTATAATGGGCCGCTCCCTCATCACGCCACGCGCAAGGAGCTCCTCTGACACCGCAAGCCGAAAACCTGCGCAGCATCTACGCCATGCTGATCGCCGTCGCCATGTTCGCCCTGATGGACACGGCGATGAAACTGCTGGCCGCCCACTACCCCGCCATCCAGGTCACCGCGCTGCGCTCGCTGTCCTCGCTGCCGCTGGTGTGCGCCTATATCGCCTACCGCGGCAAGTTCGGCGGCGTGGCCAAGGTGCGCTGGCCGCTGCACCTGTTGCGCGGCGCGCTCGGCATCGCCATGCTGACGCTGTTCGCCTACGCGCTCAAGAGCCTGCCGCTGGCCGACGCCTATTCCATCTTCTTCATCGCGCCGGCGCTGATCACGGCGCTGTCGGTGTTCGTGCTGAAGGAAAAAGTGGACGCCCTGCAATGGGGCGCCATCGTGGTCGGCCTGATCGGCGTGCTGGTGGTGCTGCGCCCGGACGGCGCCAGCTTCATTTCGCTGGCCGGCCTGGCCGTGCTGGGCGCGGCCGCGTGCTATGCGGTGTCGGCCATCGCCAGCCGCATCCTGAGCCGCACCGACGCCAGCGAGCACATCATGTTCTGGCTGCTGGTGACCATGGGCAGCGGCTCGGTGGCCATGGCCTGGCAGGGCTGGGTGGCGATCCGTGCCGAGGACTGGCTCATCATCTGCGGCCTGGCGCTGAGCGGCTTTCTCGGCCAGCTGGCCATCACCATTGCCTTCAGCATGGGCAAGGCGTCCGTCGTGGCGCCGTTCGAATACTCGGCGCTGGCCTGGGGCGTGGCGATCGACTGGCTGCTGTGGAACACGCTGCCGGACGCCTACACCCTGCTGGGCGCGGCCATCATCATCGGCAGCGGCATCTACCTGGTGCGGCGCGAGGCGGTGCACGCCGAAGCCGAGCATCCTTAGCAGCCTGAGCCGCATTCGGGGTCAGACCCCCAATGCGGCTCAGGCTGCTTCGGCGGCGGGCGGGCAACTCCGCTATAATTTACCGATGTTAAAACAACGTACCATCAAAGAAAAAGTCTGCACCACCGGCGTCGGCCTGCATTCGGGCACCAAGGTGGTGCTGACCTTGCGCCCGGCCGCGCCCGGCGTGGGCGTGGTGTTCCGCCGCGTGGACCAGGAGCCGCCGGTGGAATTCCCTGCCAGCGCCATGGCGGTGACTGACACCCGCATGGCCACCGTGCTGAGCAAGGGCGACATCCGCATCTCCACCGTCGAGCACCTGATGTCGGCCTGCGCCGGCCTGGGCATCGACAATCTGTACGTGGACGTGAGCGCGGAAGAAATCCCCATCATGGACGGCTCGGCCTCGTCCTTCGTCTACCTGCTGCAGCAGGCCGGCGTGCAGGAGCAGGACGCGGCCAAGAAGTTCATCCGCGTGCTGAAACCGGTGGAAGTGCGGGAAGGCAAGCCGGGCAACGAGAAGTGGGCGCGCCTGGTGCCGCACGACGGTTTCAAGCTGGACTTTTTCATCGAATTCAACCACCCGGCGGTGGACGGCACGGCGCAGCGCGCCACCATCGATTTCGGCGACGTCACCTATGTGCAGGCGATTGCCCGCGCGCGCACCTTCGGCTTCATGCAGGACGTGGAAATGCTGCGCGGCATAGGCCTGGCGCGCGGCGGCTCGCTGGAGAACGCCATCGTGATGGACGAGTACCGCATCCTGAACGCGGACGGCCTGCGCTACGACGACGAGTTCGTGCGCCACAAGATCCTGGATGCGATCGGCGACCTGTTCCTGGTCGGCCACCCGCTGGTGGCCGGCTACGAGGCGCACAAATCGGGCCACGCGCTGAACAACCAGCTGCTGCGCGCATTGCTGGCGGACCCGGAAGCGTATGAAATCGTCACCTACGACACGCTGGAATCGGCGCCGGAATCCTACGTGCGGCAGATGACGCACGAGTGGGATCTGAACCAGTAATGCCGAATCAGTAATCCGGCCGGTCGCGGCGGCGCCGCACCAGCAGTTGCAGCGCCTGGATCAGGCTGTCGTTCTGCTTGCTCTGCTCGAGCGACTTGCTCAGTTCCTCGAAGGCGTTGACGGCGGTGGGCGGCAGCGTCAGCGCCCGCATCTGCTCCTTGATCTCGGCCGCCTTCATCATCTGCACCCGCAGCCGGATGTTGCTAATTTGCCACCCACGCTTCAGCAGCGCGTCCTGCAATTTCGGCAACTGCTGCTTGAGCTTGGCCGCCACGGCCGAGCTGGGCGTGGACAGCAGCAAATTGCCCTCTTCAAAAGCGAGGATCTCGCACAGGCTGAACATGCTGGGCAGGGTGGCCGCGCAATCTTTTTGCAGCGCGGCCATGCGCTCGACGGCCGGCAGCAGGGCCGCCATCTTGTCATTTCTTTTCAGAAAGTCCGTGGCCACCTTGGGTGTCCGGCCTTGATTAAGGGAATTGAAGAAGCGCATGGCCGAAACATACCACAGCCCGCCTGCCATCCCAAGCGAACTGAGCCGCATTCGGGGTCTGACCCCGAATGCGGCTCAGTTCGCTTCCCGCGTCAACAAATTCCCAATTAGTTACAATCCTGGCTATTGTTATAAAGGGCAATAACCCTATCTTGGCCGGACGGCATGATAAAATCACCGGTCTTTTGCCCTTGGCAAGCTGAGCACCTCATACCATAGCTTTTTTTAACGGCGTTAACCAATGTCCTTACTGACCCAGATTTTCGGCAGCCGCAACCAGCGTCTGCTCAAGCAATATCAAAAAACGGTACGCGAAATCAATGCGCTCGAGCCGGCCATGGAAAAGCTGTCGGATGCCGAGCTGCAAGCGAAGACTCCCGCTTTCAAGGAGCGGATCGCCAACGGCGAGGCGCTCGACGCGCTGCTGCCGGAAGCGTTCGCGGTCTGCCGCGAAGCGTCCAAGCGCGTGTTCAAGATGCGCCACTTCGACGTCCAGCTGCTGGGCGGCATGGTGCTGCACTTCGGTAAGATCGCCGAAATGGGCACCGGCGAGGGCAAGACCCTGACCGCAACCCTGCCGGCCTACCTGAACGCGCTGTCCGGCAAGGGCGTGCACATCGTCACCGTCAACGATTACCTGGCCCAGCGCGACGCCGACACCATGGGCAAGCTGTACGGCTGGCTGGGCCTGAGCACCGGCATCAACCTGTCGCAGATGGAGCACGCCGCCAAGCAGGCCGCCTACGCGGCCGACATCACCTACGGCACCAACAACGAATTCGGCTTCGACTACCTGCGCGACAATATGGTGTTCGAGGCGCGCGACCGCGTGCAGCGCGCGCTGAACTTCGGCATCGTCGATGAAGTCGATTCGATCCTGATCGACGAAGCCCGCACCCCGCTGATCATCTCCGGCCAGGCCGAGAACCACACCGACCTGTACTACAAGATCAACGAAGTGCCGAAGATGCTGACCCAGCAGATCGGCGAGGAAACCTCGGACGGCAAGGGCAAGATCGAAGTGCCGGGCGACTACACCAAGGACGAGAAGGCGCACTCGGTGCTGCTGACCGAAGCCGGCCACGAGAAGGCCGAAGCCATCCTGGTGCAGATGGGCCTGCTGCCCGAAGGCGCCTCGCTGTACGATTCGGCCAACATCACGCTGGTGCACCACCTGTACGCGGCGCTGCGCGCGCACGCGCTGTACTTCAAGGACCAGCACTACGTGGTGCAGAACAATGAAGTGGTGATCGTCGACGAATTCACCGGCCGCCTGATGACGGGCCGCCGCTGGTCGGACGGCCTGCACCAGGCGGTGGAAGCGAAAGAGGGCGTGAAGATCCAGAACGAGAACCAGACCCTGGCCTCGATCACCTTCCAGAACTACTTCCGCATGTACGGCAAGCTGGCCGGCATGACCGGCACCGCCGACACCGAAGCCTACGAATTCCAGGAAATCTACGGCCTGGAAACCGTGGTGATCCCGCCCAACCGTCCGTCGGCGCGCAAGGACAAGCAGGACCAGGTCTACAAGACCAACCAGGAAAAATACAACGCCATGATGCTGGAAATCCGCGAGTGCTACGACCGCGGCCAGCCGGTGCTGGTGGGCACCACCTCGATCGAGAACTCGGAACTGCTGTCGGCCATCCTGACCAAGGGCGGCCTGCCGCACAACGTGCTGAACGCCAAGCAGCACGCCCGCGAAGCGGAAATCATCGCCCAGGCGGGCAGCCCGAAAGCGATCACCATCGCCACCAATATGGCCGGCCGCGGCACCGACATCGTGCTCGGCGGTAACGTGGAGAACCAGATCAAGTTCATCGACGCCAACCCGGCCCTGAGCGATGCCGAGAAGGCCGCCCAGGCCCAGGCGCTGCGCGACGGCTGGCAGGCGCTGCACGAGCAGGTGGTGGCCGCCGGCGGCCTGCACATCGTGGGCACCGAGCGCCACGAATCGCGCCGCGTCGACAACCAGTTGCGCGGCCGCGCCGCCCGCCAGGGCGACCCCGGCATGTCGCGCTTCTTCCTGTCGCTGGACGATCCCCTGCTGCGCATCTTCGCGGGCGACCGCGTGCGCGCCGTGATGGACCGCCTGAAGATGCCGGAAGGCGAACCGATCGAGGCCGGCATCGTGTCCCGCTCGATCGAATCGGCGCAGCGCAAGGTCGAGGCGCGCAACTTCGACATCCGCAAGCAGCTGCTGGAATACGACGACGTTGCCAACGACCAGCGCAAGGTGATCTACCAGCAGCGCAACGAGCTGCTGGAAGCGACCGACATTTCAGAGATGATCGCCTCGCTGCGCCATGGCATGTTCACCGACATCGTGCGCGAGTACGTGCCGGAAGAATCGGTGGAAGAGCAGTGGAACATCAAGGGCCTGGAAGCGGCGCTGGCCGGCGAGTGGCAGGTGCAGGTGGACCTGCAGGGCGCGCTGGCGGCCGACGCCAGCCTGACCGACGAGGAAGTGCTGGAGAAGGTGCTGGCTGCGGCCGACGCGGTGTACCAGGCCAAGATCGACATCGTCGGCAAGGACGTGTTCGGCGGTTTCGAGCGCAACGTCATGCTGCAAAGCGTGGACAGCCACTGGCGCGAGCACCTGGCCGCGCTGGACCACCTGCGCCAGGGCATCCACCTGCGCGGCTATGCGCAGAAGAATCCGAAGCAGGAATACAAGCGCGAAGCGTTCGAGCTGTTCGGCCAGATGCTGGACCTGATCAAGAACGAAGTGGTGCGCAACGTGATGACGGTGCGCATCCAGTCGCGCGAGGAAATCGACGCGGCCGAAGCGGCGATGCAGGCCAGCCACGTGGAAAACGTGCATTACCAGCACGCCGACTTCAACCCGAACGCGGCGCCGGAAGAGCTGCTGGCGCCGACGGCGGCGCCTGCCACAGTCGACGAGGGCCTGCGCGTGGGCCGCAACGACCCTTGCCCTTGCGGCAGCGGCAAGAAGTACAAGGCTTGCCACGGCAAGCTGGCCTAAGGCAGCAAAAACCGGAGCTAGTCTCCGGTTTTTTTTTGCCGCGTGCCGGCGTATCAGGCCCGCACCGGCGAGCTGCGCGGAATCACGATGCGCACCGCCGTGCCCTGGCCCGGCTGCGATTCCACCGCCACCCGCCCGCCCAGCACGCCGGTCACGATGTTGTACACGATGTTCATGCCCAGCCCGGTGCCGCCGCGCCCCATCTTGGTGGTGAAGAAGGGATCGAACACGTGGCGCCTGACCTCGTCGGCCATGCCGGCGCCGTCGTCGCTGAAGACCACCTCGACCATGCCGCCGTCCAGTTCGCGCGCCGCGATGCCGATGGTGCCGCCGCTGCGCCCCTCGAAGGCGTGCGCCAGCGCGTTGTTGATCAGGTTGTTGAAGATCTGGTACCAGCTGCCCGGATAGGAATCCAGCGCCAGGCCCGGCGGCACGTCGACCGTGGTGCCGCAGTGGGCGCGGCGCAGGCGCGGCACATAGGTGGCCGCCGTGTCCTGCACCACCGCCAGCAGCTTGAACACGCGGCGCTGGTCGTTGGTCTGGTCCACCGCGATCTGCTTGAACGAGGCGATCAGGTTGGCCGCCTTGTTCAGCGAGCCGGAGATCAGCTCCGAGGCCAGCTTCACCTCGTCGTTGTAGGCGGTCAGCGCCGAGCGGCGCAGCGTGCCGCCGCTGAGCATGGCCTCGAATTCCTGCACCCGGTCGCCCAGCGCGGTCGAGGCCAGCAGGCTGTTGCCGATCGGCGTGTTGAGCTCGTGCGCGATGCCGGCCACCAGCGATCCGAGCGAGGCCATCTTCTCGGCCGCGATCAGGTCGTGCTGGGTGCGCTGCAGGGTTTGCAGCGCGTGCGACAGGTCGCCGTTGGCGCGCTCCAGCTCGGCCGAGCGCTGCCGCACCCGGCTCTCCAGCGACACGTTGAGCTCCTCCAGTTCCTGCTTGGCCTTCAGTTCTGCCGTCATGTCCAGCAGCGCCCAGATGATGGCGTCGACCCCGTCCAGGGTCAGCGAGGACGACCAGATCGCCACCTGGCCGCTGCCGCCGTCGCGCAGCGCCATGCTGGCCACTTCGCCGTGCACGCTGCCGTTGCGCATGTAGAGCTGCCAGATCCGCTCGCGTTCCTCGGGCGAGCCCCAGAAGGTGAAGGCGTCCGAGCGCTGGCCGATCAGCTGCTCGGGGCCGTAGCCGAAGGCGCGCGTGAGGGCCTGGTTGGCGCCGATGATGTGGCCGTTGCGGTCGGTCACGCTGAGCGGCAGCGGCGCCATGTCGAACAGGGTCTTGAAGCGCGCCTCCGATTCGGACAGGCGCTGCTGCGACGCTTCCAGCTGCAGCACCCGCTCGCGCAGCGCCACGCTCATCGAGTTCAGCGAGCGCGCGTAGACTTCGATCTCGTCGCCTTCGCCTTCCGGCGGGCCGCGGCCGAAGGCGCTTTTCATCATCTGCCCGGTCTGGCTGGTGAGGGCGCGCAGGCGCCGCCCTATGCCCTGCGTGAAGGCGTAGAACAGCAGCACGCCAAGCGCCAGGCCGATCAGCGAGATCAGGCCCGATTGCAGGAACACTTCCTCGCGCGCCTTGTCCAGCTCGCTGGTCGACAGGCCGAAGTTGAGCGAGCCGACCTGGTTGTCCTTGAGCAGCATGGGGGCGCGCGCGTGCAGCGTGCCTTCGTGGCGCCAGGTGCGCACGCCGTTCATGGCCGGCGCGGTGCCGTTGCGCAGCGCCGCCGGCAGCTCGGCCGGCCGTTCGCCGGCGGTGGCCACCGGCACGTCGTTGTGGTCCAGCACCACGATGTAGCGCACGAAGCTGTCCTGCGGGTCGGACAGCATCTCGTTCCAGTAGTCGTTCAGCTCGCTGAGCCGGCCGCGGATGGCGTAGGGGCTGAGGGTGAGGTTGAGCGTGACGGCGTATTCGTGCGCGACGCGCTCGGCGTTCTTGCCGACCGCATTGTCCATCACGCGCTGGCTGTTGCCGATCAACAGGGCAACCACCAGCGCCTGGACGATGGCACTCAACAACAGAAACTTCGCGCGCAGCGATAAAGTCACACCCACTCCTTGCTGTCCAGGACGCCTCTCGTCCCCCAGCTAGCAATATACCGCATGCAACTATGTCAAGGGAGCGGGAATTAAAACGCCCGCCGGATTGCTCGGGCGGGCGTGGTTCGCGCAGCGGCGGCGCGGATCAAGGCAAGGTCAGTATCACCTTGACGCTGTCGTCCACGGCCGACTTGTCGATGTAGCCGATGGCTTTCGGGTCGTCCGCCACGGCCTTCTTGACCTCGGCGTTGGACTTGTATTCCTTGGGCGGGGTGGCCTTGCCGGTAAACACCAGCTTGGACCAGATCGCCTTGACCTGGGCCGCGTCCTTTTCCGCCACCTTCTGGTAGAAGTCGTTGCGGATGGCCGAGCCTTCGGCCTGGTCGACCGGCGTGAACATGGTCGACTTGCCGAGGAAGAACTGGGACGCCTGTTCCGAGAACATGCGCGTGGCGGGATTGGCCTTGTTGACGATCACCACCGTTTCGGCGGCGGCCGGCACGGCGGCTGCCGCGGAAGCGGCCAGCATCAGGGAAGTCATTATTTTTTTCATGGGAGTCACCTTAGAATACGAAATCCAGACCGGCCGCCACCACGGTCACGCTGTCCTTCTGGCCGGCGGCCGGCGTGAAGATCAGCTGGCCCGACTTGACCTTGGGCTTGACGCGGTCGACCTGCACCTTGAGCGCCATCGACTTGGCGAAGTCCCAGCGCACGCCGATCAGGTCGGTCGACTGCTCGGGCGAGATCAGCAGGTTGTTGACGGCGCCGTTCAGCGCGGGAATGCGGGCCAGCGCGGCCGGCACGGTGATCGAGCTGCCCGCGCCCTTGACGGCAGCGTGCGCGTAGTACGGCAGCACTTTGCCGAAGCGGTAGCCGGCCATGGCGTACCAGGAATTGGTTTCCGGGATGTACACCGGGTCGTGCGCGCGGCGCTGCGCGTACTCGGACTGGATCACGATGTTGTTCCAGTCCACCGTCAGGCCCAGCTCGGTGAAGCTCATCTTCTTGCCTTCGACGATGCCCAGGTCGCGGCCCAGCTGGCCGAAGCCCACCTGGGTCAGCGTGGCGGCCAGGCTGTTGATCGGCAGCAGGTTGTCGCTGTGCAGTTCGGCGCGGGCGTGGCCCAGGCGCACGGTCACCGGACCGCGCTCGAGCGACAGGCTGATACCCTGGGCCGGGGCGCGGTACTTGGCCACCGAGCCGCCGGCGGTCGGCACGAACAGCTTGCCGCGGCTGGAGCCGAAGAACGCTTGCGCGGTGAAATTGGTGTCGCCGAAGGCGTGCTGGTAATTGACGTCCACGCCGTCCACGTTTTCGATCGGGTCCTGGCCGTAGACTTCAATCGGCGGACGCATCATGGTGTTGGCGTAGCCCACGTTCTGGTAGTCCGAAATCAGGAAGGCCGGGATCACCACGCGGCCGACGCGCACGCTGACCTCGTCGTTGACCTTCATCTTCAGGAAGGCCCAGGTCAGGTCGGTGGTAAAGCTGGGGCTGGTGTTCTTGCGGGTCAGCACCTGCGCGGTGCCGGACAGCCAGTCGTTGATCTTGTAGGTCGCTTGCAGGCCCAGGTTGGTGTCCAGGCCCAGGCGCGGGCTGTCGCCGACGCCGGTGGCCTGGTTGTAGCGGGCGAACTTGGCGGTGTCGGTGTTGCTCTTGGCGGCGGCCAGCGTGCCGAAGCCGCTGATGCTCAGGTTGCCGTCGTCCAGGGAACCTGCTTGCGCTTGCATGACGCTGCAGGCGGCCAGCACGGATGCTACAAGAAGTTGCTTTTTCATCGTACGGATTCCAATCACTTTATTTTTCAGAAAAGCGGCAAGCACGGCGCACCGCATGCGTCGCCCACCTTAGTTGAATTTCTTTCAGGCATGATTATGAAAACGTTGTACTGAACAAGTACTCTAAAAATCTGTGGCTTTTTAGCGATGAATTATGGATTTTTCATGGGCTTTTGATCATTGTTGCCGCGTTTTTAAGCGATTTTGCAATCTTGCGGAAAAAACGGTGGCGGCATGGAATGTAACTGAAAGTAGCGGGCCGCATGGGCAGGCTGCAGGTATTACAATAACGGCTTCCCATACACTAGCCCGAGAACCCACATGGCCGTCAATTCCCCCATTCCTGTCGCTGCTGATCTGAAGCCGGTTGCCGGTATCGAGATCGGTTTTGCCGAAGCCGGCATCAAGAAGCCGAACCGCAAGGACTTGCTGGTGCTGCGCCTGGCGCCGGGCGCCACCGTGTCCGGCGTGTTCACCTTGAACCGCTTCTGCGCCGCGCCGGTGCAGATCTCGAAAGCCAACCTGGCGGCCGTGAACGCCGGCGGCCAGCCGATCCGCGCGCTGATGGTCAACACCGGCAACGCCAACGCCGGCACCGGCGAGGAAGGCCTGGCGCGCGCGCAGCAGAGCTGCGCCGCGCTGGCCGGGCTGCTGGGCTGCGAAGCGGGCCAGATCCTGCCGTTCTCCACCGGCGTGATCCTGGAGCCGCTGCCGGTCGACCGCATCGTGGCCGGCCTGCCGTCCGCCGTGGCCAACCTGACCGCCGACAACTGGTTCAACGCGGCCGAAGCCATCATGACCACCGACACCCAGCCGAAAGCCGGCTCGCGCACGGTGGACATCGCCGGCCACAAGGTGACCTTGACCGGCATTTCCAAGGGCGCCGGCATGATCAAGCCGAACATGGCCACCATGCTGGGCTTCCTGGCCTTCGACGCCAAAGTGGCGCAGCCGGTGCTGGACGTGCTGGTCAAGCAGGCCGCCGACCAGTCCTTCAATTGCATCACCATCGACGGCGACACCTCCACCAACGACTCCTTCATGCTGGTGGCCACCGGTGCCGGCACGCTGGAAGTGAACTCGGTCGATTCGCCCGAATTCAAGGCGCTGGCGGCGGCCGTCACGGAGCTGTCGGTGTTCCTCGCGCAAGCCATCATCCGCGACGGCGAAGGCGCCACCAAGTTCATGACGATCACGGTGGAAGACGGCAAGAACATGGAGGAATGCCGCAAGATCGCGTACTCCATCGCCCACTCGCCGCTGGTCAAGACGGCCTTCTTCGCCTCCGACCCGAACCTGGGCCGCATCCTGGCCGCGATCGGCTACGCCGGCGTGGACGACCTGGACGTGAGCAAGCTCAACCTGTACCTGGACGACGTGTGGGTGGCCAAGAACGGCGGCCGCAACCCGGACTACAAGGAAGAGGACGGCCAGCGCGTGATGAAGCAGAGCGAAATCGCGGTGCGCGTGAAACTGGCGCGCGGCGACGCGAAAGCCACCGTGTACACCTGCGACCTGTCGCACGACTACGTCAGCATCAACGCCGACTACCGTTCCTGATATGGCGACGCCCCTGGAGCAGTTCCTGGTGCGCGCCGAGGCCCTGCTGCAAAGGGTGGAGGCGATCCTGCCGCACGCCCCGCGCGAGCCGGACTGGAAGCTGGGCCACGCCTACCGCTGGCGGCGCCGCAACGGCGGCGCCAGCCATTTGCAGGCGGTGACCCACGTCTCCAGCATCGCGCTGGACGATCTGCACAACATCGCCCCGCAAAAGGCCGCCATCGAGCAGAATACGCGCCAGTTCGTGTCCGGCCGCCCGGCCAACAACGTGCTGCTGACGGGCGCGCGCGGCACCGGCAAATCGTCGCTGATCAAGGCCTGTTTGAACCAGTTCGCGCAAGATGGGCTGCGGCTGATCGAAGTCGACAAGGCCGACCTGGCCGAGTTGCCGGACATCGTGGACCTGGTGGCGGGCCGTCCGGAGCGCTTCATTATCTTCTGCGACGACTTGTCGTTCGAGGAAGGCGAGAGCGGCTACAAGGCGCTGAAGGTGGCGCTGGACGGCTCGATCGCGGCCCAGTCCAACAACGTGCTGATCTACGCCACCTCGAACCGGCGCCACCTGATGCCGGAACGCATGGCCGACAACCTGAGCTACAAGCACGACGAGGACGGCGACCTGCATCCCGGCGAAACGGTGGAAGAGAAGATCTCGCTGTCGGAGCGCTTCGGCCTGTGGCTGTCGTTCTACGCCTTCAAGCAGGACGACTACCTCGACATCTGCGGCCACTGGCTGGCCAGCTTCGGCTGCACGCCGGAACAGGTGGCGGCGGCGCGCGGCGACGCCTTGCGCTGGGCGCTGCAGCGCGGCTCGCGCTCCGGCCGCGTGGCCTGGCAGTTCGCCAAGGATTACGCCGGCAAATTACCCGAAGAAAGCAAGTGAATGACTGCAGCAAGTAGCAATGCGAAAGTGGACGTCGCGGTCGGCATCCTGATCAAGCCGAACGGCGACGTGCTGCTGGGCCAGCGCCCGGCGGGCAAGCCTTATGACGGTTACTGGGAATTCCCCGGCGGCAAAGTCGATCCGGGCGAGACGGTGCTCGACGCGCTCAAGCGCGAGTTCGTCGAAGAGCTGGGATTGACCGTGAACAGCGCGCAGGAGTGGTGCGGCGTGGAGTATGTATACCCGCACGCCCACGTGCGGCTGCACTTCTACATCAGCCGCGACTGGCACGGCGAACCGCAAAGCCTGGAAGGACAAGCCTTTGCATGGCAGGGCACGGTCGGCGTCGAGCCGCTGCTGCCGGCCACCATCCCGCTGCTGGAATGGCTGGAGCAGGTCCGCCACGATCCGGCGGCGCTGCCCTGATTTATTCTTCGTCGAGCGGATCGCGCGGCGGCGCGGCCGGGATGGCGTATTTTTCCTCGGCCCAGGCGCCCAGGTCGATTTGCTTGCAGCGTTCGGAACAGAAGGGGCGGTATTTGTTTTTTTCGCTCCACTCCACTTTGGCGGAGCAGGTCGGGCATGCAACTACGGTCATGGCGGTTCTTTAAAAATTACAGAGCGTGAGCTCGAATGGTACATCTTCTTCCAGCGGCTTGGGTTTCAAGTCGCCGCCCTGGGTGGTGAAGCGCACCCACAGCATGTATTTGTTGGCCGAGATTTCCGGGATGGCGCCCATGCCTTCGTCCAGCGTGAGGCGCAGCATCTGGTAGACCTTGCCTTGCAGCATTTGCTGGTAACTTCCCGCATTGGCGATCATCTTCACCGGACCGCCCGAGTCGCGCAGCAGGCGCAGCACCAGGGCCAGGGCGTCGAACAGCGGCGCCAGCGGCGCGAACCAGCCGGCGATGTCGTTGAAGCGCTGCTCGGCGCTGCGCTTTTGCCAGGCGTAATAGGATGGCAGGTCGAATTCGCAGGCGCCGCCGGGGATGATGGTGCGGCCGCGTATGCTCATCAGCCATTCATTGTCGCGCACGTTCTGGCCGGTCTTGCCCTGCGCGCCCACCAGCGCGCTGCTCACGCTGTCCAGCTCGGACAGGATGGCGTCCAGCGTTTCCGCCTGTACATTCGGGTTGGAGCGGTAGCTCAGCAAAGTCTGGCGCTGGCGCTCCAGCTCCTGCAGCAGGTCCGACTTCAGGTCCGCCCTGCCTGCCACTTCGAGCATGTCGAAGATGGTGGACAGCGCGACATGGTGCTGCATGGGATGTTCTTGATGCACAAAGAACTTGAATTTCTCGTACAGGTCTTCCAGCCGCAACAACGTGCGTATGCGCTCGTTGAAAGGGTATTCGTAGACAATCAAAATGACTTCCCTCTATAGATGGGCCTGCAAAGAATTCCGTGATTCTGAACCAAGCGAAGCAAAATTACAAACGTTGCGATGGTATTGTTATCGTTCCTGCCGAAAATGCCAGGTATAAATCGTGTAATCGCGCAATTTGCGGCTCCAATGCTGCTAACTCCCCCTCATTATTGATGATATCGTCCGCCGCTGCCAACCGCGTTGAACGCGGCGCCTGGGCCGCCATGATGGCTTGCACCTGGGCCGCCGGCATCTTGTTGCGGGCCATCACGCGCGCCACCTGCACCGCCTCCGGGCAGTCGACCACCAGCACGCGCTGCACCCGGCTGCGCCACGTGCCGGACTCGACCAGCAGCGGCACGTCGTAGATCACGTAGGGGCCGGTGGCGGCCGCGCCCGCCGCTTCGGCGGCGCTGCGGATCAGCGGATGCAATATGGCTTCCAGGCGGGCCTTGGCGGTGGCGTCGCTGAACACCAGCGCGCGCATGCGGGCGCGGTCCAGGGCGCCGCTGGCGTCGGCGAAGTCGGCGCCGAACTCGGCCAGCAGGGCCGGCATGGCGGGGCCGCCGGGCACGGTCATGCCGTGCGCGATGCGGTCGGTGTCGACGATGCTGGCGCCCAGTTCGGCGAAGCGCGCCGCCACCACGCTCTTGCCGCTGCCGATGCCGCCGGTCAGGCCGACGCTGAACTTGCCTGCCGTGCCGGGGCCGCTACTCATGTCATTGACCCAGCACGCTGGAGGTGAAGGCCGCCAGCGGCCCGCCGAACAGCAGCGCGATCATGCCGGCCGCCGCCAGGTAGGGGCCGAAGGGGATGGGGTTGTTGCGGCCGCGCTTGGCGAACACCATCAGGCAGATGCCAACCACCGCGCCCACCACCGACGACAGCAGGATGATGGTGGGCAGCGTGGCCCAGCCCAGCCAGGCGCCCAGCGCCGCCAGCAGCTTGAAGTCGCCGTAGCCCATGCCTTCCTTGCCGGTGGCCAGCTTGAACAGCCAGTAGATGGACCACAGCGCCAGGTAGCCGGCGGCCGCGCCGATCACCGCGTCCTGCAGCGGCACGAAGGTGCCGTTGATGTTGATCAGCAGGCCGGCCCACAGCAGCGGCAGGGTCAGGTCGTCCGGCAGCAGCTGGGTGTCGGCGTCGATGAAGGTCATGGCGATCAGCAGGTAGGCGAACAGCAGGGTGGCCAGGCCCATCCAGCCGCTGCCGAACTGCCACACCAGCGCGGCCGACAGCAGGCCGGTGAGCGCTTCGATGATGGGGTAGCGCGGCGAGATCTTCGCCTTGCAGTTGCTGCATTTTCCGCCCAGCACCAGGTAGCTGACCACGGGGATGTTTTCCAGCGCGGTGATCTGGTGCTTGCAGTGCGGGCAGGCCGAGCGCGGCGCCACCAGGCTGTAGCGTTCGGTGTGCGGCAATTCCTTGCCCAGCTCGGAGGCCACGTAGTTGTCCGACTCGCGCTGCATCATGATGGGCAGGCGGTGGATGACGACGTTCAGAAAGCTGCCGATCAGCAGGCCGAAGATGCCAGCCGCAATCGCGGCGATCAGGGTGGCGGGCGGGGCGAACAGCAAGATATCCTGCATCGGTTGGGTTCCGTTCTGTTGGTCAGGGAACAGTATAAGGCAGAGCATGCCAAATGCGGCCATGAAGACAGTGCTTGATCGCATTTTGCCGCCCAGGAATGCTTATCAATCTCTTAATTTATCAGATGGACATATCATTAAGACAACGCTACACTGGGTATCCGCTGATCGCCAATAAGAGGTGAGCCCCATGCCTGTTCCTTTAAAAATTCAATTTGCCTTCCAGGGCGGCGGCGCAAAAGTTATTGCATTGCTTGCAGTCGCAGAAGCCATTCAAGACTTCGAACGGGACGGCAAGATTCAGATAACCAGGGTGGCTGGAACTTCGGCTGGCTCCATCGTGGCCTGTTTCGTGGCTGCCGGCATCCGGGCCGACAATATCGCCGCTGAATTGCGTGGGGGAACAGGCCAACGGCTGATCCAGCAATTCAAACTGCCGAACCGCGTTGGAGCTATCTGGAAACTCTTCGTTAGCAAGGGGGCGATATGGGACACCGCTCCCCTGCGCGCGTGGTTGGTCGAGAAATTCCAGGACAAGAATATTGTGCGAGTGGGCGATATCAGCAAACGCGTACCGCTGGTAATCACGCGGACTAATTTGGGCAGCCGCGCTTGCAACTACGCGCCTGACAGCGATATCGTCGCCAATGCGGTGATTGACTCCTGTGCCTTACCCTATCTGTTCAGAATATGGAGCAAGAGCAACGCCGGCACTTTCGTGGATGGCGGCATTTCCAATAACCTGCCAGCCGCCTCCTTGTCGGGCTCGAGTGCTGAACACGGCGAGCTGATTGCAATTTCTTTTTCTGAGTTTGCCACAGACCATCCCGGCAGTTTCCTGACATTTTCCGCCGCATTGCTTGATACCGCAATGTCGTCCACGATGGGTTTGGTTAAAGAAGCGCACAAAGACAAATTGATGGAAGTGCCTACAGGCCTGGGAACGTTTGATTTTGAGCAGGCGCTGTCACCGGGATTTGCCGAGCCGTATAAGCAGATCAAAGCATGGGCCGCGAGTGAGCTGCAAAAGCGAATCGACCGCATCGAATCAGAACGCACGATTGCGATCAGGGATCCATGGCAGGAGACCAATCCTACAGCCGTAAAAGTGATGGAACTTTTGGGGGAAGCGTACAAGCAATCGCTGGGAAAAAGCCTGCTACGCTATGATAGTTGCAAACTCGTGGTGTATTCGAACGGCGGCAGGCCGCCGTCCGATCCTTACCGTAGAACGCCGGACAAGGCGCAGTTTGAATTCGTTTTCCATTCCGGAAATGTGCCTACTTACTGTATTTCCGCAGGGCTGGTGGGGCAATCGAACGAGTCCACCTTCGCGGCGGATTCGGCTGAATGCGTGGTCACGGATGCCAGCAACAAGCGCCTGGACTTCATCAAAGTGCCGATGCGTACCGACGCGGTGGGTACGCGTGAACTGTGCCTTTTTTTCACGCCGGCTTTGCCACCGAACAGTGGACCTTACACGGTTAAATTCGAGGAAAATGGCGAAAATATCATGGCGGGTCTGTTTGAGAAAAACAAGGATGAAATGGGGTATCACCCGCAACGCCCCGATGGGCCCGTTGGCCGTGTAGACTTGGCACTGTTCGTCCATAAGGATGTCGAGCTGATATTGAGTTCCCGCGATCCGGCGCGTCCCGGACAGCCGATGGCTTGGCAAAGTGTTATTAGCGGCCCGCCGCTATTTCCCAATATGAAAGGCTACTGCATGTACGCGGAGAATGTTGCCTCCCCGTGGGAGCTGAATGTTGTGCGCGTGCCTTGACAATGGAGGGGGGCGGCGGTAGGCTTTGCTCGTTAGAAGGAGGAACCATGAAGATCATTCTGAAAATCTAGAGGCGGTACGCATGAAGATGCTGCGCGCTTACCGCTACGCCTGCGCTCTCTAAACCTTTCAAAAAGCCAACTTTGAGTTGGCTTTTTGCATAGAAAGTGCCGCCTTCTCAGGAGTGCCACAGCGTCAGCTGCGCCATTTTTTCGTACAGGGTGGCGCGCGAAATGCCGAGCAGGCGCGCGGCCTCGGTCTTCTTGCCGCCCGCCGCCAGCAGCGCCGCTTCGATGGCGCCGCGCTCGGCCGCCGCCACCGCCTGCGCCAGCGGCTGCACCATGAGCGGCGTGCCGGGCTTGGCGCCGCCCTGGGCGCGCGGCAGGATGGCGTCGATGTCGTCCGCCGCCAGGCGCCGGTTGTCGCTGTGCAGCGCGGCCTTTTCCAGCACGTTGCGCAGCTCGCGCACATTGCCGGGCCAGTCGTAGCCGGCCAGCCGCTGCAGGGCGCCCGGCGTGAGCTCGCGGCGCGCCATGCCGTTGCGCTCGGCGATCTGCTCCAGCGCGCCCTCGCACAGCGCTTCCAGGTCGGCCAGGCGCTCGCGCAGCGGCGGCAGCGTGATCGACAGCACGTTCAGGCGGTAATACAGGTCGCGCCGCAGGCGGCCTTGCGCCAGCGCCTGCACCAGGTCGATGCTGGTGGCGGCGATGATGCGCACGTCCACCTTGATCACCTTGTTCGAGCCCAGCGGTTCCACTTCCTGTTCCTGCAGCACGCGCAGCAGCTTGGCCTGGATCTGCAGCGGCATGTCGCCCACTTCGTCCAGGAACAGGGTGCCGCCATGGGCCAGCTTGAACTTGCCGTCGCGGCCGCGCTTGTCGGCGCCGGTGTAGGCGCCGGCGGCGGCGCCGAAGAATTCCGATTCCAGCAGCGCTTCGGGAATGGCGGCGGCGTTCACTGCGATGAAGGGCTGGCTGGCGCGCGCGGAGCTGGCGTGGATGGCTTGCGCCAGCAGTTCCTTGCCGGTGCCGGTCTCGCCCAGCAGCAGCACGGTGCTGCCCAGCTGCGCGGCGCGGCGCGCCTGGCGCTTCACTTCCAGGCTGGCCGGGCTGTTGCCGACGTAGCTGGCCAGCGTGTAGCGCGGGCGGCGGTCCTGCACCAGCAGGCGGCGGGTTTCCGCCAGCTCGTCCTGCAGCTGCGAGAACTTGCCCAGCAGCGGTTTCAGGTGGTGCAGCTTGTCGTACAGGCAGATGCCGACCGCGCCGATCACCTTGCCGTCCGGCCCGGTCAGCGGCAGGCGCGAGACGACGAAGGTGTCGCTGCCGAACGCCATCAGGTCGAGCAGGATGGGCTCGCCGGTCTTGACCACCTGGCGCATCAGGCTGTTGGGGATGATCTCCTCCACGTCCCGGCCCAGCAGGGACTGCGGGTCGGTATAGCCCAGCATCTGCAGGTATTTGTCGTTGCACCAGACGATGCGGGCGTCGGTGTCGACCGCGATGGTGCCTTCGCACAGCGCGTCCAGCCGTTCCAGCAGCTTGGGGATGGCCAGGTGGCGCAGCGCGCCCACCCCGGCGCCCGCGCCGCCGCCCGGGTTCTCCGTCAACCAGTGCATCAAGTCCATCTCGTCCGTCCGCGCAAAAAGGCCGATTCTGGCGGCTGGCGCGGCAACTGTCCAGTATTCCAAACACTTTGTCCGGTTTTTCAGACGGATTTTCTGCGTAATGGTACGCAGAGTGTCCGCACTTCCAGACGATATGCGCCCGAGCGGCACTCCGGCATCACTGGCACTTATATCTAACTGCTTGAATTCAAAGGATTTTGTTTTTCAGGCACGGATAGTGCTTTATGCAACGTTCCAATCAATTGCGGAGTGTGTATGAGTTTTCTGATCGTTTTGTTGGCGCTGGTGTTCCTGATGGTGGTCGCTTACCGCGGCTTCAGCGTCATCCTGTTTGCCCCGGTGGCGGCCATGCTGGCCGTGCTGCTGACCGATCCCGGCCTGGTGCCGCCCATGTTCACCAGCGTGTTCATGGACAAGATGGTGGGCTTCGTGAAGCTGTACTTCCCGGTCTTCCTGCTCGGCGCGGTGTTCGGCAAGTTGATCGAGCTGTCCGGCTTTTCCAAGTCCATCGTGGCGCTGGTGATCCGGCTGGTGGGGCGCGAGCGCGCCATGCTGGCCATCGTGGTGGTGTGCGCGGTGCTGACCTACGGCGGCGTGTCGCTGTTCGTGGTGGTGTTCGCGGTGTACCCGTTCGCCGCCGAGATGTTTAGGCAGAGCAACATTCCCAAGCGCCTGATCCCCGGCACCATCGCGCTGGGCGCCTTCACCTTCACCATGGACGCGCTGCCCGGCACGCCGCAGATCCAGAACATCATCCCCACCTCCTTCTTCCAGACCGACACCTGGGCCGCGCCCTGGCTGGGCCTGATCGGCTCGGTGTTCATCCTGGCCGTGGGCCTGGCCTACCTGGAATGGCGCCGCCGCCAGGCGCTGGCCAAGGGCGAAGGCTATGGCGCCGGCCACAGCAACGAACCGGAGGACTTCACGCAGCAGCATCTGCCGCATCCGCTGCTGGCGCTGCTGCCGCTGGTGCTGGTGGGCGTGCTGAACAAGGTGTTCACCATGCTGATTCCGCTCTACTACGGCAAGAGCCACAGCCTGGAGCTGGCCGGCGCGGCCAAGCCGGTGGTGACCGAAGTGTCGAAAGTGGCGGCCATCTGGGCCGTGGAAGCGGCGCTGCTGGTGGGCATCGCCACGGTGCTGCTGCTGGCCTTCGACACGGTGCGCCGCCGCTTCGCCGAGGGCAGCAAGCTGGCCATATCGGGTGCGCTGCTGGCCTCCATGAACACCGCCTCCGAGTACGGCTTCGGCGCCGTTATCGCCGGCCTGCCGGGCTTCCTGGTGGTGGCCGACGCGCTGCGCGCCGTGCCCAACCCGCTGGTCAACGAGGCGATCGCCGTCACCTCGCTGGCCGGCATCACCGGTTCCGCCTCGGGCGGCATGAGCATCGCGCTGGCCGCCATGTCGGACACCTTCATCCAGGCCGCCAACGCCGCCAACATTCCGATGGAAGTGCTGCACCGCGTCGCCTCCATGGCCAGCGGCGGCATGGACACGCTGCCGCACAACGGCGCCGTCATCACCCTGCTGGCGGTGTGCGGGCTGACGCACCGGGTTTCCTATGGCGACATTTTCGCTGTCACCTGCATCAAGACCATGGCTGTTTTCGTGGTCATCGGTGCTTACTACGCATTCGGAATTTACTAAGGAGCTTGCCATGCTGAACAACAAATCCGCCATCGTCACCGGTTCCACCAGCGGCATCGGCCTGGGCATTGCCCGGGCGCTGGCCGCGCAGGGCGCCAACGTCATGCTGAACGGCTTCGGCGACCCTGCCGCCATCGACGCCATCGCGGCCGAACTGCGCGCGCTGGGCGTGCAGGTGCGCCACAGCGCGGCCGACATGTCGCAGCCGGAACAGATCGCCGCCATGGTGGCCGAGGCCACGGCGGCGTTCGGCGCGGTCGACATCCTGGTCAACAACGCCGGCATCCAGCATACCGCGCCGGTGCACGAATTCCCGCTGGAGAAGTGGGACCAGATCATGGCCATCAACCTGTCCTCCAACTTCCACGCCATCCGCGCCGCGCTGCCGCAGATGCAACAGCGCGGCTGGGGCCGCATCATCAACGTCGCTTCGGTGCACGGGCTGGTGGCGTCGGCCAACAAGTCCGCCTACGTGGCGGCCAAGCACGGCGTGATCGGGCTGACCAAGGCGGTGGCGCTGGAGAACGCGCGCAGCGGCATTACCTGCAACGCGATCTGCCCGGGCTGGGTGCTGACGCCGCTGGTGCAAAAGCAGATCGACGACCTGGCCGCGCGCGAGGGCTTGGGCGCGGACGAAGCGCGCGCCCGGCTGCTGGGCGAAAAGCAGCCCTCGCAGGAATTCGCCACGCCGGAGCAGATCGGCGCGCTGGCCGTGTTCCTGTGCACTGCCGCAGCCGACCAGATCCGCGGCGCGGCCCTGAACATGGACGGCGGTTGGGCTGCGCAATGAGTGGGCCGGGAAGCGGCCGGCAGGATGACCGCCAGTATGCGGACGGCCTGCGCATGCGCAAGCAGGTGATGGGGGAGGCGTTCGTGGCGCGCGCGCTGGAGGGCGCCGCCGCCGCGCCTTTCGCGCAGCCGCTGCAGGACTACATCACGCGCGAGGCATGGGGCACGGTGTGGCAGCGGCCCGGCCTGGACCTGAGGACGCGCAGCCTGGCCACGGTGGCCATGCTGGCGGCCATGGGCCGCACGCACGAGCTGCAAGGCCACGTGCGCGGCGCGCGCAACAACGGCGCCACCGTGGGCGAACTGCAGGAAGTGCTGCTGCACGCCGCCGTGTACTGCGGCGTGCCGCTGGCGGCTGAAGCTTTCCGCGCCGCGCAGCAGGTGCTCGGCGAGGAAGCCCTTACACCACCGAACCGAGCTTGAAGATGGGCAGGTACATGGCGATCACCAGGCCGCCGATCAGCACGCCGAGGATCACCATGATCAGCGGCTCCATCAGGCTCGACAGCGAGGCCACGGCCTCGTCCACTTCATCCTCGAAGAAGTCGGCCACCTTGCCCAGCATGGCGTCCAGCGAGCCGGATTCCTCGCCGATGGACACCATCTGCGTCACCATATTGGGGAACACGTCGGCGTTCTGCATGGCCACCGTCAGGCTGGTGCCGGTGCTCACTTCCTTCTGGATGCGGCGCGTCGCTTCCAGGTAGACGATGTTGCCGGAAGCGCCGCCCACCGAATCGAGCGATTCCACCAGCGGCACGCCGGCCGCGAACATGGTCGACAGCGTGCGCGTCCAGCGCGCGATGGTGGCCTTGCGGATCACGTCGCCGAAGATGGGCAGCTTGAGCAAGGTCACGTCCATGAAGCGCTGCACCTGCGGCGAGCGCTTCCAGGCCTGGAAGAAGAAGTACAGCGAGCCGAACAGGCCGCCGAAGATCAAATACCAGTAGGACACGAAGAATTCGGAAATGGCCATCACCGCCAGCGTGGGCGCGGGCAGGTCGGCGCCGAAGCTGGCGAACACCTGTTTGAACGCCGGCACCACCCAGATCATGATGACGGCGGTGACGATGAAGGCCACGCCCAGGATCGACACCGGGTAGGTCAGCGCGGACTTGATCTTGGCCTTCATGGCCAGCGTCTTTTCCTTGTAGATGGCCAGCCGCGTCAGCAGGTCTTCCAGGATGCCGGCCTGTTCGCCGGCGCCCACCAGGTTGCAGAACAGCGGGTCGAAGTACAGCGGGAACTTGCGGAACGCCTGGTTCAGGCTGGTCCCGGTCTCGATGTCGGCGCGCAAGTCCATCACCAGCTTGGACACCGACGGATTCGAGTGCCCCTTGCCGACGATGTCGAACGACTGCAGCAGCGGCACGCCGGCTTTCATCATGGTGGCCAGCTGGCGCGTGAACAGCGAGATATCCTTGTCGGTGACTTTCTTGCCGCTGCGGTAGACCTTTTTCTTGACCTTGGTCACCATGATGCCCTGGCGCCGCAAGGTCACGTTGACCACCGCCTCGCCGCCGGCGCGCAGTTCGCCGCGCACGGTCTTGCCGGTTTTGTCCTTGCCTTCCCAGGCGAAGATCGATTCTTTGACCGGGTTGCCCGGGGTGCTGGTAGTGGCCATGATTCAGGTCCTATTCATTGGTGCAGCCGAGGACTTCCTCGAGGCTGGTCAGCCCGTTTTTTACTTTGACCAGGCCGGACTGGCGCAGCGACTTGACGCCCTCGCTTTCCGACTGGGCCGCAATCTGCATCGAGTTGCCGTGCGCCAGGATGATGCTCTCGATGGCCGGCGTGATCGGCATGATCTGGTAGATGCCGACCCGGCCCTTGTAGCCGCCGCCGTTGCAGCGTTCGCAGCCCACCGGGCCGTACGGCTTCCAGCTGCCGTCCAGCTCTTCCGGCTTGTAGCCCGCTCTCAGCAGCAAGTCGTTGGAAATGTCCACCGGCTGCTTGCAGCTGCACAGGCGGCGCGCCAGGCGCTGCGCGGTGATCAGGATCACCGACGAGGCGATGTTGAACGGCGCCACGCCCATGTTCATCAAACGCGTCAGGGTGGACGGCGCGTCGTTGGTGTGCAGCGTGGAGAACACCATGTGGCCGGTCTGCGCCGCCTTGATGGCGATGTCGGCCGTTTCCAGGTCGCGGATCTCGCCGACCATGATGATGTCCGGATCCTGGCGCAGGAAGGATTTCAGCGCCACCGGGAAGGTCAGGCCGGCGCGGTCGTTCACGTTCACCTGGTTCACGCCGGGCAGGTTGATCTCGGCCGGGTCTTCGGCGGTGGAGATGTTGATGCCCGGCTTGTTCAGGATGTTCAGGCAGGTGTACAGCGACACCGTCTTGCCCGAGCCGGTCGGCCCGGTCACCAGCACCATGCCGTAGGGGCGCTGGATGGCGTCCAGCAGCAGTTCCTTCTGGTCCGGGTCGTAGCCCAGCGAGTCGATGCCCATCTGGGCCTGGGTCGCGTCCAGGATACGCATCACGGTCTTTTCGCCGAACAGGGTCGGCAGCGTGGACACGCGCAGGTCGATGGTCTTGGTGGGCGAGACGATCAGGCGCATGCGGCCGTCCTGCGGCACGCGCTTTTCCGAGATGTCCAGCTTGGCCAGCACCTTGATGCGCGACACCAGCTTGTCCTTGATCGACACCGGCGGCTGGGCGTGTTCCATCAGCACGCCGTCGACCCGGAAGCGGATGCGGTAGAACTTTTCGAATGGTTCGAAATGCAAGTCCGATGCACCCATGTTAACGGCGTCCATCAGCATCTTGTTCAGGAAGCGCACGATGGGCGCGTCCTCCACTTCGTTGGCGGCCTGCTCGGCGGCGGCCGACGGCGCCTCGGTTTCGTCGGCGAACTGGATGTCCTGCTCGTCGCCGGCCAGCTCGTTCAGGTTCTGCTCGGCGCTGCGGCCCAGGCTGGCCAGCAGCACCAGCAGCGCGTCGTGCGGCACGATCACCGGCTCCACCAGCGATTCGGTCTGGAACTTGATCTGGTCCAGCGCCTGGGTGTTGGTGGGGTCCGAGATCGCCACCGACATCTTGTTGCCGCGCTTGGCCAGCGCGATCACGCGCTGCGCCTGCATCAGCTTGGCGTCGATGATCTTGGGCGGCAGCGCGTCGATGCTGAACGCGGCCAGGTCCATCAGTGGGTAGGCGAAGGTTTCCGAGCAGAAGGAGGCCAGCTCGCGGGCCTGGATGGCGTTACTGGCCAACAAGGTGTCGATAAACGGCAGCTTGTCGGCCAAGGCCTTCTTTTGCAGCGCGTCGGCCTGCGCCGGCGTCAGCCGGCCGGCCTGCATCAAGGCCCGCGCCAGTCCCGCCATGGGGGCGCCGGACGCCGTATTGGGTTGAACTGCTGCCATAGAAGCGCGCTGTCAGGAAAGACTACATAAGGGGGCTGGCACTGTCGCCATCCACCGGATGATGCCCGTGGGCATCACTTTTGTAAAGCAAGATCCCTACCGTGCGCCGATCTATGACAAGCTTATGCGCCGGCCCGTATCAATTTCACGACTTTGATCGCCTGGTTCTGCACCTGCACCACTTCGATGACGCAACCGCCGAGGCGCACGCTGATGGCCGCCTCCGGGATTTCCTGCAGATATTCGAGCAGCACCCCGTTCAATGTTTTCGGTCCGTCCAGTGGGAAGTGTAATCCCAGTCGCTTATTGATGTCACGCAAGGCCGTGGTGCCTTCCAGCAGGCAGTCGCCGGACGCGGTCCAGTTGAAGCTGTCGGCGCGCGCGGCGCCCGGAGTTGATGTCGTAAATTCACCGATCATTTCCTCGATGATATCGTCCAAGGTCACCAGGCCCTGCACTTCGCCGTACTCGTCGACGATGATGCCCAGGCGTTCCTTGTTCTCCTGGAAGTACTGCAGCTGGGCGAACACGCCGGTGTCCTGCGGAATGAAATAGGGCTCGGACAGCAGCGCGCGGAAATGCGCGGCCGTCAGTTCCTCTTCCTGCGTCAGCAGCGCCATCGCCTTGCGCACGTGCAAGATGCCGGCGATCTGGTTGATCTCGCCTTCGTAGACCGGCAGCTTGTTGTGGTAGCAGGTGGTCAGCTGCTGCACGATCTCCTCCACCGGCGCGGCCAGATTGAGCGCCTCGATCTGGGAGCGCGGCGTCATCACGTCCTCGATCGAAATGGCTTCCAGGTCGAACAGGTTGAGCAGGATGCTCTTGTGCTTTTGCGGAATGAAATTGCCGCCCTCCAGCACCAGCGAGCGCAGCTCCTCGGGCGACAGCCGGGTGTCGCGCAGCGGCGTGCCCATCTTGATGCGGAACAGCCTCAGCACCACGCCCACGAACAGGTTGATGAACCAGATCACCGGCTTGGCGGCCGCCATCAGCGGGCGCAGGATGGTGGCCGTGGGCAGGGCGATCTGCTCGGGGTAGGTGGCGCCTATCATCTTGGGAGAGATCTCGGCGAACACCACCAGCAAGAAGGTCATGCAGGCGGTGGAGGCCACGATCAGCCATTCGTCGTAGCCGAAGGTGTGGATCACGATGGCCGTGACCAGCGCGATGGCGGTGGCGTTGATCAGCGTGTTGGCGATCAGCACCAGCGACAGCAGCTTGTCAGTGCGGTCGAGCAGCCACAGCGTGGCCAGCGCGCGCCGGCTGCCGCGCTTGGCCTGGTGGCGCAAACGGTAGCGGTTGGCCGCCATCAGGGCGGTTTCGGCCATGGCGAAGAACGCCGAGCATAGGATCAGGAAAGCAAGCGCAAGAAATTGCGCCCATATGGGAACGGTATCCAATGGGTCACCGTGAAGAAACTGGCATGGGGAATAGCTGGTCAGGCGTGGCCGGCCCAGAGCGGGAAGCTGCACAATGCGGCTTCAGAGCTGTGGATTTTAAGTCAAGCCCAGCCGGGGTGCAAGCCGGACCCGCTTTGCGCCGCTATAATCCGGCCATGGACCTTCCATATCCCCCTGCCGGCGCGGCCCTGCGGCTGGCCCTGCCGCCGCCGCCGGCGTTGTCCGGCCTGCTGCATCATTTCCATATCGAATATGCCAGCGCGGGCCGGGTGGTGGTGCCGGCTTCGCCGCTGGCCCAGCTGACCTTTTTCATCGACGGCGGCTCGCTTCTTCCTCCAGAGCGAGGCCGGCAAGCCCAACAACGCCTGTTGAACCAGGCCTTCGTGTGCGGGCCGATGTCGCGCGCCATGCCCGCCGAGTGGCAGGCGGGCACCACCTTCGTCAGCGCGCTGATCGAGCCGTCCCGCTTCAGCGGCCTGTTCGGCGTGCCCTTGAACCAACTGCTGAACCTGCCCGTGCCGCTGGACGACGCGGTTCCCGGCCTGCCGTACCGCGAACTGCAGGAGCGCCTGCTGGCCACGCGCGACGCGGCGCGCTGGGTGGAACTGATCTCGGACTGGCTGCTGCGGCTGGCCGCGCGCCGCGAGGACGCCTTGCGCGCGGCCTTCCGCCTGCCCGCCGCGCTGCTGTTCAGTCCGGCCGAAAGCATTGCCTTGCAGCACGGTATCAGCGTGCGCCAGTTCGAGCGGCGCTTCCTGGCCGCCTACGGCCAGAACCTGCGCGACAGCCGCCGCCTGGCGCGCTATGCGCGCGCGCTGGCGATGATGATGTCGTGTCCGCAGCCCCTGCCGCGCGGGCAACTGACCCGCATCGCCATGGATGCCGGCTACCACGACCAGGCCCACATGGTGCGCGACTTCAGCGAACTGCTGGGCCAGGCGCCCGGCGGCGTACTGGCCGGGCCGGAGACCGGCGAGCTGCGCCTGCTGCGCTACGACGCGCATTCCCGGCCGGCGGTGGTGCAGGGCTGGTGACATTTCCCCCAAGTGTCGTGTCGGTACAATGAAGCGCGCGCCTTTCCCTCTATCGTGCGCTGAAACGACACAGGGGGAATGCGATGAATGAAACGACTGGCTTGCCGACGCTGGAAGGCGACGGCTTCATACTGACATCGGTGGACGGCCTGCTGCACGCGGCCAAGAGCGACAGCCTGTGGTATCTGAGCTTCGGGCTGGCCTGCTGCGCGGTGGAGATGATGCAGGCCGCCGCCGCGCGCTACGACATGGACCGCTTCGGCATGGTGCCGCGCCCGTCGCCGCGCCACGCCGACCTGATGATCATCTCCGGCACGCTGACCAACAAGATGGCGCGCGCCGTGCGCCGCTCCTACGACCAGATGCCGGAGCCGCGCTACGTGGTGTCGATGGGCTCGTGCGCCAACGGCGGCGGCTACTACCACTACAGCTATTCGGTGGTGCGCGGCTGCGACCGCATCGTGCCGGTCGACATCTATGTGCCCGGCTGCCCGCCCACGCCGGAAGCGCTGCTGTACGGCCTGCTCCAGCTGCAGAACAAGATACGCGGCCCCAGGGCCGGGCGGCTGCCGAACGAGATCGCGCGCTGACACTTGCCGGCAGCGGCCGCCGGCAGCGTAAAATTGCAATTCCGAACACGAGGAGAATTGCATGATGACGTTGCGCGCCCGCCGCCTGGCCCTTGCCGTATCGATGAGTTTCGCGCCTTGCGCCGCCTGGGGCGCCACCCTGACGGTGGGGCCTGGCATGGCCTATGCGCGGCCCTGCCAGGCCTTTGCCGCCGCCCGCAGCGGCGACACGGTGGAGATCGAGGCCGGACTGTATCCGGGCGAGGTGTGCCGCATCACGCCCAGCTTCCTCACCATACGCGGCGTGCGCGGCCGCGCGCGCATCGACGCGCAGGGGCGGGGCGCGGAAGGCAAGGGCGCGTGGATCATCGCGGGCAACGACGTCACGGTGGACAACGTGGAGATCTTCAACACCAAGGTGTCCGACAAGAACGGCGCGGCGCTGCGCATCGAGGGCAACAACTTCACGCTGAAGAACAGCTTTTTGCACGACAACGAGAACGGCGTGCTGACCGGCGCCTCGCCCACCAGCCGCATCGTGATCGAAAACAGCGAGTTCGGCCGCAACGGCGACGGCAGCGGCCAGACCCACAACATCTACGTGGGCGACGTGGCCAGCCTGACCTTCCGCTTCAATTATTCGCACGACGCCAACATCGGCCACAACCTGAAATCGCGCGCGCGCATCAACACCATCATGTACAACCGCTTCTCCAGCCTGGCGCCGGGCGAGAAGGGTTCCACCGCCGCCGGCCGGCCCAGTTTCGAGATCGACCTGCCGAACGCGGGCGCGGCCTATGTGCTGGGCAACGTCATCGAGCAGCCGGCCGACAACGACAACAATACCCTGCTGGCCTACGGCAACGAGGCCAGCAGCGCGAACGACATGCTGTACGTGGTGAACAACACCTTCATCAACGACGACAAGCGCAACGGCGTGTTCGTGCGGGTGCATGAGCGCATCAAGACGCCGGCCCACATCCAGAACAACATCTTCGCGGGCAAGGGCATCATTACCAACCAGGCCAGGGCCATCGACCGGCGCAACTACGCGGCCATGGAAGTCGATTTCGTCGACCGCGCCAGCTACAACCTGGTGCCGACCGAGAACGCGAAGATCATCAACGCCGGCGCCGAGCCGCCGATGCTGCCGTCCGGCGTGGCGCTGCGGCCCATCATGCAGTACAAGCACCCGGCCGGCGGCATGCCGCGCCCGGTGCTGGGCGCGCTCGACATCGGCGCCTACCAGGCGGTGATCGTGGAGAAGAGCAAGAAGAGCTGGTATGAGGGCTTGCTGAAGTAGACGGCGCGGCGTCAGCCCAGCATGCGCAGGAAGGCGCTGATCACCGGCGCGTTGGTCAGGTCGATCAGGAAGCCGCCGGTGGGCGGTACGATGGTGGTGGCGCGCGGCGCCGGCCCGCGCTGGCGCGTGATGGCGTCCATCGCGGCGACGGCGGTGGCGGTGGAGCCGATGCCGTAGCCCGCCAGGCCGGCCGTGGCCACGCCCGCTTCGTGGCTGCGGCCCAGCAGCGGCCACGCGATGGCGGCGCAAAACAGCAAGGTCAATGCAATGTTGACGGCCAGGATGGCGAGCATGGGGCCGGCCACCGAGGCCAGGTCGGCCAGGTTCAGCGCGGCCAGCGTCACGGCCAGGAACAGCGGCAGCAGCACGGCGGCGATGCGGGCAATGGTCTCGCCGCGCAGCCAGGTGCCGCCCAGCGCGTCATGGACGGCGCGCACCGCGAAGCCCAGCAGCAGCGCGCCCATGTAGGCGGGCAGGGCGGCGCCGGCGCGGTCCAGTCCGAAGCTCACCCAGGCGCCGGCCTTCACGCAGGCCGCCACCAGCAGCAAGTGCAGCAGTGCGCCGCGCCCCAGCGCCGCCAGCGCGCGCACGTCCGCGAAGAAATTGGCCACGGCGGGCGCCGGCTTTGCGCCTTCGGCCGTTACGCTTGCGGCCGCAGCGCTTGGCGCCGCAATGGGCGACACGTTGCGCAGCAGCCACGCGCCCAGCGGGCCGGACAGCAGCGCGCCCGCCACCAGGCCGAAGGTCGCGGCCGACGCGCCGATGGCGGCAGCCGACGCCAGCCCGGCCTGCTCGAAGCGCGATGCGAATCCGAGCGCCGTGCCATGCCCGCCAACCAAGGTCAGCGAGCCGCACGCCACGCCCAGCAGGGCCGGCGCGCCCAGTGCAAGCGCCACCGCCACGCCCGCCGCATTCTGCAGCGCCGACAGCGCCGTGGTCGCCAGCAGCAGCACCAGCAGCATCCGTCCGCCGCCCAGCAGCACGCGCAGCGGCGCGCCCAGTCCCACGCAAGTGAAGAAGGCGATCAGCAGCGGCAGATTGAGGTTCTTGGCCGGCCGCGCCAGCCATTCAGTATCCGGCGTCACCAGCCAGGTCCACCATCCGGCGCTGACCTTGGTGCCGAAACCGACGTTGGCCAGTCCGGACAAATTGATGCACAGGCAGGCTGTGCTGAATAGCAGCCCGCCCGCGACGGGGACGGGAATATTGATGCGCGCCAGCAGCGGTATCCGCCTCAGCAGCCATTCGCCCAGCAGCAGGATGGGGACGGCGAGCAGCAGCAGATACCAGGGGGAATATGCCGGCGTCATCGGCCGCTTATTTCTTGGCGCTCAGGCATTCCTTCATGAAGGCCTTGCGTTCATCGCCCTTCTTGCCGGCGGCGTCGGCATTGCAGGTTTTCATCTTGTCCTGCTGCGTGGCGGGGGCGGCCGGCTTGGCGCTCAGGCACTCCTTCATGAAAGCCTTGCGCTCATCGCCTTTTTTGCCGGCGGCGTCGGCATTGCAGGTGGCCATCTTGGACTGCTGCGAATTCTTCGGCGCCGAAGCGGCAGGCGCTGCCTCAGGCGCAGCGTATGCCGAGGCGGCAAAACCGAAAGCAGTGAAAGCGGCAACAGCAGCAGCAATAATTTTTTTCATGTCGTATTCCTGTAAAGTTGAGTGGCGGAACTGCTAAGGCTAACTATACGACAGTATTTCTGAATTCATGTTACTTAAGTGTATTTGAAGCAACACAACGTAAAGGAGCGAGCGATGCAAACTTTGACCAAGCGGAAATTGACGATGGCCGCCGCAGCGGCCCTGGTGCTGGCGGTCGCCAGCGGTTGCAGCACCACCCCGGCGGCGCCGTCGAACGCCGCGCTGACCGGCACGTCCTGGCAGCTGGCCGACCTGGGCGGCCAGCCCGCCGGCAAGCAGTCCTTACAGTTCGACGCGTCGAAAGGCATGGTGTCCGGCAATGGCGGCTGCAACAACTTCAGCGGCGCCTACCAGTGGAGCGGCAAATCCCTGAAGATGGGTCCGCTCGCCTCGACCCGCCGCGCCTGCGCGGAAGAATCCGCCAGCCGCCAGGAAACCGCCTACCTGCAGGCGCTCGACGCCACCCGCACCTGGCAGGTGGACGGCAAAACCCTCATCCTCAGCGGCGACAGCGGCCAATTGGCCCGCTTTACCGCACAGTAGGCCACCTGCGTTATTATTTGCTCACCAATATTTCCTGCGGGAGTAGCGATGAGCAAACGGGCTGGCGGTTTGAAGGTGGCGGGGGCGGCGCTGCGGGTTGTACTGATGGCGCTGGCGGCGGGGGCGGCCGGGAACGCGGCGGCGGCCGGGGCGGGCAAGCCGGACCAGGCGCTGCTGGCCAAGGCTGAGCAGGCCAGGCCGGAGGCGCTCAAGCTGCTCGAGCGCCTCGTCAATATCGACTCGGGCACCTTCAACGGGCCCGGCCTGGACCGGGTCGGCGCCATCGCGCAGGAGGAGCTGAAGCGGCTGGGCGCGCAGGTGGAAACCTTCGCCGCCACGCCCGCGCTGAGCCGCAACATCCAGGCCACCTTCACCGGCAGCGGCAAGGGCCGCATCCTGCTGGTGGCGCACCTGGATACCGTGTTCCCGGACGGCGCAGCCGCCGCGCGGCCGTTCCGCATCGAAGGCGCGCGCGCCTACGGTCCCGGCATCATGGACGACAAGGGCGGCATCGTCATCGCGCTGGCGGCGCTGAAGATATTGAAGCAGTCCGGCGACACCGGCTACGGCAAGATCACCGTGCTGCTCAACACCAACGAGGAAACCGGCTCGCACGGCACCCGCGCGCTGATGGAGAAGCTGTCCAAGGAGCACGACGTGGCGCTGAACCTGGAGCCGGGCCGTCCGGCCGACGGCCTGGTGGTGGTGCGCAAGGGTAGCGGCGAGATTGCGCTGGAAGTGACCGGCAAGGCGGCCCACGCCGGCGTGGCGCCGGACTCGGGCCGCAACGCGGCCATGGAGGCGGCGCACCAGATGCTGCAGCTGTCCAGGCTGGCCGATCCGGCCAAACAGACCACCGTCAATTTCACCGTCATCAAGTCCGGCGAGCGCAGCAACGTGATCCCCGACCTGGCCACCGCGCAGGCGGACGTGCGGGTGGCGGTGCCGGAGGAATTCGACCGCGTGGAGCAGGACCTGGCGCGCATCTCGGCCAACCGCCTGATCCCGGACACCAAGGTCAGCGCCACGCTGCGGCGCGGTTTCCCGCCGATGCCGAAAAGCCCGGTCACGGACGCGGTGGCCGCCAAGGCGCAGGCGGTGTATGGGGAACTGGGCCGCAAGCTGACCCTGGAAAGCTCCGGCGGCGCGGCCGACGCCAGCCTCACCTACGCGGCCGGCGTGCCCACCATCGACGGGCTGGGGATAGTCGGCGGCGCGATACACACGCCGGAGGAATACGCGGAAGTGGAGTCCATCGCGCCGCGCGTGTACCTGCTGGCGCGGCTGATTCAGGAGTATGGACGGTAGCGTCAGGCCTTGGCCAGCAGCGCGATGGCGGCGCTGGTGGCGCCGGCGATGATGTCTTCGCGGTAGCCGGCGTCTTCCTTGCTGTGCGCGGTGTAGGCCGCGATGACGATGGGCGCCTGGCCGGGCGGCCAGATCACGGCGATGTCGTTGCGCGCGCCGTAGGCGCCGCCGCCGGTCTTGTCGCCCACGGTCCAGCCGGCCGGCGTGCCGGCGCGGATCAGCTTGCCTCCCGTGGTGTTGCCCACCAGCCAGTCCTTCAGCTGCCGGCGCTGCGGCGCGGGCAGCGCGTCGCCCACCACCAGCGCCTGCAGGCTGCGCATCATCGCCAGCGGCGTGGTGGTGTCGCGCGGGTCGCCCGGGATGGCGCTGTTCAGCTCGGTTTCCCAGCGGTCCAGCCGGAACTCGGTATCGCCGATGCTGCGCGCATACGCCGTCACGGCTTCCGGGCCGCCCAGCACTTTCATCAGCAGGTTGGCGGCCGGGTTGTCGCTGTACTGCACTGTGGCCGCGCACAGTTCCGCCACCGTCATGCCCTTGGCAAGGTTCTTTTCGGTAATGGGCGCGTGCGGCACCAGGTCTTTTTGCGTGTAGCTGATGCGCCGGTTCAACAGCGCCGCGTCGCTGGTGCTGCGTTGCAGGATGGCGCCGGCCAGCATCGCCTTGAAGGTGCTGCACACCGGAAAGCGTTCGCCCGCGCGGTGGCCGACTAGCTTGCCGTTGCCCAGGTTGATCGCCGAAACGCCCAGGCGTCCGCCCAGGTCCTTCTCCAGCGCCGCGAAGGCGGTCAGGGGCGCGTCGGGCGCATCGGCGGCCAGCGCGTCCAGGCTCATGAGGAAGGGGGTGAGGGCGGTGGCGCCCAGGAAGGATCGACGTTGCATCAGCTGCCTCGGTAGGTGGAATAGGACCACGGCGTGACCACCAGTGGCACGTGATAATTCTGCGCCGGATCGGCAATGCCGAACGCCAGCGTCACGAGATCGATAAATCGCGGGGATGGCAATGCCACGCCCTGGCCGGCGAAATAGTCGCCCGCGTTGAACACCAGTTCATACTGGCCGGCCTTCATGCTGTCGCCTTCCAGCAGCGGCGTGGCGCAGCGGCCGTCGGCGTTGGTGATATCCATCTTCAGCAGGACCTTGCCCTCCGGCCTGACTTCAAACAGCGCCACTTTCACCCCTGCGCCCGGCTTGCCGGCGGCGGTGTCGAGCACGTGCGTACTGAGCTTTCCCATAGTGCTTCCTATATCCGTTGAATGAATCACGATATCGTATAAAACCTATACTGATGTCGGCAATGCCATATATTATTGGCGGATGAGCACTTACGACAACTACCCCCGCGACATGATCGGCTACGGCCGCACTCCACCCCATGCGCAATGGCCGGGCGGCGCCCGCGTGGCGCTGCAGTTCGTCCTCAATTACGAAGAGGGGGGCGAGAACAACGTGCTGCACGGCGACCCCGCTTCGGAAACTTTCCTGTCCGAGATCATAGGCGCTGCCGCGTTTCCGATGCGCCACCTTAGCATGGAGACCATTTACGAGTACGGCTCGCGCGCCGGCTTGTGGCGCCTGTTGCGCATGTTCGAGGAACGCAAGCTGCCGCTGACCATTTTCGGCGTCTCCATGGCGCTCAAGCGCAATCCGGAGGCGGTGGCCGCCTTCCTGGAGCTGAACCACGAAATCGCCTGCCACGGCCTGCGCTGGATTTCCTACCAGAACGTGGACGAGGCCACCGAGCGCGCCCACATGAAGGAAGCGGTCGAGATCATCAAGGAGCTGACCGGCAGCGCGCCGCAGGGCTGGTACACCGGCCGCGATTCGCCCAATACCCACAAGCTGGTACTGGAGCACGGCGGCTTCCGCTATGACGCCGACCATTACGGCGACGACCTGCCGTTCTGGCTGCCCGTGGCGCACAAGAACGAAGCCGGGCTGGACGTGGTCAGCCAGCAACTGATCGTGCCGTACACGCTGGACACCAACGACATGCGCTTTGCCGCCATGCAGGGTTTCAACTCCGGCACCCAGTTCTTCGACTACCTGAAGGACGCATTCGACACGCTGTACGCCGAGGGCGATCCGGACGGCCTGAACCGGCCGAAAATGCTGTCCATCGGCCTGCATTGCCGCCTGATCGGCCGTCCCGGCCGCGCCGCCGCGCTGGCGCGTTTCCTGGACTACGTGCAGAGCGTGGACAAAGTGTGGATCACGCGCCGCATCGATATCGCCGAGCATTGGCACGCCACCCATCCATACGCCGGGTGATATTCATTTTTACGCATATCTGACATCATCCGAATAATATAAGTAACGAGGGCCGTGAACTGCTAACCTTGTAATCTGGGATAACGCCGAGGCTACAATGTCAGAACCGATTCGTTTTTACTACCGGGGCGCCGTGCATGAAGTCAGCGCGGCGTCGCCGACGCAGACCGTGCTGCAGCATTTGCGCGAGGATTTGCACTGCACCGGCACCAAGGAAGGCTGCGCCGAAGGCGACTGCGGCGCCTGCACGGTGGTGGTCGGTTCGCTGGTGGACGGCAAGGTCGAGCTCAAAGCCGTCAATTCCTGCATCCAGTTCACCCCCACGCTGGACGGCAAAGCCCTGTTCACCGTGGAAGACCTGCAGCAGCCGGACGGCGCGCTGCACCCGGTGCAGCAGGCGCTGGTGGAATGCCACGGCTCCCAATGCGGTTTCTGCACCCCCGGTTTCGCCATGTCGCTGTGGGGCATGTACCTGAAAAACGACGCCAAGCCCTGTCCGCGCAAGGAGGTCGACGACGCCCTGTCCGGCAACCTGTGCCGCTGCACCGGCTACCGCCCCATCATCGAAGCCGCGCAACGCATGACCGAGTTGCCCAAGGTTGAATTCGACCGCGCCGCCGTGGCGCAGCAGCTGGAAGCGCTCAAGCGCGACAAGCTGGCCACCTACAGCGTCGGCGAGCGCCATTTCCACGCCCCGCGCACCCTGGACGAACTGGCCGAACTGCGCGCCGGCCGCCCATCCGCACTGATACTGGCCGGTTCCACCGACGTCGGCCTGTGGGTCACCAAGCAGATGCGCGAGCTGAACGACATCATCTACCTCGGCCACGTCGACGCGCTGAAGACCGTTGCCGAAGTCGGCGGCATGCTGGAAATCGGCGCCGGCGTATCGCTGAACGACGCCTACGCCTCGCTGTGCCAGCACTATCCCGACCAGCTGGGCGAAATGTGGCAGCGCTTCGCCTCGCTGCCAATCCGCAACGCGGGCACCCTGGGCGGCAACGTCGCCAACGGTTCGCCCATCGGCGACTCCATGCCGTGGATGATCGCGCTGGGCAGCGAAGTGGTGCTGCGCGGCCCGGCCGGCACCCGCACGCTGGCGCTGGAAGCGTTCTATCTGGACTACCAGAAGAAGGACCTGCGCCCGGACGAATTCGTGCAGGCCGTGCGCGTGCCGCTGCCAAGTTCCGGCGTGCAGTTCCGCACCTACAAGCTGGCCAAGCGCTTCGACCAGGACATCTCCGCCGTGTGCGCCGCCTTCGCCTTCACGCTGGACGCGGGCGTCGTGCGCGAAGCCCGCATCGCCTTCGGCGGCATGGCCGCCACGCCCAAGCGCGCCGCGCTGGCCGAGGCCGCGCTGAACGGCAAGCCGTGGAGCGAGGACAACCTCGCCATCGCCATGGACGCGCTGGCGCAGGACTACAAGCCGCTGAGCGACATGCGCGCCTCCAGCGAATACCGCATGAAGACTGCGCAGAACCTGCTGCGCCGCTTCTGGTTCGAAACCCGTGTCGACGCGCCGCTTGCGGCGAATGCCGTGAACGCATTCGCCTGCCGCGCGTAAAAGAAGAGGAGCCGCCATGAACCATCCCGGCGCAAGCGATATCAAAGCCATGGCGTGGACCGCCGTCGGCCTGGGCAAACCGCACGAATCGGCCGAACTGCACGTGCTCGGCCAGGCCACCTACACCGACGACATTCCCGAGCTGCGCGGCACCCTGCACGCCGCGCTCGGCCTGTCGTCCAAGGCGCACGCCAACATCCTCGCCGTGGACCTGGACGCGGTGCGCGCTTCGCCCGGCGTGGCGGCGGTCTATACGGTGAACGACATCCCCGGCACCAACGACTGCGGCCCCATCATCCACGACGATCCCATCCTGGCCGACGGCAAGGTGGAATACGTGGGCCAGCCCATCTTCATCGTGGTGGCGGACACGCACGACAACGCCCGCCGCGCCGCGCGCCGCGCCAGCGTCACCTACGAAGAGCTGCCCGCCATCCTCACGCCGCAAGCGGCCAAGGCTGCGCAGTCCTACGTGCTGCCGCCGATGCAGCTGAAACGCGGCGACTACCAGGCCGCGTTCGAAAAGGCGCCGCGCACCGTGAAGGGCACGCTGTACGTGGGCGGCCAGGAGCAGTTCTACCTGGAAGGGCAGATCGCCTACGCCATTCCGAAAGAGCAGAACGGCATGCAGATCCTGTGCTCCACGCAGCACCCGAGCGAAATGCAGCACGTGGTGGCGCATGCGCTGGGCGTGCATTCGCATAATATTCAGGTCGAGTGCCGCCGCATGGGCGGCGGGTTCGGCGGCAAGGAATCGCAGTCCGCGCTGTGGTGCGCCGCTGCGGCCATCGCCGCGAAGAAGTCCGGCCGCCCGGTCAAGCTGCGCGCCGACCGCGACGACGACATGCTCGTTACCGGCAAGCGCCACTGCTTCTACTACGAGTATGAAGTGGGCTACGGCGACGACGGCAAGATCATCGCCGCCAAGGTGGACATGGTGTCGCGCGCCGGCTACTCGGCCGACCTGTCCGGCCCCGTCGCCACGCGCGCGGTCTGCCACTTCGACAATACCTACTACCTGAGCGACGTGGACATCCGCGCCGCCTGCGGCAAGACCAACACGCAGTCGAACACCGCCTTCCGCGGCTTCGGCGGCCCGCAGGGCGCCATCGCCATCGAATACATCATCGACGAAATCGCGCGCGAGCTGGGGCAGGACGCGTACGACATCCGCCGCCTGAATTTCTACGGCAAGGAGGAGCGCAACGTCACGCCTTACGGCCAGGTCATCGTCGACAACGTGATCGCCGAGCTGACGGCGGAACTGGAGCAGAGCAGCGAATACCGCGCGCGCCGCGCCGCCGTGGCCGAGTACAACGCCGCCAGTCCGCTGCTGAAGAAGGGCCTGGCGCTCACGCCGCTCAAGTTCGGCATCGCCTTCAACGTCACGCACCTGAACCAGGCCGGCGCGCTTGTGCACGTCTACGTGGACGGCTCGGTGCTGGTCAACCACGGCGGCACCGAGATGGGGCAGGGCATCAACACCAAGGTGCTGCAGGTGGTGGCGCATGAGCTGGGCCTGGACCTGGAACATGTGCGCATCACCGCCACCGACACCACCAAGGTCGCCAACACCTCCGCCACCGCCGCCTCCACCGGCGCGGACCTGAACGGCAAGGCCGCGCAGGACGCCGCGCGCCAGATCCGCGAGCGCCTGGCCGCCTATGCGGTCAAGCTGTACGGCGGCGACGCGGCGGCGGTGCAGTTCTACGACAACCGCATCCACGTCAACGGCCACGCCGTGCCGTTCGCGGAACTGGTGCAGAAGGCTTACCTGGCGCGGGTGCAGCTGTGGTCGGACGGCTATTACGCCACGCCGCACCTGCACTGGGACCCGAAGACCATGAACGGCCATCCGTTCTCCTACTACGCTTACGGCGCGGCCGTATCCGAAGTGGTGGTGGACACGCTCACCGGCGAATGGAAGCTGCTGCGCGCGGACGCGCTGTACGACGCCGGCCAGTCGCTGAACCCGGCCATCGATATCGGCCAGGTTGAAGGCGCCTTCATCCAGGGCATGGGCTGGCTCACCACCGAGCAACTGTGGTGGAACGCGGGCGGCAAGCTGATGACGCACGCGCCGTCCACCTACAAGATTCCCGGCGTGTCCGATTGCCCGGAGGACTTCCGCGTGCGCCTGTACGAGAACCGCAACGTGGAGGACAGCATCCACCGTTCCAAGGCCGTGGGCGAGCCGCCGCTGCTGCTGCCGTTCTCGGTGTTCTTCGCCATCCGCGACGCCGTTTCGGCCGTGGGCGGCCACAAGGTCAACCCGCCGCTGAACGCACCGGCGACTTCCGAAGAAATCCTCAAGGCCATTGCCGCTGTTGAGGTGGCTGTGAAACGCGGCGGTGAAATAAGATGAGCGACTGGCTGACAGATCCCTCGGCACCGGCGGTGCTGATTACCGTGGCGCGCGTGGAAGGCTCCGGCCCGCGCGAGGCCGGCACCAAGATGCTGGTGACGGCGGACCGCGAACTCGACACCATCGGCGGCGGCCACCTGGAAATGCGCGCCATCGACATTGCCCGAGAGATGCTTGCCGGGCAAGCCGTGCGCTACGAGCGCTTTGCGCTCGGCCCCAGCCTGGGCCAGTGCTGCGGCGGCGTGGTCTACCTGCTGTTCGAGCGCGTCGATACGCGCCTGGGCGCCGTCATGGCCGCGCTGCGCGAGCGCCGCCGCGAAGACTGCTGGCGCCTGACCGCCATCGACGGCCCGGCCGCCGTGGCCCTGTTCGACATGCACGGCCAGCCCCTGTCGTCGGCGTCCGCCGCCGCGCTGCCCGCTTTCGCGCGCGACCGTGGCGCCCACCTGATGCAGGACGCCGCCGGCCGCCGCTGGATGGTGGACCCCATCCTGGCGCCGCGCGCGCACTTGACCCTGTTCGGGGCGGGCCACGTCGGCGCCGCCATCGTGCGCGCCCTGGCGGAACTGCCGTGCACCGTCACCTGGGTGGACGAACGCGAGGACATGTTCCCCGCCGATATCCCGGCCAACGTCACGGTGGAGGCGAGCGAGCTGCCCGAAGCCTGCGTGGCCGAAGCGCCGCCCAACAGCAGCTACCTGGTGCTGACCCACAACCACGCGCTCGACCAGCGCCTCACCGAAACCATCCTGCAGCGCCAGGACGTGTACTGGTTCGGCCTGATCGGCTCCAAGACCAAGCGCATGCAGTTCGAGCACCGCCTGCAGGCGAAGGGCATCGACCAGGCCCGCATTGACGCCATGGTGTGCCCGATCGGCATTGCCGGCATCACCAACAAGGCGCCCGCCGTGATTGCCGCTTCCGTGTGCGCCCAGTTGCTGGGCGTGTGGGAACAGCAGGACGCCGAACGCATGCCGAAACCCATCAGCCAGACCGCGACCCTGCTGCGCGCAGCCGGTTCCACGCAGTACAAAGTTTAGAAAGACCCCTATGCAAACGACCCAGGTGCAAGCCTACCGTGCAGGCTTGCTGCACTTTCACGCCGATCCGGCCTTCACGCCCGGCGCCCACCACTGGCACGAGGACGGCCTGCTGGTGGTCGCCGATGGCAAGGTGCAGGCGGCCGGCGACTACGCCGCGCTGCACGCCGCGCTGCCGCCCGGCACGGTGGTGCACGACTATCGCGGCAAGGTGATCACGCCCGGCTTCATCGACACCCACGTGCACTATCCGCAGACCGACATGATCGCCTCGCCGGCGCCCGGGCTGCTGCCCTGGCTGAACACCTACACCTTCCCGACCGAGCGCCAGTTCGAGGACCCGGCGCACGCCGCCGCCACCGCCGAATTCTTCCTCGACGAGCTGCTGCGGGTGGGCACCACCACGGCCATGGTGTACTGCACCGTGCATCCGCAATCGGTGGACGCCTTCTTCGAAGCCAGCGAAAAGCGCAATCTGCGCATGGTGGCCGGCAAGGTGCTGATGGACCGCCACTGCCCGACCTTCCTGCAGGACTGCGCCGAGACCGGCGGCCGCGAAAGCGAAGAGCTGATCAAGCGCTGGCACAACCGCGGCCGCGCGCAGTACGCCATCACGCCGCGCTTTGCGCCCACCTCCACCGAAGCCCAGCTGGGCGTGGCAGGCGAACTGGCGCGCGCCTATCCGGACACCTATATCCAGACCCACGTATCCGAGAACGAGGACGAAGTGAAGTGGGTGCGCGAGCTGTTCCCGCAGGCGCGCAGCTACCTGGACGTGTACGACGGCTACGGCATGCTGCGTCCGCGCGCCATGTACGGCCACTGCATCTGGCTGGACGAGGGCGACCGCCGCCGCATGGCCGAGACGCAGGCCGCCGCCGCCGTGTGCCCGACCTCCAACCTGTTCCTGGGCAGCGGCCTGTTCGACTTCGAGCGCGCCGACCAGGCCGGGATGCTGCTGTCGCTGGCCACGGACGTAGGCGGGGGCACCTCGTTCTCCATGTTGCAAACCATGAACGAAGCCTATAAAGTAGCGCGCTTGAAGGGCAGTTACCTGCCGGCGCTGCGCATGTTCTACCTGGCCACGCTGGGAGCGGCCCGCAGCATGCAGCTGGAAGGCACGATAGGCAGTTTCACGGCAGGCGCGGAGGCGGACTTCGTGGTGCTGGACCCGCAAGCGACGCCGCTGCTGGCGCGCCGCACGGGCCACACCGAAAGCCTGGAAGAGCTGCTGTTCGCGCTGGCCCTGCTGGGCGACGACCGCACCGTGGCCGCCACCTATTCCGCCGGCAGGGAGGTACACCGCCGCGCATAACCAATAAAGGGTTCTTGATGAAGCACACTTTCCCGAAACTGATGATGGCGCTGGCCGTAACGGCCGCCTGCAACGCGCAAGCGCAAAAAGCCGCGCCGAGCGCCAACGAGCAGGCCACCAGCCGCCACTTCGCGTCGCTGGTTTCGGGCAGCCAGCCCAAGTCGGCCGAGCTGACTTTGTTCTTCACCATGATGCCCAAGGGCGGCGACCTGCACCATCACTACTCGGGCGCCATCTACGCCGAGCAGTTCCTGCAGTGGGTGGACAAGCAGGGCTACTGCGTCTACAAGAGCAACTACCAGATCGAAAGCGACGCCGGCAAGCTGGCGCTGGAACGCGCCGCATCGCCGGCCACGCGCACCTGCATCAGCGGCGAAGCCGTCATGCTGGACAACGGCATGCTGGCCGAGCTGCTGCAACGCTGGGGCACCAAGGACTTCTACAACCACAGCGGCCAGCAAACCCCGCCCGACCGCACCTTCTTCGACACCTTCGGCTACTTCAACCCGGTGGCATCGACCAACACCGCCGAAGGCCTGCGCACGCTGAAGCAGCGCGCCATCAATGAAAACGTCAGCTACATCGAAACCGTGTTCGAGCTGGCGCCGTTCACCGCCAACGCCGACTTCGACAAGGCCGTGCTGGCCCCGGGCCTGGACAGCGCCGCGCTGAACGCCAGGCTGGAAGCGCTGCTGCCGGTGCTGGACAAGGACGCCGCCTGGACCGGCTGGCTGGACGCCTACAAAAAGAATGTCGACACCTCCAGCGCCGGCATCGACGACGAGCAGTTCACCATGCGCTACCAGCCCTTCGTGCTGCGTTTCCTGTCGCCGTCGCAAGTGTTCTCGTCCATGGTGTCGGCCTTCAAGCTGGCGCGCGAGAACCCGAAAGTGGTGGGCGTGAATATTGTCGGACAGGAAAGCACCTACGTTTCCATGCGCGACTACAAGCTGCACATGCAGATGTTCAAATTCCTGAAAGCCAAGTACCCGGACGTGAAGCTGGCGCTGCACGCGGGCGAGCTCGCGCTGGGCATGGTGCCGCCGGAAGGCCTGCAGTCGCACATTGCGGACGCCGTCCACGTGGCCGGCGCCAGCCGCATCGGCCACGGCATGGACATCGCCCACGAAACGAACGCGCTGGCCACCATGAAAGCCATGCGCGAGCGCGGCATCGCGGTGGAAGTGAACCTGACCAGCAATGATTTCATTCTTGGCATCAAGGGCGACGCGCATCCGGTCACATTGTTCCGCAAATACGGCGTGCCGTTTGTCATTTCCACCGACGACGCCGGCGTCTCGCGTAACAATCTGGCCAATGAGTACGTGCTGTTCGCCAGCCGCTATCCAACCTCGTACGCGGAAGTAAAGAAACTGTCATATGACAGCATTCGCTACTCCTTCCTGGCCGCTGCTGAAAAACAACGCTTGACCGCACAGCTGGACAGCCGTTTCAAGAAGTTTGAGGCCGATGTGGCCGCCAGCGCCGCCGTTGCCGCCTCCCCCGGCGCGGCGCGCCCGCGCTGATGTAATAATCGGTATCCCGCCGGAAGCGCCCAAGTTTCCAGCCGGATACCGTAGTTTCCCGACAAGTTTGTGGTCGTTATGCCACAGATAAGCATTCTTTCATGAAAGAAACCCATGAAAGAATTTCATCCGCTTGACGAAACCCTTATAATTCCGCCCGTATAGGTCACGCGACCGGCACGTCCACGTCTTCCAACTTCTGCTTTTCTCTCGCTTCTTTCCGTATTTATTTGGTTTTCGTATGAATCGCCAAACGAAAACGTATTTGTCATGCATTTTTTACTAATGCATAGTTGGCGATAGCGTTGCTGAAGTTGCAGTCCTTTTCGTGCCGCTGCATGTCATGAATCTGTCATAAAGATGACATCAGTAGGAAATATTGCCCAGTTAGACTGCTCCGTTTCTTGCAGATCTGACTGCAGTTTTGAGAAAAAATTCACATAACCCCTGGGGAGTTTTACATGCAATACGTTAATCAGCCCAAGCTGCGTTTGAGTCTGATCGCTGTGGCGTGCCAAATGGCGTGCGCTTCGGCCGCCTTCGCGCAAACCGCGTCCGAAGTAGCGCCGCAAGTGACCACCGGCACTGGTACCAACCAGGTCGTCATTACCAGCAAGAAGCTCGGCATGGGCCTGATGGTGACGGAAGACGCGCCAAAAGCACGTTCGACGATCACCGCTGAAGAGCTGGAAAAGCAGCGTCCTACCGGCAACGCGTACGAAGCGCTGGAAATGCTGCCTGCAGTGAACAGCTACAACTACGATGCAACCGGCCTGTTCGGCGGCGGCATGACCCTGCGCGGCTTCAACAGCGACCAGATCGGCGCCACCATCAACGGCGTGCCGGTCAACGATTCGGGCTCCTTCTCGGTGTACCCGCAAGAATACGTTGACCAGGAAAACACCTGCTCGCAGTTCGTCACCCAGGGTTCGACCGACGTCGACTCCCCGCAAGTGGGCGCAACGGGCGGTAACTTCGGCATTAACACCTGCAACCCCGAAAACAAGCAGCGCCTGCGCTTCATGCAGACCTTCGGTCAGCTGAACATGATGAAGACCTACCTGCGCTACGACAGCGGCCTGTTCCCTGACGGCCGTTCCAAGCTGTTCATCTCCGCGTCGCACGCCGAGACCGACAAATGGAAAGGCAAGGGTACCGCCAAGCGCGACCACATCGACGCCGGCTTCAACTACGACTGGGATCGCTTCAACTACATCCACGCCACCGTGCTGTGGAACGATGCCGTCAACAACAACATCAACAACCTGACCCTGACCGAACTGCAAACCCAGGGTTACCATGGCGACTACGCGGACACCTTCAAGGGCCACCTGACCCCGGTGCGCGGCACCGCGCAGACTGAAACCACCCAGTCGCCGGCGTTCTACAAGCTGGGCATCAACCCGTTCAAGAACGCGATCGTGTCGGCCACCGCCAAGTTCCGCCTGAACGAAAACCTGGACATCAAAGTGCTGCCATACCTGTGGTACGGCTTCGGCAACGGCGGCATCCAGCAGCGCGCCCAGCGTGAAAGCCAGTTCTACAGCACCGCCAACGGCACCCGCACCGCCGCCAAGGACCTGAACGGCGACGGCGACACCCTGGACACCATCCTGGTAGCCAACGCGTCCGTCACCAAGACCTACCGTCCCGGCGTGACCGCGTCCGCGATCTACACCCTCGGCAACCACGAAATCCTGGGCGGCTTCTGGTGGGAGCGCGCTCGCCACCAGCAAACCGGCCCGATGCTGGCGCTGAGCAACGAAGGCGAACGTGAAGACATCTACCTGCAAGACGGCAAGATCACCCGTCCGGACGGCACCTTCGCCAACAGCCGCGACCAGCTGACCATTTCGACCGCGCGCCAGGTGTTCCTGCAGGACACCATCAGCATGCTGGACGACAAGCTGAAGATCAACCTGGGTGTGCGTACGCCTGACATCAAGCGCGATTTCACCAACTTCGGCGACGAAAACAATACCGTGCGCCAGTATAAGATGGTGCGCAAGTATGACGACGTGCTGCCGCAGCTGGGCGCGCGCTACCGCATCACCAACGACGACCAGGTCTTCATGTCGGTCGCCAAGAACATGAAAGCGCCGCCTAACTTCGTGTTCGGCAACGTCGGCACCAACGTGATCGTCACCAACGGCGTCGGCAATTTCGTCGGCGAAGTGCGTCCTGAGGTGTCGTGGAACACCGACGTCGGCTACCGCCACCAGGATTCGAAGTACATCGCGACGGTCACCTTCTTCGCAGTGGACTTCAAAGACCGCCAGGCAACCGCATTCGATCCAGTGACCCAGGTCAGCAGCTACACCAACGTGGGCCGCGTGAAGAGCCATGGCGTGGAAGTTGAATTGGGCAACATGCCGATCAACGGCTGGGCGTTCTACGGCTCGATCGGCTACAACAAGTCCGAGATCCAGGACAATATGCGCGTTGGCGCCAACGCCTTCCTGCCAACCGCAGGCAAGGAAATGATCAACGCGCCCAAGCTGAAGACCAGTATTTCGGCCGAGTACCAGGACGGTCCGTTCTGGGCCCGCCTGAAAGCGCGCCAGACCGGCAAGCAGCAGGCATCGTTCGTCAACGACGAAACCGCGCCAGGCTACACCACCTTCGGCCTGGACGGCGGCTACACCTTCGCCAACTTCGGTATCTTCAAGCGTCCTAAGCTGACCTTCAACGTGAGCAACATCACGAACAAGGAATACCGCAACCCGTCGTCGGTATCGATCACCAACGTCAAGCCGGTGCCAGGCGTGACCAACACCACCGGCACCCAGCGTTACTACCTGGGCGCGCCGCGCTTCATCTCGGCCACCCTGTCGATCGACATCTAAGCGCATGCTCCGCGCCGCTGCAGCACGGGCAGCGCGGAACAGCGGTAAAGCGGACCTGCGGGTCCGCTTTTTTTTGAGCCGTTTTTTTTGTATCAGCCTTGTTTCGGCGGCGCAGGGGCGGCGCCGTTTCAGGTATGCTGCAACTCTTTTTCGTCGTACTTTTTTCCCCTCGCAATGATCAAAATTTACAAGTTCCAGGCCTGTGCGCTGGCCATGGCCGCCGCGCTGCTGGCCGGCTGCGCCAGCCAGCGTCCCGCCACCGTGGTGGACATCAACATCGCCACGCTGAACGACTTCCATGGCAATATCGAAGCGAGCAAACTCAGCTACACCGACGCCGCCGGCAACGCGCGCAGCGAGCTGGCAGGCGGCATCGACACCATCGCCGCCGCGCTGCAGGCCTGGCGCAAGGAAGACCCGCAGCTGCTGCTGGTGGGCGCGGGCGACCTGATCGGCGCCAGCCCTGCCATCTCTTCCATGTGGGCCGACGAGACCACGCTGGGCGCGCTCAACCTGCTGGGCATGAACGCCACCTCGGTGGGCAACCATGAATTCGACGCCGGCCGCGCCGAGCTGCTGCGCCAGCAGAAGGGCGGCTGCGTCTCGCCGCGCCCGGACAAGGCCTGCAAGTTCGAGCCCGTCTACCCCGGCGCCAAGTTCCAGTACCTGGCCGCCAACGTGGTGGACATGGTCACCAACAAGCCCTTCCTGCCGGCCTACCACGTGGAGGAAGTGCGCGGCGTGAAGGTGGGCTTCGTCGGCGCGGTGCTGAAGGACACCGCGCAGGTGGTGCTGGCCTCCGGCATCGCCGGCCTGCAGTTCACCGACGAGGCGCAAGCCATCAACCGCGTGCTGCCCGAGCTGCGCGCGCAGGGCGTGAACGTGTTCGTGGCGCTGATCCACCAGGGCGGCCGCACCAAGGACGCGCTGGACCAGCCGGACTGCCCCAATCTGCAGGGCGAAATCGTGGACGTGGTGAAGCGCCTCGACCCGGCCGTGCGCGTGGTCATCAGCGGCCATTCGCACAAGGGCTATCTGTGCCGCGTGGACGGGCGCCTGGTAACGCAGGCCGAGACGGCGGGCCACGTCATGTCGCGCATCAAGCTGAGCGTGGACACGGCCAGCAACACGGTGGTGGGCGAGAGCGCCCGCAACGTGGTGATGGCGCAGGACCGCTACCCGGCCGATCCGGCCATGGTGGCCTACATGGACACGGTGCGCAAGCGCAGCGCCGAAGTGCTGGGCAAGCCGGTGGCGCGCCTGGCCGTGGCCAAGGTGGCGCGCGCCGCCGGCGACGACGCGAGCGAATCGGCCATCGGCAACCTGGTGGCGGACTCCATGCTGGCCGCCGCCAAGCCTTACGGCGCGCAGATCGCCTTCATGAACCGCGGCGGCCTGCGCAGCGACCTGCTGTCGGGCGCAGGCAATGTCGCCACGCTGGGGCAGCTGCACGCCGTGCTGCCGTTCGGGAACACGCTGGACGTGATGAACCTGACCGGCGCGCAGCTGCGCGCGCTGCTGGAAGAGCAGTGGCTTGATGAACGCAATATCGTGCGCGGCCTGCTGCAAGTGTCCAACGGCTTCACTTACCAATGGGATCCGAAGCAGCCGGTGGGACAGCGCCTGGTGGCGGGCAGCGTGCTGCTGCACGGGGTGCCGGTCGAGGACGGCGCCAGCTACCGCGTGGTGACCAATCACTTCCTGGCCGAAGGCGGCGACTACTTCCCGACTTTCGCGCGCGGCACCAGCCGCGCCCCCACCACCATACGCGACATCGACGCCCTGGCCGCCTACCTGGCCCAGCGCGACCGCGACGGCAAACCTGCCGGATCCGCGCAGCCCGCAGGCCGCGTCCAGCGCCTGCAATCACAATGACAACCAAGGAGCCCACCATGCGCAAACTCTTCATTTCTGCACTGCTGGCAGCGAGCTTTGGCAGCGCCCACGCCGACTTCAGCATTCCGGGCTATGAACTGGTGCTGACCACGCCGGTGGAAACCGCGTTGCCCAATCCGGACCTGCGCGAAGCGGCCGCCGTGTGGAGCGAGCTGTTCGACAACGCGAAGAAGGACATCGCCATCGGCCAGTTCTATGCCGTGGTGCGCGAAGGCAGCGCGTTCGAGAAGGTGTTCGAGCGCCTGGAGGCGGCCGGCAAGCGCGGCGTGAAGATCCGCTTCCTGCTCGACAAGAAGGGCGTCAACCTGTCCGAAGCGCCCACCATCGCGCGCCTGAAGGCCATCCCCAACCTGGAACTGCGCATCCTCGATTACAACCAGCTCACCGGCAACGGCATCATCCACGCCAAGTACCTGGTGGTGGACCACGCGGTGGCCTATGTGGGCAGCCAGAACTTCGACTGGCGCTCGTTCACCCACATCCAGGAAACCGGCCTGCGCATCACCGACGGCAAAGTGGTGAAGCAGGTCCAGGCCATCTTCGACCAGGACTGGAACGCCCAGGCGCGCCTGGCGCGCGGCCAGCGCGTGACGGAAATCGGCACGGCGATATCCAGCGCGAACTACGCGCCGAACGCCTTCCTGATGGCCAGCCCATACGCCTACAACCCGGCCGGCGTGGCCGATTCCGAGCGCGGCCTGCCGGCGCTGCTGGAAGAGGCGCAAAGCGAAGTGCGGGTGCAGCTGCTGGACTACGCGCCGCTCAGCTACGGCCCGAAGGGCACGCGCCCCTACTACCCGGTGATGGACAACGCGGTGCGCGCGGCCGCCCAGCGCGGCGTGAAGATCAAGCTGATGGTGTCCAACTGGAATACCGAAGCGCCGGCCATCGCCTACCTGAAAAGCCTGGCGCTGCTGCCCAACGTGGAGATCCGCGTGGTGACCTTGCCGAAAGCGTCGGAAGGCTTCATCCCGTTCGCGCGCGTCATCCACAGCAAGACCATGAGCGTCGACGGCAAGGTGGCGTGGGTCGGCACCAGCAACTGGGCCGGCGGCTACTTCGACCTGTCGCGCAACCTGGAAGTGGTGCTGCGCAACGAGCAGATGGCGCAGCGCATCGGCGCGCTGCACCAGCAGCTATGGGACTCGCCGTACGCCGCGCCGCTGGACGTGAACAAGAACTATCCGAAACCAAGCAAAGGGAAAGAAGAATAATGAAGAAGCTCGCATGTGTGCTGGCGCTGGGCGCCGCCTTCGTATCGACCAACGTTATGGCCTGGGGTAACGACGGCCACCGCATCGTCGGCTCTATCGCCGACCAGTTGATCAAGGGCAGCTACGCCGAGAAGCAGGTGCGCGCGCTGCTGCTGCCGGGCGAAAGCCTGGAGAAGGTCTCGGTCTGGATGGATTGCGTGAAGGGCACCTACTGCGGCCCGCAGACCACGGAGATGACCGACTACACGGCCGCCAATCCCAAGCACAGCGAATACCACTACACCGACGTGCCGTTCCAGCTGGACGAATACCACGACCACGGCGTGGGCACCGACGAGCACGACATCGTGCAGTCGCTGCGCCAGGCGATCTGGGTCTTGCAGGGCAAGGACGGCGCGGCCGTCAATCCGCACAAGTTCACCAAGCGCCAGGCCTTGCTGCTGCTGGCCCACCTGGCCGGCGACGTGCACCAGCCGCTGCACGTGGGCTCGGCCTTCATCAGCAAGGACGGCGTGTTCGTGGTGCCGCTCAAGCAGGAGCAGATCGACGGCGTCAACATCTTCAACCCGCAGGGCGGCAACAACATGCTGCTGGACGACGCGCGCATCGCAGCCCTGGGTGGCGCGCTGATCCCGGCGCCGCTGCCGAAAGAGGGCGAGGCCGCCAAGCCCGCAGCTGCCGCGCCAGCCGCGGCTGCGCCGGCTACGGCGCCCGCCGCCGACGCCAAGCCGAAGACCAAGCCATTCCACTCCTACTGGGACACCACCGTGGTGGACTACGCCATGCGCCGCGTGGGCGCGCGCACGCCGGAGCAGTTCGCGCAGATCGCCATTGCCGGCAAGCCCGCCGTGGCGCTCAACACCGGCGAGCCGGCCAGCTGGCCCTACCAGTGGGCCAACGACGCGCTGGCGGTGGCCAAGGCGGCGCACGCCGACGTGACCGTGGGCCCGGCCGGCAAGCAGACCAGCCGCACCGGCGCCGTCTACACCGTGTGGCAGCTGAACGTGCCGGACAATTATCCGGTGCCGTCGTCGGCCATCGCCAAGGAGCAGCTGATCAAGGGCGGCTATCACTTGGCGTCGCTGCTGCAGGCGATCTGGCCGGAACCGGCTGTGAAGTAAGGAGGCGCTACTTTGCCGTCGGCGGCCGGTACCAGAGTTCCGGCCGGTTCAGCGGCGTGTCGGGCGAGATGCCGGGATGGCGCAGCGTCAGCACGCGGCGCTTGTCCAGGCCGCAGCGCTCGATGACGGGGCCTTTGTATTTGCGGAACAGCGCGTTGAGCGTGCCGTCCTGCACCATGGTTTCCAGGCCGGCCCTGATGCGCCTGGCCAGCTGCTCGCCCTCGGCGTCGCGCCGCACGAAGATGTAGCGCGGCAGCGGATACTCCAGCATCAGGCTGGGTTCCAGCGCCATGCCCGGATACTGCGCCTGGGCCTCGCTCAGTTCGCGCGGCGCTTCATCCACCCCGCGCGAATAGAAATCGAAGCGGCCCGCCATCAGCATGGAATACAGCCGTTCGTAGGTGCCCTCGACCACCGGGATGCCGGCCGCGCGCAGGATGCTCACATCGGCCCAGTCCTTGCCCTGGCCGGCGCGCATGGCGCGCAGATCCTGCACGCTGCGCACGGCGGCAAAGCGCGGCAGGTCGGCCGCGCGCACCAGGAACACGCGCAAGCCCAGCAGGCCCTTGTCGATGGGGATGCGGATCGGCAGGAGCTGCCGCTCCACCGCCGGCGAGGTGGCGCGCGCCAGCACGTTGATGCGGCCCTTGGCCAGCGTGAGCTCCTGCGCCACCCGTGGCGGCGACATTGCTTCGCCCAGCTGCCGCATCGCGAACGGTCCGAAGGCAGGCGTGGACTTCTCCAGCGCGGTGCGCAAGATCAGCCAGTCGTAGTCGTAGCGGTCGTCCAGCGCGTCGATATGGCGCGGGTAGACGATCTGCTGCGGGGCAGCCCCCGCATGCGCGCTGTCGAGCACCGGCAGCAGGCAGCCGGACAGGGTGCCCTGTAGAAAACGCCTGCGGGTGGGGAAGGAGCTGGCCATGCAGCCAGTGTGCCATCCCGGCAGACCGCCAGCAAGCGCGGCGCTACGGTTCCGTTGCTAACTCGGCAGGCCGGGCTACCTGGCTGCCCGGTTCAGGAACAGCTGCTGGATATCGCCATAGGCCATGGCTTTCTGCGCCAGCGGGCCGGCGTTGCCGTGCTCCAGGAAGCCTTGCGCCATTTCGCGCCCGGCGCCCCACAGCGCCTGCGCAATGCCGGAGCCGGCGCTGAAGCGGCGCACGTCCAGCGCACTCAGGTCCGCCGCTGAAGGCACGCCCGGGAAATCCATCACGTTGAGCGGCAGCCCGGCGGCGTCCGCCACCTGGCGGATCTCGCCGGGCAGGACGATGCCCGGCACGAACAGACCGTCCGCGCCGGCCGCGCGGTAGGCTTCCGCGCGCGCCAGCACTTCCTGCGCGCGCGCGCCTTCCGGCGCCAGGCCGCGCAGGTAGACGTCGGTGCGCACGTTGACGAAGATGTCGCTGCCGGCCTTGCTGACCGTGTTCTTGATGGCTTCCACCTTGCGCGCCAGCAGGGACGGCGCGTCGCCGCCGTCCTCGATGTTGATGCCGGCCACGCCGCTGTCCACCAGCAGCATGATGTAGGCGGCCACGGTGGACGGGTTGTCCGAATAGCCGTTTTCCATGTCCACCGTGAGCGGCACGCGCAGCACGCGCGCGATGTTCTGCGCGGCGGCGATGGCGGCGCTGGCCGGCATGTTGTGGCCGTCGGCATAGCCCAGCGACCAGGCCAGGCCGGCGCTGGTGGTGGCCACGGCGGACGCGCCCAGGCTCTCGATCAGGCGGGCGCTGCCCGCGTCCCAGGCGTTGGCCAGGCGCAGCAATTGCGGACCCTGGTGCAGTTGGCGGAAGACGGTAACGAGTTCAGTCATGTAAGACTCCAGGCGGCGGGTGAGTGAATGGCATATTTTACATTGTTATCCTTTTAGATTGCCAATGTGATAGCGATGCCCATGGCGCGGTAGGGTGCCAGCAGCGCCTCGTCCACGCCGGCGTTGACGATGATGCCGCTGACCTGCGCCAGCGGCACGGTCTGGAACGGTGCGGCGGTGTCCAGCTTCTCCGGCGACGCCAGCACCACGGTGCGCAGCGAGGCCGCGCTGATGGCGCGCTTGACGCAGCCTTCCTCGTAGTCGCCGGTGGTGATGCCCGCCTCCGGATGCAGGCTGCACACGCCCATGAAGAAAATGTCGGCCCGGACCTGGGCGATGGCCTCCATGGTGGCCGCGCCTACGCCGACAATGGAATGCTTGAACAGGCGCCCGCCTATCATGATCACCTCCACCGTCGGATGTTCGGCCAGCTCCACCGCGATGGACGGGCTGTGCGTGACCACCACGGCGCGCAGGTCGCGCGGCAGGTGGCGCGCCACCTGGACCGCCGTGGTGCCGCCGTCGATGAACACCACCTGGCCCGGCCGCACCATGGCGGCGGCGGCGCGGCCGATGGCGGGCTTGCAGTCGGCCGAGATGTGCTGGCGCTGGGCGAAATTGCCCATGGCCGGCGAGGCGGGCAGGGCGCCGCCATGCACCCGCTCGAGCAGCCCTTCCTTGGCCAGTTCGCGCAAGTCGCGCCGGATGGTGTCCTCGGACAGGCCCAGCTTCCCGCTCAGCGTTTTGGCCACGATCTGGCCGTCCTCGCGCAGGATTTTGAGCAGCAGCTCTTTGCGTTGGCGTGTCAGCATTGCACGAATTTTCTTGATATTGCACGAATTTGCATATTATCATGGAAGCCCGTTTATACAACCAGGAGAGCAGCATGCCGGAAGACCGCGTCAGGATACGCGCCGTGGAGACCCTGTCGGACGACTGGTATCTGCTGCGCAAGACCACCTTCGACTACCGCCGCAGCGACGGCAGCTGGCAGGCCATGTCGCGCGAGACCTACGACCGCGGCCACGGCGCCGTCATCCTGCTGTACCACCGCGCGCAGCGCAGCGTGATCCTGGTGCGCCAGTTCCGCTTCCCCGCTTACGGCCAGGACGGGCATGACGGCTTCCTGATCGAAGCCCCTGCAGGGCTGCTGGACCAGGCCAGCCCGGAAGAGCGCATCAAGGCCGAAGTGGAAGAGGAAACCGGCTACCGGGTGGCCGAGGTGCAGAAGATCTTCTCAGCCTTCATGAGCCCCGGCTCGGTCACCGAGCGCCTGCACTTCTTCGCCGCCGAATACGATCCCGCCTCGCGCCCGGGCGACGGCGGCGGCCTGGCTGCGGAAGGCGAAGACATCGAAGTGCTGGAACTGCCGCTGGAGCGCGCCGTCCAGATGATGGCGGACGGCGCAATCTGCGACGCCAAGACCATCATGCTGCTGCAATACGCGCAGCTGCATCTGTTTCACAACGCCGTATAGACCACCGATTCCGCCGAGCGCTTGAATGGCCCGTGGTACACCGCCTCGACGTTGTTGCCGTCCGGGTCGAAGGCGAAGGCGGCGTAGTAGCCGGGATGGTATTCGCGCTCGCCGGGAGGGCCGTTGTCGCGCCCGCCGGCCGCCAGCACGGCCTTGTGGAAGGCCCGCACCATGTCCTGGTCCTTGGCGATGAAGGCGATATGCACGCGCGACACGGGGCCGTCCGCCTTGTCCACATACAGGTCGTCGAGATAGAAGTTGCCGTCGCCGTCGACCACCTCGCCGCCCAGGCCCAGCGCGTCGAACGCCGCCTGGTAGAAACGCTTGCTCGCGTTCACATCGGCCACGCGCAGGTGCACGTGGTCAAATAGTCTGCCTCGATGAAATTCCATGGCTCGCTCCTTGGATGTCGGTCGAGCCAGTATAGAAGCGCTGGCCGGGCAGGCGCGCCAGTTTGACTGGAATCAATTACCGAAGCCGTAGCGCAGCACCATGCCGACGATCACGCAGCCGGCGGCGGTGAACAGCAGCTTGTTGCGCAAGCCGTCGGAGCCGATGGCGGCCTGGCGTTGCTGCAGCGCCATGTCGCTTTTTTTCTTGCCGATGATGAGCGGGCTGAGGAACCACAAGACGCCCAGCAGCAGCCAGCCGATGCCGGTGACGGTCATGCCGGTGGAGCTGTTCTTGATGCCGTCGACGATGCGGGTGGCCGCCATCACGCCGCCGAAGGTCAGCCAGCAGATGCGGGCCAGGAGGTGGGTTTTAAGTTTTTCCATGGGCGGCATTATACGGGGCCGGCGGCCTCAATCGCCACCGCCGCCGCCGCAGCCACCGCCGCCGCAGCCGCTGTCGCCGCCGCCACTGCCGCCGTCGCTGTCGCAGCTGGAATCCGAGCCTGAACCGCCGCCGCCCAGGTCGGCGCCGCAGTAGACCACGCCCGCGCCGCTGTCATCCTGCCGCTTGAAGCCGCTGCAGTCGGCCGTGTACACAAAGCCGTTCGGGATATTCAGTTTGCTGTCCAGCGCGAACAGCAGCGGCAGGCGGGTCGGCTTGGCCGGGTTGATGTTCTCCTCGTGGCAGGCGAAATGCCAGCAGCGCCGGATGCCCGCGTTGCCCTGCTGGCCTTTGCCCAGCACCACGGCCGGCGTGTGGTGCAGAAAGCGGCCGAACGCGTGCCGGCAAAAGTGCTGGTAGTTCTTGGTGTAGAGGATGAATTCATGCCACAAGTCGTCCACCACCTGGGACGGCATCGACACATATTGGCGGCCGCTCTTCAGGTGCGCCAGGAAGAACTGCCGCAAGCCCTGCGCCACCAGCTGGCAGTCCTTGGTGCTGAGCTGCGGATGCTTCTGCATCAGCTTCTCGAACAAGCCTTTGGGCAGCACGAAAGTGCGGATATAGGCTTCGCGCTTGAGCTTGACCTGCCGCCGCCACAAGAACGCGGCAACCCCGGCAAGCGAGGCGCAGGCTACGGAGATGACGACGGACATGGGCTCATGCCTTTACGCGGAAGGCGGACAAGTGATTGGCCAGGTGCATGGCGTGGGCCAGTTCATAGTCCTGTTTGCCGAGCGCGCCGTAGGCGAAGTGCGGCCGCAGCGGCCCGGACCAGCCACGAAACGCCGCGATGGCGCCGCGCAGGCGTTGAAGCGCTTGCGCTGGCTCGCTTGCCGCATCCAGGGCCGGTGCGCCGGGTATCGGCTCGGCCAAGTCGTGCGTCATGCGGCCGCGCCACGAGAACACGCCCAGTGCTGCCGAGCCGAGCGTGCGCTGGAACAGCGCCGATTTCGATTGCGGAAAGCCGGACATCGAGAACTCGATGCTTTGCGCGCAATGCACCATTGTCTGCGCCCAGGTCCACGCAGCGCTGGAAGCGAGTTCCCTGGCCTGGGCCAGCCGCGCCAGCTCGTCCTCGGCCGCCGCGAGCGAGGCGAACTGCAATTGGCGGTCTTCCCTGGCATTCCCCTGGCAGCCGGCCAGACTGCCCGCCGCCAGCGCAGTGGTAACGCCCGTGGCCGCGATGACAAACGAACGCCGGGATGGATCGATTTTCTTTTGCACGCTGCACCATGAGGAAGGACTGGATGCAGAGGATGATTGCATAAGCGCAATATCGAGTCAAATCGTATGGGGAGGCGTCCTGCGGCGAGGAGTGATGTCCTGCAGATGGCCGGGCAAGCATTGCTGCCCGCCCGGCTGCACGGTCAGCGCGATTTGACGAACGGTACGCCGATGGCTTTCGGCGCCACCGATTTGGCCATCAGGCCGGCCAGCACGATCACGGTCACCACGTACGGCACCATCTGGATCAGCGAGCCGGGGATGCGGCCCACCAGGGGCAGGTCCACGCCTTCGATCTGGATCTGCACCGCGCCGAAGAAGCCGAACATCAGGCAGCCGAAGAAGGTGTACAGCGGACGCCAGTTGCCGAACACCATGGCCGTCAGCGCCAGGTAGCCGGCGCCGGCCGACATGTCGCGCAGGAAGAAACCGCTCTGCACGATGGCCAGGTAGGCGCCCGAGAACGAGCACAGCACGCCGGCGATCAGCATCGCCTTGTAGCGCGTCCATTCCACCGACACGCCGGCCGCATCGGCAGCGTGCGGGTTCTCGCCGCAGGCGCGCAGGCGCAGGCCGAAGCGGGTGTGGTATAGCACCCAGTGCACCAGCGGCACCAGCGCGAAGGCGATGTAGACCAGCACCGAATGGCCGCCGATCAGCTTGGTGTACAGCCAGCCCAGGAAGGGCACGTCGGCCACTGCGGCGCTGCCCGGCAGCACCACGTCGAACAGGCGCGCCTGGCCCAGGTCCGGCGTGCGGCCGCCCTGCTGGAAGAAGAACTGGGCCACCACGAAGGTCAGTCCGCTCATGGCGATGTTGATGGCGATGCCGGCCACCAGCTGGTTGCCCTTCTGCGTGATGCTGACATAGCCTTGCAGGGTGGCCAGCGCCACCGACACGGCCACGCCGGCGGCCACGCCGTACCACGGGTTCTGGGTGGCGAAGGCCACCGCCGCCGAGACGAAGGCCGAGGCCAGGATCTTGCCTTCCAGGCCGATGTCGATCACGCCTGAGCGCTCCGCGAACAGGCCGGCCATGGCGGCGAAAATCAGCACCGGCGCGTTGCGCACGGTCGATACCAGGATGCTGCCGAGATGCAGGTCTTCAAAAGTCATGTCATTACCCCTTGGCCTTGATCAGCTTGGCGATGGCCGGTGCGTAGAAGTTCTCCATGGCGCCGCAGAACAGAATGATCAGGCCCTGGATGAAGATGAACGTTTCGGTCGGGATGTTCGGCTTTTCCAGCGACAGGTCGAAGCCGCCCTGGATCAGCGCGCCGAACAGCACGGCGGACAGGAAAATGCCGACCGGGTGCTGGCGCCCCATCAGCGCGATCGCGATGCCGACAAAGCCGGCGCCGCCGACGAAGTTGAGCGACAGGTAGTGGGTGGAACCCATGATGGAGTTGACCGAGCCCAGGCCGGCCAGCGCTCCCGAAATCAGCATCACCACGATGATCATCTTGCTGATGCGGATGCCGGCGTAGTGCGCGGCGTGCTTGTTCAAGCCGGTGGCGCGCAGCTTGTAGCCCCAGGCTGAACGGCTCACCACCACACCGTACACGGCCAGCGCGAAGATGGCCAGCAGGAAGCTCACGTTGAGCGGCGTGTCGCCCAGCACCGGGAACCAGCTGTTCAGGCGCGGCATTTCGGCGGCGGCCGAGAACACGCGGCTGGCGGTGTTCTGCTCGCCCGGCGGGATCAGGTATTTGACGATGAAGAAGTTCATCAGCGAGGCCGCGATGAAGTTGAACATGATGGTGGTCACCACGATGTGGCTGCCGCGTTTGGCCTGCAGGTAGCCCGGCAGGAAGCCCCACAGCGCGCCGAACAGCCCCGCGCCGAGGATGCCGCACGGGATCAGGAGCCACCACGGCAGCGTGGCGTCGAACGCCAGCATGGCCAAAGTCAGCCCCAGGCCGCCGATGTACATCTGGCCTTCGGAGCCGATGTTGAACAGGCCGGCCTGCATGGCGATCGACACCGACAGGCCGGTGAAGATGAAGGTGGAGGCGTAGAACAGCGTGTAGCTCAGGCCTTCCGGGTTGACGATGGCGCTGTTGATCAGGATGCGCATGGAGTCGACCGGATCTTCACCGAGCAGGTGGATCACCAGGGCCGCCACCAGCAGCGCCGAGAGCAGGTTCAGTACGGGCAGGACAAAGGCTGTCGCCCAGCGTGGCATATCGTTAGTGTTCATGATTTATGCATGCCCCCCATCAGCAGGCCGATGCGGGTGGTGTCGAATTCGTCGATTTTCAGTTCGCCGGTGATGCTGCCGCCGCACATGACCAGGATGCGGTCCGCCAGCGCGCGCACTTCCTCCAGCTCCACCGAAACCAGCAGGATGGCCACGCCCGCGTCGCGCAGCGCGAGCAGCTGGGTGTGGATGGACTCGATGGTGCCGATGTCCACGCCACGCGTGGGCTGGCCCACCAGCATCAGCTTGGGCTTGGCCAGCACTTCGCGCGCGATCACCACTTTCTGCTGGTTGCCGCCGGAGAGCAGGCCGATGCGCAGGTCCGGATTGGCCGGGCGCACGTCGAAGGCTTTCAGCAGGCCGGCGCAGCGCTCGGCCACGCCCTTGAAGTCGATCAGGCCCCAGGCGTTTTTCACCCGGTCCTGGTAGCCGAAGAAGGTGTTGTGCATGACCGAGAAGTTCTTCACCACGCCGTCGCGCAGGCGGTCTTCCGGCACGTGGCCGATGCCCAGGTGGCGGAATTCCAGCGGCAGGCCGTCGGCGTCCGAGCGGCCGGCGTAGGGCAGGGCCTTGCCCTGGAAGTCGACTGCGCCGGAAGTGGGCAAACGCATGCCGGACAGGATTTCCATCAGCTCGCTCTGGCCGTTGCCGGACACGCCGGCGATGGCGACGATCTCGCCCGCGCGCAGCGTGAAATTGAGCTTGTTCAGCAGGGTCACGCCCTGGTCGTCGGTCAGCTGCAGGTCGCGCACTTCCAGCACCGGCGCGCCGGGGTTGTAGGCGCCGCGCGGCAGGTTGTTCTCGATCGGGCGGCCCACCATCATGTTGGCCAGGTCCTCTTTCGAGGTCTGCGCGGTTTCCACTGCGCCCACCACGCGGCCGCCGCGCATCACGGTCACGGTGTCGGTGATGTCGAGGATTTCCTGCAGCTTGTGGGTGATCAGGATGATGGTCTTGCCCTGTTCCTTGAACAGGCGCAGGATCTCGAACAGCGAGGCGGTCTCCTGCGCGGTCAGCACGGCGGTCGGCTCGTCCAGGATCAGGATGTTGGCGCTGCGGTAGATCTGCTTGAGGATCTCGACGCGCTGCTGCGCGCCCACCGACAGGTCGTGGATGGTGGCCAGCGGATCGACGTCCAGGCGGTAGCGCGCGCAGATCTCGCGCAGCTGCGCTTCCACGGCGGCGCGCTTGCCGGCCAGCTTGAAGCCGCCCTCGGCGCCCAGCATCACGTTGTCGAGCACGGTCATGTTCTCGACCAGCATGAAGTGCTGGTGCACCATGCCGATGCCGAGGCGGATCGCCTCGTGGCTGCTGTGGATGTTGCGGACCTGGCCGTCCAGCAGGATGCTGCCGCTGTCGGCGCGGTAGTATCCGTACAGGATGCTCATCAGGGTCGATTTGCCGGCGCCGTTCTCGCCCACCAGGCCATGGATGGCGCCCTTGGCGATACTGAAGCTGACGTCCGTGTTCGCCTTGACCGCCCCGAAGTGCTTGGAGATGCCGCGAAATTCTACTGCTGGGTGCATAGGATCACTGGATGATGGTTGCTATGACTAAAAAACGCGCCGGACGGGATAACCCGCCGGCGCGTTCTCTTTTTGAATCACGTGATTAGACCGGGCAGCTGTTGCCAGTGCGGTAGTCGATCACCTTGATCTTGCCGTCGATGATGTCTTTGCGGACGCCCAGGACTTTCTTTTCGATTTCCGGGGTGATCAGCTTGCGGTTGTGCTCGTCCAAAGCCCAGTCCACGCCGCCTTCTTTCAAGCCCTTGGCCTGCACGCCGGCCTTCCAGGTGCCGTCTTTCATTTGCGTGAAGGAGTCGTACACGGCGTTGTCGATGCGCTTGACCATGGAGGTCAGCACGCTGCCCGGGTACAGGCTGTTCTGGTTGGAATCGACGCCGATCGACAGCTTGCCTTTTTCCTTGGCCGTCTGCAGCGTGCCCATGCCCGAACCGCCGGCCACGGCGAACACCACGTCCACGCCGCGCTCGAACTGCGAGCGCGCCAGTTCGCCGCCCTTGGCCGGGTCGTTCCACGCGGCCGAGGTGGTGCCCACCATGTTCTGGAACACTTCCGCTTTCTTGTCGGCCGCCTTCGCGCCTTGCGCGTAGCCGCAGGCGAAGGTGCGGATCAGCGGAATGTCGATGCCGCCGATGAAGCCCAGCTTCTTGCTTTTCGACGCCATGGCGCCGGCCACGCCCACCAGGTAGGAGCCTTCTTCTTCCTTGAAGGTGATCGAGTTCACGTTGGCGCCTTGCGCCACGCCGTCGATCAGCACGAAGCGCACTTTCGGGAACTCCTTGGCCACCTTCTGCACCGCCTGGGTCTGGGCGAAGCCGATCGAGGCGATCAGGTCCATGTTCTTGCGCGCCAGGCCGCGCAGCACCTGCTCGGCTTGCGTGTCGCTGCTGGCCTGCACTTCGATGAAGTTGATGCCGGTGTCTTTCTTGAAGCGCGAGGCGCCTTCGAAAGCGGACTGGTTGAACGACTTGTCGAACTTACCGCCCGCGTCGTAGACGACGGCCAGTTTCGGGGCAGCGGCGGAAGCGCCGGCGGCCACGCACATGGCGGCTATCGTCATACTGAGTTGTTTGATTTTCATGAGTAGGCTCCTGGAAGTTCGATATTGTATATTTTTTGCGGCCCAAACATGTAATTTGGCCTGTTTTTTAGAGGCCCGCATCCGTATCGTTGTTACTATGGCATCGCACTAAAAACGTGAAACTTGGTCATATTGTGTCGGGCCCATGTCGTGCTGATGCAACATTGCCGAAACACTGAAAATTATTTTCACCTGTTGCTTTTTCATGCTGTTGCCGATTGGTATTGCCAAATCGGCACCGCCGTCCCGCCCCACCGCCACCCTCTGCCGCACTATGGCGCCGGCACACTATATAAATGGTCTGCCTGGCGGTTGGATAGTCGCTTACTATGCATGAGCCGGTATATGTATGGCAAATACGTTTTTTGTTGCTTATTTATATGCTAAACATATAAATTGAAACTATTGCGCCGTAATTTCCAGTCAAAACTTTTCATGCTAGGATTCGCGCTTGTGACGTTTTTTCTTTGTTTTTTGTAAAGCTTAAACGAATGTTGCACGACTTATTTCGCACCGCCCGGTGTAAATCCCAGCAAGGAGTTGGTACATGATGACAAAAAGTAAGTACGCGTCCCGCACGCTGATCGCCCTGGCGGTCGCCGGCGCCTTCCCACTGCAAGGCGCGATGGCCCAGGAAGCCGCCCCAGCTGAAGCCAAGGCGCAAGCCGGCCAGCTCGAGACCGTGATCGTGACGGCAGCGCGCCGCTCGGAGAACATCAAGGATGTGCCTATGGCCATCTCCACCATGAAAGGCGAAAAGCTGGACGTGCTGACCGCCGGCGGCGACGACATCCGCTTCATGTCCGGCCGCACGCCGTCGCTGAACGTGGAATCGGACTTCGGCCGTTCCTTCCCGCGCTTCTACATCCGCGGCCTGGGCAACACCGACTTCGACCTGAACGCATCCCAGCCGGTGGGCCTGGTTTACGACGGCGTGGTGCAGGAAAGCCCGATGCTGAAAGGCTTCCCGGTCTTCGACGTGGAACAGATTGAAGTGCTGCGCGGCCCGCAAGGCACGCTGTTCGGCCGCAACTCGCCGGCCGGCGTGATCAAGTTCGACTCCGTCAAGCCATCCAACAAGCAGGAAGGCTACGTGTCGGCCGGCTTCGGCAAGGACGGCGTGTTCAACGCCGAAGGCGCGTTCAACCTGCCGGTCAACGAAATGATCAACGCCCGCGTGTCGCTGCAGTCGCAGTCGCGCGACGACCGCGTGCACAACCCGCGCATCACCGGCACCCAGGACTTCGAAGGCTACAAGGACAATGCGGCCCGCGTGCAGGTGGCGTTCAAGCCTAACAAGGACTTCAGCGCGCTGTTCAACATCCACCACCGCGACATGGACGGCAGCGCCACCCTGTTCCGCGCCGGCATTATCAAGAAGGGCACCAACGAGATCGTCGACGGCTTCGACTACGGCCTCTACCCGACCGACGGCTTCAACACCCAGAAGCTGAAAGTGACCGGCTCCAGCCTGACCCTGCGCTACGACCTGCCGGGCATGACGCTGCACTCGATCACCGGCTACGAAAAGGCCAAGTTCTACAGCCGCGCCGACGTGGACGGCGGCTACGGCACCGGCGCCACTTCCGGCCCGGCGCCGGCCTTCATCCCGTTCACGGCCGAAACCGCCGACGGCCTGCCAGACCACAAGCAGATCTCGCAGGAGTTCCGCGTCGAGTCCAACACCAAGGATCGCCTGCAGTGGATCGGCGGCGTGTACTACTTCAAGGAAGACATCGTTGTCGACAGCTTCAACTTCGACACCCTGGGCGGCGGCGTGGTCAACGGCTACGCGCAGCAGAGCCAGAACTCGCGTTCGTGGGCAGCCTTCGGTTCGGTGAACTACGCGCTGAGCGACGTCTGGAAAGTGCGCGCCGGCGTGCGCTACACCGACGACAAGAAGGACTTCGTGGCAGCCCGCACGCTGACCCCGTTCGGCGGCAAGAACGTCGGCCCGCTGCGCGCCAACCCGCAGGACACCAACATCAGCTGGGACCTGAGCACCAACTACGAGATCGACAAGAACACCAACGTATACGGCCGCATCGCGACCGGCTACCGCGCACCGTCGATCCAGGGCCGCGTGCTGTTCGGCGACACCATCTCGGTGGGCGAGTCGGAGAAAAACCTGTCGGTGGAAGCCGGTATCAAGCAGGACTTCCTGAACAAGCGCGCGCGCCTGTCGGCATCGGTCTTCAAGTACCGCGTGAAAGACCTGCAGCTGACCGCAGGTTCGGGCGCCGTCAACCAGAACCGCCTGGTCAACGCGGACAAGGCTGAAGGCCAGGGCTTCGAGCTGGATCTGCAAGCTATTCTTTCGGACGAATGGCGCGCCACCATCGGCGGCAGCTACAACGACACCGAGATCAAGGATGCGGGCCTGTTCGTATCGCCATGCGGCAACGGCTGCACCGTGACCAACCCGACCCAGACCGTGGGCGGCGGCACCATCGCGCTGATCAATGGCAATCCGCTGCCGCGCGCGCCCAAGTGGGTGGGCAACTTCACGCTGCGCTACAGCACCCCGGTGGGCAACGGCGAGCTCTACGCGTACACCGACTGGGCATACCGCGACAAGTACAACATGTTCCTGTACGAAGCGAAGGAATACAAAGCCAAGTCCATGCTGGAAGGCGGCCTGCGCGCCGGCTACAAATGGGCCGACGGCAAGTATGAAGTCGCCGCTTACGGCCGCAACATCACCGGCCGCGAGCAAGTCATCGCCGCGATCGACTTCAACAACCTGACCGGCATCGTCAACGAGCCGCGCACCTACGGTGTGCAGTTCAAAGCGAACTTCTGATAAGTTCCTTTATTAGCGAAGCCCGCGCATCGTAAGATGTGCGGGCTTTTTTACTTTCGGGGAGCGGCGCATGCAGTCTGCAGTGAGTTTATGGCCCTTGCTGGGCGTGGGGGTGATCGTGGCCGGCTTCCTGCTGCGCGCGCACCCGGTGCTGGTGGTGGTGGCGGCGTGCTTTACCACCGGCTTCGCGGCCATGATGCCGGTGGAGGCCTTGCTGGCGTCGCTGGGCCGGGCCTTCGTCAAGACGCGCAACCTGCCGCTGATCTACCTGCTGCCGCTGGCCGCCATCGGGCTGCTGGAGCGCTACGGCTTGCGCGAGCACGCGCAGGCGGCCATTGCGCGCGTGAAGTCGGCCACGGCGGGGCGCATCCTGATCGTCTACCTGACGGTGCGCGAACTGTCCGCCGCCGGCGGGCTGACCAGCCTGGGCGGGCATCCCAACATGGTGCGCCCGCTGGTGGCGCCGATGGCCGAAGCGGCGGCCGAGCTGCGCCACCCGGGCCTGAGCGAACGCCTGCGCCAGCGCGTGCGCGCCATGGCCGCCGCCACCGACAACGTCGGCCTGTTCTTCGGCGAGGATATCTTCGTCGCCTTCGGCGCCATCGTGCTGATGCAAACCATCCTGCACGGCGAGGGCATCGAAGTGAACCCGCTGCACGTGGCCCTGTGGGGCATCCCCACCGCCGTCACGGCCTACGTGATCCACGCCTGGCGCCTGCACCGCCTGGACCGCGAGCTCGAGCGCGAACTGGCCGCCGCTGCCGCCAAGGCCGCCGCCGGGCCAGCGGCCGCGCAGCCGGGAGCCCAGCCATGATCTTCAAGCTCGAATACTTCTACCTGCTGCTGGGCGCCGTGCTGGGCCTGATCGCGCTGCTCACGCTGACGGACCGCAGCAATCCGCGCCGCTACACCACCGCGCTGTTCTGGGCGCTGTACGCCGCCATCTACCTGGCCGGCGAAGCGCTGCCGGACGCCACGGCCGGCGCCATCATGATCGCCATGGCCCTGCTGGCCGGCTTCGGCGGCGTGCGCATGGGCGCGCCGAAGAACCTGCCCGAAGCGGAGCGCCGCGGCAGTGCACAGCGGCTCGGCAACAAGCTGTTCGTGCCCGCGCTGGTCATCCCGGTCGTCACCATGGCCTGCGCCACGCTGCTCAAGGACGTGCAGCTGGGCGGCCTGTTCCTGTTCGACCAGAAGCACCTGACCCTGGCCGCGCTGGGCTGCGCCTCCGTGATCGCCGTGGCCGTGGCCTGCGTGATGCTGCGCGCCTCGCCGCTGCAAGCCGCGCGCGAGCAGCGCCGCCTGGTGGACGCCATGGGCTGGGCCATCGTGCTGCCGCACATGCTGGCCGTGCTCGGCCTGCTGTTCACCGAGGCCGGCGTGGGCAAGGCGGTGGCGCACGTCAGCACCTCCTATATCAATATGGACTGGAAGCTGGTGGCGGTGGCCGTGTACTGCGGCGGCATGGCGCTGTTCACCATCGTCATGGGCAACGGCTTCGCCGCTTTTCCGGTGATGGCGGGCGGCGTCGGCATCCCGGTGCTGGTCAACGTCTACCACGCCAACCCGGCCATCATGGCCGCCATCGGCATGTTCAGCGGCTACTGCGGCACCCTGATGACGCCGATGGCCGCCAACTTCAACATCGTGCCCGCCGCGCTGCTCGACCTGCACGACAAGCACGCCGTCATCAAGGCCCAGATCCCCACCGCGCTGCCGCTGCTGGGCGCGAATATACTGCTGCTGTACTTCCTGATGAATTACTAGTCAATCAATGCGATGAAAACCATACTGCTGACCGGCTTCGAGCCTTTCAACCAAGAGACCATCAACCCCGCTTGGGAAACCGTGCGCGCGCTGGACGGCTGGAGCGAAGAGGGCTTCCGGGTGGTGGCGCGCCAGCTGCCCTGCGTGTTCGGCGAGGCCAACGAAGCGATGGCGCGGGCGCTGGCCGAACTCGATCCGGCCGTGGTGATCGCGGTGGGGCAGGCCGGCGGCCGCTGCGACCTGTCGGTCGAACGCATCGCCATCAACATCGACGACGCGCCCATCATGGACAACCGCCAGCAGCAGCTGGTGGACCAGCCCATCGTGCCCGGCGGCCCGGCGGCCTATTTCTCCACGCTGCCGATCAAGGCCATCGTGCAGGCCCTGCGCGCCGCCGGGTTGCCGGCTTCCGTGTCGCAGACCGCCGGCACCTTCGTCTGCAACCACGTGTTCTATGGCCTGATGCACGCCGCCGCCGCGCGGCCGGGCGCGCTGAGGGCCGGCTTCATCCACATCCCCTATCTGCCGCAGCAGGCGGCGGCCCATCCCGGCATGGCGAGCATGTCGCTTGCAGATATGAAGGAAGGCTTGCGCATCGCCGTGCGCAGCGCTTTGTCGGCGGATTACCACAGTGGCGCCGTGGCGGGACTGGGCGGCGCCACGCATTGACAGGGCGGCGGCCCCAAATAGCGCGTTAGTTAGAAATGGAGAGATTCTGGTGCATGCGCATGCACTAGACTTTATTTTGCCGATGATTACCTGCGGCAATAAATGTTGCTTACAAATAGCAAGTCTCCCGCCAGCATGCTGGCATCTAACTGGAGAGCTTCGTGATAAAAGTCCGCCGCCCCAAACGTGCCGCCCTGTTTTGCGCTGCCGCCCTGGCCAGTTCCGTTCCCCTGACCGCCGCCGCATGCGACTCCGAACCCTTCCTTGCGTCCATCTGCACTTTTGCGATGGACTGGTGCCCGAGAGGCTATGTGAACGCCGATGGCCGGACGCTTCCGGTCAACCAGAACAATGCCCTGTTTTCCCTGATCGGCTTTACCTATGGCGGCGACAATGTCAGCAATTTCGCCGTGCCCGACCTGCGCGGACGCGCGCCGGTCGGCACCGGCCTCGGGGGCGGGCTGGCCCTCACGGTGGCGCTGGCGCAAAAGATCGGCCAGCAGCAACTGCTGCTGAACGCCGCGCAGGTGCCGCTCGCGCCGCACACCCATACGGCCACCTTCACGCCGACCACGGGGCCGGCCACGCTGAACATTCCCGCCACGCCCGGCAACTTTAACGTGACGGCCGCACTGCCGGTCAGCACGGGGGGCGGTTTGAGCGGCACCACGGTGGGCCTGCCCGCCGGCCAGAACGGCTACCTGTCCGGCATGAAGGGCACCACCGGTGTCGACGACGTCACTTTCACCGGGCCTTACACCGCCTCGGCGCCGACCGGACCGGCCTACCTGCCGGCCACCGTGAAGGTGACCGGCTCGCCGTCCACGGCCGCCGCCAGCGTGCCGGTATCGATGTTCAACGGCGGCACCGTCACGTTGGCGCAGGCCGGGCAGGCCGCCGCCGCCGCGGTATCGACCCAGTCGCCGGCCATGGGCATGTCCGTGTGCATCGCCACCGTGGGCTTGTACCCGACACGGCCCAACTAGGCCTGCCGGCGGCCGCATCCATACCATCCCCTTCCAAGATCAGGAGCTCTCCATGGCACAACGCTTTCGCATGAACCGTATCGTTGCCTGTACCGCAGCCTTGCTGGGCGCGGCCCCCATGATGGCGCAGGCCTGCAGCAGCGAGCCTTATGTCGGCACCATCTGCACCTTCGCGATGTCCTGGTGTCCGCAAGGGTTCGTGCCGGCAGACGGCCGCCAGATGTCGATCAGGGAGAACACGGCGCTGTTCGCCGTGCTCGGCTTCCAGTATGGCGGCGACAACCAGAACTATTTCAACGTGCCCGACCTGCGCGGCCGCGTTGCGGTCGGCACGGGGCAGGGCACCGGGCTGACCGCCCCGGTAGTCCAGGCACAGAAGATCGGCCAGCAGCAGCTCTTGCTGACGGCGGCGCAGGCGCCGCTGCAGACGCACACCCATAGCGCCACCTTCGTGGCGACCACCGGCCCCACTACGCTGAACATCCCGGCCACGACCGGCAGCCTGAACGTGACGGCGGCGCTGCCGGTCAGTCCGTCGGTCGGCTCGGTGAGCGGCACCGTGGTGGCGCTCGGCGCCGGCCAGAACGGCTACCTGGCCGCCATGAAGGGCACCACCGGCGTCGACGACGTCACCTTCAGCGGCCCCTACACCGCCTCCGCGCCGACCAGTCCGGCTTACCTGCAGGCCAATGTGCAGATTACCGGCTCGCCGTCCACCGCCGCCGCCAGCGTGCCGGTGACGATGGTCACCGGCGGCAGCGTCACGGTGGCGCAGGCGGGGCAGGCTGCCGCCCAGGCGTTTTCCACCCAGTCGCCCGCGCTGGGCATGAGCGTCTGCATCGTCACGACCGGCCTGTATCCGTCGCGTCCCTGATCCACTACGTCAACCCAAGGTAGAGAGTCCGTCATGAACCACCAAGCCACCACCTCCGTTCCACTTGCCCGTGCCGCCCTGGCGGCGTACGGCCGCCGCAGGGAGGCGCTGCTGATCGATGCGGCGCTGGACGACTGCGACGTGCTGGCGGCCGGCGCGCCCGCCGGCATGGAGGTGGTGCGCTTCGGCGGCAGCGGCGACGGCCTGGCCGGGCTGGCGCGCTGGGCCGCCATGGCACAGGACTACGACGTGCTGCACCTGCTGTGCCATGGCGAGGCCGGGCGCCTGATGCTGGGCGCGCGCGCGCTGGACCGCGCCGCGCTGGCCGAGCCGCAGGTGTGGCAACAGCTGGCGGCGCTCGGGCAGGCGCTGGAATGGAACGGCTGCGTGCTGCTGTACGGCTGCAACGCGGCGCAGGGCGCCGAAGGCCGCGCCTTCATTGCCGAACTGGCGCTGGCGCTCGGCGTGCCGGTGGCCGCGTCCGCCGGCCTGGTCGGCGCGGCGGCGCTGGGCGGTAGCTGGACGCTGGAGCACACCACCGGGGAGGTTCACGCCGGCGCGCTGGCCTGGCCCGAGTATGGCGGCACGCTGACCATCGCGTCGACCACCACCGATTTTGCCAGCATCGGCGCCACCACCAATTACCAGGTGCTTATCTCGGGCTTTCCAGCCCCGGCGACCTTGACTCAGACCGACATCGCTAGCTCCGGCTGGGATGTGAGTGCGCAGGCAACCGTCAACAGCGCGGCTTTCCAGCTGCGCGGCATCAACTCGGCGGGTTTTGGCGATGGGGACAATACTTCGATCCGCATCCAGGCAGCGGATGTCGACTACGTCATCTTCAAATCCAACGCCAACGGATTCTATTTCGATCTCAGCACTTTCGCCATTCGCAACACTAGCCCCGCCAGCTTCACCGTGCAGGCGCTCGATGTCAACGGCGCGTTGACGGGCAGTGCGGTGGCGTTGTCCATTCCCGGCGGCGCCGGTTTCAGTCCGCTGTCGCTGGCCGGGAATTCCGACTTCACCGGAATCTTCGGCTTCAAGATCACGTTCACCACAGCGGCGGACTCGCCGTACATCGACAACCTGGTTGTTGCCAACATCGGCATACCAGCCGTGCCCACCACCACCGTGGCCACCGCCGCGCTGTCGGCCGACACCGGCGGCAGCAACAGCGACTTCGTCACCTACACGGCGGCGCAGACCATCAGCGGCACCTTGAGCGCCAACCTCGCCAGCGGCGAGACGGTGCAGGTCTCCTACGACGGCGGCAGCAGCTGGAACAACGCCGCCACCTTCAGCACCGGTTCCAGCGCATGGAGCACCAGCACCACGCTGGCCGGCAGCCACACCTTCATGGCGCGCGTGACCAATAGTTTCGGCAGCAGCACGGCGTACAGCCACAGCTACACGCTGGACACGGCGGCGCCGTCCGCGCCCGCCGCGCCGGACCTGGACATGGGCAGCGACAGCGGCAGCACCAGCAGCGACAACATCACCAGCGATGCCACGCCCACCGTCTCGGGCACGGCCGAAAGCGGCAGCAGCGTCACCCTGTACGACAGCGACGGCAGCACCGTGCTGGGCACGGCCACGGCCACCGGCGGCAACTGGTCGATCACCTCGTCCGCGCTGTCGCAGGGCACCCACAACCTGACGGCCAAGGCCACCGACCTGGCCGGCAACGTGTCGCTGGCCTCGTCCGCGCTGGCGGTGGCGGTCGACACCACGGCGCCGGCCAGCCTTGGCCTGAGCGCCAGCACCGTCACCACTTCCGGCGCCGGCGGCGGCGCCACCATCGGCACCCTGTCCGGCACCGACAGCCACGCCATCACCTACGCGCTGGCCACCGGCAACGGCATCAACGACGCCGGCAACGGCAGCTTCGCCATCTCCGGCACTTCGCTGAACGTGGGCGGCTCCGCGCTGGGCGCGGGCAGCTACAACGTCTACCTGTCGGCCACCGACGCGGCGGGCAACGTCAGCTACCTGGCGCAGACCGTGACGGTGCAAAGCGTGCCGGCCATCAGCTCCATCGTGCGCGCGGGCGGCGCCTCGGCCGGCGTGGCAGGCAGCGCCACCTCGGCCAGCTACACCGTCACCTTCAGCGAAAGCGTCAGCAACGTGGACGCGGGCGACTTCGCGCTGACCGCCACCGGCACGGCCAGCGGCGCCATCTCCGGCATCAGCGGCAGCGGCGACACTTACACGATAACGGTCAACACGCTGGCGGGCGACGGCACGCTGCGCCTGGACCTGAAGGGCAGCGGCACCGGCATCCTGGCCAGCGACGACGGCGTGGCCGTCGCAGCCGGCTACACCTCCGGCAGTACCTACACGCTGGACCACACCGCGCCGTCGGCGCCATCGACGGCGGACCTGAGCAGCGGCAGCGACACGGGCAGCGCCAATAGCGACAACATCACCAGCAGCACCACGCCCACGCTGACCGGCACGGCCGAAAGCGGCAGCACGGTCACCCTGTACGACAGCGACGGCAGCACCGTGCTGGGCACGGCGGTGGCCACCGGCGGCAGCTGGTCGATCACCTCGTCGGCGCTGGGGCAGGGCACGCACAACCTGACCACCAAGGCCACCGACGCGGCCGGCAACGTGTCGCCCGCGTCGTCCGCGCTGGCGGTGGTGGTCGACACCGCCGCGCCGTCCGCCCTGGCGCTGAGCGGCAATCTGGTCGCCACCCTGGCGGCCGGCAGCGGCGCTTCCGTCGCCACGCTGTCGGCCACCGACGGCCAGGCCATCACCTATGCGCTGGCCACCGGCAACGGCACCAACGACGCCGACAATGGCGCCTTCGCCATCTCCGGCAACACGCTGAGCGTGGGCGGTTCCGCGCTGAGCGCGGGCACCTATCTGATCTACCTGTCGGCCACCGACGCGGCGGGCAACGTCAGCTACCTGGCGCAGACCATCACGGTGGCCAATCTGCCGACGGTGAGCTCCATCGCGCGCGCCGGCGGCGCCTCCGCCACGGTGGCCGGCAGCGCCGCCACGGTGGACTACACCGTCATCTTCAGCGAAAGCGTGACCGGCGTGGACGCCGGCGACTTCGCCCTGACTTCCACCGGCACGGCCGGCGCCAGCATCGCCGGCATCAGCGGCAGCGGCGACACCTACACGGTGACGGTCAACACGCTGGCGGGCGACGGCACGCTGCGCCTGGACCTGAAGGGCAGCGGCACCAACATCGAAAACGGCGGCAGCCTCGGCATCGCCTCGGGCTACACCTTCGGCGCCACCTACACGCTGGACCATACCGCGCCGGCAGTGTCGTCGATTGCGCTGGGCGGCGCGGCCAGCACCAATGCCACCAGCGTCACTTACGTGGTGACGTTCGCCGAGAGCGTGACCGGCGTGAACGCGTCCGACTTTACGCTCACGGCGGGCGGCAGCGCGGCCGGCACCGTGGCCACGGCAAACGGCGGCGGCACCACGTACACCGTCACCGTCAACAACGTAACCGGCGACGGCACGCTGCGGCTGGACCTGAATGCCAGCGGCACCGGCATTACCGATGCGGCGGGCAACGCCATAGGCGCCGGCCACACCGGCGGCGCGTCCTACACTTTCGACCATACGGCGCCGGTGGTTTCTTCGATCGTCCCGGCGGGCGCCGCGGCCACCAACGGCGCCAGCAGCACCTACACGGTAACCTTCGCCGAAAGCGTGAGCGGCGTCGATGCATCCGATTTCGACCTGGCCTTCACCGGCACCGCCAACGGCAGCATCGCCTCCATCACCGGCAGCGGCGCCACCTACACCGTCACGGTGAACAACCTGTCGGGCGAGGGCACGGTGCGCCTGGACTTGAACGGCAGCGGCACCGCCATCGTCGACAGCGTGAACAATGCGGCGGCGGCAGGCTACACGGGCGGAACGGTGCTGACGCTGGACCAGACCGCGCCCACGCTGGCCATCACCAGCGACAAGGCGGCGCTGGCGGTGGGGGAAACGGCCACCATCACCTTCACCTTCAGCGAGGACCCGGGCGCCAGCTTCACCTGGAACGGCAGCGCGGGCGACATCGCCGTCAGCGGCGGCACGCTGGGCGCCTTGTCCGGCAGCGGCGCCGTGCGCACCGCAACCTTCACCGCGTCCACGGCGGGAGCGGCCAGCGTCACCGTGGCCGCCGCCAACTATACGGATACGGCGGGCAACAGCGGCGGGGGCGGCACGTCGCCGGCGCTGACGGTGACGGCGGCACCGACCGGGCCCACCACGCCGACGCCGGTGCCCGGCACGGTGGACGGCGTGGCCACCCAGACCGTGACCACCACCGACCCCGCCACCGGCCTGGTGAACCAGGCCGTCACCGTGCCGGTGATTACGCCGGGGCGCCAGGAGGACCCCAATTCGCCGCACGCCGCGCTGGCCGATATACCGCTCGGCATCGCCGCCAGCGGCGGCGGCCAGGGCACGCAGCTGACGGTGAGCCTGCCGACCGGCACCGGCCTGGTGGCGTCCGGCGCCACCACGCTGCTGTCGAACAGCCAGGCCTTGCTGGACCTGATACTGCGCATCGAAAGCCGCACCGCCAGCGGCTCCCAGACCCAGGCCGACATGACTGGCCAGGGCGGCGGCTTCCTGTCGCAGCTGGGGCAGGACGTGAAGCTGCAGACGCAGACGCTGGTGCTGAGCAGCGCGCCCGGCGCGGGAGCCACGGCGATCGAGATCCTGGGCAGTTCGGCGGCGCCGCCTGCCGGCGGCAGCAACGCCACCGCCATCGGCATCGTGATCGACGCCAGCCAGCTGCCGGGCGGCAGCACGCTGACGCTGAACAATGTGGACTTCGCCGCCGTGGTGGGCGCGGTGACGGTGCGCGGCGGCAGCGGCCAGAACTTCGTCAGCGGCGACGGCGCCAGCCAGAACATCATGCTGGGCGCGGAAGACGACTTCCTGTCCGGCGGCGCCGGCAATGACTTCATCGGCAGCATGGGCGGCAACGATACGCTGGACGGCGGCGCCGACAACGACCTGGTTGCCGGCGGCGCCGACAACGACGTGCTGCGCGGCGGCAGCGGCAGCGACATGCTGCAGGGCGGGCGCAGCGACACCGGCGGCTGGCAGTTCCTGGTCTCGGCCAGCGGCCAGTTGACGGCGCAGCACGACCACGCCGTGTTCGCGAACGGCCAGCTGGAAACGGTGCTGGCGTCGGAACTGAGCGGCACGGCCCAGGGCCTGGCCTTCCTGGCCGGCAGCAGCAGCGCGCTGGTGGACGTGGCGCTGCTGTATGGCGCGCTGGAGCGGGCGCCGGACCTGGCCGGGCTGGACTTCTGGGCGCAGCGCGGCCTGTCGCCGCTGGACGTGGCGCATGGCATATTGCAGTCGCCGGAATGGCAGGCCGCCAACGGCGCGCAGAGCGACGGCGCCTTCGTCTCCAGCCTGTACCAGCACATCCTGGGGCGCGCTGCGGAAGCGGCGGGCCAGCAGTATTGGGAGGGCTTGCTGGCGCAGGGCATGAGCAGGGCGCAGGTGCTGCTGGGCGTGGCGCTCAGTCCCGAGCACCGCGCGCTGGCCGTCACGGCGCAGGGCTACACGGTGGGCAGCGGCAGCGTGGCGCTCGAGCAGGGCTGGTTCGCCAGCAGCGGCGACGACCGCCTGGATGGCGGCGCCGGCAGCGACACGCTGGCCGGCGGCGACGGCACCGATACGGCGGTCTACAGCGGCACCCAGGCCGGCTACCGCTTCCTGCTCGACGCGGACGGCCAGCTCAAGGTGGGCGACAAGGCCAACGCGGACATCGATACGCTGAGCAGCATCGAGGCGGCCGCCTTCAGCGACGTCACGCTGGACCTGGCTTTCCTGCAGGCGCCGCAGGCGCAGCTGGAAAAACTGGGCCTGCTGTACCAGGCGGTGCTGGACCGTGCAGGCGACGTGGCGGGCGTGCGCTGGTGGCTGGCGCGCGGCGACAGCGTCAATAGCGCCGACAGCGGCGGCTGGGCCGCAGGCTTTGCCGCATCGGCCGAGTTCACGGCGCGCTACGACGGCATCAGCGACGCGGCCTTCGTGCAGGCGCTGTACAGCAACTCCGGCCTGGCCGAATCGGCCGCCGGCGGCATCGCCGCGTGGCAGGCCTACCTGGCCGGCCACACCCGGGTGGAACTGATCGGCGCGTGGATAGCGCAGGACGCGGTGCAGGCCGCGCAGTTCGGCACCGACGGCTTGTGGCTGGTATAAGTTCTGGTGTAACCGGGTTCAGGTGGCCGGCTTGAGGATGTTCAGGAAGGCGCGCACCACCGGCGCGTCGTCCAGCGTGGTGTAGGTGATGTACAGGTTGGCCGACGGCGGGTTGGTGCGGATCGGCACGAACACCACGCCGGGCCAGCCGATGCGGCTGGTGGTTTCCGGCAGCAGCGCCACGCCCAGGCCCGCGCCCACCATGGCCAGCAGCGTCTGCGGTTCGGACGCCTCCTGGAAGATGGTGGGCTGGAAGCCGGCCTTCACGCAGCACTGGATCAGGTAGCGCGGGAAGGCGGACTTGTCGAGCGCCAAGGTCAGCATCGGCTCGTTGGCGATGTCGGTCAGCTCGATCGCGTCCTGCTTGGCCAGCGGGTGGTGCTCGTTCAGCGCCACGCACACGTTCTCGCGGAAGCACAGCTCCTGGCGCAGGTTGTCGTTCTTCAGGTCGTCTTCGTTCAGCTTGGGCTCGCGCCAGAAGCCCACGTCGATCTGCTTGGCGCGCAGCGCCTCGTACTGCACCGTGGGGCCGAATTCATGGATGGTCCACGTCACGCGCGGGTACTTGCTCTGGAATTCCTCCAGCAGCGAAGGGATCGGTCCCCACATCGCCGAGCCCACGATGCCCACCCGCAGCCGGCCCACTTCGCCCCGGTCGATCTGGCGGATGGTGTCGATGGTCATGCGCATCTTGGCCAGCAGGTCGGACGCTTCGGACATCAGCGCCTTGCCCGCCACCGTCAGCTCGAAGGTGCGCGTGGTGCGCGCGAACAGGCGCACGCCCAATTCGCTTTCCAGCTTCATGATCTGCTGGCTCAGGGGCGGCTGCGAAATGTGCAGGCGCTCGGCGGCGCGGCTGAAACTCTTTTCTTCTGCGACGGCGAGGAAGTACTTTAGTTGTTTCAGATCGATGGACATGACATGCCTTCGTTATACGACAGGGTGCTCCAGCAGGGCGCGCGCCAGTTCGGCGCCTACCCGCGCGTTGTTCTTCACCAGCGCGATATTGGTGGCCAGGCTGCGGCCTTCGGTCAGCTGCTTGATGCGCGCCAGCAGGAAGGGCGTGACCTTTTTGCCGGCCACGCCGCCCGCCGCCGCCTCGCCCAGCGCCTGCGCGGTGATGGCGTCGATTTCCGCCTTCGGCATGGCCTCGGCCTGCGGCACCGGCGCGCTCACCACCACGCCGCCCTTCAGGCCCAGCTTCCACTTGGTGTTGATGAAGGCGGCCTGCTCGGCCGGCGTGTCGAGCTGGAAGTCGGCGTTGAAGCTGCTCTCGCGCGTGAAGAAGGCCGGGAAGCCGGGCTGGCCCACGCTCACCACCGGCACCCCGTGGGTCTCGAGATACTCCAGCGTCAGGCCGATGTCGAGAATCGACTTCACGCCGGCGCACACTACCGCCACCGAAGTCTGCGCCAGCTCCTGCAGGTCGGCCGAGATATCGAAGCTGGTCTCGGCGCCGCGGTGCACGCCGCCGATGCCGCCGGTGACGAAGACGTGGATGCCGGCCAGTTCGGCGCAGATCATGGTGGCGGCCACGGTGGTGGCGCCCAGCTTGCCCTGCGAGAGCACGTAGGGCAGGTCGCGGCGGCTCACCTTCATGGCGTCCGGCGAGTTGCCCAGCAATTCCAGCTGCTCGGGCGACAGGCCGATGCAGATCTTGCCGCCGATGATGGCGATGGTGGCCGGCACGGCGCCCGCGTCGCGGATGATCTGTTCGACTTCCTTCGCCGTCTGCACGTTCTGCGGGTAAGGCATGCCGTGCGAGATGATGGTCGATTCCAGCGCCACCACGGGTTTGCCCGCCGCGCGCGCGTTGGCCACTTCGGCCGAGTAGGAGAGGAATTGGTGCATGGTAGGGTTCCTTGGGTTTCCTTATGGGGCCGGGGCCTGGTATTGGAATGCGCTGATCTCGTCGAGGATGTCGGCGGCCAGCAGCGGGGAGACGGTATCGGGGCTTTCCAGCGTCATGGCGGCCACCTTCAGGCCGCGCCGGCAGGCCAGCGTGAGGTCGCCGCTGCCCTGGTAGATGGACCAGCACACGCCGGCCGAAAACGCGTCGCCGGCGCCGGTCACGTCCACCACGTCCACTTGCGGCGCGGGCAGCCAGCTCAAGCCGTCCACGCCGGTGTGAGAATTTGTGTGATACACGCCCTCGCCGCCGCAGGTGATGATGATGTCCCGCGCGCCTTGCTCCTGCACTTCGCGGCAGGCCGCCGACAGCGCCGCCTCGTCCGGCAGCGCGCGGCCGACGCGGGTTTCCAGTTCGCCCCGGTTGAGCACCAGCAGGCGCAGGCCGTGCAGCTCACGCGGCAGGCGCGCCATCTTGGGCTGCGACACGGCCACGATGACCAGCGCCACCGCGTCGCGCCGCGCGTCCTGCAGCAGGGCGGCCACGCTGTCGAGCGGCAGGTTCAGGTCGGCCACCACCATGGCCGCGCCGCTGCGCTGCGGCGCGCGGCTGGCCAGGAAGTCCGGCGTCATCTGGTCGTACAGCGCCATGTCGGCCAGGGCCAGCACCATTTCGCCGCGCTCGTCCAGCACCGCCGTATAAGTGCCGCTGTAGGTGTCGTTCAAGCGCAGGCTGCCTCGCGTGTCGATGCCGGCGCTTTCGGCGCGCGATTGCAGCGAGTTGCCGGCCGCGTCGTCGCCCACCGCCGTCAGCAGCGCGGCGGGCAGGCCGAGGCGGGCCAGGTTCTCGGCGATGTTGCGCGCCACGCCGCCGTGCACTTCCTCGGCGTAAGCCGGATTGGAGGTGCCCATTTGCAGCGCGGCCAGCGTGCGCAGCTTGCGGTCCAGGTTGGCAGCGCCTATACAGAGTACAGGACGTTTATCCGGCAGCACGTAGGCGCGGCCGAGCAGGCGGCGTTCGCGTATCAGGCTGGCGACATGGCCGGCCACGGCCGAGCGCGAAAGGCGCAGCTCGACCGCCAGGTCTTGCTGCGACACGAAAGGATTGGCGCGGATCAGCTGGTAGAGCTGTTCTTTTTTGGAGGTGTCCGTCACGGGCGGGAGCCTTGTAAACATTTGTCCTTCATCGTAAACATGTGTTTGTTGATTGTCAAACCCCTTCAAACCACCGCGTCAAACCGGGCGCCAAGGGTAATTTATATGAATTTACTATAAATGACCAAGAAAAATGGTATTTGCCATACATATAGCCGCTAAGGCATAGTGTCGCCTGTATATTCATACGTCAGATATCCGCCACACGCAGCAGCCCAATCTCATAGTTAAAACATCTTAAAAACGAGGATAACCATGTCTAACAATTCTCCATTCCAGGCCGCCGCCATTGTCCGTTCGCGCATGCCGGCGAGCTTCCAGCCGCGCCTGGCGATGATCCTGGGTTCCGGCCTGGGCGTACTGGCGGAACAGATGACGGACGCGGTGACCATCGGCTTCGACGAGCTGCCGGGCTTCCCTATCTCCACCGTGCACGGCCACGCCGGCGCCATGGTGCTGGGCACGCTGAACGGCGTGCAGGTGGTGTGCCTGAAGGGCCGCGGCCACTTCTACGAAGGCTACGGCCTGGGCGTGATGACCTCCGCCGTGCGCACCCTGAAACTGCTGGGCGTGGACTTCCTGTTCGTCACCAACGCGGCCGGTTCGCTGCGTCCCGAAGTGGACGCCGGCTCGCTGGTGGCGCTGACCGACCATATCAACTTCCTGCCGGGCACCCCGATGATCGGCCCGAACGACGAACGCTTCGGCCCGCGCTTCTTCAGCATGGCCAATGCCTACGACGCCGAGCTGCGCAACCTGCTGAAGAGCACCGCGGCCGAGCAGTCCATCACGCTGCACGAAGGCGTCTACATCGCCTACGCCGGCCCCAACTTCGAAACCCCTGCCGAGATCCGCGCCTTCAAGACGCTGGGCGCGGACGTGGTGGGCATGTCGGTGGTGCCGGAAGTGGTGCCGGCGCGCCACTGCGGCCTGAAAGTGGTGGGCGTGTCCGTCATCACCAACCTGGCCGAAGGCCTGTCGCCGTTCCCGCTGTCGCACGAGCAGACCCTGAAATACGCCGCCATCGGCGCCGAAAGCCTGATCAAGCTGATCCTGGGCTTCGTGGAGAACGTGGCAAAAACGCCCAAGGCGTAACAAGAAAGGGGCGGCTGGACCGCCCCTGTGCTTTATTCGGCATAAACTGACCTTTTGAGCGAGCCTATCATGTCACGCGCATTCATCCTCCTATTGGATTCCTTCGGCCTGGGCGCAACGCCCGACGCCGGCAAATACGGCGACAGCGCCGCCAACACCTTCGGCCACATCGCCGCCTGGGCTGCCAGGGAAGGCAAGCCGATGTCGCTGCCGAACATGGAAAAACTGGGCCTGGCCGCTGCCGCCCACGCAGCCTGCGGCCAGTGGGCCGAAGGCTTCGCCCAGCGCGACGGCTTCACCGCAGCCTACGGCGCGGCGCGCGAACAATCGACCGGCAAGGACACGCAGAGCGGCCACTGGGAAATCGCCGGCGTGCCGGTGCTGTTCGACTGGGGCTACTTCCCGAAAACCGTGCCGTCGTTCCCGAAAGAGCTGACCGACAAGCTGCAGGAACTGACCGGCGTGCCCGGCTTCCTGGGCAACTGCCACGCATCCGGCACCACCATCATCAACGAGCTGGGCGACGAGCACGTCGCCAGCGGCAAGCCGATTCTGTACACGTCGGCCGACTCGGTGCTGCAGATCGCCTGCCACGAAGAGCACTTCGGCCTGGAGCGCCTGTACGACATGTGCGAGAAGGCCTACGAGCTGGTCAAGCCGTACAACATCGGCCGCATCATCGCGCGTCCCTTCACGGGCGCCGACGGCAACTACAAGCGCACCTCCAACCGCCACGACTACGCGATTCCGCCGCACGCGCCCACGCTGCTGGACCACGTGCATGACGAAGGCGGCGAAGTCATCGCCCTCGGCAAGATCAGCGACATCTACGCCGCCAAGGGCGTGAGCCGCGTGGTCAAGGGCGCGGACAACATGGCCCTGTTCGACGCGCTGCTGAAGGTGCAGGACGAAGCGGGCGACAAGTCGCTCACCTTCGTGAACTTCGTCGACTTCGACCAGGCCTTCGGCCACCGCCGCGACGTGGCCGGCTATGCCAACGCGCTGCATGAAATGGATGCGCGCCTGCCCGAGTTCCTGGCCAAGCTGAAAGACGGCGACCTGTGCGTGATCACCGCCGACCATGGCTGCGATCCAACCTCGCCCGGCTCGGACCACACCCGCGAACATATCCCGATGATCTTCTTCGGTCCAGGCGTGCAAGGCCGCCCGCTCGGCATCTCGGAGACCTTCTCCGACATCGGCCAGACGCTGGCCCACCACCTGGGCGTGAAACCACTTTCCAACGGAACCAACCTCCTATGACCATCCCGCACGACTTCAAGCGCACCGAGGCCATGGCCCTCGACCTGAGCTGGCTGAACCATATCCACGTGAACAAGGCGGCGGCCGACCGCCGCGCCGCCTCGCTGGCGAACCGCCGCTCGGTGAAGAAAGAGTACCAAGCCGCCTGGCTGGTGAAGGCCATCGGCCTGATCGACCTGACCACGCTGTCGGGCGACGACACCCCGGGCCGCGTCGAGCGCCTGTGCATGAAGGCCATGCGTCCGCTGCGTTCGGACCTGGTGGAAGCGCTGGGCATCTCCAACGTGACCACCGGCGCGGTGTGCGTGTACCACGAGATGATCAAGCCTGCCGTGCAGGTGCTGCAAGGCCGTTTGCCGATTGCCGCCGTATCGACCGGCTTCCCTGCCGGACTAACCAGCATGGAAACCAAGGTGCGCGAGATTGAACTGAGCGTGGCCGCAGGCGCCACCGAGATCGACATCGTGATCACCCGCCAGCACGTCCTGACCGGCAACTGGCAGGCGCTGTACGACGAAATGCTGGCCTACCGCAAAGCCTGCGGCGAAGCGCACGTGAAAGCCATCCTGGCCACCGGCGACCTGGTGACGCTGGAAAACGTGGCCAAGGCATCGTGGGTCTGCATGATGGCTGGCGCGGACTTCATCAAGACCTCCACCGGCAAGGAAGGCGTGAACGCCACCATCCCGGTGTCGCTGGTGATGGTGCGCGCCATCCGCGAATTCTACGAGCAGACCGGCTTCAAGATCGGCTACAAGCCTGCGGGCGGCGTGGGCACCGCCAAGGGCGCCTTGCAGTACATGACCGTGATGAAAGAGGAACTGGGCAACGAGTGGCTGGAGCCGCACCTGTTCCGCATCGGCGCATCGAGCCTGCTGACCGACATCGAGCGCCAGCTTGAGCACTACGTCACCGGCAACTACTCCGCTGCCCATCGTCATGCCCAACCCTGACGCGCAACCATAATCGAAGACACCGCTATGCCAACTATTAACGAGATCCTCAACACCATGGAATACGGCCCGGCACCAGAAAGCCAGAAAGAAGCGCAAGCGTGGCTGGAGCAGAAAGGCCGCCAGTTCGGCTTGTTCATCGACAACGCCTGGAGCGACGCCGGTGAAACCTTCGCCTCGAACAATCCGGCCGACGGCAAAGAGCTGGCCAGGCTGACGCAAGCGACCGGCGACGACGTCGACCGCGCCGTGGCAGCCGCGCGCCGCGCGCAGCCGGTATGGCAAGGCCTGGGCGGCCACGGCCGCGCCAAGATCCTGTACGCCATCGCGCGCCTGATGCAGAAGCACGCGCGCCTGTTCGCCGTGCTGGAAACGCTGGACAACGGCAAGACCATCCGCGAAACCCGCGACGCCGACCTGCCGCTGGTGGCGCGCCACTTCTACTACCACGCAGGCTGGGCCCAGCTGCAGGACGAAGAATTCGCCAACCACCGCCCGGTGGGCGTGGTCGGCCAGATCGTCCCGTGGAATTTCCCGCTGCTGATGCTGGCGTGGAAAATCGCCCCGGCGCTGGCCGCCGGCAACACGGTGGTCTTCAAACCGGCCGAATTCACTTCGCTGACCGCCATGCTGTTCGCCGACATCTGCGTGCAGGCAGGCGTGCCTGCCGGCGTGGTCAACATCGTCACCGGCGACGGCCGCGTGGGCGAAGCCATCGTCAAGCACGCGGGCATCGACAAGCTGGCCTTCACCGGCTCGACCGAAGTGGGCCGCCTGATCCGCCAGACCACCGCAGGCAGCGGCAAGAAGCTGTCGCTGGAACTGGGCGGCAAGTCGCCCTTCATCGTCTTCGAAGACGCCGACCTGGACGCCGCAGTCGAAGGCCTGGTCGATTCCATCTGGTTCAACCAGGGCCAGGTCTGCTGCGCCGGTTCGCGCCTGCTGGTGCAGGAATCGGTGGAACAGCGCTTCCTGCACAAGCTGCGCGCGCGCATGGACAACCTGCGCCTCGGTTCGCCGCTGGACAAATCGATGGACATCGGCGCGCTGGTCGATCCGGTGCAGCAGCAGCGCATCGCCGGCCTGGTTGAATCGGCGCGCAGCGAAGGCTGCACCGTGTACCAGCCCGCCGGCTGCGAAATCCCGGCCGACGGCTCGTGGTTCCCGCCGACGCTGATCACCGGCGCCTCGACCTCCGCCGCCGTGGCGCAGGCAGAAATCTTCGGCCCGGTGCTGGTGGCGATGAGCTTCCGCACCCCGCCCGAAGCGGTACAGCTGGCCAACAACACCGTGTACGGCCTGGCCTCCTGCGTCTGGACCGAGAACATCTCGCTGGCGCTGGACGTGGCGCCGCAGATCAAGGCCGGCGTGGTGTGGATCAACACCGCCAACCAGTTCGACGCCGCCTGCGGCTTCGGCGGCTACCGCGAATCCGGCTACGGCCGCGAAGGCGGCCGCGAAGGCATGTACGAATACCTGGTGCCGGTGTCGGAAGACGCGCGCCCTGCGGCGCCGCTGCTGGCCGCGCCTGCGAAAGCCAAAGCGGCTCCGGTGGCGGCCGACGCGTTCGCCATCGACCGCACCGCCAAGCTGTACATCGGCGGCAAGCAGGCCCGCCCGGACGGCGCCTACAGCCGCGCCATCCACGGCGCGGACGGCAAGTTCATCGGCGAAGTGGGCGAAGGCAACCGCAAGGACATCCGCAACGCCGTGGAAGCCGCGCACAAGGCCACCGGCTGGACCAAGGCCACCGCGCACAACCGCGCGCAGGTGCTGTTCTACATCGCTGAAAACCTGGCCGCGCGCGGCGAGGAATTCGCCGCCCGCATCGGCGCCATGACCGGCGCCAAGAATCCCGAGAAGGAAGTGCAAGCGGCCATCGAGCGCCTGTTCTACTGGGCCGCGTGGGCCGACAAGTACGACGGCCTGGCGCACCAGCCGCCGATGCACGGCATCACCGTGGCGCTGAACGAAGCCATCGGCGTGATCGGCATCGTGGCGCCGAACGAATCGCCGCTGCTGGGCTTCATCTCGCTGGTGGCGCCCGCCATCGCAGTCGGCAACCGCGTGGTGGTGGTGCCTTCCGAAGCGCATCCGCTGTCGGCCACCGATCTGTACCAGGTGTTCGATACCTCGGACCTGCCGGCCGGCGTGGTCAACATCGTGACCGGCTCGGCCGACGAACTGGCGCGCACGCTGGCATCGCACTCGGACATCGACGCCGTGTGGCGCCATGACGGTTCGGCCGAAGGCTGCGCCGAAGTGGAACGCCTGTCGGCTGCCTCGCTGAAGCGCACCTGGACCGGCGGCGCCAAAGGCCGCGACTGGTACAGCACCGCGCAAGCGGGCGGCCGCGCCGTGCTGGCGCACGCATCGCAAGTGAAAAACATCTGGATTCCATACGGCGTATAAGGCGCCTGTGAATCGTGGGGCCGCCGCGCCATCGCAACAGCGATGGAGCGGCGGCCCCAAGTACCTTACAAGGAAGAGAAAAACCATGTTCCTCACCCAAGAGATCATCCGCAAAAAACGCGACAAAGGCGCCCTGAGCGCTGAAGAAATCCAGTTCTTCGTGCGCGGCATCACCGACGGCAGCGTCAGCGAAGGGCAGATCGCCGCGCTGGCCATGGCCGTCTTCTTCAATGACATGAACATGGACGAACGCGTGGCCTTCACCCTGGCCATGCGCGATTCCGGCCAGGTGCTGGAGTGGAAATCGCTGAACCTGCCGGGCCCGGTGATGGACAAGCACTCCACCGGCGGCGTGGGCGACGTGGTGTCGCTGATGCTGGGACCGATGATCGCCGCCTGCGGCGGCTTCGTGCCGATGATCTCCGGCCGCGGCCTGGGCCACACCGGCGGCACGCTGGACAAGTTCGACTCGATCCCCGGCTACTCGACGGTGCCGGACAACGACAAGTTCCGCCAGGTGGTGCGTGACGTGGGCGTGGCCATCATCGGCCAGACCGCCTCGCTGGCGCCGTCCGACAAGCGCTTCTACTCGATCCGCGACGTCACCGCGACGGTGGAATCGGTGGCCATGATCACCGGCTCCATCCTGTCGAAGAAACTGTCGGCGGGCCTGGACGTGCTGGCGATGGACGTCAAGGTAGGCTCCGGCGCCTTCATGCCGAGCTACGAAAAATCGGTCGACCTGGCCGAGAGCATCGTCAAGGTCGGCAACGGCGCCGGCACCTTGACCTCGGCGCTGCTGACCGACATGAACGAATCGCTGTCGCCGTGGGCCGGCAACGCGGTCGAAGTGCGCGGCGCGATCGACTACCTGACCGGCAAGTTCCGTCCGGCGCGCCTGCACGAAGTGACGATGGCGCTGTGCGCCGAGATGCTGGTGCTGGGCAAGCTGGCCGCCACCGAAACCGAAGCGCGCGCCAAGCTGCAGCACGCGCTCGACTCCGGCGAAGCCGCCGAGCGCTTCGCGCGCATGGTGACCGCGCTGGGCGGCCCGTCCGACCTGATGAGCAATATGGACAAGCACCTCGAGCAGGCGCCCGTCGTGGTTGACGTGCCCGCGCTGACCTCGGGTTATGCCAGCAAGACCGTGTGCCGCGACATCGGCCTGGCCGTGGTCGCCTTGGGCGGCGGCCGCCGCCTGCCGACCGACAAGATCGACTTCGCCGTCGGCCTGACCGACCTGATCGAGCTGGGCCAGCCGGTGCAAGCCGGCCAGCCGCTGGCGAAAGTGCACGCCCGCACCGAAGCGGCAGCGCAAGCCGCCGTCGCGCAGATCCAGGCCGCCTACACCATCGCCGACACCGCGCCCGCCGCCAACCCGGTCATCTACCGCACCATCCGCCCCTAATCAGCCGAGCTGAGCCGCATTCGGGGTCAGACCCCGAATGCGGCTCAGACTGCTTCCGGAGAGAGCATGAATAACGAACAATTGATCGCTGAAGCCGCGCAGGCGCGCTTGAAGGCTTACACGCCGTATTCGAACTTCAAGGTCGGCGCTGCGTTGCTGACCAACGACGGCAAGGTGTTCCACGGCTGTAACGTGGAGAACGCGTCCTACGGCCTGTGCAACTGCGCCGAGCGCACCGCTTTCTTCAGCGCCATCGCGCACGGCTACAAGCCGGGCGACTTCGACAAGCTGGCCGTGATCGGCGAGACCGACGGTCCGATCGCCCCGTGCGGCGCCTGCCGCCAGGTGACCCTGGAGCTGGGCGGCAACGAGCTGCCGGTGGTGCTGGCCAACCTGAAGGGCGACATCTTCGAGACCACCGCGGCGGCCCAGCTGCCGAACGCCTTCGGCGGCGCAGATCTGAAGAAGTAAGCATCTTGAAGAAGGTCATCGACGTACAGGCTGCGGTCGCCGTTGCGGCGGCCGAGGCCATCGTGGCGAAAACGCAGGGCACTTTCGGTGTCGGTGGCGCCATGCTGGATCAAACCGGCAAGGTGCTCAAGTCGCTGCACAACAACGTCATCCGCCAGGGCATGGTGTACGACCCCACGGCGCATGGCGAGCGCCAGCTGATCGACTGGTATTACGCCGAGCGCGCCAAGGGCGTGCCGCTGCCCGAGCCGAAGGACATCACCATCGTCACGTCGCTCGACCCGTGCTGCATGTGCACCGGCGCCATCCTGGCCGGCGGCTTCAACGTGCTGGTGGCGGCCACCGACGCCAACGCCGGCATCAACTACGACAGCACGGCGCGCTTCGATGCGCTGCCCGAGGGCCTGCGCGCGCAGGCGCAAGCCACCTTCGGCTACCCGGCCGTGCTGGGCGATTCGCAATACGCGCGCGCCGCGCACGGCATGGCGCCCAAGTCCTTCTTCATCGGCAAGACCATCGCCGAGCCGACGCAGGCCTTGTGCTCGCTGGTGTTCGAGGCCACGGCCAAGGGCGCCATGGCGCTGTTCAATGTCGATCCACCGCGCGCGCAGCTGAAGGACCCGGCCACGCTGTCGCCCAAGCACGCCATCGTGTGCGCGCTGAAGAAGGTGTTCCCGGAGGCGCTGTCGGTGCGCTGCGAACCGCAGCGGCCGGACGCGCAACTGGCGCCGGCCCTGAAGAAGGCCATGGCGCGCGACAGGGTGATGGGCGGGCGGGGCGACGCGGTGGCTTTGCTGGACTCGTTCGGCAACCTGCTGCTGTGCATGCCGGGCCGGCGCAACAAGTCCGGCATCCGCACCGCGTTCATGGAATGCACGCGCGCGTATGCGCAGCTGCGCTTCAAGCTGCTCGATGGCGCCAAGGCCAGCGCCGAGCAGCGCGAGGAAATCCGCCAGTACCTGGGCCACCCGAAGGACGGTACGTTCGTGTTTGCGAACGGGCCGGACGACGGCGCGCTCAGTTTCATGGAGTTGGGGGCTTACGGGTCGACAATGGAGGGCGAACTGCCGGAATCGAATCCGGCGCAGTTCCAGTATGTGCGCCCGGCCTTGCCGCAGCAGGCGCTGGAGCACATCTGCCGCTCCATGCCGCCGCTGTACCGCCACCTGATCCGCATCCGCCCGGTGCAGGTGGCGGACGCGGAACTGGTGGCTGCGCTGGGCGCTTAGATCAGCGCAGCTTAGCGCAGATTAATCGCCACCAGGCCGTTGACCGGGTGGGTGATGTAGAGGATGCCGTTGTCCGAAATGGCGATGGCGCCGCCTGCCGGGTACTCCCACACCACGTTGTGCGTGGCCAGGTCCACCGCCACCACGCGCGACTGCGACGCTGCGAACACCAGGTTGTTGGTGGCCAGCACCTGGGTGTACGGCCCGCCTGCGCCCAGCGCGGGGCTGCTCCACAGCGGCATGCCGCTGGCCGTGTTGCGCGCTTCCAGCTTGTCGCCGTTGACCGCATACACCACGCCGGCCGCCACCGCGGGATAGGTGGTGAAGTTCGCCTGTACCTGCCAGTTCAGTTTGCCGGTCGCCGGATCGAACGCGGCCAGGCCGCCGCCGAAGCTGTCGGACTCGGTCACGAACAGTTGGCCGTCGGACAGCACCGGCGCCATGGTGGCGGGCGCGCTGACGTAAGGCAGGCGGCTGGCCACGGCATATTTCAGGGTGCCCGTGGCCGCTTCAATGCCCAGCATCCAGCCCTGGCTGTAGTTGTAGATCAGGCTGTCGTCGGTCGTGATGGCCCAGCCGCCATTGTTGCGGCGCGCATCCTTGTAGCTCCACTGCAGCGCGGTGGCTGCCGCGTCGAACTTGGCCAGCGTGCCGACGGCGCCATACTGCCCGTAGAACATGCCGGACGACACCAGCGGCGCGCCGTAGGGCGCAGTCAGGGTGCCGGCATTGCTGATGGTGAGGGCACTGATCTGCCCCGTGCCGACGTTGTAGTTGCGGTAGCCGTTGCTGGCGGGGCCGGAGATGAGCAGGCTTATGCTGCCGCCGGCCAGCACCGGCGCGCTGACCTGGTTCCATTTGCCCACGTCGCCGCGCCAGCGCTCCTGGCCGTTCGATTCTTCTATGGTTTGCAGCGTCCACTGGGGATCGGCGCTGCCGGCGCTCGGCGCGCTGCTCAGCATGTACACCGTCTTGTCGGCGACCACGACCGGGCTGTAGCGGCGTTCCTTGGCGCTGTCCGCATCCACCGACCAGCGGAAGTTGAAGGCCGACGGCGTGAACGTGGCCGGGATAAAGCTGGTGCGCGCGGCGTCGTACTGGGCCTGGGTCCAGGCGTGCATGCCGGCCACCGGCGTGAGCGCGCTCAGCGTGCCGACCTTTTTGACCGTCAAGGTGACCGGCAGCAGCCATGGCGAACCGGCCACCGGCTGGCGGCAGGTGGCGGCCGCGTCGGTGCACAGTTTCACTTCGATGGTGCTGGTGTAGGTGCCCGGCAGCAGCGCGGCGCTGGTGGTGATGCGCGCTTCGTACTCCTGCGCCGACACGGTGGTCAGGCTGGTGTTGGTGAACAGGTCCGCCTTGGCCGCGACGGCCGCGTTGACGTTCGACGGAACGGCCTTGTTGGCCTTGATGCTGACGGTGAAGGTGGTGGCGGTGCCGGCGTTCTGCGTCACTGCGGCGGGCGACGGCGCCAGCGTCAGCACGATGGGTTCGACCGGGGCGGGCGGCGTGACGGTGCCAGGGTCGGTTCCGCCGTTGCCGGGCGCGGTAGTGCCGCCGCCCCCGCCGCCGCCGCCGCAGGCGCTCATCGCCAGCAGCGCGGCGGCCGTCATCATGTTTGAAAAGGTCAAGCGCATGTCGCCTCTCTGGTGTGTTTCCCGAAAGCACCAGTATAGCGCAGCCAGGTTGCCCTGGCGTAACCAGCTTATCAAATAGGCACCGGAACCAGCAGATTGGCGTCGCGCGCCAGTTGCCAGGCACCGTCGTGGCGCCTGCGGAAGACCGACAAGGTGTGGCCGGCGCGCCGCATCGGGCGGCCGCCTTCGGCCAGCGGCAGCACGCGCACCTCCAGCGTGGTGCGGCACCAGGCCATGTCGCCGCACACTTGCACTTCGTCCACCGTGCTGTCCGATTCGATGCGGTGCGCGGCCAGCAGTGCGCGCATGCCGGCCGCGAAGCCGTCGCGCCCGTGCATGGGCGGCTGGCCCGCCACCAGGAACACCACGTCCGGCGTCATCAGGGTCAGCACTTTGTCCACGTCGCCGGCGCGTGTCGCTTCCACCCAGGTGGCGACCAGGCGCCGGATTGCCATCTCATCGTCCATCAATGGGCCCAGGGATCGTACGTTCCCACGCTCCACAGCTGGCCTTCCGGGTCGCGGCAGGTAAAGCCGCGTCCGCCGTATTCCTCGTCCTTGAGCGGCATGACGATGGGCGCGCCGGCCTCGACCGCGCGCTGGTGCACCAGGTCGGCGTCGTTCACCACCAGGTAGCAGCACTGGGTGACCTTCATGCCGGTGTCGGCCGGCTGCGCCATCAGCTCGCCGAATTCGGTGTTGAAAATGGAACTGAGCATCACCATGCCGTTGCCGTAGGTGAGCTGGGCGTGCGCGATGGTGCCGTCGTCGTTGGGAACAACCAGTGCCCGCTCGAAACCCAAAGTGCGGCACAGCCAGTTGATGGCGGCGGGCGCGTCGCGGTAACGCAAGCAAGGCGTAATGGTGGCGCGTGTGGTCTTCGGTATGCTGGACATGTGCTCCCCCTGTAGTGTGAGTCTAGTCCAAACAATATAGACCAGCGGGCGAGGGGGAGCAAATTGTTGCAGTGCGCGAGTGGCGGGGATTCTACATCTGCTGGAACAAGTGGGTGTTGCCCCGGCTGACCTCGAGTTCCTCCGCCGAATGGCGCACGCGCACCATCTGCCGGCCGCGCAGGTCGCGCTTGACTTCGGCGATCGCGTCCACCCGCACCAGCGTGGAGCGGTGGATGCGCCAGAATTCTTTCGGGTCCAGCTCGTCTTCCAGCTCTTTCAGCGTCTTGCGGATCAGTACTTCGCCTTCCATGGTCTGCACCCGCGTGTACTTTTCGTCGGCGCGGAAGAACAGCACTTCGCGCGTGCTGATCATGCGCAGGCTGCTGCCCACCTGGGCCTGTATCCATTTCAGGAATTCCTGCGGCTTCTTGCGCTGCGCGGTGTGCGCCAGCAGCTGGCTCAGCTGGCGTTCGATGTTGTCGGGCGCCTTGCCCAGGCGCGCCTGCAGCCGCTCGCAGGTGGTCTTCAGGCGCTCGCCGCCGGCCGGTTTCAGCAGGTAGTCCAGCGCGCCCTGTTCGAACGCTTCGATGGCGTACTGGTCGTAGGCGGTGACGAACACGATGTGGCAGCGGTTGAACAGCATGCGCGCCGCTTCGATGCCGGACAGGCCGGGCATGCGGATGTCGAGGAACACGATGTCCGGCTGGTGCAGCCCGGTGAGCGCGATGGCTTCCACGCCGTTGGCGGCCTCGGCCACGATCTCCAGCTGCGGCCACGCCTCGTGCAGGCGCGCGCGCAGCAGCTGGCGCATCGGTTCCTCGTCGTCGGCGATGATGGTGGTCGGGGTCTTCATCACAGCTTGCTTCCGGCAAAAATATCGGGGGCGAAGGGCATGCGGATGATGGCGCGCGCGCCGCCGTCCAGCGGCGCTTCAATGATGAGCTGGGCGCGGCTGCCGTACAGCAGGCGCAGGCGCTCGCGGATATTGGTCAGGCCCAGGCCGTCGCCGGCGTGCACGTCGAAGCCCACGCCGTCGTCCTGCACCTCCAGCTGCAGCACGTTGCCGGCGGCGGTGCTGCTGGCGCTGGCGCGGATGTCGATGCGGCCGCCTTCCACCTTGGGCTCCAGGCCGTGCTTGATGGCGTTCTCGATCAGGGTTTGCAGCATCATCGGCGGGAAGGACGCGCTCAGCAGGTCCGGCGCCACGTCGATCGACACCGCCAGGCGCTCGCGCATGCGGGCCTGCATGATGGCCAGGTAGGCGCGCGACATCTCGATCTGGCGGCCCAGGGTGCCGTTGCCCTTGGCGCGCATCTGCGGCAGCGTGGCGCGCAGGTAGTCGATCAGGTGGGCGTGGATCCTGGCCGCCTGCGGCGGATCGGTCTCGATCAGCTGGCCGATCAGCGCCAGCGTGTTGAACAGGAAGTGCGGCTCGACCTGCGCCTGCAGCGCGGCCATCTGCGCTTCCACCAGGCGCCGCTCCAGCGTTTCGGTGCCGGCGTGCTGCTCGGCCTCGCGCGCCTGCCCCTCGGCGCGGCGCTTGCCGCCCGCCAGTACTTTCAGGCCGACCGAAAAGACAATGAACATCGACACCGCTTCGCCGAGCTGGAACGGCGCGGCGACGATCAGCGCCACCAGGGCGATCACGGCCAGCTTGCGCCATTCGACCTGGGCCAGCCAGTCGAAGAAGTTCCACCACAGGGTGCGCGCGGTGTCGCCCACCTCGCCGATAAACGCGACCAGGCTGCGGGTGCCTTTTTTAGTGCGGCTGAATGCCATTTCAGTATTCCTTGCTTAGTGTTCTTTGTTTTCGTGGATATGCTTGTTCGCGTTGTGGCCGGCAATCAGGGCGATGGCGATCTTCAGCAGCAGGAAGATGGCAAACAACGTCAGCGCCAGCGGCAGGATGGTGAGCAGCAGCGCCATCATGATGCAGCTTGCTAGCAGGGCCGGCCAGGACATGCGCGACAGCGCGCGGGTGAAGGCGCGGCCGATCTGCCGGGCTGCCTGGCCCACTTCGCGGAAGACGCCGCCGACTGTGCGATTGATGGTTTTCATATGGACCTCCGTGGTTGGTATGGTCCCAATGTATCAATCCGCGCGGCGCGCCGCAGCCGCTTTCCGACGAATTGGCATTTCCGCGGGATAAGCTGTGCCCAGCGGGCGCCGAACTGCGCCGCCCGCAAGCCCTTATTGGCCGCGTGCGGCGTCCCAGTCCGAGCGCAGCAGGCCGAAAAAGTCGGTATCGCAGATTTCGCCGTCCACGATCCAGCGCTGGCGCAGGTGGCCTTCGTGCACGAAATGCAGGCGCTTGAGCAGGACCGCCGAAGCCGTGTTGCGCGGGTCGACGTCGGCCTCGATGCGGTGCAGGTCGAAGGCCTGGAAGCCGTGGCTGATGGTGGCCGCGATGGCTTCCTGCATATAGCCCTTGCCCCAGTGCGCGCGCGACAGGATGTAACCCATTTCGCAGCGGCGGTTCTGGCGGTTGAACTGGTGCAGGCGGCACGTACCGATCAGCTCGCCTGTTTCGCGCAAGGTGATGCCCATCGTAAAGATGGAGCCGTCCTCGTAACCGGCCCGCGTCATGGCCACGTGGGCGTGGGCCTGCGCCATCTCCTGCCATGGCGGGCTGCTCCAATAGCGCATGGTTTCCGGGTCGGAATAAATGGCATACATGGCCGGGGCGTCGTTTTTTTCAATCGGACGCAACAGCAACCGCTCTGTCTTGAGGTTTATCATGCTAAAATTATACACACTGTTGCCGTAATGTAAAATAATCAAAGTTGCGAAAGAGCCCATTCATGCCGTTTCGTCCCGTTCTTGCCACCCTGGTCCTGACCGTTTCCGGTCTGGCCTCCGGTTCCGCCCACGCTGTATCGCTGTCGTCGTCGGAGATCCTGAAGCAGTTTAATACGGTTGTGCTGGGCAGCGCCACGTCCAGCTCGCATACCGATGGCCGTACCTATGTCGGCGGCGCGCTGTCGGGCGGCGATTACGTGCAGCATATAAACCAGACTCCGCAGTCCAGCTACGCCGGGCTGACCGTGGCCGGCGCGGCGACCAACGTCAAGGTGAACGGCCTGGGCGCGGTGGTCGGCGGCGGCCTGAGCAACTCCACCGTCAACAAGGGCAGCAGCGTGATCAAGGGCGGCGTCAGCAACAGCAACCTGAACGGCGCGGCCTACGTCGAGGGCAGCAGCAGCGGCAATTTCAACGGCGGCAAGCTGGACACGCCGGATGAGGTGATGGTGGCCAACCTGGTGGCCTCCACCTCCACCAACTTCGGCAACGTGCTGGGCGGCCTGTCGAACAGCCTGAAAACGCTGGGCAGCACCGGCAGCAGCGTCGTCTTCGACGGCAACCTGGCCATCTTCAACGCGGTGGCCAACGCCAGCGGCGTGGCCGTGTTCGACCTGACCGCGATCGACACCGTGCTGTTCTCCAAGGGCGAGTTCCTCTTCAACCTGAACGGCGCCAGCAGCGTGATCCTGAACACCGACGTCAAGAGCGCCAACATCAGCGCCAACTTCCTGGGCGGCTCGGCGCAGCAGTACGGCAGCAAGCTGCTGTGGAACTTCTACGACGCCACCGACCTGACCATCAACAACCAGTGGGGCGGCTCGCTGCTGGCCACCGGCGCCTATCTGACCAACAACCAGAACATCGAAGGCGGCGTGTTCGTCAACGGCCTGAACCAGCGCGGCGAAATCCACCTGCAAAGCTTCACCGGCACGCTGGCCGGCAATGGCGGCGACGGCGCCGCCGGCGCGCCCGCCTCCAGCGTGCCGGAACCGGGCAGCATGGCGCTGTTCGCGGCCGGCCTGGGCGTGATGGGCTGGCTGTCGCGCCGCGCGCGCCGGCCTAGCGCGCCGCGCCATCAGCCGCTGGCTGGCTGACCACCGCCGGCTGGCTGATCGCGGCCAGCACCATGCGCACGATGGTGTCCTCGCCATCGTCGTAATCCTTGCGGGCCAGCTGCCTCTTGTCCAGCACCAGCGCCATCTGCGCCGAGAAGTCGGCGTAGGACTGCGTCATGGCCCAGATCATGAAGATCAGGTGGGTGGCGTTGAGCGGCGCGATGCGGCCCGCCGCAATCCATTTTTCAAACACCTCGATATCCTTGCGCAGCAGCGGCACCACGCGGCGCCGGATCTGCTCGCCGTACAGCTGCGCGCCGCTGATGACCTCCATCGCATACACGCGGGACGCCCACGGCTGCTCGCGCGAAAAGCGCAGCTTGGCCTGGATGTAGGCGCGCAGCACGTCGCGCGGGTCGTGCTCCTCGTCGGCCAGGCTCTCCATGCGTTTCAGCCAGTCGTCCAGCACGTCGTCCAGCACGCGCTGGTACAGCGCCTGCTTGGTGGGGTAGTAGTACATCAGGTTCTGCTTCGACATCTCGGCCGCGTCGGCGATCGCGGCGATGGACGTGCCTTCGTAGCCGCACTCGGCGAACATGCGCACCGCCACGGCGGCGATGTCGGCCTCCAGCTTGTCGCGGTTGATGACGCGGCGCTTGCTCTTGGGGGCGGCGGCGAGGCCGGGAACCACATTCAGTTTGGCTGCTGGCATGGCGCTCTCTTTCAACTTGGACGAACCGATTGCAGGAACTGGCGCAGCTGCGGGCTGTCGCTGTAGGCGGCGTTGAAGCGGAACCAGATGCTGGTGCAGGGGCGCAGCATGAAAAACTCGCCCGGCGACAGCAGGATGCCGGACTTCAGCGCCAGGTCGGCGATGGTCCTGCCGTTCATGGCGGGCGAGGGCGGCTGTTCCCAGCCCGCGCTGACGAACATGCCGCCGCGCGGCTGCGCCAGCGGCCGCACCCCGGCCGCCGCCAGGTTCTCGATGCTGCGGCTGCGGCCTTCCTCCAGCTGGCTGGCCAGCTTCTCCACCATGCGCCGGTAGGGCCGCGCGGTAATCGCGTGGAACACCGCGCGCTCGTTGATTTCGGAGGTGGTGAGGCCGGCCAGCATTTTCACGCGCAGCAGTTCCGGCAGCAGCGAGTTGGAGGCCGAGATGGAACCGACCCGCAGCACCGGCGACAGGGTCTTGGAGAAGCTGCCCACGCGGATCACGCGGCGCAGCCCGTCCATCGCCGCCAGCGAAGCTTCGCCGCGCTGGGTCAGCTCGCGGTAGATGTCGTCCTCCACCAGCCAGAAGTCGAACTGCTCGGCCAGTGCCAGCAGGCGGTGCGCCTGGGCGTGCGTGAGCGAGGTGCCGAGCGGATTTTGCAGCACCGTGTTGACGAACATCAGCTTGGGGCTGTGGGCCTTGGCCTGCTCGGCCAGCGCCGCCATGTCCAGGCCGTTGGCGTCGCGCGCAATGCCGACCGGGATGCAGCCGTGGTGGCGTATCAGCGACAGCAGGTTGCTGTAGCCGGGGTCTTCCACCAGCACGGTGTCGCCCGGCTTGGTCAGGGTACGCAGCACCAGGTCGAAGGCGTGGGTGGCGCCGTGCGTGAGCAGGATCTGCTCCGGCTCCACCGGGTACAGCTCCTCGCTCAGCACCGCCGCCATGTGCTGGCGCAGCGTGGGGAAGCCGAGCGGGTGGCCGTAGCCGCGCAGGCGGTTGGCGGGAATGCGCATGGCCTGGCGCACCGCGTCCAGGATGGTGTCCTCGCCGTACCACTCGGGCGGCAGCCAGCCGGCGCCGACCGGCAGCGCCTCGGACACGCCGGAATACAGCTCGGGCGTGAGCGCGTCGATGTGGACCGGGGCGGGGTGGTGCGGCTGCGGCAGCAAAGTGGCGGGCACGTCCTGGCGGGCCACGAAATAGCCGGAACCGCGCCGCGAGGACAGCAGGCCGAGCGTGACCAGGCGGTCGTAGGACTCGACAACTGTAAAGGTGGACACGCCATTACACTTTGCGAATTGTCTAACCGACGGCATTTTCGTGCCGATGCGCAACTCGCGGCGGGCTACCATGCCGGTGATGGCGGAAACGATCTGGTCCACCAAGCTGCCTTTGCGGGCCCGCTCTATGGACAGCACGGGCCAGCCGCCGCCATCGTCCTGGCCGCAGCCCTGCTCGTCCGCCGGCGCTGTGCTCACCGCTTCATCCATTAAATGGTTTCCAAATAAAGTTATTACAAAACTGTATCGTTTTTGTGACCTGTACGGTTGGCTGGTTTTGCTGATTGTGTATCTGTGCCATAGTGAAGCTGCTGACTATTATTGCACCATGATTTTGCCAACTGGTAAAGACTTTTACGGTTTGTAAAAAATTAAGGAGAAATGCATGAACGAGTCCCGCCCCGCATCCATGTCGTCGTTCTGGATGCCCTTTACGAACAACCGCGATTACAAGGCCAATCCGCGCCTGCTGGTGTCGGCCGAAGGCGTGTACTACAAGGACGTGGACGGCAACGCCATCCTGGACGGCACGGCCGGCCTGTGGTGCGTGCCATGCGGCCATGCGCAGCCGAAGATCGTGTCGGCCGTGCGCGAGATGATAGGCCAGCTCGATTTCGCGCCCACCTTCCAGATGGGCCACCCGGCCGCCTTCGACCTGGCCGAGCAGCTGATGGAGTACACCAACCACAAGTTCGGCCACGTGTTCTACACCAACTCCGGTTCCGAAGCGGTCGACACGGCGCTCAAGATCGCGCTGGCGTACCACAAGGCGCGCGGCGAGGCCAGCCGCACCCGCTTGATCGGCCGCGAGCGCGGCTACCACGGCGTGGGCTTCGGCGGCATCTCGGTGGGCGGCATCGCCGGCAACCGCAAGCCCTACGGCGTGATGCTGCCCGGCGTGGACCACCTGCCGCACACGCACAACCTGGAAAAGAACGCCTACACGCGCGGCGAGCCGGAACACGGCGCCAACCTGGCCGACGAACTGGAACGCATCGTCGCGCTGCACGACGCGTCCACCATCGCGGCGGTGATCGTCGAGCCGGTGGCCGGTTCCACCGGCGTGCTGATCCCGCCCAAGGGCTACCTGAAGCGCCTGCGCGAGCTGTGCACCAAGCACGGCATCCTGCTGATCTTCGACGAAGTGATCACCGGCTTCGGCCGCCTCACCACGCCGTTCGCCGCCGACTACTTCGGTGTGGAGCCGGACATGATGACCACCGCCAAGGGCCTGACCAACGGCGTGATCCCGATGGGCGCGGTGTTCTCCAAAAAATTCATCCACGACGCCTTCATGGAAGCGCCGGCCGGCATCGAGCTGTTCCACGGCTACACCTATTCGGGCCATCCGGTGGCCTGCGCCGCATCGCTGGCGACGCTGGAAGTGTTCAAGGAGCAGAACATCCTGGAGCACGCCAAGGGCATCCAGGAGTACTGGGCCGACGCGGTGCATTCGCTGAAAGGCCTGCCGCACGTGATCGACATCCGCAGCATCGGCCTGATCGCCGGCATCGAGCTGGCGCCGATCGAAGGCAAGCCGGGCGCGCGTGCCTTCAACGCCTTCAAGAAGGCCTTTGCGGACGGCATTTTGATCCGCACCACGGGCGACATCATCGCGCTGTCGCCGCCGCTGGTGTTCGAGAAGAAGCACATCGATGAACTGTTTGAGAAGCTGGCCAAGGTACTAAAAAATCTCGACTAAGACTATAAGACTAAACCCACAAGGAGACAGTCATGCTGGTAGGCGTACCGAAAGAGATCAAGAATCAGGAATCCCGCGTTGGCCTTACCCCGGCCAGCGTGAAAGAGCTGGTCCTGCGCGGACACCAGGTGCTGGTGCAGAAAAACGCAGGCGCGGCCATCGGTCTGACCGACGCGATGTACGAGGGCTCGGGCGCTTCCATTATCGATACGGCGGCTGAAATCTTCGCCCGCGCGGAGATGATCGTGAAGGTGAAGGAACCGCAGCCGCAGGAATGCGCCATGCTGCGCGAAGGCCAGATCCTGTACACCTATCTGCACCTGGCTCCCGACCCGGAGCAGACCCGCGCGCTGGTGAAATCCGGCGCGGTCTGCCTGGCGTATGAAACCATCACCGGCGCCAACGGCGGCTTGCCGCTGCTGGCGCCGATGAGCGAAGTGGCCGGCCGCATGTCGATCCAGGCCGGCGCCGCGCACCTGGAGAAATCGAAGGGCGGCATGGGCCTGCTGCTGGGCGGCGTGCCGGGCGTGGCGCCGGGCCACGTGGCCATTATCGGCGCCGGCGTGGTGGGCACCAATGCGCTGCAGATGGCGGTGGGCATGGGTGCGCGCGTGACGGTGCTCGACAAAAGCGTGGACCGCCTGCGCCAGCTGGACCTGGTGTTCGGCAACCGCGTCTCCACCATGTACTCCAACGCGCACACCATCGAGGAAGCGGTGCTGGACGCGGACCTGGTGATCGGCGGCGTGCTGGTGCCCGGCGCGGCTGCGCCCAAGCTGGTGACCAAGGACATGATTTCGCGCATGAAGAAGGGCGCCGTGGTGGTGGACGTGGCCATCGACCAGGGCGGCTGCTTTGAAACTTCGCACGCCACCACGCACGAGCAGCCCACCTTCATGGTGGACGGGGTGGTGCACTACTGCGTGGCGAACATGCCGGGCGCGGTGGCGCGCACCTCCACCTTCGCACTGAACAACGCCACCATCGCGCACGCGGTGGCGCTGGCCGACAAGGGCTGGAAACGCGCGCTGCAGGCGAACCCGCATTTGAAGAACGGACTGAACGTTTGCCTGGGCCAAGTCACCTATGAAGCGGTGGCGCACGGCCTGGGCTACCCCTATATTTCGGCCGACTCGCTGTTGGCCTGACCGGAGCAAAGAAGCATGAGCAATTTAGACACCATCACCCATTTCATCAACGGCGCCAAGGCGGATACCACGAGCGGCCGGTATGGCGACGTGTTCAATCCCGCGCTGGGCGAACCGGTTGCGCGCGTGGCGCTGGGCACGGCCGAGGAAGTGGATGCGGCCGTGCAGGCCGCCGCTGCAGCCTTCCCGTCCTGGTCGGCCACGCCGCCGCTGACCCGCGCGCGGGTGCTGTTCAAGTACCTGCAGCTGTGCCAGCAGCACACCGACGAATTCGCCGCCATGCTCACCCGCGAGCACGGCAAGACCTTCAGCGACGCGCAGGGCGAAGTGGCGCGCGGCATCGAGATGGTGGAGTTCGCGGTGGGCATCCCGCAGCTGCTGAAAGGCGAATTCACCGACCAGATCTCGCGCGGCATCGACGCCTGGTCCATGCGCCAGCCGCTGGGCGTGGTGGCCGGCATCACGCCGTTCAACTTCCCGGTGATGGTGCCGATGTGGATGTTCCCGGTGGCCATCGCCTGCGGCAACACCTTCGTGCTCAAGCCTTCCGAACGCGACCCGTCGCCTTCGCTGCTGCACGCGAAACTGCTGAAGGAAGCCGGCCTGCCGGACGGCGTGTTCAACGTGATCCAGGGCGACAAGGTGACGGTGGACGCCATCCTCGACCATCCGGTGGTGCAGGCGGTGAGCTTCGTCGGCTCCACGCCGATCGCCGAATACATCTACGCGCGCGGCAGCGCAAGCGGCAAGCGCGTGCAGGCTTTGGGCGGCGCCAAGAACCACATGGTGGTGATGCCGGACGCGGACATGGACATGGCGGTCGATGCGCTGATGGGCGCGGCCTACGGTTCGGCCGGCGAACGCTGCATGGCGATCTCGGTGGTGGTGGCCGTGGGCGACGCGGGCGACAAACTGGTGGGCGCACTGAAACAGCGCACCGCTGCACTGAAAGTACGCGACGGCATGGAGGCGGGCGCTGAAATGGGGCCTGTGGTCACCAGCGCCGCCAAGCAGCGCATCGAGCGCCTGATCGGCGAGGGCGTGGAGCAGGGCGCCACGCTGGTGGTCGATGGCCGCGATTTCAAGGTGCCGGGACGCGAGAACGGCTTCTTCGTCGGCGGCACCTTGTTCGACCACGTCACCTCCGACATGACCATCTACAAGGAAGAAATCTTCGGCCCCGTGCTGTGCGTGATGCGCTGCCCGGACGTGGTCCACGCCGTGGAGCTCATCAACAACAACGAGTACGGCAACGGCGTGGCCATCTTCACGCGCGACGGCGGCGTGGCGCGCGAATTCGTGCGCCAGATCCAGGTGGGCATGGTGGGCGTGAACGTGCCGCTGCCGGTGCCGATGGCCTTCAACAGTTTCGGCGGATGGAAGCGCAGCCTGTTCGGCGACCATCACGCCTACGGCCCGGAAGGCGTGCGTTTCTACACGCGCCACAAGGCCGTGATGCAGCGCTGGCCCAACACCGCCAGCGCTGGCGCGGAATTTGCATTTCCGCAGATGAAGTGACTTTGACTGCAGGGGCAGCCCCAATAGGGGCAGGCCCCAGAATTTTTTCTCGGGATAAAAACATGATCGCCACACTCACTCACCTACCGCAGCCGAAAGCCACGAACGCCGAGTTGGGCGAACACTTCACCGACCTGGCGCCGCCGCTCAACGCGCGCCAGGCCGCGATTGAAAGCGCGCGCTGCCTGTACTGCTACGACGCGCCGTGCACGCGCATCTGCCCTACCGAAATCGATGTGGCCAGCTTTATCCGCAACATCCACGACCACAACGTCAACGGCGCGGCGGTCGGCATCCTGAAGCAGAACATCCTCGGCGGCAGCTGCTCGCGCGTCTGCCCCACCGAGATCCTGTGCGAGGACGCCTGCGTGCGCAACCACGACGCCGAAGGCCAGCCGGTGAAAATCGGCCTGCTGCAGCGCTACGCGCTCGACAACATGACGCTGCAGGAGCATCCCTTCCAGCGCGCCGCATCCACCGGCAAGAAGATCGCCGTGGTGGGCGCCGGCCCGGCCGGCCTGTCCTGCGCGCACCGCCTGGCCATGCTGGGCAACGACGTGGTGATCTACGAGGCGCAGCAGAAATCCGGCGGCCTGAACGAATACGGCATCGCCAAGTACAAGCTGACCAACGACTTCGCGCAGAAGGAAGTCGAGTTCCTGCTTGGCATAGGCGGCATCGGAGTGCGCCACGGCCAGACCCTGGGCGGCAACCTGCAGCTGAAAGACCTGCACGCGCAGTACGACGCCGTGTTCCTCGGCCTGGGCCTGGGCGCCAGCCGCCAGCTGGGCCTGACCGGCGAGGACGCGCCAGGCCTGCTGGCCGCCGTGGACTATATTTCCGAGCTGCGCCAGGCCGACGACCTGAGCAAGCTGCCGGTGCCCAAGCGCGCCATCGTTATCGGCGCCGGCAACACGGCCATCGACATGGCGGTGCAGATCCAGCGCCTGGGCGCGGAGGAAGTCACGCTGGTTTACCGGCGCGGCTTCGGCGACATGAGCGCCACCCGCCACGAGCAGGACATCGCCAAGGCCAACCAGGTGCGCATGCGCACCTGGGCCGCGCCGCAGCAGGTGCTGCTGGACGGCGACGGCAAGGTGTGCGGCATGCGCTTCGAGAACACGGTGCTGGAGAACGGCCGCCTGGTCGGCACCGGCGTCACCTTCGAGCTGCCGGCCGACGCCGTGTTCAAGGCCATCGGCCAGAGCATGGACGGCGCCAGCCTGTCGGACCCCATGGCGTCAACCATCGCGCGCGAAGGCGACAAGATCCACGTGGACGGCCATTACCGCACCGTGGTGCCCGGCGTGTACGCGGGCGGCGACTGCGTGGCGCCGGGACAGGACCTGACGGTGCAGGCGGTACAGCACGGCAAGTTGGCAGCGCAGGCGATTCATCACGACATTCTTAACCAAGTGGAGGCTGCATAATGGCCGATCTGAGCGTCAACTTCTGCGGCATCAAATCGCCTAACCCGTTCTGGCTGGCCTCCGCGCCGCCGACCGACAAGGCGTACAACGTGGTGCGCGCATTCGAAGCAGGGTGGGGCGGCGTGGTGTGGAAAACGCTGGGCGAAGATCCCGCCGCCGTCAACGTGTCGTCGCGCTACTCGGCGCACTACGGCAAGAACCGCGAAGTGCTGGGCTTCAACAACATCGAGCTGATTACCGACCGCTCGCTGGAGATCAACCTGCGCGAGATCACGGAAGTGAAGAAGGCCTGGCCGGACCGCGCCATCGTGGTGTCGCTGATGCTGCCGTGCGAGGAAAAGCTGTGGGCCGACATCCTGCCGCTGGTGGAAGCCACCGGCGCGGACGGCATCGAGCTGAATTTCGGTTGCCCGCACGGCATGCCGGAGCGCGGCATGGGCGCGGCCGTGGGCCAGGTTCCCGAGTACGTGGAGATGGTGACGCGCTGGTGCAAGACGCACAGCAAGCTGCCGGTGATCGTCAAGCTCACGCCCAACATCACCGACGTGCGGGCGCCGGCGCGCGCGGCCAAGGCCGGCGGGGCGGACGCGGTTTCGCTGATCAACACCATCAACTCCATCACGCACCTGGACCTGGACCGCATGGTGGCTTTCCCTGCGGTGGGCAACGCCAGCACGCACGGCGGCTACTGCGGCACGGCCGTCAAGCCGATCGCGCTGAACATGGTGGCCGAGATCGCGCGCGATCCGCAGACCAGGGGCTTGCCGATTTCTGGCATCGGCGGCATCGGCAACTGGCAGGACGCGGCCGAGTTCATCGCGCTGGGCGCCGGCTGCGTGCAGGTGTGCACGGCGGCCATGCTGCACGGCTTCCGCATTGTCGAGGAAATGAAGGACGGCCTGTCGCGCTGGATGGACGAGAAGGGCTACAAGAACATCGGCGAGTTCACCGGCAAGGCGGTGCCGAACACCACGGACTGGAAATACCTGGACATGAATTACCAGGTGATCGCGCAGATCAACCAGGACGAATGCATCAAGTGCGGGCGCTGCTACGTGGCCTGCGAGGACACCTCGCACCAGTCCATCGCGCAGTTGATCGACGCGGCGGGCGTGCGCACTTACGAGGTGATCAAGGAGGAATGCGTGGGCTGCAACCTGTGCGAGATCACCTGTCCGGTGCAGGGCTGCATTACCATGGTGCCGCAGGATACGGGCAAGCCGTATATGAACTGGACCCAGGATCCACGCAACCCGCGGCGCGAAATCAAAGCCGCGTAAGCGTAGTATGAGCAGCGACCATAAGCCGCAACTTCCGGGAGAGATGCAGTGAATAATGATTTGTCCGGCAGCACCCAACTCTGGAACGAAGACCTGGCGCCGACCAGCGCCGCCCAGCGCACCTGGCGCTGGTATCACTTTGCGGCCCTGTGGGTCGGCATGGTGATGTGCATTCCGGCCTACACCCTGTCGGCCAGCCTGATCGAAGGCGGCATGTCGGCCTACCAGGCCGTGTTCACCGTCTTCATCGCCAACGCCATCGTGCTGCTGCCCATGCTGGCCATCGGCCACGCGGGCACCAAGTACGGTATCCCGTACGCGGTGCTGGCGCGCGCCTCCTTCGGCACCACCGGCGCGCGGCTGCCGGCGCTGATGCGCGCCATCGTCGCCTGCGGCTGGTACGGCATCCAGACCTGGTTCGGCGGCCAGATGATCTACACGCTGATCGGCGTCATGCTGGGCGGCGAGATCGGTGGCGAAAAGATCGCCGGCCTGGGCATCAACGGCATGCAGCTGCTGTGCTTCCTGGCTTTCTGGGCCATCCAGTTCTGGTACATCGTGCACGGCATGGACGCCATCCGCAAGCTGGAAACCTACACCGCGCCGCTGAAGATCCTGATCTGCTTCGTGCTGCTCGGCTGGGTGTACCAGAAGGCCGGCGGCTTCGGCCCGCTGCTGGACCAGCCCTCGCAGTTCGTCGAAGGCGGCAAGAAGGCCGGCCAGTTCTGGTCCACCTTCTGGCCTTCGCTGACCGCCATGGTCGGTTTCTGGGCCACGCTGGCGCTGAACATCCCCGACTTCACCCGCTTCGCCAAGACCCAGCGCGACCAGCTGGTGGGCCAGAGCGTGGGCCTGCCGGTGCCCATGGGCCTGCTGGCCGCGCTGGCGGTGATCGTCACCTCCGCCACGGTGGTCCTGTACGGCAAAGCGATCTGGGACCCGGTGGACCTGGCCAGCCGCATGACCGGCGTGGCCGTGCTGGTGGCGCTGATCATCCTGCTGATCGATACCGTCAGCGTGAACCTGGCGGCCAACCTGGTGGGCCCGGCGTATGACTTTTCCGCGCTGGCGCCGAAGCAGATCAGCTACCGCGCGGGCGGCTACATCACCGCCTCCATCGCCATCGTCATGATGCCGTGGAAGCTGCTGGAGTCCACCCAGGGCTACATCTTCACCTGGCTGATCGGCTACTCGGCGCTGCTGGGCCCCATCGCGGGCATCCTCATCATCGACTACTACCTGATCCGCAAGACTGAGCTCAACGTGGCGGACCTGTACCGCGAAGACGGCCAGTATTCCTACGGCACCGGCTGGAACACCGCCGCCATCGTGGCCTTCGTCCTGGGCGTGGCGCCGAACATTCCCGGCTTCCTGAACGCGGCCTTCCCGGCCTCCTTCCCCGGCGTGGGCGAGGTGTTCAAGACCATCTACACCTACGCCTGGTTCGTCGGCATCGCCATCTCGGCGCTGGTCTACGGCGTCATGATGAAGGGCCGGGCGGCTGCGGCGCTGCGACCGGCCGCACAGCCTTAAATCCTCTGGAGAACCACAACATGACCACCATTATTCGCGGCGGCACCGTCGTCAACGCCGACCGGGCGTTCAAGGCCGATGTGCTGTGCTACGGCGACAAGATCGTCGCCGTGGGCGAGAACCTGGATGCGCCGGCATCGGCCACCGTCATCGACGCCAGCGGCCAGTACGTGATGCCGGGCGGGATAGATCCGCATACGCACATGAACCTGCCCTTCATGGGCACGGTGACGGCGGACGACTTCTTCACCGGCACCGCAGCCGGCCTGGCGGGCGGCACTACCACCATTATCGACTTCGTCATCCCGAGCCCGCAGCAACCGCTGATGGAGGCTTACCACCAGTGGCGCGGCTGGGCCCAGAAGGCGGCCGGCGACTACACCTTCCACGTTGCCATCACGTGGTGGGACGAGAGCGTGCACCGCGACATGGGCACGCTGGTGCGCGACCACGGCGTGAACAGCTTCAAGCACTTCATGGCCTACAAGAACGCCATCATGGCGGACGATGAAACGCTGGTGAAGAGCTTCCGCCGCTGCCTGGAGCTGGGCGCGATCCCCACCGTGCACGCGGAGAACGGGGAGCTGGTCTACCAGCTGCAGCAGGACCTGATCCGGCAGGGGCTGACGGGGCCAAGCTCGCATCCGCTGTCGCGTCCTCCCGCCGTGGAGGCGGAAGCGGCCAACCGCGCCATCGCGATTGCGAACGTGATGCATACGCCGCTCTACATCGTGCATGTGTCCTGCCAGGAGTCGCTGGAGGCCATCACGCGGGCGCGCGCCAACGGGCAGCGCGTGTACGGCGAAGCGCTGGCGGGCCACCTGATCATCGACGACAGCGTGTACCAGCACGAGGACTTCGAGTTCGCGGCGGCGCACGTGATGAGCCCCCCGTTCCGCAGCAAGCAGCACCAGGCCGCGCTGTGGCACGGCCTGCAGGGCGGGAACCTGCACACCACCGCCACCGACCACTGCACCTTCTGCGCCGAGCAGAAGGCGGCCGGCAAGGACGACTTCAGCAAGATCCCGAACGGCTGCGGCGGCGTGGAAGACCGCATGGCGGTGATCTGGGACGCGGGCGTGAACACGGGGCGGTTGACGCCATCCGAGTTCGTCAAAGTGACCTCGGCCAACGCGGCGCAGATCTTCAACATCTACCCGCGCAAGGGACTGATCGCGGTGGGTTCGGACGCCGACATCGTGGTGTGGGACCCGCAGGGCACGCGCACCATCTCGGCCAGGACCCAGCACGCCAAGGGCGGCTTCAACGTGTTCGAAGGCCGCACCGTCAAGGGCATACCGACCACCACGCTGGCGGCGGGGAATCTGGTCTGGCACAAGGGCGAGCTGCGCGCCGTCGAGGGCGCCGGCCGCCATATCGACCGCCCTGCGTTCAAACCCGTGTCGGCTGTTTAAACCGCGCCGTATAAGGAGCAACCATGAATGAATTACGCGTCAACGGCGACCGCCTGTGGGCATCCCTGATGGAACTGGCCAAGATCGGCGCCACCGAGAAGGGCGGCGTCAAGCGCCTGACCCTGACGGACCTGGACAAGCAGGGCCGCGACCTGGTGGTCGGCTGGGCCAGGGAGGCCGGCATGAGCATCACCATCGACCAGATCGGCAACGTCTTCATGCGCCGCGACGGCGCCAACAACGCGCTGCCGCCCATCATGACCGGCAGCCATATCGACACCCAGCCCACCGGCGGCAAATTCGACGGCAACTACGGCGTATTGGCCGGCATAGAAGTGGTACGCACGCTGAACGACCATGGCGTGAAGACCGAAGCGCCGATCGAAGTGGCCTTCTGGACCAACGAGGAGGGCTCGCGCTTCGTGCCCGTGATGATGGGCTCCGGCGTGTTCTGCGGCGCCTTCACGCTGGAGCATGCGTACGCGGCCAGGGACACCGAGGGCAAGACCGTCGGCGAGGAGCTGGAGCGCATCGGCTACAAGGGCGACCAGGTGCCGGGCCAGCACCCCATCGGCGCCTACTTCGAGACCCATATCGAGCAAGGCCCGGTGCTGGAAGACGAGGACAAGGTGATCGGCGTGGTGCCCGCCGTGATGGGGCTGTCGTGGTACGACTGCACCGTCACCGGCATGGAGGCGCACGCGGGGCCGACGCCCATGCATTTGCGGAAGGACGCGATGCAGGTGTCCACCCGCATCATCCAGGAAGTGGTGTCGATTGCAAACCGCTATCCGCCCTACGGCCGGGGCACGGTCGGCATGTTGCAGGTTTTCCCCAACAGCCGAAATGTTATTCCCGGCGAGGTAAAATTCAGCATAGACTTGCGTAACGTTAACGACGAACTGCTCAACACCATGCACGAGGAAATGTTGGCCTTCATCGACAAGACCCGCAGCGAAACCGGGCTCGGCATCAAGATCGAGCGGGTTTCCTACTATCCGCCATGCCCGTTCCACCCGGACTGCGTGGACGCGGTGCGCAGCGCGACGGCCAAGCTGGGCTACTCCACCATGGACGTGGTGTCCGGCGCGGGGCACGACGCCATATACGCGGCGCGCGTGGCGCCGGCCGGCATGATTTTCGTGCCGTGCAAGGACGGCATCAGCCACAATGAAATCGAGGACGCGAAAGCCGAACACCTCGAAGCAGGCTGCAACGTGCTGCTGCACGCCATGCTGGAACGGGCAAGAGCCATGCAATGACCAGCGATCCGCGCCCGCTGCCGAGGGATACCGAAGCTCAGCGGCTGGGTGCGCGTCTCGCTTGCACGCTCGATAATATTACCGACGCCTTCCTGATGCTGGACCGGGACTGGCGCCTGACCTTCATCAACCGCGAAGCCGAGCGCCTGCTGCAATGCAAGCGGCAGGATGTGATCGGCATGAATATCTGGGAAAAATTCCCGGAAGCGGTGGGCGGGCCGTATTACAAGGCCTACCACCAGGCCGTCGCCACCCGCAGTTCGGTACTGTTCGAAGAATATTACGAACCGCTGAACCTGTGGACCGAGGTGCGGGCCTACCCGTCCGACGACGGGATTGCGATCTACTTCCTCGACATCAGCACCCGCAAGGCGCAGGAAGCCGAATTCCACAAGCTGGCCTTTTTCGACCGCCTGACCGGCCTGCCCAACCGCCAGCTGCTGGTGGACCGCATCGGCCGCGCGCTGGAGCGGTGCAAGCGCAGCCGGCATTGCGGCGCGGTGCTGTTCATCGACCTGGACAACTTCAAGTCCGTCAACGACGCGCGCGGGCACGACAAGGGCGACATCCTGCTGCAGCAGGTGGGCGGGCGGCTCACGCAGTCGGTGCGCGGCAGCGACACTGTGGCGCGCTTTGGCGGCGACGAATTCGTGGTGCTGCTGGAGGAGATGGGCCAGGGCGGCGAAGTGGCGGCACAGCACGCACGCGGCGTGGCCGACAAGATACTGCGCGCTTTCGACACGCCGTTCGACATCGACGGCGTGCAGCATTACAGCACGCCCAGCGTGGGCGTGACCATCATCGACAGCACCAGCGGCAGCACGGAGGACGTGCTGAAGCGGGCCGACCTGGCCATGTACCAGTCCAAGGCGGCGGGGCGCAACACCAGCACCTGGTTCGAAGCCGGCATGGAGCAGCGCGTGGCCGCGCGCGCGGCGCTGGAGGCGGACTTGCGGCAGGCGCTGGGCGAGGGCCAGTTCGAGCTGCACTACCAGCCGCAGTGCGACCTGCGGCGGCGCATGACGGGCGCCGAGGCGCTGCTGCGCTGGCGCCATCCGCAGCGCGGCATGGTGCCGCCGGGCGAGTTCATTCCGCTGACCGAGGAAACCGGTATCATCATCCCGCTCGGCGGCTGGGTGCTGCGCACCGCCTGCGCGCAGCTGGCGCGCTGGGCGGAGGATCCGCACACCGAAGGGCTGCGCATGGCGGTGAATGTCAGCGCGCAGCAGTTCCACCGGCCCGACTTCGTGGAACAGGTGATGGCGTCGCTGGCCGAAACCGGTGCGCGCGCCGACCGCCTGAAGCTGGAGCTGACCGAAAGCCTGCTGCTCAAGGACGTGGAGACCACCATCGCGCGCATGGAGCGCCTGCGCGCGGTGGGCGTGGGCTTTTCGCTGGACGACTTCGGCACCGGCTACTCGTCGCTGTCCTATCTGCACCGGCTGCCGCTGGAGCAGCTGAAAATCGACCGCTCCTTCATCTGGGACGCTGGCACCGGGCGTCACGGCAAGGCCATCGTGCACACGATCGCGGGACTGGGCAAGGCGCTGCGCATCGAGGTGATGGCCGAAGGCGTGGAGACCGAGGCGCAGCTGGCGCTGATCGACGAGGGCGGCTGCCACCTGTTCCAGGGCTATTTGTACAGCAAGCCGCTGGCGCCGGATGAGCTGGCGGCATTTATAGCACAGGCGGAACTGGCCGGTTTTCACGTATGATGCAGGCTGGCCCACGCGAATAAGAACCTGTGCAAGAACCTGTGCAAGCCCCGATGCATCGAAATGACCTGGTCAGCTGCCATGACTGCGGCGTGCTGCATCTGCGCCGCCCGCTCGGGCCGCGCGAGAAGGCGCGCTGCGTGCGCTGCGGCTCGGTGCTGTACCGGGGCGCGCCGCCGAACCTGGACCGGATCACCGCCATCACGCTGGGCGCCATCATCGTTTTCCTGATCGCCCAGTTCTTCCCCATCGTTGAACTGGACGTCAACGGCTACACTACCAGTGCCACGCTGCTGGGCGCCATCCGCGTGCTGTGGCAGGAGCAGATGCAGGTGGTGGCGGTGAACGTGCTGCTGTTTACCTTCGTCTTCCCCGCCATCGAACTGGGCGCGCTGCTGTACGTCACGCTGGCGCTGCGCGCCGGCTACCAGCCGCCCGGCTTCCACCGCCTGCTGCGCGCGGTGCGCAAGGCGCGCCAGTGGGGCATGACCGAGGTGCTGATGATCGGCATCCTGATCACCATCATCAAGATGACCAGCCTGGCGCAGGTGATCGCGCAGCCCGGCCTGTTCGCCTTTGGCGCGCTGACGCTGCTGCTGACGGTGGTGGTGTCCTTCGATCCGCGCGCGCTGTGGATCATCGGCGACAGCATTGATGCGGCGGCCGGTGCGCCGCAGCCGGGCCGCCCGATGCGCTACGCCGCCCTGGCCCGTGGGGCCCGCCCGCTGGCCTGCCACGCCTGCGGCCTGGTGGCCGCCGACAGCGGCGCGCATGGGCCGGGACAGCGCCAGCACTGCGCGCGCTGCGGCAGCACCTTGCACCGCCGCCTGCCGGACAGCATAGGCCGCACCTGGGCGCTGCTGCTGGGCGCGGCCATCCTCTATATTCCCGCCAACCTGCTGCCGGTGATGTATACGCACTCCCTGTTCGGCAAGGAAGACGACACCATCATCAGCGGCGTGGTCTACTTTTGGACCAGCGGCTCGCCCGCGCTGGCGGCCATCATCTTCATCGCCAGCATCGTGGTGCCGGTGGCCAAGCTGGGCGCGCTGGCGCTGCTGGCCTACACCTCGCAGCGCGGTTCGCGCTGGCGGCCGCGCCAGCGCACGGTGCTGTACCGGATGGTGGAATTCGTCGGCCGCTGGTCGATGCTCGATATTTTCGTCATCACGCTCACGGTGGCGCTGGTGCGTTTCAGTTCGCTGGCCGTCATCACCGCCGGACCGGGCGCGCTGGCGTTCTGCGCGGTGGTGGTGCTGACCATGCTGGCGTCCATGCAATTCGATCCCCGTTTGATCTGGGATCCTGTACAGAAATCTGGAGAGAACCATGCCTGAACAAGAAGGCGAACAAGCTGTTTTACACGAGCCGCAAGTGGAGAAGGCCAGCCGCTGGCTGCCTTCGCTGGTGTGGCTGGTGCCGCTGCTGGCGGCGCTGATCGGCCTGGGCCTGGTGGCCAAGTCGGTGCTGGACCAGGGACCGGTGGTGGAGGTGAGCTTCCGCAGCGGCGACGGCCTGGAGGCGGGCAAGACCAAGGTGAAGTACAAGGACGTGGACATCGGCATCGTGCGCACCATAGCGCTGCAGGAGGACCTGTCCAAGGTGCTGGTGACGATAGAGATGACAAAGGAAGCCAAGCGCTTCACGGCGGCAGACACCCGCTTCTGGGTGGTGCGGCCGCGCGTGGGCGCATCCGGCGTGTCCGGCCTGGGTACCTTGCTGTCGGGCGCCTACATCGGCGTGGATGCCGGCAAGGGCGCGCTGGGCACCGAAAAATTCACGGGGCTGGAGCGCGCGCCGCCGGTGACGGTGGACCAGAAGGGTAGCCAGTTCACGCTGCACGCGGACAGCCTGGGCTCGATCGACATCGGTTCGCCGGTGTTCTACCGCCGCATCCAGGTGGGGCAGGTGATCGATTTCGCGCTGGAGCCGAAGGGCGCCGGCGTGAGCATGCGGGTGTTCGTGAACGCGCCGTACGACCAGCACGTGGGCAAGAACACGCGCTGGTGGCACGCCAGCGGGGTGGACCTGCGGCTGGACTCGAGCGGCTTCAAACTGAATACGCAGTCGCTGGCGGCGCTGCTGGTGGGGGGCATCGCGTTCGAGTCGCTCAGCGGGCAGAAGCCCGATGCGGTGGCGCCGGGCGGCTCGGAGTTCCTGCTGGCGGACGACCAGGCCAGCGCCATGCGCGAGCCGGACGGGCAGCCGATATCGAGCGTGTTCTATTTCGACCAGTCGCTGCGCGGCCTGTCGCCCGGCGCCACGGTGGACTTCCGCGGCATCGTGCTGGGCGAGGTGCGTTCGGTGGGCGTGGAGTACGATCCGAAGAAGAAGAACTTCCGCATGCCGGTGACGGTGGACCTGTATCCGGCGCGGCTGGGCAAGCGCTTCCAGCAGGCGCTGGCGGCGGAGCCGGAAGGCAAGGCCGGTTCCGAGGTGCTAGAGCGCATGGTGAGCCGTGGCTTGCGCGCGCAGCTGCGCACCGGGAACCTGCTCACGGGGCAGCTGTATATCGCGCTGGATTTCTTCCCGAACTCGGCGCAAGTGAAGCTGGACGTGGACGCGTATCCGCTTGAGATACCGACCGTGCCGAACAGCCTGGAAGAACTGCAGACGCAGATCGCCAGCATCGCGCGCAAGCTGGACCAGGTACCGTTCGCGGACATCGGCAACAACCTGAACGCCACGCTGAAGAATGCCAACGCGCTGTTCAAGCAGCTCGATTCGCAGGTGCTGCCGGAGATGCAGGGCACACTGGGCGCGGCCAAGCAGACTTTCGGCGCGGCCGAGCAGCTGCTGCAAAAGGATTCGCCGGTGCAGTCCGACCTGCGCGAAGCGCTGCAGCAGCTGACGCAGACGATGCAATCGCTGAACGCGCTGTCCGATTACCTGGAACGCCATCCCGAGTCGCTGATCCGGGGCAAGCAAGGAGATAAGAAATGATGCGATCCTTCCGCCATGCCGCCTTGGCGGCAGCCGCCGCACTGCTGACGGGTTGTGCCGGCTCGTTGCCGGCGGAGCGCTTCTACAGCCTGACCGCCGGCGCGGCGCAGCCTGCGGGGCCGGCCGCTGGGCCGGCACCAGCACCCTCGTCGGCTGCGCCTTTGTACGTCGAACTGCAGGCCGTCACCGTGCCGCAGCAGGTCAGCCGCAACCAGCTGGTGGTGACCAGCGGCGCGGGCAGGGTGGAGCTGCTGGAGCAGGAGCGCTGGGCTGCGCCGCTGGCGTCCGAGATCGGGCAGGCGCTGTCGCTGGGCGTGACCGCCGAGCTGGGCGCCATCGATGTGTTCCGCACGCCGACGCCGGAACAGGCCACGGTGTACCGCGTCAGCACCAATGTGCAGCGCTTTGAATCGGCGCCCGGCCAGTACGCGCTGGTGGACGCCGTGTGGAGCGTGCGCAGAGTGGGCAGCAACAAAGTGCTCACCTGCCGCAGCACCGCCGAGGAAAAGGTGGCGCCGGGCTACGACGCGCTGGTGGCAGGCTACCGCCGCGCCGTCGCGCGCATCGCCGCGGACATGTCGCAGGTCATCCGCTCGATGAGCGCCGGCGCGCCGCCGGCATGCCCGGCCGCAGCACCGGCCGCAGCTTAGGCCGAAGCACGGCCCGTCATTACTGTGCCAGGTCCGGCTCGGTGATGAAGCGCGACTCGGCCGCCCACACGGCGCAAGCCCGCGCCAGCAGCTTGGCTTCGCCGTCGGCCAGCACGCCGTCGGCATCGGCGATATTCCACATGCCGCGCAGCAGCTCGCGGCGCAGCTCCGAGTCCGTGATATCGGCCAGCAGCATGTCGATGTTGGCCGGGTCCAGCTCCACATAATCCTGTTTTACGCTGCTGCTCAGCAGGTCGTAGCACAGGTCCTGCACCAGGTCATGAAAAGTATCCAGGTCGATATCGATATGTTCCAGCAGGCGCGAACGTTCCAGCGCGCGCAGCTCGGACGGCGCCATTTGGCCGTCGACCACCATGGCCAGCGCCAGGATACGGCCCGCCGCGCTGGCGCTGTTTGGAATGTAATGTCGCATTGTGTTGCTCCTTCTTCGGGTGAATCGAGTGAAATCAGTTGTTCTTGCTATTGCGCGTTGCGTACAGGCTGGCCACCACGCTGCCCGCGATCAGTGTCGCCACCACGGTCAGCGAGACGTGCACCGGCATGTGATACCAGGGCATGATCAGCATCTTCGCGCCGATGAACACCAGCACCATGGCCAGGCCATATTTGAGCAGGTGGAAGCGGCCCGCTATGTCGGCCAGCAGGAAGTACAGCGCCCGCAAGCCCAGGATGGCGAACATGTTCGACGTGAACACGATGAACGGGTCCGACGTGATGGCGAAGATGGCCGGGATCGAATCGACCGCGAACACCAGGTCAGTGGCTTCGATCAGGATCAGCACCAGGAACAGCGGCGTCACATAGCGCAGGCCATCCTTGAAGACGAAGAACTTCTCGCCATGGTCGCCCTCGGCCACCCGCAGGTGGCGCCGCGCCAGGCGCAGCACGGGGTTCTTCTCCAGGTCCGGCTCGTGGTCCGCCGCCACCATCATGCGGATACCGGTGATGGCCAGGAAGGCGCCGAACACGTACAGCATCCAGCTGAACTCACTCACCACCCAGGCGCCGGCCATGATCATCACGGCGCGCATCACGATGGCGCCCAGCACGCCGTAAATCAGCACGCGGCGCTGGTACTCGGGCTTCACGTGGAAGGACGAGAAGATCAGCAGGAAAATGAAGATGTTATCGACCGACAGCGCCTTCTCGATCAGGTAGCCCGACAGGAATTCCAGCGCCTTGCGCTCGGCGATTTCCGGCCCCACGGCGCCCTGCAGATACCACCACAGCCCGGCGTTGAACAGCAGAGCGAGCGAGAACCAGATCACCGACCAGGTGCCCGCTTCGCGCACCGTGACCTTGTGCGCCTTGTCGCCGCCAAAGACGTATAAGTCCAGTGCCAGCATCGCCAGCACGAAGGCGACAAAGCCGGCCCACATGGGCGCTGTCGCAAACTGCTCCAAACCGTTCATAGCCAACCTCCTTTGTCGAAAGACCATGGTAAGCATTCCTGTGGCATCGAACAATTCGAATATACTTGCTCAATACATCGAAAAAACTGATGTTTAAGGAAAACTGATGACCACGCTGAACTTCAAGCACCTACGATATTTCTGGATGGTGGCGCGCACCGGCAGCATCGCCAAGGCGGCCGAGCAGCTGCATTTGACGCCGCAATCCATCTCCGGCCAGCTGAGCGAGTTCGCCGATACGCTGGGCGTGGAACTGTTCCGCCGCGTGGGACGCCGGCTGGAATTGACCGACACCGGCCAGCGCATGCTGCACCACGCGGAGGAGATCTTCCGTTCCGGCGACGAGCTGCTGGAAGTGGTGCGCGACCAGGCCGCCACGGCCACGGCCAGCTTCCGCGTCGGCGTGTCGGACTCGGTGTCCAAGGCGATTGCCTGCGAGCTGGTGGCGCCGGCGCTGTCGCTGCCGTCGCCGACCCGGCTGATTTGCCGCGAAGGGCGCATGGAAGCCTTGCTGGCCGACCTGGCGGTGCACAAGCTGGATCTGATCATCGCGGACCGCGCCATGCCCAGCCACCTGCACGTGCGCGGCTACAGCCACCTGCTCGGCGAAAGCCAGCTGCGGGTGCTGGCCGCGCCGGTGCTGGCTGCAGGGCTGCAGGGACAGTTCCCGGCCTGCCTGAACCACGCGCCGCTGCTGCTGCCGGGCGAGGACTTCGCCGTGCGGCCCAAGCTGATGCAATGGCTGCAGGAGAACGTGGCGCATTCCAACGTGGTGGGCGAATTCGACGACAGCGCCATGATCAAGGCCTTCGGCCAGTCCGGCGCGGGGCTGTTCTTCGTGCCGGCCGCGATTGCGGGCCGCGTGTGCCAGCAGTACGGCGTGGCGGTGGTGGGCAGCATTCCGGCGCTGCGCGAGCGCGTGTATGCCATCACCACCGAGCGCCGCATCAGCCATCCGATCACGCAGGCCATCAGCCAGGCCGCTCAGCGCACCTTGTCCGCCTGAGGCCTGAGCGCGTCCACCAGCTCGCGCGCGTAGCCGGGCAGGTCGCTGTAGTGGCGCATGCAGATCAGCAGCTTGCGCACGGCCCACGGGTCGGTGAGGTGGACGTGGCGGATATCCATCGCGTCGCGCGAGCGCAGCACGGCCGATTCGGGCAGCACCGCCAGGCCGGCGCCGCTGGCGGCCATGCGGCACACCGCGTCCAGGCTGCGCAGGCGCACGCGGTAGATCAGCCGCTTGCCCAGCCGCGCCGCATGGCCGGCGATGTATTTGTGCAGCGCGCTGTCGCCCGCCAGGCCGATGAAGTCGTAGCCCAGCGCGTCGGTAAAGGCCATGCTGCGCTTGCGTTTCAGCTGCGCGGCCAGCGGGTGCTGCGGCGACATTGCCAGCACCAGCCTGTCGTCGCGGAAGGGGCAGGTTTCCAGGCCGGTGCTGTCCACCGAATCGGCGATCACGCCGATGTCGGCCAGGCCGTCCTTGATGGCTTGCACGATGTCGTAGCTGAGCCGCTCTTCGAGGTCGATGTTCACCTGCGGATGCGCGGCCATGAAGCCGGCCAGCGCGTCCGGCAGGAATTCCGCCAGCGCGGAGGTATTGCACAGCACCCGCACATGGCCTTTGAGGCCGGACGCATACTCGCCCAGGTCGGCGCGCATCTTTTCCATTTGCTGGGTGATCATGCGCGCATGGTGCAGCAGCGTGCGTCCCGCCTCGGTGGTCTCCACGCCGCGCCGGCCGCGCTCGAGCAGCGGCACGCCCAGCATGTCCTCCATGCCGCGTATGCGCGCGCTGGCCGACGCCAGCGCCAGGTGCGACTGTTCGGCGCCGGAAGTGATGCTGCCGCTTTCGGCCACGTGCATGAAAAGGCGCAGGTCGGTCAGGTCGAATCTCATGGTGTCTTCGGATTTTACGTAGGCAGCCTGAGTATATTCCACATTTTCGCCGCCAGCGTGCCGTGCCAGACTGCGAACTATGGAAAATATCATCTACATCACCGTGGTGTTCCTGCTTGCAGGGTTGGTCAAAGGCGTAACCGGCATGGGGCTGCCGACGGTGGCGGTGGCGCTGCTCAGCCTTGTCATGACGCCGGTGGAGGCGGCGGCGCTATTGATTGTGCCTTCGCTTTTGACGAATGTCTGGCAGCTTTTGTCGGGCGCGCCGGTGTATCCGCTGTGGCAGCGCCTGTGGCCGATGATGGCGGGGATCTGCATCGGGACCGGTGCGGCCACACTGGTAGGCACGCTGGTGGGCGGGGCACTGGCTTTCGATGCGAAAATGGCCAGCGGCGCGCTGGGCATGGCGCTGGTGGCGTATGCGGCCATGGGGCTGCTGTCGCTGCGCTGGCGCTGGCGCGGCAGCGAGGCGGCCATGTCGCCGGCGGTCGGCGCGCTTACCGGCGCCATCACGGCGGCCACCGGCGTGTTCGTGATCCCGGCGGTGCCGTACTTGCAGGCGCTGGAGCTGGAGAAGGACGATCTGGTGCAGGCCATGGGGTTGGCGTTCACGGTGTCGACACTGGCGCTGGCAGTGTCGCTGGCGGCGCGCGGCGCCTGGCAGCCGGCGGCGGCGGGGCTGTCCTTCGCGGCGCAGCTGCCGGCGGTGGCGGGCATGCTGCTGGGGCAGCGCCTGCGCAGCCGCATGCCGCCCGAATTGTTCCGCAGGTGCTTCCTGTTTGCGATGCTCCTGCTGGGCATGCACCTGGCGCTGGACGCGGCCTGGCATTGAGCCCGGCCATGCGTCAAGGCAGCGTGTTCAACACCTCGGCGATCTGCTCGCGCAGCCAGCGGTTGGCCGGGTCGCTGTCGACGTTGGCGTGCCAGTACAGCTGGTTGTCGATATGGGCCAGTTCCAGCGGCAGCGCCAGCAGCTGGTGGCCGAACTGCTGGTTCAGCACCTGGCCGTAGCGCTCGGGCATGGTCAGCAGCAAATCGGTCTGGCTCACCACCGTGCAGGCGGTGTAGTAGTGCTGGCAGCGCATGCGGATGCGGCGCTGCAGGCCGCGCCGGCTCAGCTCCACGTCCTCCAGACTAGGCCCGCTGCGGCGCGAGCTGACCTGGATATGCTCCTGCCGCAGATACATCTCCAGGTCCAGCGCGCCCTGTACTTGCGGATGCCCTGCGCGCACCAGCACCACCGTCTGGTCGGACGGCAGCCGCATCTGGCGGATGTCCTTGGACAGCGGCAGCAGCAGGTCGATCGCGGCGTCGATGCTGCCCGCCGCCAGTTCGCCTTCCAGCTCGCCGCGCGCCACCCGCAGCGCATTTACCCCGACCGACGGCGCTGCCGAGGCGATGCGCGCCATCAACGGCGGCAGGATGGTGGGCTCCACCACGTCGCGCATGGCAAGGGTGAAGGTGCGCTCGCTGGTGGCCGGGTCGAAGCGCTCGGCGCCGCTCAGGGTCACCTCGAATCCGCGCAGCGCCTGCCGCACCGGTTCGATGATGCTGCGCGCCAGCGGCGTGGGCACCATCACGTGGCCCTGGCGCTCGAACAGCGCGTCGTTCAGCAGTTGCCGCAGGCGCGCCAGCGCGTGGCTGACGGCCGGCTGCGTGAGGTTCATCTTCAGGCTGGCGCGCGTCAGGCTGCCTTCTGTGTAGATGGCGTCGAACACGACGAACAGATTCAGGTCGACCTTGGATATATGCATGATGTTTATTGGGATGCATTAAAACTATTCATTTGATGAATTCTACATCGGGCGCTAAGCTCTGTTTATTCTTTTGTTACACGGAGTACGCGCGATGGGACAAATTTACCTGGTCCGCCACGGCCAAGCCTCGTTCGGGTCCGCCAACTATGACCAGCTTTCCCCGCTGGGGTTCGAACAGGCGCGCCTGCTGGGTCAATGGTTTGCCAACAGCCGCCAGATTTTCCAGCGCGTGGTGTGCGGCGGCATGGTGCGCCACCGGCAGACGGCGGACAGCTGCCTGTCCGAGCTGGCCCGCACGCTGCTGGCCGAGACGGAATGGATCACCGATCCGGGATTTGCGGAATTTAACCACGTCGAGGTGCTGGTGAAGCACTGCCCGGAGTTTGCGTCGCCGGAGGAATTCAAGGCCTACGCCGCGCGCCAGCCGGACCCGAAGCACGCCTTCGAGCATATCTTCGTGGCGGCCATGCAGCGCTGGATGGGCGGCGCGCACGATGGCGACTACAGCGAGACGTGGAAGGCCTTCCAGGCGCGCTGCGTGGGCGCCCTGCAGCGCTTGACGGAGCAGGGCGCGGAATCGGAAACCGCGGTGGTGTTCACCTCCGGCGGCACCATCTCGGCGATCTGCCAGCACCTGCTGGACCTGCCCGACCATAAGACGCTGGAGCTGAACTGGTCCATCGCCAACTGCTCGCTGACCAAGCTGCAGCACCGTCCGGGCAAGACCAGTGTGAACTACCTGAACAACTACGCCCACTTGGAGTGGTTGGGCGAGGCGAATAGCGTGACCTATCGCTAGTTTGAGCGAGCCTTCGGCTCAAAGCGGCGCAGGAAGTCCAGCAGGGCCTGGGCGGCGATTTCGGCGTCGTCGGCCGTCATGGTTTCCAGCGGGTTGTGGCTGATGCCGCCGTTGCCGCAGCGCGTGAACAGCATGGCCACGTCGGTGATGGCGGCCATGGCCATGGCGTCGTGGCCGGCGCCGGACAGCAGGTCGAAACGCTGCAGGCCGGTGCGCTCGACCGCCGCGCCCAGCTGGTCCATCAGCCATGGCGCGCACGGCGCGGCGGATGCTTCCACCACTTTCTCCAGCTTGAATTCGATGTGGCGCCGCTCGCAGATGGCGGCGATGCCATCGAGGACGTCCTGCACGGCCGCCTGGCGCACCGCATCGTCCGCCGCGCGGATGTCGAGCGACAGCTTGCACGCGCCCGGGATCACGTTCACCGAACCGTTCGGCACCTGCAGTTGCCCCACGGTGCCCACCAGCGCTTCCGCCGTGCCGCAGCGCTGTTCCACCAGCAGCACGATTTCGGCCGCCGCGGCGGCGGCGTCCTTGCGCATGGTCATCGGCGTGGTGCCGGCGTGGCTGGCCAGGCCGCGCAGCTCGACCAGGTAGCGCGAGCTGCCCGCGATCGCGGTGACCACGCCCAGCGGCAGGCCGCGCTGCAGCAGCACCGGCCCTTGCTCGATATGCACTTCCACGAACGCCAGCAGTTGCGCCGGATCGCGCGCAATGGCCGGAATGGCGGACACGTCGTGGCCGGCGCCGGCCAGCGCGCTGCGCATGCTCACGCCGTCCGCGTCCAGCTGCTCCAGCAGGTTCATGTCGAAGCGGCCGGTGATGGCGTTACTGCCCAGGAAGGTGGAGCGGAAGCGCACGCCTTCTTCTTCCGCAAAGCCGACGATCTCGACATCGAACGGCAGCTTCTCGCCGGTGGCGTGCAGGTGCTTGACGATGGCGATCGGCAGCAGGATGCCGAGGCGGCCGTCGTACTTGCCGCCGTTGCGCACGGTGTCGTAGTGCGAGCCGGTCATCAGCGTTTTCGCGCTGGCGGCGCCGGACAGGTAGCGCCCCACCACGTTGCCCACTTCGTCGATGTGCACTTCCATGCCGGCCGCGCGCATCCAGTCCGCCAGCTGCGCGGCGGACTTGCGGTGCGCCTCGGTCATGTAGGCGCAGGTCAGGCCGTCGGCGTCGTCGCTCCATTGCGCCAGCTCTTCCGACCATTGCATGATGGCCGGGCCGAAGTCCATCTTCACGCCCAGCAGGTCGTTGATGCGCATTTCGGCGATGCGGTGGATCTGGCGCAGGCATTCCTGCTGCTCGTCGCCCACCTGGTTGCGGAGGCGGCGCGTGAAGGTGGCGATGATCTGCTGGCGCGTCAGGCCGTTGCCGGTCGGGCCCTTCACTGCCAGGATGAAGGGGAAGCCGAACTTGGTGTTGTAGTCGGCGTTCAGCTTGTGCAGCGTGGCGAATTCCTCCGCGCTGCACAGGTTCAGGCCGGACTTGGCCTGCTCGCTGGTCGATTCGGCCGTCAGCTCGCCGGCGATGGCGGCCTTGCCCGCCAGTTCCGGGTGGGCGCGGATCAGGCCCAGTTGTTCTTCATTGGTGGCGCGGGTGACTTCCGCCTGCAAGGCCTGCTTCAGCGCCGTCACGCTGGCGAAAGGGCGCAGCGCCGCGGCGCGCTGCGGGATCCATGGCGAGTGCTCGTAGATGCCGTGCAGGCGCTCGGCGAAAGTGGGGACGTCGCAGCTATTCAGTTCGGAGAGTGTAGTCATCGTTATATCCATCCTTGGAACGTCGATGATATATCTGCCGGTATAGGCGGGCTATATGCCGCCGCCTATGACCCTTATCATTTCAGCAGACCTTTCGCGGCCTCGCTGACCTGGTCGCGCAGCCATTTGTGTTCCGGCGCGGCGTGCACGCGCTCGTGCCACAGCTGGTAGAAGCGCATCGGCGGGAACTTGATCGGCACCGTGTAGGTTTTCAGCGGCAGCGTTTTCTCGTGGAAGCGGATGAACTGGCGGCCGGTGGTCAGCACCAGGTCGGTCTGCGTCAGCATGTAGGGGATCAGGCCGAAGTAGGCCGATTCCACCACCACGTTGCGGCGCATGTTCTGGCGCTCAAGGAATGAATCGATCACGCCGTGGTAGCCGGGCAGCAGCTGCGACGGCGCCACGTGCGGCAGCGACAGGTAGTCCTCGGCCGTCATGGCGTCGCTGGCGGTGCGCTTGGCGTAGGGCGCGCCGGCATGCATGGCGCAGATGATGGGGTCCTCGAACAGCTTGGACATGTGCAGGTGCTCGGGCGGCTCGTCCCAGTTGGCGATCACCAGGTCCAGGTCGCCGTCCGACAGCAGGCGCACGTAATCCACCCCCGGCCCCAGGCCGTGGATCACGATGCGGCTGAGCGGCGAGCCGCGCCGCAGCAGCGACACCACGTTGGGCAGGAACTGCGTGTCCAGGTAGTCCGGCGCGGCGATGTGGAAGGTGCGCGCCTCCTCCTGCGGCACGAAGGGCGCCTTCTTGATGAACAGGTTTTCCGTCTCGTCGAGGATGCGCTTGGCCGGCTTGAGCAGGCTTTCGCCGTGCTGGGTCGGCACCATGCCGCGCGCGCCGCGCACCAGCAGCGGGTCGCCGGTCAGTTCGCGCAGCTTGCGCAGGGAGGCGGAGATCGATGGCTGCGGCTGATTCAACTTGAGCGCAACGCGCGACACATTCTTTTCCACCAGCAGCAGGTAGAGGATGCGGATCAGGTGCAGATCGAGATTTTTGGGCAGGCTGGACATAGGCTGGCTTTATATCAGATCGAATATGTTGAATATACGATATATTTCATGGCGCTGGGCCGAAAACCGTTTATCTTCTGTAAATTGCCGCTACTTCATTCTTGAGGAATCCATGGAAGTTTTCGCCTATCTGATCCCGTATGGCCTTGAATGGCTGAACCTGATCGTGCGCTGGCTGCACATCATCACCGGCATCGCCTGGATAGGCGCCTCGTTCTATTTCGTCTGGCTGGACAACTCCATCCGTCCGCCCGCGCCGGGTTCCGAGCTGGCGCGCAAGGGCGTCTCGGGCGAACTGTGGGCGGTGCACGGCGGCGGCTTCTACAACCCGCAGAAGTACCTGGTGGCGCCGGCCGAACTGCCCAGGGAGCTGCACTGGTTCAAGTGGGAAGCTTACACCACTTGGCTGTCCGGCTTCGCGCTGCTGACCATCGCCTACTATTTCAATGCGCAGGCCATGATGATCGATAAGTCCGTGGCGGACCTGAGCAGCCTGCAAGCCATCGGCGTCGGCATCGGTTCGCTGGTGGTCGGCTGGACCGTGTACGACCTGCTGTGCCGCTCCCCGCTGGGCAAGCATGACTTCTGGTTCGGCGTGGTGGTGTTCGCGCTGCTGGTGGCGGCGTCCTGGGTGCTGACGCACTTCCTCAGCGGCCGCGCGGCCTACATCCATGTCGGCGCCATGATAGGCACCATCATGGTGGCCAATGTGCTGATGCTGATCATCCCCGGCCAGCGCAAGATGGTGGCGGCCATGGCGGCCGGCGGCCTGCCGGACCCGGTGCACGGCCAGCGCGCCAAGCAGCGCAGCGTGCATAACAACTACTTCACCTTGCCGGTGCTGTTCATCATGATCAGCAACCACTACGCGATGACCTACCGCCACGAGCACGCGTGGCTGGTGCTGGCCGTGATCATGGCGGCGGGCGTGTTCATCCGCCACTTCTTCAACCTGCGCCACAAGGGCCGCACCGAATGGCGCTATCCGGCCATCGGCGTGGCGCTGCTGCTCGCGGTGGCGGTGGCCATCGCGCCCAAGCCTCCTGCGGCCCGCCCGGCCGCCGCAGCAGCAGCGGCACCGGCAGCGCCGGTATCGCAATTCGCCAAGGTGCAGGCCATCATGGCGCAGCGCTGCGTGTCCTGCCACGCGGCGGCGCCCACGCAGCCCGGCTTCGCCGCCGCGCCGGCCGGCGTCATGCTGGAGAACGAGGCGGAAGTCCGCCAGAATGCGGAGAAGATCTACAAACAAACGGTGCAGCTGAAAGCCATGCCGCTTGCGAACCTGACCAATATGACCGACGACGAGCGCGCCCAGGTGGCCGCCTGGTTTGAATCCGGCGCAAAATAAAGGAACAACATGAGCAAGCAAGAACAACTGATCCAGTGGATCGACGCCCACTTCGACGAACAGGTGGCCTTCCTGCAGCAGGTGCTGCGCGTGCCGACCGACACCCCGCCCGGCAACAACGCGCCGCACGCGGACATGATCGCCGACGCGGTGAAGGCCTACGGCTGGGAAGCCGAGAAGCACGCCGTGCCCGAGCAGGTGGTGCGCGACTACGGCATGGAAACCATCACCAACCTGATCGTGCGCCGACCCTACGCGGACGGCGGCCCCACCGTGGCGCTGAACGCGCACGGCGACGTGGTGCCGCCGGGCGAAGGCTGGACCTATCCACCCTACGGCGGCGTGGTGGACAACGGCTATATCTACGGCCGCGCCGCCGCCGTGTCCAAGTGCGACTTCGCCACCTACATCTTCGCCGCGCGCGCGCTGGAAGCGCTGGGCGTGCCGCTCAAGGGCAAGCTGGAACTGCACTTCACCTACGACGAGGAATTCGGCGGCCTGCTGGGTCCCGGCTGGCTGCTGGAGCAAAAGCTCACCAGGCCGGACTTCGTCATCGCGGCCGGCTTCAGCTACAACATCGTCACCGCGCACAACGCCTGCCTGCAGTTCGAGATCACCGTGCACGGCAAGTCCGGCCACGGCGCCATGCCGGAAACCGGCCACGACGCGCTGCAGGCAGCGACGAAAATCCTGAACGCGCTGTACAGCCAGGTCGCGGAGCTGAAGAAGGTCAAGTCCAAGGTGCCCGGCATCGACAGCCCCACCATGCTGGTGGGCCGCATCGACGGCGGCACCAACACCAACGTAGTGCCCGGCAAGGTAGTGATGAAGATGGACCGCCGCATGATCCCGGAAGAGGACCCGGTGGCGGTGGAAGCGCAGGTGCGCGCGCTGATCGAGGACGCGGTGCGCGGCGAACCCGGCATCCGCATCGAGATCAAGCGCCTGCTGCTGTCGCACGCGCTGCGCCCGCAGCCGGGTTCCGAGCAGCTGGTGGCCAGTATCCAGAAGAACGCCAAGGCCATCCTGGGCGAGGACATTCCCGCCGTCGGCACCCCGCTGTACGCCGACGCGCGCCTGTACGGCGAGCAGGGCATCCCGGCGGTGCTGTACGGCGCCGGCCCGCGCACCGTGCCCGAATCGAACGCCAAGAAGGCCGACGAGCGGCTGGCATTGGACGATTTGCGCAAAGCGACTAAAATCGTCGCACTAACGCTGGCCGACTTCCTGGCCTGAACAAGGAGCTGCGATGTTTGAAAAGAAGATGATGGCGGGCTGGGGCGACATGGACTTCAACAGCCATATGCGCAACACGGCCTTCCTGGACAAGGCGGGCGACGTGCGCATGCTGTTCCTGTCGGAGCACGGCTTCAGCATGAGCGAGTTCAAGCGCCAGAACATCGGCCCGGTGGTGATGAAGGACGATATCGCCTACTTCAAGGAAGTGATGCTGCTGGAGCCGATCACGGTGACGCTGGGCCTGGCCGGCATGTCGGAAGACGGCAGCCGCTGGCTGCTGCGCAGCGACGTCTATCGCGGCGACGGCAAGCTGGCCGCGCGCATCACCAGCGCAGGCGGCTGGCTGGACCTGGTGGCGCGCAAACTGATCGTGCCGCCGCCGCCCTTGCTGGCCACCTGGCAGCTCCTGCAGAAGACCGAGGACTTCGCGGCGCTGCCCAGCAGCGTGGCGCGCTGAGTTGCGCTGGAGTCGGGTTGGATACTAGCGGAACACCGGGCGGAAAAACGAACGCTCGTAGCTGATGAAGCATTTGGTCTGCTTGTAGTAGTTCACCGCCGCGATGCATTCTTCATCGCTGGCGGCGGCGATGCGGTACTGCTCGTAGGCGGCCAGCGATTCGAACGAGAACGAGGCCAGCGCCACGTCGCTGGCGCCTTCGCTCGGCATCAGGTAGCCGTGGTGGGTGCCGCCCAGCTTTTCGACCAGCGGTATCCACAAGCGGGCGTAGTGTTCGAATTCCGGGAGCTTGTCTGCATCGATGATGTAGCGCAGGTGGCAGGTGATCATTGAGTCTTCCTGAAGGTTGGTGAAACAGCAATGTATATCAATTCAGCGCGGCGCGCACCGCAGCGCCTCGCGCTTTGGGCCATCCGCGTCTATCAGCGCCATCTCTCTCCCCGCAAGGGCTTTGTCTGCGCGTTCCGCGTCCATACGGGGCGCGACGGCTGCTCGGCCTACGGCTTGCGCGTAATCGGCCGCTACGGCCTGCGGCGCGGGCTGGCGCTGCTGGACCGCCGCCTGAGCGATTGCGGCCACCAGCACCGCCTGCACGCGCCGCCGTGCCCCGCCAGGCATGCGGCCCTGCGGCACCAGGCCGGCTTCTGCGATCTGCCGTCCTGCGACGTCCCTTCCGGTGGCGGTGCGGCTTGCCGGGCGCTCGGTCCGGTTCTGGAGACGCTGGAAGCGGCATGCACCTGCGCCGATGTCTGCAGCGCTTGCGACTGGCGGCGCGATTCCTACCGGGTGAGTAAATCGGTGAAGGATAAATACAAGCGCAATCGGGTGGTTCCGCCTGCCGGTTAGGCGCAATCAGCAGGCCGCTTGCATTTCGTCAATGCAGCCCGGCACGGCATGACCGTAGACTGGGCGGATGCCGAACTCCGCTCAGCCCGCACGCTACGATTTGCCCTGGAAACTTGCACTGACACACGCCTTCCGGGCCTTCATGGCCTTCTTTTTTGCGGATCTCTGCGCCCAGATCGACTGGTCCAAGCGGCCGCGCTTCCGCGACAAGGAACTGGCCGGGATCGGCTTCGGCGATGCGCCGGACTGCATGGTGGCCGACAAATTGGTCGAGGTGTGCCTGTACGATGGCAGTGTGCAATGGGTGCTGGTCCACATTGAAGTGCAGGCGCAACGCGATGCCTCGCTGGCACGGCGCGTACTCGACTACAACTACCGCATTTTCAAGGAGTACGCGCGCCCCGTGGCCAGCTTGGTGCTGCTGGCCGATGAGGATCCCGGCTGGCAACCGCACGCATTCCATAACCAAATACTGGGCACGGTGATGGGCATCTCTTTCGCCACCGCCAAACTGCTGGACTATGCGGCCCAAACCGACGCATTGCTGGCCTCGCACAACCCCTTCGCCTGGGTCACGCTGGCGCACTTGCGCACGCAGCAGAGCCGCCACGATCCGGACGAACTCTATGCGGCCAAGTGGCAGTTGACAAAGCTGCTGTACCAGCATGGCTGGCGCAAACAGCGCATAATTGTGTTGTTTAGAGTGATCAACTGGATGATGGCTTTGCCTGCATCGCACCAGGACCGTTACTGGCAGGCTGTCCTGCAGCTGGAAAAGGAGCGAAAAATGGAATGGATCACGCCATTGGAACAGTCATTCATGGACAAGGGATGGAAAAAGGGACTGGAGCAAGGCTTGGAAGACGGCCTTCAGCAAGGCCGTAAGGAAGGTGCGGCCGCGCTGCTGGAACGTCAGCTTGCTCGGCGGTTCGGGCCGCTGCCGCAAACTGTCCGGACCAGGCTGGCCGAGGCCAGCGCAGAGCAGGTGGCAGCCTGGAGCGATGCGCTGCAGGAGTCGCAATCGCTGAAGCAAGTGTTCGGATAAAAGAAAAGGCCGGGAACTTGTCCCGGCCTGGTTGCTTATTTCTTCAGCGTGCGTTCAAACAGCTGGTAGATGCGGCGGTACTGGTCGTACCAGCTTTCCGGCTGCAGGTAGGCGTGGCGTTCCAGCGGGTAGCTGGCCAGTTCCCAGTTGTCCTTTTTCAGCTCGATGAAGCGCTGCGCCATGCGCACCGAGTCCTGGTAGAACACGTTGTCGTCCACCATGCCGTGCGCGATCAGCAGGTTGCCCTGCAGCTTGTCGGCGTATTCGATCGGCGAGGACACCTTGTACGCTTCCGGGTCCAGCTCCGGCGTGTTGAGGATGTTGGCGGTGTACTCGTGGTTGTAGGTGGTCCAGTCGGTGACGGGACGCAGCGCCGCGCCGGACTTGAACTTGCCAGGCTCGCGCAGCAGCGCCATGAAGGTCATGAAGCCGCCATAGCTGCCGCCATAGATGCCCACGTTGGCCGCGTCGCCCTGGTGGTTGGCCACCATCCAGTTCAGGCCGTCCACGTAGTCGTCCAGCTCCGGGTGGCCCATCTGGCGGTAGATGGCGGTGCGCCAGTCGCGGCCATAGCCCTTGGAGGCGCGGTAGTCCATGTCCAGCACGATATAGCCTTTTTCCACCAGCAGGTTGTGGAACATCTGCTCGCGGAAGTAGACCGGGAAGCGCCTGGTGGTGTTTTGCAGGTAGCCGGCGCCGTGCACGAACAGCACCACCGGATATTTCTTGCCCGCTTCCAGCTTGGCCGGGCGGTACAGCTTGGACCAGATCGGGCCGGCGCCGTGCGTGGACGGCACCGCCACCAGTTCCGGCTGCACCCAGCTGCGCGCCTTGTAGTCCGCGGTGCGGGTGTCGGTCAGTTTGGCGGTGGCGCCGATGCCGCTGCTGCCGCCGGCCACGGCCACGGTGGCGATCTGCGCCGGCACGTAAGCCGACGAGTAGTGCACCAGCAGCTTGCGCTGGTCCGGCGACACGGCGTACTGCTCCACGCCGCCTTCCAGCGCGGTCACTTCGCGCACCGAGGCGTCTTTCGCGTTGACGGCGCACACTTCATACGCGCCCGGCGTGGCGCGGTTGCACAGCACGAAGGCGGTGCCGCCGTCGGCCGACCAGGTCACGCGCGTGGCTTCCCACTTGCCCTGCGTGAGCGCGCGCTGCTTGCCGTCCGCGCCCAGCGTGTACAGGTGCGAGTAGCCGCTTTCCTCGGACAGGAACCACAGCGTGGCGTTGTCCGGCAGCCAGCCGAATTCGTTGTAGCTGCCGTTCACCCAGGCCGTGTCGCTGATGCGGTGCAACGGCCTGAGGGCGGCGCCGGGCAGGTCGATGGCGGCGATCCAGCGGTCCTTGTTGTCCACCGCGCGCAGCATTACGGCCACCTTGGCGCCGTTGTCGGTCCAGGAAATGCCGCTGTCGGTCTCATCGTCCAGGCGTACCGCGCGGTTGCCTTTTTGCGCCGGCAGCTTCTGCGCCTCGCGCATGGCGGCCAGCGGGTCAGTGGCGATGCCGGGCAGGGCGTCCAGCTTGATGTCCTGCACTTCGCGGGTTTTCAGGTCCACCAGTTTCAAGGACTGCGCCTTGGGCATGTCGCGGCCGACGCGGGTGCGCTGGTCGTCCGCTTCCTCGTAGCCGGACTCGGTCACGTAGCGCGGCATCTTGCCGATGCGGCCCTTGTCGCCCTTGGGCGAGGTGGCGATCACCAGGTAGCGGCCGTCCGGCGACAGCGAGGTGGCGTCGATCACCACCTTGTCGCCCAGGTAGATCTGCTGAGGGCCGCGCGTGGCGTCGGCGGCGCGTTCGGCGTCGCCGCGTTCGCGCAGCGCGTCCTTGTCGTCCTTCTGGCGCTTCAGCGTGGCGATCAGGCGCAGCTGCATGTCGCGCAGCGAGTCCGCGTCCGGCGCGGCGGCCGGGTCCTTGGCGGTGCGCGGCAGCGCCACCGGGGACACCAGGCGCTCGGCGCGGTTCCAGCTGTACCAGTCGTGGCCCACGCGGTACTGCACGCTGCGGCCGTCGGCCGAGTACTGCGCGGCCACCGGCGCCGGCGTGACGCCCTTGCTGATCTGGGTCAGCGCGCCGGATTTCAGGTCGCGCTCGAACAGGTCGCCGTTGCGCAGCATCAGCGCGCGGGTGCGTTCGCGGTTGTACTGCACGCTGGCGCTGTCCAGGTTGGCCAGTTCGCTGTCGGCCACCTTGCGCGGCGGCAGGTCGGCGCGGAAGGTGGCCTGGGAGCCGGCCTGGAAGGTGTCGCGCAGCGGCGAGGCGGTGCGCTTCTGTTTATAGTAAACCTGCTTGCCGTCCCAGCTCCACCAGGCGGTTTCCACCGGGGTGCCCAGCCAGTCCGGGTGGGACATGGCCTGGTCCAGCGTGATCGGGGTAGGGGGCTGGTTTTGGGCCGCGGCCGGGATCGCCAGCGCGGCGCACAGTGCCGCGGCTAGCGCGGAAGGGGCAAAAAATCGCATCGTTTCTTGTGGGAATGGGCAAAGTTGAGCGGGCATTCTAGCGCATGTGGCAGGCGTCTTATGTATAAGCATGTATCAGCATGCAAGCCGGGCGAGGCCTTATCTAAAGGCTAATGAGGAAATTGTTACATCGCCGCAGCAATTGTGTAAGCTGGTCCGGTCAGCTTCGTTTCCACGGAGATACACGATGACTAAGCAAACGGTGCAGCGCGTAGCGGCAGGCTTGGTGTTGCTCGCCGGCCTGGGCGCGGCCGCCTGGTGGTGGCTCAGCCAAGGCGGAGCCTTTGGCAAGGCTGCGCCGCTGGAGCCGCTGATCCTGGCCACCAACACCAGTTATGTCGCCATGTGCCCCATCCTGGCCGCGCAGCAGCAGGGCTATTTCACGCGCCACGGCATCGCCGCCCAGATCCAGCCCCATACCAGTGGCAAGGCGTCGCTGCAGGCGGCCTTGGACGGCAAGGCCCATCTCGGCACGGTGGCCGACATTCCCATCATGTTCGCCGTCATGGAGCAGGTGCCGGTGGCCGTGGTGGCGACCTATTTCCGCGCCGAGCGCGATCACGGCATTGTCGGCCGCAAGGACCTCGGCGTGACCGCGCCGCCCAGCCTGAAAGGCAAGCGGGTCGGCGTCACGCTGGGCACCTCCAACCACTTCGTGCTGAACGCCTTCCTCAACCGCCAGCACCTGGCGGCCAGCGAGGTCACCATGGTGAACATGAAGCCGGAGGACTTCGGCGCGGCCCTGCTGCGCGGCGAGGTCGACGCGGTGTCGGGCTGGGAGCCTTACCTGGACACGGTGCTCAAGCAGCTCGGCCCGAACGGCGTGATGTTCGACGCCGAGGACCTGTACGAGATCCCCTACAACATCGCCGGCACGCGCGACTACGTGCGCAGCCACCCGGAGACCATCAAGAAGCTGCTGCGCGCGCTGATCGACGGCAACCGCTATTGCGCCGAGCAGCCGGAGGCGGCGCAGGCCATGACGGGGGCGCTGCTCAAGAGCGACAGCGACAAGTGGCGCGAACTGTGGCCGACCTACCACTTCGCCGTCGGCCTGGACCAGGCGCTGCTGGTGGCGCTGGAGGACCAGACCCGCTGGGCCATGGCGAACCGCCTGGCCAGCCAGGGCGCCGTGCCCAACTTCCTCTCCGCCCTCGACTACCAGCCGCTGAAGACGGTGGCGCCGGCGGCCGTGACGGTCATACATTAAGGGGACGACGTGAAACTGGCGACGCGCTTTCAGCTGATGGGGTGGTTCTCGGCGGCCATCGTGGCCACCATCGTGGTGGTGCTGCTGGCCACCGCGCAGCGCGTGCAGCAGGAGCTGGACAAGAATGAAGCGGCCGGCGAAATGCTGCACGCGGTGACGGCGCTGCGCTACCTGACGCTGGAATTCGTGCTGCGCCACGAGCAGCGCGCGGAGGCGCAGTGGCAGCTGCGCAGCGATTCGCTGGCCAAGCTGATGGCGCAGGCCAAGGAATTCGACAACCGCGAGGAGGCCGCGCTGCTGGCCGGGCTGCAGCGCACCCACGCCAGCCTGGAGCGCCTGTTCGGCACCCTGTCCACGCAGCCGGGCAAGCCGCCGCTGGGCACGCCGGCGCGCGCCGTGGCCGACGAATTCGAGTCGCGCCTGGCGGGCCAGATCGGCAACAAGATGCAGACCATGATCGCTGACGTGCTGCGCCTGTCGGCGCTGAGCCGGCAGGCGCTGCTGGACGCGCAGCACCGCGCCAACCTGGCGGTGGGCGTGTTCGGCGGGCTGGCGCTGCTGGCGGTGGCCGGCACCACGTTCGTCGGCTACCGCAGCGTGGCGCGGCCGCTGGCGCGGCTGCGCGAGGGCACCGCGCTGGTGGGCGCGGGCGACCTGAACTTCAAGCTGAACGTGGCCACCCGCGACGAGATCGGCGACCTGGCGCGCGCCTTCGACGGCATGACGGACCGGCTGCAGCAAACCACGGTGTCGCGCGACGCGCTGGCGGGCCTGAACGGCGCGCTGCAGGCCGAGATCGGCGTGCGCCAGCAGGCCGAGGCGCGCACCACCGCGCAGCTTCAGCGCCTCAACCTGCTGCACCAGATCACGCGCTCGATCGGCGAGCGGCAGGATTTGCGCAGCATCTTCCAGGTGGTGGTGCGTTCGCTGGAAGACCAGCTGCCGATCGACTTCGGCTGCATCTGCCTGGTGGACCACGCCAGCGGGCGGCTGCTGGTGAGCTGCGTCGGCCTGCAGGGCGCGGCGCTGGCCATGGCCATGCCGGTCATGGAGCGCGGCCACATCGACATCGACGAGAACGGCCTGTCGCGCTGCGTGCGCGGCGCGCTGGTGTACGAGGCCGACATCGCCGAGGTGGACTTCCCCTTCCCGCAGCGCCTGGCCGGCGGCGGCCTGCGCGCGCTGGTGCTGGCGCCGCTGCTGGTGGAGAGCCATGTGTTCGGCGTGCTGGTGGCGGCGCGCCGCGCGCCGCACAGCTTCTCCAGCGGCGAATGCGAATTCCTGCGCCAGCTCAGCGAGCACGTGGCGCTGGCGTCCAAGCAGAGCGAGTTGTACGCGGCGCTGCAGGCGGCCTACGACGAGATGCGCCTGACGCAGCAGGCCTCGCTGCAGCAGGAGCGCCTGCGCGCGCTGGGCCAGATGGCCAGCGGCATCGCGCACGACATCAACAACGCCATCTCGCCCGTGGTGCTGTACACCGAGTCGCTGCTGGAAACCGAGGCGGGCCTGAGCGCGCACGCGCGCTCCTGCCTGGAAGTGATCAAGCGCGCCATCGACGACGTGGCGGCCACGGTGGCGCGCATGCGCGAGTTCTACCGCCTGCGCGAGCCGCAGGCCAGCCTGGCGCCGCTGGATCCGAACGTGCTGCTCAAGCAGGTGGCCGACCTGACGCGCGCGCGCTGGAACGACATGCCGCAGCAGCGCGGCATCACGATCAGGCTGGCGCTGGAAGCGGCGCCGGGGCTGCCGTCCATCATGGGCGTGGAAGGCGAGATCCGCGAAGCGCTGACCAACCTGGTGTTCAACGCGGTGGACGCGATGCCCGAAGGCGGGCAGCTGACCCTGCGCACGCGGCTGGACGAGGACGGCCCGGAGCAGCGCGTCTGCATCGAGGTGGGCGACAGCGGCGTGGGCATGGACGAGGACACGCGGCGGCGCTGCCTGGAGCCCTTCTTCACCACCAAGGGCGAGCGCGGCACGGGCCTCGGGCTGGCCATGGTGTACGGCATGGTGGAGCGCCACGGCGCGCATATCGACATTCTCACCGCGCCCGGCCAGGGCAGCGTCATGCGCCTGAGCTTCCCGCTGCCGGAGACGTCCTCCAAGGCAGCGGCGCCGCAGCCGGCCGCGCCGCTGCGGCACAGCGTGCGCATCCTGGCGGTGGACGACGATCCGCTGGTGCTCAAGTCGATGCGCGACATCCTCGCGCGCGACGGCCACGTGGTGACGGCGGCCGACGGCGGCCAGGCCGGCATCGATTCCTTCCGCGCGGCGCAGGCGCGCGGCGAGCCCTACGCGCTGGTGGTGACGGACCTGGGCATGCCGTATGTGGACGGGCGCAAGGTGGCGCAGGCGATCAAGGAAATGTCGCCATCGACGCCGGTGATCCTGCTGACCGGCTGGGGCCAGCGCATCGTGGCCGAGGGCGACTTGCCGGTGCACGTGGACCGCGTGCTGGGCAAGCCGCCCAAGCTGAGCGAGCTGCGCGAGGCGCTGGTGGCTTGCTGCGGCGCGGAGGTCTGAGATGACGGCCGGCATGGTGCGCATCCTGGTGGTGGACGACGAGCTGGCGCAGATGCGCGCGCTGTGCGATACGCTGGGCCAGCGCGGCTACCAGACCGTGGGCTGCGGCTCGGGCGAGGAGGCGCTGCGGCTGATGCAGGCGGCCGAACTGGAGGCGGCCGAGGCGGCCAGGGCGGCCCAGGCCAGGCCCGCCGGCGGGGACGATAAGGACGATAAGGACGATGATGAGGACGACGACGGCGCGCGCTTCCAGGTGCTGCTGTCGGACCTGATGATGCCGGGCCTGGACGGCATCGGGCTGGTGCAGGCGGCACGCGCCATCGACCCCGACCTGGCCTGCATCATCATGACCGGCGAGGGCAGCATTGGCTCGGCGGTGCAAGCCATGCAGGTGGGCGCGCTGGACTACATCCTCAAGCCCTTCCGCGTCTCGGCCGTGCTGCCGGTCATTGCGCGCGCGCTGGAAACGCGCAAGCTGCGCATCATGAACGCCATCCTGGAGCGGCGCCTGCGCGAGCACGCGGTGCAGCTGGTGCGCATCAACGAGGAGCTGCAGGTGGCGCGCCTGCAGGCCGACCGCGCCAACCAGGCCAAATCGGCCTTCCTGTCCAATATGAGCCACGAGCTGCGCACGCCGCTCAACGCCATCCTGGGCTTCTCGCAAATCCTCGCGTCCGACCACCTGCCCTCGTCGGCGGCGCAGAAGAAGCAGTTTGCCGGCAACATCCTGCAGGCATCGCGCCATCTGCTGCGGCTGATCAACGACATCCTCGACCTGGCCAAGGTGGAATCGGGCGCGCTGACGCTGGAGTCCGAGCCGGTGGCGCTGTCGCAGGTGCTGCAGGAGTGCCGCACGCTGGTCGACCCGCTGGCGCGCCTGCGCGGCGTGGAATTGCGGCTGACGGTGGCGGACAACGCCAGCGTCACGGCCGACCGCGTGCGCCTCAAGCAGGTGCTGATCAACCTGCTCTCCAACGCCATCAAGTACAACCGCGACCACGGCACCGTCAGCGTGCACTGCGCCGAGGTGGGCCAGGAAAGGCTGCGCGTGTCGGTGCAGGACACCGGGGCCGGGCTGAACGAGGCGCAGCTGGCGGCCATGTTCCAGCCCTTCAACCGCCTGGGGCAAGAGGGCGGCACGCAGGAAGGCACCGGCCTGGGGCTGGTGATGACGCGCCACCTGGTCGAGAAGATGGGCGGCGAACTGGGCGTGGTGAGCACGCCCGGCATGGGCAGCACCTTCTGGGTGGCGCTGCCCGGCTGCCTGGTCTAGGAGCCTAAGCCTTCAGCCACAGCGCGATTTCCTTGTTGCGGCGGTTGATCAGGCCCGGCACCACGCGGTTGTTGTCGCGGTTCCAGCGCGCCAGTTCGGACGGCACCTGGTCCAGCAGGCCGGCGTTCAGGCGCTTGAGCAGCGTGCTGCGGAGGAAGGCGTCGTTGCCGACGTTGAAGGCGAACGACACCAGCGCGTCGAACTGGTTCTGCGTCAGCGGCACCGTCACCGCGCCGTTGACGCAGCGCTGCACCGGTTCCAGGTCCTGCTCCAGCAGCGCCTCGCAGTCGTCGGGGCTCATGCCGTCCTGGTAGTCGAGCGGCCGGCCGCGCAGCCACAGCTTGCCGGAACTGCGTTCCGACGGCGTGAGCAGATGGCCGATGCCGATGGTGGGCGCGCCGCCCGAATCGAGATACACATGGGGTACCACGCCTTCCCATTCCCTGAACAGGGCCTTGCCTTGGTCTCCGATTTGCATGATGGCCTCCTTTGTTTCTTGGACAAGGAATAGCCGGGTTAGTTCAATAGCATCGCTGCGCGCTGGGCTGGGTTTATATACAGTATAATTCCGGCATCGCATTCAGATAACGCACCGTGGCTCCGACTTCCCAGCAAGGCTTCATCCTGACCCGCCATTGGCGCGACACCCGCGACGGCACCGAGATCGAATTCTGGCTGGCGACGGACGACGGGCCGCGCAAAGTGCGGCTGGACGCGCAAACCTCGGTCGCCTTTGCCGAGGCGGGCCAGCATTCGGCCATCGAGGCGCAGCTGGCGCTGGGCGGCGGCCCGCAGCAGCGCACCGACGTGCGCGAACTGCCGCTCAAGACCTTTGGCGGGCAGCCGGTGGTGGGCGTCTACGCCAGCCACTACAAGCAGCTCGCCGCGCTGGAGCGCACGCTGCGCGAGCGCGGCATCAGGCTGTACGAAGCCGACATCCGCCCGCCCGAGCGCTACCTGATGGAGCGCTTCATCACCGCCACGGTGCAGATCGAAGGCGGCGAGCAGCACGGCCACACCATCACCGGCTGCAAGCTCAAGCCCGCGCCGGACTACCGGCCCACGCTGAAGGTGGTGTCGCTCGACATCGAGACCAGCGCCTACGAAGACCTGTATTCGATCGCCCTGGAAGGTTGCGGCCAGCGCCAGGTCTACATGCTGGGCGCGGCGCCGGAACCGGATGATGGGAATGCGCCGGCGCTGGACTTCGCCCTCGAATACTGCGCCACGCCGCGCCAGCTGATCGAAAAGCTGAACGCCTGGTTCAAGCAGCACGATCCCGACGCCATCATCGGCTGGAGCGTGGTGCAGTACGACCTGCGCGTGCTGCAGAAGAACGCCGACAAGCACAAGGTGCCGCTGCTGCTGGGCCGCGAGGGCAAGCAGATCGACTGGCGCAAGCACCAGGCCAAGCAGGAATACATGTTCGCCTCGCTGGCCGGGCGCATCGCGCTGGACGGCATCGAAGCGCTGCGCGCGGCCTCGTGGACCTTCCCGTCCTTCAGCCTGGAGAACGTGGCGCAAACCATGCTGGGCGAGGGCAAGGACATCGGCGACGCCTACGACAAGATGGCCGAGATCGAGCGCCGCTTCCGCGAGGACAAGCCGGCGCTGGCGCTGTACAACCTGAAGGACTGCGAGCTGGTGACGCGCATCTTCGACAAGGCGCGGCTGCTGGCCTTCCTGCTGGAGCGCGCGCACGTGACCGGCCTGCAGGCCGACCACTTCGGCGGCTCCATCGCCGCCTTCAGCCACCACTACCTGCCGCGCATGCACCGCGAAGGCTATGTCGCGCCCAGCGTGGGCGACATCGAAGTGGGACCGTCGCCGGGCGGCTTCGTGATGGACTCCAAGCCCGGCCTGTACGACTCGGTGGTGGTGCTCGACTACAAGAGCCTGTACCCGTCCATCATCCGCACCTTCCTGGTGGACCCGGTGGGCCTGATCGAAGGCGCGGCGGCGGACGCGCAGCAGGGCGTCCCCGGCTTTCGCGGCGCCGTCTTTTCGCGCCAGCGGCACTGCCTGCCGGCCATCGTCAACACCTTGTCGGCCGGGCGCGACGAAGCCAAGCGGCAGAAGAACGAGCCCTTGTCGCAGGCGCTCAAGCTGCTGATGAATTCCTTCTGCGGCGTGCTCGGTTCGCCCGACTGCCGCTTCTTCAATCCCAAGCTGGTGTCCTCGGTCACGCTGCGCGGGCACGAGATGATGAAGCTCACCCGCGAGCTGGTGGAGCAGGCCGGCTACGACGTGATCTACGGCGACACCGATTCCATCTTCATCTGGCTCAAGAAGGAATACGCGGACGCCGAAGCGATCGCCATCGGCCAGGGGCTGGTGGACAGCATCAACGCGTGGTGGAAGGAAAAGCTGAAGCGCGAGCTGGGGCTGGACAGCCAGCTCGAGATCGAGTTCGACACGCACTACCGCAAGTTCTTCATGCCCACCATACGCGGCACCGAGATGGGCAGCAAGAAGCGCTACGCGGGCCTGAGCGCGAACGGCAAGGGCGAAGAGGAGGTGATCTACCGCGGCCTGGAAGTGGCGCGCAGCGACTGGACCCCGCTGGCGCACGAATTCCAGAAGGGCCTGTTCAACCGCATCTTCCGCAACCAGCCCTACCAGGACTACGTGCGCGAGTACGCGCGCAAGACCGTGTCGGGCGAGTTCGACGAACTGCTGGTGTACCGCAAGCGGCTGCGGCACCGGCTGGACGAATACCAGGTGAACGTGCCGCCGCAGGTGCGCGCGGCGCGCCTGGCGGACGACTACAACAAGTCCCTGCAACGGCCGCTGCGCTACCAGAACGGCGGCTGGATCAGCTACCTGATGACCACCAGCGGCGCCGAGCCGCTGGAAGTGGTCAAGTCCCCCATCGATTACGAGCACTACCTGAGCAAGCAGCTGCAGCCCATCGCCGACGCTATACTGGCGCCCATGAACGACAGCTTCACGGGCTTGACCACATCGCAGGGCAATCTGTTCTAAGGAGCTTTATGATCACGCTTTACCATTGCATGAGCGCGCGTTCCTTCCGTCCCCTGTGGATGCTGGAGGAACTGGGGCTGCCGTATGAGCTGAAGATGCTGCCGTTTCCGCCGCGCGTGTTTGACAAGGGCTACCTGGACATCAATCCTCTCGGCACCGTGCCGGCGCTGTTCGACGGCGCCGTGCGCATGACCGAGTCGGCCGCCATCTGCCAGTACCTGGCCACGCGGCCGGGCGCGGCGGGAATGGATGGGCCGCTGGACGTGGCGCCGGACGGCGCGGGCTACGCCGCCTATCTGAACTACCTGCACTTCGGCGAGGCCACGCTGACCTTCCCGCAAACGCTGCTGCTGCGCTACGCGCATTTCGAGGCGCCCGAGCGGCGCAGCCCGCAGGTGGTGGAGGACTACACCAAGTGGTTCCTGGCCCGCTTGCGCACGCTGGAGCCGGTGCTGGAGCAGCAGGACCACCTGGCGGCGCAGCGCTTCACGGCGGCAGACGTGTCGGTGGGCTATGCCTTGCTGCTGGCGCAGCACCTCGGCCTGGCGCCGCGCTTCACGCCCGCCGTGCAGGCCTACTGGCAGCGCCTGCAGGCGCGGGACGGCTTCCGGCGCGCCATGGCGGCGCAGGACAGGGCGGCGCTGGCGCAAGGCGTGTCGCCGGTGGCCGCGCCGGATATGCGGATGTGAGCCGCGCCCCGACGGCTTGATGAGGTAAGGATTTCCTTATGCAAGGTTCGGGATGTGCCGATGCCTGGAAATTTTCTATCGTGCTAACGTCCATCTTGTGACGATGACGAAAAATTTCTTCAAATAGGTTGTGGCATGAACAAGGATCTCGACCATATGCCGGCGCAAGCGTGCGCCGCCTTCCAGACAGTATCCTGGCCCTGAACGCGGCGCTGGTGGAGCAGGCCGCGGCCGCTTCCCAGTCGCTGCAGGACAGGGCCGCCGGCCTGTCGCAGGCGATGAGCGTGTTTACCGTCGGCGCACGGTCGATGCCGCAGCCGTAAGCCGGCGTGGCGCTCTGTTGTAGCAATGGAACAGCGGATTGATCCGGTGCTGTTGTCTGGTAGCATGATAGCTACTCTGCATAGGATTTCTCTGGAAAGCTGTTCCCTCTCATGATTCGAATTCTGATCGCCGATGACCATGCCATCGTGCGCGGCGGCCTGTTGCAGTTGTTCGGCCTGGCCGGCGACGTGACGGTGGTGGCCCAGGCCACCAATGGCGGCCAGGTGATGGAGGGCCTGCGCGCCACGCCGTGCGACCTGGTGCTGCTCGACCTGTCCATGCCGGGCGCCAGCGGCGTCGAGCTGATCGCCCGCATCCGTGCCCACGCCCCGGCGCTGCCCATCCTGGTGCTGAGCATGCACAACGAGGCGCTGGTGGTGCGGCGCGCGCTCAAGGCCGGCGCCAATGGCTACATGAGCAAGGACGGCGATCCCGAGACCCTGCTGCTGGCGGTGCGCAAGGTGGCCGCCGGCGGCCGCTACCTCGATCCCGGCCTGGCCGAACAGCTGGTGTTCGACAGCGACGCCGGACGGCGCGAGCACCTCCACGAGCAATTGTCGAACCGCGAACTGAGCATCTTCCGGCTGTTCGTCTGCGGCAAGACCGTGAACCAGATCGCCGACGAACTGGCGATCAGCAACAAGACCGTCAGCACCCACAAGGCGCGGCTGATGCAGAAGATGGGCTTCCAGAGCAATGCCGACCTGCTGCGCTATGGCATCGACCATGGGCTGGGCACGGAACTGTAGGGATTTCCCTAGCGCCGTGGCGGGGCAGCCCTACACGCCTATCAAGAATGCCTGATAGAAAGCGCCGGGCCGCCACGGCATACTGTTCGCCACGGGCGGAAATCCGCCCGGGCTTGCCAGCTGGAGTAAATCATGACCATGTCGCCCGACCTGCGCGGCCGCACCATCTTGATCGTCGACGACACCCCCGCCAACCTGGCGGTGGCGGTGGCGATGCTGGAGCAGAAAGGCCTGCGCCTGGCCGTGGCGCACAGCGGCGACGAAGCGCTGCAGCGGGTGGCTTTCGCGCCGCCCGACCTGATCCTGCTGGACGTGATGCTGCCCGGCATAGACGGCGTCGAAGTATGCCGGCGCCTAAAGGCCGGCCCGGCGCCGGCCGCCGCCGTGCCGGTGATCTTCATGACCGCGCTCAGCGGCACGGCCGACAAGGTGGCCGGCTTCCGCGCCGGCGCGGTCGATTATGTGACCAAGCCGCTGCAGGCCGAGGAAGTGCTGGCGCGCGTGACCACCCATTTGCGGCTGGCCGCGATGCAGTCCCGGCTGGCCAGCCAGAATGCGCAGCTGCTGGCCGAGAACCGCGAGCGCCGCGAGGCCGAGCGCGTGCTGCAGCAATACCGCGACTCGCTCGAGCAGCAGGTGGCGGCGCGCACGGCCGAGCTGCGCGAACTGGGCGCGCACCGGGAAAGCGTGCGCGAGGACGAACGCAAGCATATCGCCCGCGAGCTGCACGACGAGCTGGGACAGGCGCTGACCGCCTTGCGCATGCAGGCCGCGCTGCTGCGGGTGCGCTTCGGCGCCGACGTGCCGGGCTTGAACGAGCAGGTGCGCGAGATGACGGAGCTGGTCGACCGCACCATCGGCGTGGTGCGCAGCGTCGCCACCACGCTGCGGCCCACCGTGCTGGACCTGGGCATCGGCCCGGCGCTGGAATGGCTTGTGGACGAATTCCGCAGGCACAGCGGCATCGAGTGCCGGCTGACGCTGGCGCTGGAGGAAGGCGAGGGCGGGCAACTGAACGAACAGCAGGCCATCGCCGTGTTCCGCATCGTGCAGGAATCGCTGACCAATATCGCGCGCCATGCCGGTGCCGGCGCCACCGCCGTCACGCTGCGCTGCGCCGCGCGCGCATGCGAATTGCAGGTGGACGACGACGGCTGCGGCTTCGACCCGGCGCTGGCGCCGCCGCATTCCTTCGGCCTGCTCGGCTTGCGCGAACGGGTGCTGAGCCTGGGGGGCCAGGTCACCGTGGGCAGCCGGCCGGGCGGCGGCACCCGCATTGCCGCAGTGCTGCCGCTGGTGCAGGCATGAGCGCCGGCCGCCGGCTGGCCGCCGCGTTGGCACGTACGGCGTTCATCCTGGCCGCGCTGCTGTGCGGCGCGGCGGCGGCGCAGCAGGGGCCCTGGCCGCAGTTGGCGCAGCCCCAGTTCCAGACCCTGGGCGCGCAGCGCGGCCTGGCCAATCCCATCGTCACCAGCGTTGGCCAGGACAAGGACGGCTTCCTGTGGGTGGGCACCCAGGGCGGCCTGTCGCGCTGGGACGGCTACCGCTTCCGCAACTACCTGTTCTCCCCCAGCGACCCCCGTTCGCTGCCCGACAACTACGTGGTCACCCTCCACACGGACCTGCGCGGCCGCCTGTGGGCGGGCCTGGCGAGTGGCGGACTTGCCCGCTACGAGCCGGAGTTCGACGGCTTTGTCTCCTACAACCGGAAAAACACCGGACTGGCCAGCGACGGCGTGCTGGCGATCGCGGGCGACCTCGCCGGCGGCCTGTGGATAGGCACGGACACCGGCCTGGACCACCTGGTCGGCGTGAGCGGCCCGGCGCGCGCCAGCGTCACCCATTTCCGCCATGACGGCCGCGACCCCGCCAGCTTGCCGGCCGATATCGTCAAGGCCCTGCACCACGACGCGCAGGGCAGGCTGTGGGTCGGCACGCCGAACGGCCTGGCGCGGCGCGACCCGGGCGGGCGCGGCTTCGTCAAGGTCCCGCTGCCGGCGCGCGGCACCGATGCGCCCGGCGTGGAGACGCTGTTCATGGACAGCGCCGGCCAGCTGTGGATAGGCACCGCCGGCTCCGGCGTATTCGTGCTCGATCCCGCCACCGGCAGGGCCGGCTACTACGACGCCAGCGCCGCCGCCGCCGAACTGATGCGGCGGGAAAATGTCAGCGGCATCGCCGAGCCGGTGCGCGGCGAAATCTGGATCAGCTCCTACGGCGGCGGCGTCGCCGTGGTCAACCGGGCCGAAGGCCGGCTGCGTCAATTCAGCTACGACGCGGCGGCGGTGTGCGGCTTGCCCAGCGGCATAGTGCAATCGATGTTCGCCGACCGTGCCGGCACCTTGTGGCTGGCCACCTCCGGCGGCCTGGGCCAGCATCTGCCGGCGCAGGCGGCCGCCTCGCTGGGCTTGCGGCGCGGCGGCCAGCCCGGCCTGTCCGACGGCGACGCCATGACGCTGGCCGAGACTTCCGGCCGCCAGCTGTGGGTCGGCTTTGCGCGCCGCGGCGCCGATGTGATCGACGCGGCGCGGACGGCGGTGGCGCCTTGGCGCCCGGCCGGCGCGCAGGCCGGCGGGCTGCAGCGCAGCAACGTCAACGCCATGCTGGCCGACCATGCGGGCATGGTCTGGCTGGCCACGCCGACCGGCCTGTACCGCTCGGACCAGCGCGGCAAGAGCGCGCAGCCGGTGGCCGCGCCCTGGCTGGATCACCGCTGGTATGTGCGCGCGCTGGCCAGGACCGGCGACATGCTGTGGATCGCCACGTCGACCAGCGGGCTGTACCAGGCGCGCATCGACGCCCGCGCCGGGCTGGAAAAAATCCGCCGGGTGGAAGGGTTGACCGGCCAGGACGTCACGGCGCTGCGGGCCGGACCGCCCGGCACGCTGTGGGTGGGCACCACCAGCGGCTTGAACCGGCTGGACATCGCCAGTGGCGCCGTGGTCGAGCGCATCGCCGGCGATCACAGCGATCCGGCATCGCTGGCCAGCGCCTACGTCACCGCCCTGCACATCGACAGGCGCGGCCGGCTGTGGGTCGGCAACGACGGCGGCATCGACGTGATGGAAAGCGGGCGCCGCTTCCGCCGCCTCGGCATCGCGCAGGGCATGCCCAACACCGCCGTCAGCACCTTGCTCGAGGATGGCCAGGGCCGGGTGTGGAGCAGCACCGACGACGGCATTGCCGTCATCGATCCGGACACCTTCGCCATCGCCGCGCTGGGGCGGGCCGAGGGTGCGCTGTACTCGCCCTACTGGGTGGGCGCCGGCGTTGCCGGCGCCGGCGGCGAACTGGTGTTCGGCGGCACCGGCGGCATCACCATCGTGCGGCCGGAACGCTATGCGCCATGGCGCCTGCAGCCGCCGGTGGCGGTGACGGCCGTGCGGCTGGGCGGCAAGCCGGTGGCGCCGGGCCGCCACGGCGGCGCCGCGCCCGCGCCGCTGGTGGTGCAGCCGGAGGCCAACAGCTTCGCGGTGGAGTTCTCCGCGCTCGACTTCAGCGCGCCGGACCTGAACCGCTACGCCTACCGCCTGGACGGCTACGACAGCGACTGGACCAGCGCCGACGCCGGGCACCGGGTGGCGTCCTACACCAATCTGCCGCCCGGCCAGTACCGCCTGCTGGTGCGGGGCAGCAACCGGCTGGGCGAGTGGAGCGGGCACACCCTGCAACTGCCGGTGCAGGTGCTGCCGTGGTGGTACCAGACCTGGTGGTTCCGCGCCCTGGCGGTGCTGCTGGCGGCGGCCCTGCTGTACGGCGCGTACCGGCTGCGCACCTGGCAACTGGCGGCGCAGCGCAGCGCGCTGGAGCGCGAGGTGGCGGCGCGCACGGCCGAAGTATTGCAGCAGAAGGCGCTGGCCGAGCAGCAGCACCGCGAGGCCAGCGAGCGCAATGCGGAGTTGGCGACGGTGAACGCGGTGGCGCAGATCCTGGCTGGCAAGCTGGATCTCGACAATCTGATCGCCCAGGCCGGCGAGCAGGTGCGCCGCCTGTTCCAGGCCGACATCACCTATATCGCCTTGCTGGACACGGCCAGCGGCATGCTGCAGTTCCCCTACGCGGCGGGCGATGGCTCCGACGAGGGCTTGAGCAGCCGGGTCATCGCCAGCGGATTGGGCGAGTTGTCGGCGCAAGGGGCGCGCTCCTGCCTGTGCGTGCCCATCATCGCCAACGGCGTGGCGCGCGGCGCGCTGTCGGTGCAGCGCGTGGGCGGCGAAGGCGGCTACAAGGCCAGCGACCAGAGCGTGCTGGAAACCATCGCCGCCCACATCGGCGCGGCGCTGCACAACGCGCTGCTGTTCCAGCAGGCCGAGTCGGCGCGCGCCAGGGCGGAGGAGGCCACGCAGGCCAAGTCGATGTTCCTGGCCAATATGAGCCACGAGATCCGCACCCCGATGAATGCGGTGATCGGCCTGTCCTACCTGGCGCTGAACACCGACTCGCCGCTGCGGCAGCGCGACTACATGCAGAAGATACACCAGGCCGGCAATTCGCTGCTGGGCATCATCAGCGGCATCCTGGATTTCTCCAAGATCGAGGCCGGCAAGCTCGATATCGAGCTTGCCGACTTTAGCCTGGACGATCTGCTAGCCCACGTGGCGACCGTGAGCGGCGGCGGTGTCGCCGGCAAGGGCCTGGAAGTCCGTTTCGAGGTGCCGCCCGGGGTGCCGCGCGGCCTGCGCGGCGACGCGCTGCGCCTGGGGCAGATCCTGATCAACCTGCTCAACAACGCGCTCAAGTTCACCGAGCGCGGCGAAGTCGCGCTGGCGGTGCGCGAGCTGGAGCGGCAGGCCGGGCGGGTGCGGCTGGAGTTCAGCGTGCGCGACACCGGCATCGGCATGTCGCCGGAACAGATGGGCAGGCTGTTCCAGGCTTTCACCCAGGCCGATGGATCGTCCACCCGCAAGTTCGGCGGCACCGGGCTGGGGCTGAGCATCTGCAAGAGCCTGACCGACTTGATGGGCGGAACGATACGCGCAGAAAGCCGGGAGGGCGTGGGCAGCCGCTTCATCGTCGATCTGTGGCTGGAGTGCGCGCGCGACAGCGTGGCGGCGTGCGGCGAGGCCGTGCCGGCCCGCTCCGGCGCGCCGCAGTTCGGCGGCGCGCGCATCCTGCTGGTGGAAGACAATCCGATCAACCAGGAGATCGCCGTGGGCCTGCTGCAGGCGTGCGGCATCCGGGTGGACATCGCCGCCAACGGCCGCGAGGCCATCGAGCGGCTGTACGCGCAGCAGGCGGATGACTATCAGCTGGTCTTCATGGACCTGCACATGCCGGAACTGGACGGCCATGCCGCCACCGTGCGCCTGCGGCGGGACGCGCGCTTCGCCGCGCTGCCCATCGTGGCCATGACCGCCAACGCCTTGCCGGAAGAGCGGCAGCGCTGCCAGGAAGAGGGCTTTGACGGCCACCTGAGCAAACCCGTGATACCAGCCGACCTGCACCGCGTGCTGCAGCAGCATCTCGCCGCCGGCACGCAGGCCGGACCGCGCGCTGCCGGCGCGGCGTTGCCCGATGCGTTGCCCGGTGCCGTGCCGGGGCTGGATCTGGCGCATGCGCGTCAGGTCGTCGGCGGCAACGAGGCGCTGCTGCTCAAGGTGCTGCACATGTTCCGCCGCGACGAGGGCGACTGCGCCGCCAGGATACGCGCGGCGCTTGCGCGGCGGGACTATGCCACCGCGCAGCGGCACGCGCATACGCTGCGCGGTCTGGCGGAAGGCATAGGCGCGCCGCAGGTGGCGCAGCTGGCCGGCCAACTGGAACGCGCGGCGCGGCTGCCGCCGGCGCAGGAAACGCAAGCCGCCGCGCAGCCGGCGTTGGACGCGCGCGATGCATTGGATGCGCTGGACGGCGAGCTGGCGGCCCTGTGCGCCAGCCTGGACCTGTGCTTGCCGGCCGAGCCCGTTGCTGCCGGCGGCCTTGCGCGCGCGCCCGCCGCCTGGCTGGACGATCTGCGGCGGCTGGCCGGGCTGATGCGCGCCAGCGACAGCGAAGCGCTCCCCGCGTTCGCCGCCTGCGCGCAGGAATTCATGGCCACCTTCGGCGCCTGGGACGGCGAAGCGATCCAGCGCAGCCTGGACAAGCTCGACTACGACGGCGCCTACGCCGCCCTGCTCTGGGTGCTGCACCGTCACGAACTGGCGCTGTAGCAGGCGCCGCAGTGGCCATGGCCGTCGGCGTCAGGATTTCCCTATGCCAGACTAGGGCATTTCTGATTTACATTTATATACACAACAATTAACATTCGGAAACTCCTAAGCGTCACAAAGCAGGTCACCGTTTCAAGCCCATTTATGAAGACTCAGAATTTGCAGCAAGCGTCGGCTGAAGCGAGGGAAGACAAGCAGGAGCAGCCGGAGCAACCGGAGCAACCTGCGCAGCTGGAGCAGCTGGTGGCTCAGCGCACCGCCGAACTGCTGGACGCCAACCAGCGCCTGCGCAATCAAATCGCCATCTACCAGAACGGCCAGGCGCAGCTGCGCGCGGCGGCGCTCCAGGAAGCGCATGGCTTGCTGAACCGGCGCGAGCATGTGTTCCGCACGCTGGTGGAAAACTCGCCCGACACCATTGCCCGCTACGACAGCGCGTGCCGCCGGGTGTACGCCAATCCGCGCCTGGCGGCTGCGCTGGGCGGCGATATGGCGCGCGTGCTCGGCAGCACGCCGGAGGAACTGCCGGGCGGCGCCTCGGCGCGGGAATACACGGAGATGCTGCGCCAGGTGCTGGCGTGCGGCCAGGAGCGCAACTTCGAGCTGCGCTGGCGCAGCGGCGACGCCGAGCTGTGCTCGCAAGTGCGCGTGACGCCGGAGTTCGACAGCGCCGGCGCGGTGTCGCATGTGCTGGCGGTCGGGCGCGACATCACCGAGATCGACCAATACCGCAGGAAGGTGCGCCAGCAGGCCCAGTTCGACAGCCTGACCGGCCTGCCGAACCGCCTGCAGCTGGCCGAGTGCATCGCCCGCGCCATCGCCAGCGCCGGCGGCGATGGGCGCCAGTTCGGCCTGATGTTCCTCGACCTTGACCGCTTCAAGGATGTCAACGACACGCTGGGCCACAGCGTGGGCGACCTGCTGCTGTGCGAGGCGGCGGCCCGCATGTCGGCCTGCGTGTGGGCGCGCGACACGGTGGCGCGCCTGGGCGGCGACGAGTTCGCGATCCTGCTGCCCGAGCTGCGCGAACGCGGCGACCTGGGCCTCATCGCCGCCAGGATCCTGGCGCAATTGGCCGAGCCGTTCGTGATCGGCGGCCGCGAGCTGTTCGTCACCGGCAGCATCGGCATCGCGGTGTACCCGGACGACAGCGCCGAGATCGACGCGCTGTACCAGTACGCCGATTCGGCCATGTACCACGCCAAGAAGATGGGCCGCAACAACTACCAGCACTACAACGGCGAGCTGTCCAGGCGCTCGCTGGAGCGGATGGAGATCGAGTCGGCGCTGCGCGTGGCGGGCCGGCGCGGCGAGCTGGCGCTGTACTACCAGCCGCAGATCGATCTGCGCAGCGGCCGCGTGACCGGCGCCGAGGCCCTGCTGCGCTGGAACCGGCCCGGGCACGGCATGGTGGCGCCGGACCGCTTCATTCCGGTGGCCGAGGAATCCGACCTGATGGTAAGCATCGGCGAATGGGCGCTGCGCAGCGCATGCACGGCCGCCGCGGCCTGGAACCGCGGCCGCGCCACGGCGGTCAAGCTGGCCGTCAACCTGTCCGCGCGCCAGTTCCTGCGCAACGACCTGGTGGGCAGCGTGCGCGCCATCCTGGCCGAAACCGGCTGCCGGACCGAGTGGCTGGAACTGGAGATCACCGAGAGCCTGCTGCTGGAAGACAGCGTGGAGGTGATCACCATGCTGGACGCGCTGCACGCGATGGGCTTGTCGATTTCGCTCGACGACTTCGGCACCGGCTACTCGGCGCTGAGCTATCTGAACCGCTTCCCGGTCCGCCAGATCAAGCTGGACCGTTCCTTCGTCAGCGGCATTCCAGAACAGCGCAGCAAATGCGAACTGGTGAAAGCCATGCTGTCGATCGCCGTTGCGCTGGGCCTGGAATCGGTGGCCGAAGGCGTGGAGACGGCGGCGCAGGCCGAATACCTGCTGGCGCACGGCTGCCGGCTGGCGCAGGGCTATTGGTTCGGCAAGCCCATGCCGCTGGGCGAGTTCGTCGCCGTGCTGGCGGCCGGGGGGGCGTGATGCCGGCCGTGTTGCGGCGTCGCTGCTCCTCGACGATGGCCACGCCCGCGGCTCCAGCCTGAGCGTGTCGCCCTGGCGCGTCGGGGTCCGGGCCGGGGCCAGCAGCGATATGCCGTCCTTCCTCGTGTAGGTGATCTCGGCTGGGCTGGCGGAGTAGTTCAGGTAGTAGCGCCTGCCCCGGCCACGTCCAGCGCGGCGGCGGCCGCGAAATGGGTCGACCTGGTAGCCGATCACGGCCGGGTGGTCCTTCACGTGCGCCTGCGTCTTGCGGATGGCGCGACCGGTGGGCGTGCTGACCAGGAGGATTAAGCCAATAGCGTTTTTCAAAAAAATGATATCGATAATGGTATGGCGCCCGAGGCAGTGACTATCGAACCGCCAGCATGTTCCGTTTAGTGTTGGTGCGCCAGCGCACCTCGGTGTTGCGCCGGGATGCAGTACTATGGATCCTTTCCGAGAGTACTAAGTCGAGGCCTGCCATGAATCCAGAATACGACCGTCGCGAGCAATCCCCGGGCACTTCCGACACAGCCGGATGGCATTCGCTGGAATACGTAGTGCGGCAGGCGCTGGAGGTGCAGCGCGACGTCGGCACGCCGGCGGCTGAAGAGTTTCTGAAGCGGATCGGCATCAACCAGGGCGTCATCAGCCGCGTGCTCGGCCCCGAGGGCAAGGTGCGCGCGTCCGACCAGCTGGGCCTGGCGCCCACGCTGGACGTGGCCGATCTGCCGGTAGCCAAGCCGCGTTCCTATTTCCGCCGCAGCCTGACCTGATCTTGCCTGTGGCCGGCGCCGGCGCTCATGGCGCGACGGCGCAGGAGCGGTCGCGCTTCCCGTCTTCCGCACCCGCCGGGAAGTGCCGGACCAGCCCGTGCCGGTCAAGAAAGGCGCTGCTGGCCAGCAGCGTGCGCGGCGCCGCCCCCAGCGGATGCGACACCTGCCCGGCTCGGCCGCCTTCCAGCGCTTGCGGACACAGCAACCGCACGGCGCCGGCCGGGCGGCCAGCGCCGATGGCGTTCACGGTGCGCACCGCGCCTTAGTCGCGCAGCGCGGCGGCCAGGGCCGCGACGCGGGCGCTGTCGGCCTTCAGGGCTTGCGCCAGCGCCTTGCCGTAGCCGGCGTCGGCCTTGTGGAAGTAGGACAGCATGGTGTACCTCACCTTGTCGTCGGTCACCTGGCCCAGGTCGCCGGCCAGGTTGCCCACCAGGTTGGCCTGCTGCTGCTTGCTCAGCGCGCGGTAAAACTCGCCGGCCTGCGCGAAGTTGCGGGTGCGGGCGATGCCTTGCTGCTGGGTGGAGCCGGACAGCGGCAGCTGGCTGTACTTGTGGCCGGCGTTGTCGGCCACCGGCGCCTGGTTGCTGGGCTGGTAGTTCACGCCGCCCTGGCGCGCGCCGGGGTTCTGGGCGCCGTCCTGGTTGTAGTTGACCGGCGCCGCGCGCGGCCGGTTGACCGGCAATTGCAGGCCGTTGGCGCCGATGCGGTGCAATTGGGTGTCGGCGTAGGAGAACAGGCGCCCCTGCAGCAGGCGGTCTTCCGACGGTTCGATGCCCGGCACCAGGTTGGACGGCGCCAGCGCCGACTGCTCGGTTTCAAGGAACACATTGTCCGGATTGCGGTTCAGCGTCATGGTGCCGACCCTGGTTTCCGGTACGCCGTTCCACACCTTGGTCGGGTCCAGCGGGTCGTAGTCCAGCGTGGCCAGCTGCGCCGGCGCCATCACCTGCACGTACAAATCCCATTTCGGGAAGTTGCCCTTGCCGATGGCCTCGACCAGGTCGCGCGTCATGTGGTTGAAGTCCTTGCCCTGCACGGCTTCGGCCTCCTTCGCGCTCAGGTTGCGCTCGCCCTGCAGGCTTTTCCAGTGGAACTTCACGTAGTTGACCTGGCCGGCGGCGTTGACGAATTTATAGGCGTGCACGCTGTTGCCGTCCATTTCGCGGTAGCTGGCCGGGGTGCCGAAATCGGAGTACACGCGGGTCAGCATGTGGGTGCCTTCGGGCTGGTTCGAGAAGAAGTCGAACACGCGTTTCGGGTCCTGGATATTGCTGTCGGGCGCAGGCTTGAAGGCGTGCACCATGTCCGGGAACTTCATCGCGTCGCGGATGAAGAACACCGGCAGGTTGTTGCCCACCAGGTCCCAGTTGCCTTCGCGGGTGTAGAACTTGGTGCCGAAGCCGCGCGGGTCGCGCAGGGTTTCCGGCGAGTGGTTGCCGTGCACCACGCTGGAAAAGCGCACGAACACCGGGGTTGCCTCGCCCGGCGTGAAGACGGCGGCGCGCGTCAGCGCGGAGATGTCCTTGCTGGCGACGAACACGCCGTGCGCGCCGGTGCCGCGCGCGTGCACCACGCGTTCCGGCACGCGCTCGCGGTCGAAACGCTGCAGTTTCTGGATCAGGTGGATGTCCTGCAGCAGCACCGGGCCGTTCGGGCCGGCGGTTTGCGAATTCTGGTTGTCGCCCACCGGCGCGCCGTTGTCACGGGTGAGGTCGGTGGTGGCCTGGCTGCTGGCGGCGGCCACGCCCAGGAAAATGAGCAGGGCTGCCGCGGGTCGGGTAAGGCGTGTCATGTTGGGTCTCCTTGGTTGTGCTGACAGGAGCCCAATGTACCGTCCGGCCGGTAATAGTTAAATTTAATTATTTCTATTAAATCGATAGATAGTTCTAATTTAACATCGATCCCATGGGCGGAAACGGCGGTGCCGCGGCCAGGCGCCGCCGCCATTGGTGCACCGGCGCTCCACGGCGTTGCGCGCTGAAAATTAATCGGCGGTTTAATTGCGGTGTGCGCTGCGGCTTTCATAATGGTATTAATTGTCCACTGTGGATAAACAAACACAATGTAATATGATTATTAAAAATATTGACATTGAAAGAGAAATAGGAAATAGTAGCGTCTCTTGGCAAAGTTAATGAAACGCCAATCTGGTGAAGCTAGTAATAGTGTAGTCGGATAAACGCTTTCTTACTGCCAGGGAAAAACCGTGCTGGGACTTCGTTCGAATATGTATTTTCGAGGGGCTTCCTATTGCGGTAATAGTTCGGCCATTAAACGACGCGTTGAATGGCCGTTTTTTGATTGCTGTATTGTTAAACTATGGAGCATAAGATGACTCGTATCCTCAATCTGCAACGTCTGGCGCTGGACCATGGCAACTCCGTATTCGGTAGCAGCACCGGCAGCTCGTCCAGCCATTGCTGCAACGGTTCCGCTCTGGAATAAACGTCCGTTGTAGTACTGGGGGCAATGGTGCTAGCCCATTGCTCTTCATAAAAATGCATAAGCTTCATATTTTATTTTCCCGCTTTAATAGTCACCGATAATCACGTTACAAATTAATAGTCAATTATTCGAAGGGGAGCGGCACATGCAGCGTCAGACCAGATCATTCAGGGAAGCCCGCCATATCGACAAGGTATTCTTCCTGGGTGCTGACGAGCGATTTTATGAGCCGAATTACCCGCATTACCGGCCCTCGGATGAGCTGATCTCCCTGGTCAAGCCGATGCTGGAAGCACGGTCGTGGGGAACGCTGCGGGCCGATGTCTGGACCCACGTCCTGCCGCCTGCCGGCGACGCGGCGGGCAAGCTGCCGACGCAGGGCTGGAAGATCCATGTTTCCGCCGCCGAAGCCAATTGCCGCGATATCCTGGTGAAAGTCGCCGCCCTCGCTTTGGAGCACAACATCCAGTTCAAGTTTGCCAACGACGCCAACACGCTCAAGCTGATGACGTCGAAACGCTGGACCCGCGGCGGGTCCGGCAAGTTCATTACCCTGTATCCGCCCACGGATGAAAAATTCCACGCATTCATCGAGAGCGCCTACGCGATCCTGAAGGACGATGCCGGCTCCTACATCCTGTCCGACCGCCGCTACAAGGATTGCCGCTGCCTCTACTACCGCTACGGCGGCTTCATCGCCGTCAACCGGCTGGGCTACATGGGCCAGAAGCAGCAGGTGCTGACCTCGCCCGGCGGCGAGGAAGTGGTCGACCGCAGAAATCCCTATTTCGAGACGCCGCCGTGGGTAACGGACCCGTTTCCCCCTGATGAGGCCGACCAGGGTGAAATGACCCTCAACGAGGGGCGCCTGGTGGTCAAGAGCGCGCTCGGGTTTTCCAATACCGGCGGCGTCTATCTCGCGACCGACACCGTGACCGGCAAGGACGTGGTCGTCAAGGAAGCCCGGCCCTACGTGGAACTGGGCGCGGACGGCAAGGACGCCACTACGCGCCTGGCCCAGGAAGCGAAGATACTGCGCATCCTCAGCGGCCTGAATATCGCGCCCGAGGTGTACACCTCGTTCTGGGACTGGGAGAATTTCTACCTGGTCGAGGAGCACCTGGACGCGATCGACATGCGCGAAGTGATGGTGCTGCACACGCCCCTGCTGCGCGTCAATCCGAGCCGGGCCGACAGCGAAGCGTTCTACCAGACTTACAAGCGCATGTTCACCAGCGTGCTGACGGCGATCGACCAGATCCACGCGAAGGGCGTGGTGATAGGCGACCTGTCGCCGATGAACATCCTGGTCGAAAAGTCCACCATGACGGTCCGCATCATCGACCTCGAAGGCGCCTTCCAGCCTGCGCTGGGGGATGCGCAGGACATCTACACGCCGGGCTTCCGCGCCGAGGTCAAGGGTCGCAAGAAGGCCAGCAATCTGCAGGACGACATCTACGCGATCGGCGCCATCATGTTGTACAGCATGTTCCCGATTGCCGCCATGGCGTTTATCCGCGCCGATCTGTTTGCCAAGGTGCTGCCGGTACTGGTGGCCGACATGGGATGGTCGAACACGCCGGTGCAGCATGTCATCCAGCAGCTCACCAGCAACGCCATTGGTTGCAGTGAAGCCGTGGCGCTGCTGGATGGCCCGGCCGCCATCGAAGCGCCGCTGGCCGGTCCGTCTGCGTTCGCGCCGACGCCGCAGGACGCCTGCGCCGGGCTGGCGCGCTTCATCACCGACAACTACCGCCTGGGCGAGCTGCATGCGCTGTTCCCGATCGATCCGTTCGGCGGCCACTCCAATCCGGCCGGCTTCGGCTTCGGTTCGTCCGGCATCGTCCACTCGTTGCGGAAGTGCGGCTTCGACCTGCCGCCGCCGGCGCTGGAGCGCTACCACAGGGAGATAGCGGCCCTGAAGCCGGCCGACTTGGCGCCCGGTTTCCTGGTCGGCGCGGCAGGCATGGCCTGGGCGTTGCTGGAGTCCGGCGACCTGGAGTCGGGACGGCGCTTCATGGACTACGCCAACGGCAGCCCGCTGGCGCGCGCCCACCATTCGCTGTACTACGGCATGGCCGGCATCGGCATGGCGAACCTGGCCGCCTACCGCGCGCTCGGCGAGCCGCGCTACCTGGACGCGGCCGCCACGCTGGCCGAGGCGCTGGCCGCCACGGCGCTGCCGAGCGAACGGGGCCTGCACTGGCAGGACGAGGAGGGCATCCGGATCGGCTACGGCTACGGCCAGAGCGGCGTCGCGCTGTTCTTCCTGCGCCTGTCGCAGGTGCTCAAGGCGCCGAAGTGGCGCGAGCTGGGCATGCAGGCGCTGGAGTACGACCTGTCGTTCGGCCACGAAATCGAACCCGGCGTCGTCACCTTCGGCTGCTCCCCCGAGGAAACGCATACCTACGAACCCTACATCGAGCAGGGCAGCGCCGGCATTGCCAAGGTCGCCATTCGCTACGGGCTGTGGGGCCGGCTGGACGGCCTGCTGGCCGACACGCACCGCAAGTATTCCGGCTATCCAGGCCTGGTCTACGGCGTGACCGGCTTCGTCGACGTGCTGATCGACGCCCACCTGTATTCGCAGGACGGGAAGTACCTGGAGATGGCGCAACGGCCGCTGCAGGGGATCATGGACCTGTATCTGTTCAAAAGCGGCGCCGGCTATGCGGCGCCGGGGGAGAACCTGTTCCGCATCTCCTGCGATTACGCCACCGGCACCGCCGGCATCATGCGCACGCTGCACCGGCTGGCCACCTTGCAGCCGGACGAATTCTGCCTGGACGCGCTCGACGGGATCGGCGGGCTGCGGGCCGGGTCGGCGGGCTGAACCCCATGCAGTTGAAAGAAGTCCATTCCGCCCCCTCGTCGCTGCAGTGCTTCCTGCTGCTGCTGGGCGAGTACCGGGCCAGGTACCTGGCGGTGATGCTGTGCGCCGCCGCGGTGGCGGGCACCGAGGCGCTGCTGCATCCCTTGCTGATGAAGGCCATCTTCGACGCGGTGTCGCTGCGCCAGGATTTCGGGCATTTCGTCTACCTGGCGCTCGGCTACCTGACGCTGGGCCTGTCGCTTAACATGCTGAACTACCTGGTGTCGCTGTGGCAGCTCAGGCTGGACAACAAGATTGTCGCGCAAGCCAGCGGCAACATGCTGCGCGCCTATTTCGCCAAAAACTACCGCGACGTGCTGCGCGAAGGCAGCGGCTATTATGTGGCGCGCATCCGTTCCGACGTGAAGGACGGCCTGGTGCCGATGCTGAGCCTGGTGCGCAAGATGGCGGTCAGCATCGTCACCTTCGCCATGCTGGTCTCGGTGCTGATTTTCATCTCCTGGCAGGCCTTCCTGATCCTGTCGGTCATCATTCCGGTCGCGACGGTGGTGAGCATTCTGGTGAGCAAGAAGATCCGCGGCCTGACCATCATCGAGCGGGACAAGGAGGCGGCGCTGGTGGACGTCCTCACCAGGTCGGTGAGCGCCTTCAAGATGGTGCGCAGCTTCATGATGGGGCCCAAGACGCTGGGCACCTTCTCCAGCAGCATGGACTACGTGCTCGACTCCGGATACCGGAAATTCCGCGTGATCCGCCTGCTGCAAGGGGCCAGCGACCTGACCATGGTGATCTCCGACGCCTGCTCCATTTTCGTGGGCGCCTGGCTGGTGTTTCGCAACCAGATGACGCTGGGCTCCTTCATCGCCTTCATGAATGCCTTCTGGCGCTCGGCCACCACGCTGATCGAGATCTTCCGCCAATGGGCCGAGCTGCACAGCCACAGCGCCACCATCAACCGCCTGGTGGGCTTCATGCAGGAACGGCCCGCCGACCCCTATCACCGGACCGGCAATGCGGTGGCCGCGACTGCCATCGCGTACGGCTATGCCGCCGATCCGGTGCTGTCGGCTTTCTCCATGCGCGTGGCGCCGGGGCAGCGCGCCCTCATCGTCGGCCCGAACGGCTCCGGCAAAACCACGCTGGCCAACATCCTGGCCGGCTACCTGGCGCCGTCCGAAGGCCAGCTGGAATTGCCCGCCCGGATCAGCGCGGTGACCTTGCCGGTGCAGTTCCCGCCGGTCAAGGCGGGCGAGCTGCCGGCCAGCCGCGAGCTGCTGGGCGCATTCGGCATTGACGACCCCGCGATCCTGGATGCCTGTCCCGACCAGCTGTCGGCCGGGCAGCAGCAGAAGCTGTCGCTGGCGCTGGCGCTGTCCTATGACGCGGACCTGTACGTGCTGGACGAACCGTTGGCCAACCTGGACGTGCCCAGCCGCGCGGTGGCGATGCGGGAAATCGAGCGGCGCACGCGCGGCCGGATGCTGGTGATGATCATGCATGGCGCGGAGGAATACGCGTCCATGTTCGACCAGGTCCACATACTTGGCGGCGCGGCTGCCTGCAAAGCGGAGCGGGTGGCGGTCAACCATTGAATGCGCGGCCGGCCGCGCGCTTAACCAGTCGTTATGAGGTGTGCCAGAAATATGCTGAGTTATTATCTGAAGGTAGCGTTGCACAACACGAGGCGCAACAAGGTGCTGACCGCGCTGATGGTACTGGCCATCGCCGTCGGCATCGGCGCCAGCATGACCACGCTGACGGTGATGCACCTGCTGTCCGGCGACCCTTTGCCGGGGCGCAGCCAGCACATCTATTATCCGCAGATCGACGTCAATCCCGGTTCGAAGGGGCGCGAGCCGCTCGACGTGCTGGACTACCGCACGGCGATGGACCTGTGGAGCGCACGGCAGGCCGGGCAACTGGCGGACCGGCAGACCCTGGTGGCCGGCAGCCTGGTCAAGCTGCGCGCACCGGACACGGCCTTGCCGCCGCTGATGCTGCCGATGGCTTCCGTCACCGCCGACTTCTTCCCGCTGTTCGACGTGCCGCTGCGGTACGGGCAAGGCTGGAGCCGCGCCGACGACGCGGCGCGCGCGCGCGTGGTGGTGATTTCGTCCGGCCTGAACGACAAGCTGTTCGGCGGCAAGGACAGCGTCGGCCGCACCCTGCGCGTGGGCAATACGGACGCGCGCATCGTCGGCGTGCTGGCGCCGTGGCGGCCATCCCCGCTGTTCTACAAGGTGCGCGGCGGCCGCTTCGCCAACGGCGACACCGCCAGCTTCTACGGCCAGCCCGACGACGTGTTCCTGCCGTTCTCCACCAGCCTGGACGCCAATGCCGGCAACTTCCAGGCGTTCACCTGCTGGGGTACGCCGGACCAGCCCGGCCAGCTGCAGAATGCGCCGTGCGTGTGGGTGGCGTTGTGGGTGCGGCTGGACAGCGCCGCCAAGGTGGCGGCTTACGGCCAGTTCCTGCGCAACTACGCCGCGCAGCAGCAGAGCCAGGGCCGCATCAAGCACGCCGACAACACCCGGCTGCGCCCACTCATGCAGTGGCTGGATTTCAACCGCGTGGTGCCGAGCGACGTGAAATTGCAAGCCGTGCTGGCCTTCGCATTCCTGGCCATCTGCCTGGCCAACGTGGTGAGCCTGCTGCTGGCCAAGTTCCTGCGGCACGGCGCGGAAACCGGGCTGCGCCGGGCGCTGGGCGCCACGCGCGGCGCGGTGTTCGCGCAGTGCATGGCCGAGTCGGCGCTGATCGGCGTGCTGGGCGGAGCCGGCGGGCTGGCGCTGACCCTGTTCGGCCTGTACTTGGTGCGGCGCCAGCCGGTACCGTACGTGGATGTGGCCTACCTGGACGTGCCGATGTTCCTGCTGACGTTTGCGCTGTCGCTGGCGGTCAGCCTGCTGGCGGGCACGCTGCCGGCCCTGCGCGCTTCCGTGATCCAGCCCGCAGCGCAGTTGAAACAGTTATAGAGGACGCCATGCAGACCCGTTATATCCTTTCCGCGCTGCGCAAGCACCGCCTGGCCACTTTCCTGATCGCCCTGCAGATTGCGCTGGCCTGCGCGGTGCTGTGCAACGCCTGCTTCCTCGTCGTGCAGCGCTTCCAGGCGATGCAGATGGACAGCGGGGTGGACGAGGCCGCGCTGGGCACGCTGCGCCTGTCCGGTTTCGAGCCGCAGCAGGCCGGCGACCTCAACGCCCGCGTGCTGAACGCGCTGCGCGGCGTGGCCGGCGTGCAGGCCGTCAGCGTGGTGAACATGGTGCCGTTCGGCGCGTCCGGCGTGCGCGCCGGCGTCATGCTGGACCAGGAGCAGAAGCGCTTCGGCGGCGTGATCGATTTCTACGTCGGCGACGCCGGCGCCATCGGCGCGTTCGGCTTGCGCCTGGTGGCGGGGCGGGCGCCGTCGGCGGACGAGTACACCCCGGTCACCCAGCTGGTGCCGGCCGCGCCGCCCGTGCTGGTCACGCGCAAGCTGGCGGCGCACCTGTGGCCGGGCCAGAATCCGCTCGGACAGCAGTTCTGGACGCTGGACACCAGCTTCCGGGTGATCGGCGTGCTCGACCATCTGTCCGTGACCGCGCCCGGCGGCGGCGAAAGCGAAGACCCGGACTGGGCCGTCTTCGTGCCGGCGGCGGCGGGGCCGCAGCATGCCGGCACCTACCTGCTGCGCGGCAGCCCGGCCGACATGGCGCGCATCATGGACGGCGCCCGCAAGGCGGTGCTGCGGGCCGCGCCCGATGCCGTGCTGGACGCGGAGCAGAGCCGCAGCCTGGCCGAGCTGCGCAGCAGCTACTTCCAGGGCTCGCTGGTCATGGCGGTATTGCTGATGGGCGTCATCGTTGCGCTGCTGGGCACGACGGCGCTGGGCATCGTCGGCCTGGCCAGTTTCTGGGTCACGCAGCGGCGCAAGCAGATCGGCATCCGGCGTGCGCTGGGCGCGACCCGGGGCGACATCCTGCGCTACTTCCAGATCGAGAATTTCCTGATCGTGTCGCTGGGCATCCTGTTCGGCATGCTGCTGGCCTACGGCCTGAACGTCGGACTGATGCGGTTCTACGAGCTGCCGCCGCTGCCGCTGTGGTACATGCCGGCCGGGGCCGCCATGCTGTGGGTGCTGGGCCAGGTGGCCGTGCTGGCGCCCGCGCTGCGCGCAGCGGACGTCCCGCCGATGTTGGCGATCAAGGCGGTGTGAGCATGATTCCCGAAATTTCCGTGCAGGATACCGCGCTGCCGCCGCCCCGCCCACGCAAACCGCTGTGGCTGGCGGCGGGCGTGGCCGCCGCCGCGCTGCTGGCCTGGGCCGGCTGGCACGCCAGCGACGGGCTGGCCGGCGGCGCCAGCTACAGCCGCGAGCGCCTCACCTTCGCCACCGTGGCGCTGGGCGAGCTGACGCGCGACGTGGCCGCCGAGGGCCGCGTGGTGGCCGCCTCTGCGCCCACCTTGTACGCCGGCTCCGGCGGCACCGTGGCGTTCGCCGTGCAGCCGGGCAGCGCCGTCAAGGCCGGCCAGGTGCTGGCCCATATCAACAGCCCGGAGCTGCTGGCCGGGCTGGCGCAGGCGCGCAGCGCGGCCGACGCGCTCAAGAGCGATTGGCTGCGCGCCGAGGCCGACGCGCGCCAGGCCCGCGCCGCCGCCGAGGCCGCGGTGCAGACCGCCGCGCTGGCGCTGCGCTCGGCCGAGACCGACCTGCTGCGCCAGGGCCGCGCCTTCGAGGCTGGCGCGGCGGCCGGCATGGCGGTCGACCAGGCACGCGACGCGGTGGCCCGCGCGCGCATCGCGCATGAGCAGGCCAGGCAGGCGCTGACGCTGAAGGACGACGCGCTGCGCTTCGAACTGGCCGCGCGGCGCCAGGCCCACGAGCGCGCCGTGCTGCAGGTGGGCGATCTGCAGCGCCAGGAAGCCGAGCTGGAGGTGCGCGCGCCGGTCGACGGGCAGGTGGGGCAGATCTTCGTGGCCGACCGTTCCACCGTGGCCAAGGACGCCAAGCTGCTGGCCGTCATCGACCTGACCCAGCTGGAAGTGCAGGTGCAGGTGGCCGAAAGCCAGGCGCGCGAGCTGGCGCCCGGCATGCCCGGCGAAATCGGCGGCAACGGGCGGCAGTGGCGCGGCCGCATCAGCAGCGTCTCGCCCGAGGTGGTCAACGGCGAGGTGGCGGCCCGGCTGCGCTTTGACGGCGCACAGCCGGACGCGTTGCGCCAGAACCAGCGCCTGTCGGTGCGGGTGCTGCTCGAACACCGCGAGCGGGTGCTGCGCGTGGCGCGCGGCGCGTTCGTGGAGGAAGGCGGCGGGCGCTGGGCCTATGTGGCCAGCGGCCAGAGCGCGGTCCGGCGCCCGATCCGGCTGGGCGCGCAAAGTCTCACGCAAGTGGAGGTGCTGGACGGGCTCAAGGCGGGCGACGAGATCGTCATCGCCGGCAGCGACGTGTTCAAAAGCGCCGATCGTGTTCAATTAATCCAGTAAGGAACTGCCATGCTTCAGATGCACCACATTGCCAAGGTCTACCGCACCGAAACGGTGGAGACGGCCGCGCTGCGCGACTTCAACTTCGGCGTCGCCAAGGGCGAGTTCGTCGCCGTCACGGGGCCGTCGGGCGCCGGCAAGAGCACCTTCCTGAGCATCGCCGGCCTGGTGGAAGCGGCCAGCAGCGGCCGCTATGTGCTGGACGGCACGGACGTGAGCCAGATGAGCGACCGCCAGCGCAGCCGGCTGCGCAACCAGAAGATCGGCTTCATCTTCCAGGCCTTCAACCTGATCCCCGACCTGAACGTCATCGACAACATCGAAGTGCCGCTGGGCTACCGGGGCTTCAAGGCCGCCGAGCGGCGCGCGCTGGCCCAGGCCGCGCTGGCCCGGGTCGGGCTGTCGGCGCGCGCCAGGCACTACCCGGGCCAGCTCTCGGGCGGCCAGCAGCAGCGCGTCGCGATTGCCCGGGCGCTGGCAGGCGAACCGCCGCTGCTGCTGGCCGACGAACCGACCGGCAACCTCGACAGCCAGATGGCGCGCAGCGTGATGGACCTGCTGGAACAGCTGCATGCGGGCGGCGCCACCATCGTCATGGTTACGCACGACATGCAACTGGCCGAACGCGCGCAGCGCATCGTGCGCGTGATGGACGGGCAAGTGACCGACGTGCAGCGCGAGATTCCCGTGGTGGGCAGCCTGCGCGAATGCACGGCGTAATGCGCTGGGCCCGGCGCGGCCGCTGTGCCGCGTTGCAGGCCGGTCTGCTGGCCGGCCTGCTGGCCGTGTGCGCGCCGGCGGCGGCCCAGGACAGCGACGACCTGCTGTCGCTGTACGTCCAGGCCCGCGCCGGCAACCCCGCGCTGCAGCGGGCCGCCGCGCAGGCCGGCGCGGCCGGCGCCGGCGCCGACAGCGCGCGCGCCGCGCTGCTGCCGCAATGGACCCTGAGCGCCACGCCGCAGCGCGCATCCGGGGCCACCACCCGCACCGCCACCAGCCAGATCACCCAGCCGCTGCTCAACCTCGCCGCGCTCGCCAGCTGGCAGGCCGCGCGCGCCGGCGCCACGGCGCAGGAGGCCAGCCTTCGCGCCGCCGAGCAGGTACTGCTGGCCGAGGTGGCCGTGCGCTATTTCGGGCTGCTCACCGCGGAACACCAGCTCGCCACCTATGCCGCCAACGAAGCAGCGTTTGCCGAGCTGGTGCGGCAAAGCGAGGTGCGCGTGGCCGAGCGCCTGTCGGCGCCGGTGGACGTGGACCAGGCGCGCGCCTTTTTCGGCATTGCCCAGGGCGTCACGCAGCAAGCCAGGGAAGCCGTGGCCGACGCGCGCCAGGCGGTGCAGCAGCTCACCGGCCAGCCGCCGCTGCCGCTGCGGCCCCTGCAGCAAGGCTTGCGCCCCGCCGCGCCGCAGCCGGCCAGCCCGGCCGCCTGGGTGGCCGAGGCGCTGGCCGGCCACCCGCTGCTGCGCGCCGGCAGCGCAGCCGTGGCCGCCGCGCAAGAGCGCATCAACGCGGCCCGCGCCGCGCATCTGCCCACCCTGGGGCTGGCCCTCACCACCGAGCGCGCACCGCTGGGCGGCTTGCCCGCCAGTCCGCAGAGCACCAACACCACCGTGGGCCTGCAGCTGACCGTGCCCTTGTTCGCGGGCGGCGGCACCTTGGCGCAGCAAAAGCAGGCCATCTACAACCGCGACGCCGAGGCCGCGCAGCTGGAAGCGACGCGCCGCGAGCTGGTGCGCAACGTGGAGGCGCAGTGGCAGGCCGCGCAGGGCAGCGTGATCCAGATCGCCACCGCCGAAGCCGCCGCGCTGGCAGCCGAGCGGGCGCTGGCCGCCACCCGCGCCGGCCAGCAGCACGGCACGCGCACCCTGACCGATGTGCTGAACGCCATCCAGACCCAGGGCCAGGCGCAGCTGCAGCTGATCCAGGCGCGCCACCGCCACGTGGTGGCGCTGCTGCTGCTCAAGCAGGCGGCGGGGCGCTTGAGCGTGGACGACCTTGCCAGCGCCAATGCGCTGCTGGAGCCCGTGCGCTAGACATCATGTATTGATCTGCCGGTATCCCAGCCCCGCTCCTATTTCCGCCGTGGGCTGATCTGAACTACAATCGGCGTGATGGTCAGCTTAGACCCAGTCCACCTGCCACGAGTTCCGATTGATCGAGCAAGCCGCAGCAAGAAAATCCAGAAAAGCGCCGACAGCCGACGCATTGCTTGACGCCGCCTGCCGTATTGTTCTCAGCGAGGGTCTCGCCGGCCTGACGCTACGCCCGCTGGCTGACATGCTGGGTGTGTCGGTGACCGTGCTCACCACGCATTACGGCGCGCGCGCGGACATCATCGCCGCCATCTGCGGCGCCGCCTGCGCGCAGGACGCGCTGCTGCTGCAGCGCTGGCGCACCACGCTGGCAGCCTTGCGCAGCCTGCCGCCGGCCATGGCCGCCGGCCTGGCGGAAGCCATCCTGGAAGAGCAGGCCACGCAGCAGCGCGCGGTCTCGATGCTGCACCTGGAACTGCTGCACGCCTGCACCTGGGACGAATCCCTGCAGCCCGCGTTCGCCGCGTGGCGCGCGCAGCAGCGCGCCTTCTGGGACGAGTTTGCGCACCGGGCAGGGCTGGCGCCGGCCTTGGCGGCGTGCGGATGGTGGCATGGCTACGTCACCGCCGAACTGGCCTACAGCGTGGTGCTGAACGCGCTCTCGCCTTACCGCATGCTGCGCCGCCTGTGCCTGCAGCGCCTGTTCGACGGCGGCGTTGCGTCCGTCCCGGATGCGGCGGACGGCGCCCTGTTCGGCGTGCTGCTCGACCAGCTCCAGCCCACTGCCACTGCGGACGGCCTCGCGGCCAAGCCGGGTGCGGGCCGCGCCCCCGCATGGTCGGCGCTGGCCGCGCGCGCGTGCGGCATGCGGCTGGCGGCGCAAGGCGTGAGCGGCCTGACGCATCGCGCCATCGCGGCCGAGATCGGCGTGCCGCACACCACGCTGAGCTACCGTTTTCCCACCCAGCACGAGCTGGTGATGGCGGGGCTGGAATTTATCGCCGCGCACATCCTGGCGGCGGTGAATGCGGACAGCCTGACGGATCTGCAGCGCCTGCGCACCGAAGGCGACGGCCAGAAGCTCGACCTGGCGCGCGCGAATTTTGCCATGGCCATCGCGGCGGCGCGCATGCCCGGGCTGGCGGCCTACACGGCGGGCATGCGCAGCCGGCGCGGCAACAACCTGGTGAAAGTCTTCGGAAAATATATGCCTGCGGCGCGCGGCATCGATGCGCTGTGCGCGCAGGTGGTGTCCATGGGCCTGACCGGCTTGACCAATATGGAGCCGCCCGGCGAGGCGTCCGAGAAATCGGTCGCCTCGGCCTTCTCGGCAGCCGCCGAGTGGCTGCGCGAGGCCGGGTCAGCTCACTCGGGATAGGCCCACAGGTCCAGCGGCGCGGCGGCGCCGGCGGCGAGCAGGCGGAATCCCGCTGGCGAATAATCGCTATCGGCCACCAGGAAGCCGTCCGACTGGGCCGGCAGGTCGCCGCAACCTGAAGCCGTCAACGACAGCTTCAGCGCGTGCGGCAACGTGCTGGCCGACAGCTTGCCGGACAGCTTGCAGCTGCTGCTGCCGGCCACGATGTCGCCGCCGGCCGTCACCGAAAACGCCGCCACGCCGCCCGCCGCCAGGCGCACCGCGTAACTCCTGGCGATGGCCGCCGCGTTGATGGCGCTCGACGGGATGGCGCTGCTGTTCAACAGTTCCACCGATGTGTCCTTGGTGGCGGCAGGCATGGACTGCCAGCTGCTGCTGCCGTCCTTGCGGTACAGCGCCGTGGCCTGCTGCGCGCTATTGTTGAGAACCAGCAGGCGGCTGCCGTCCGCCGCCGCGTAGTACTTGCCTGCGCTCGGGTTGGCGGCATCGCCGGTGCTGACGGCATAAGTTCCTGCGGCCAGCTCGGTTACTTTGACGGCCGGTGCGGCGGGTTCGGTGTTGTCGCTGCTGCAGGCGCTGAGCAGCAGCGGCAGCAGTGGGAGCATGGCGCCCGCGCGGGTCCGGATAGAAAAGAAAGGCATCATGGCGCGGCTCACTGGGCAAACAGGTCGCGCAGGCGCAGGCGCAGCCACTGCTGGGCGGCGGGACGCTGCTCGTAGCCCACCTGCATGGCGGTGACGGCAACCTTGGTCTTGTACACCAGCGCTTCATCCTCGGCCTGCTCGGCGGTTGGCGCGCCCGGCGCCGATCCGGACAAACCCCACGGCGCGCCGCTGCTGAACTTCAGATTGTAGGTGTCGTACGTGCCCTGGCGCGTAAAGGCCCAGCTGGTGTTGGCGGCGGGCGTATCGGGGAAATTCACGTTCAGCGCCACGCCGGCAGGCAGCAGCGCGGCGCCGCCAGCCTTGGCTTGCAGCGCGGCCAGCAGCTTGGTGGTCAGCTGGGCGACGGTGCGTGAAATCGGGCTGGCCAGCGTGTTGTTGTCGGTGCTGTTGGCGCCTGCGCTCAGCGCGATGGCTGGAATGCCGCGCCCGGCGGCGAACTGCGCATTGCCGATGGTGCCCGAGTTGATCACCAGCTTGCCCACGTTCTGGCCTTCGTTGGGGCCGGACAGCACCAGGTCAGGCGCCTTGTTCCAGCGCGCGGGCGCCAGCACGTCGAGCCCGTACATCAGGGACATCACCGGGGTGCCGTGCACGTAGTTGAAATCGCCGCCGGTATAACCGCTCTTGGTGAACGGTCCCACAGCGGGCGCACCCACCGGCGCGGCGCCGTTGTGGCAGCCTTTTTCGGCTTCGATCTGGGTCTTGTCGTTGTCCGGCACGATGGTGGTGGTGCTGTACATGACGATGGCGGAACTGCGGCCGCTTTGCGGGGAGCAGGGCACCGACACGATGACCGAATGACCGGCAGCCTTCAGTTCGTCGTACAAGGCTTTCAGGTTGCTGGTGAGGCCGTCGTCGTTGGTCAGCACGATATTCAGCGCGAAGGCGGGACTGGCGCACAGGGCCAGTCCGGCGCTCATGATCAAGCGGTGGTTCATGGGTTTGTCTCAGCCTGGGAGTGATTGGAGGCTGTGATCTTATCGGCCGTTTATGACAGTGTAATGACGGGTGTACGATATTGTTTGTTGATTTATGGCTTTGAAAGTGTATAAAAAAACGAATGTACGAATCATGGCATAGCGGCCAGCGCTTGCAGCACGTCCTGCAGCAAGTCGTCGGCATCCTCCAGCCCCACGTGCAGCCGGACCAGCCAGCCTTCGCGCGGTGCGCGCAGCGGCGCCACCGCGACCAGGCTGTGCACCGCGCCCCAGCTGTTGCCCAGCCGGAACAAGCGCAGTGCCGCCACGAATGTTTCCACTGCCGCCAGATCGCCCTGGCGCAGGGTGAACGACAGCAGCCCGCTGCCGGATGTGAAATCGCGCTTCCACAGCGCGTGGCCCGGGTCGGACTCCAGCGGCGGATAGTGCAAGCTGGCCAGCGCCGGATGCCGTTCCAGCGCGCGGGCTATTTTCAGCGCCGAGGCAAAGTGCCGCTCCAGCCGCAGCGCCAGCGTCGGCAAGCCCCGCAGCGCAAGGAAGCATTCATCGCTGGCGACGTAGTAGCCCAGCAGTTCAGCCGTCTCCCGCAAATGCCGATAGCGCTGCGGATCGCGGGTGGTGACGGCGCCCATCAACAGGTCCGAGTGGCCGCCAACGTACTTGGTGAGCGCCTGGATCGAAAAATCCACGCCGTGCTCCAGCGGCCGGAAGCCCAGCGGCGTGGCCCAGGTATTGTCCATCGCCACCAGCGCGCCGTGCGCGTGCGCCGCTGCGGCGATGGCCGGCACGTCCTGCATCTCCAGCGTGTTCGAGGCGGGCGCCTCGGTCCACACCAGGCGCGTGCGCGGCTCGAACAGGCGCGCCATGTCCGCGCCTGCATCGCCGCCGTACACCGAACAGCGCACGCCCCATTTGCCGAACAGCTTGCGTGTCACGTCCAGGGTGGGGCCGTAGATGGCGGCCGGCAGCAGCACGTGGTCGCCGGCCGACAGCACGCAGCTGCTGACCAGCGTGATGGCGGCCAGGCCGCTCGGCACCAGCACGGTCTGGCCGCCGCCCTCCAGTTGCGCCAGCTTGTCCGCCAGCGCGTAGTGGGTGGGCGTGCCATTCTGGCCGTAGCTGTAGCCGATGCCGGCCTGCGCCTGGCGGTCCAGGAAGGAGGCGACGTCCGGGAACAGGATGGTGGAGGCGTGGAAAACGCCCTGCGACAGCGAGGCGAACCCCGGCGGAATATTCTCGGCCGGCTGCAGCAGTTCGGTGGCGATGCCGGTCATGGCCTTACTCCCGGCCAAAGCGCACCGCGCCGCTGTCGAGCAGGCTGATGCCGCCGAAGCGGCGCCAGGTGGCGTTGTGGTGCGCGATGATGCCGGGCGCGGACAGGTGGTCGCGGTCGCGCGTGGTGTGGGCGTCGGCCACCACCACGGTCTCCAGGCCGGAGCTGGCGGCATGGCGCACATTGGTGTCGATGCAGAATTCGGTGGCGTAGCCGCAGATCACCACGCGCCCTATGCCTTGCGCGCGCAGATGCTGGTGCAGCCCGGTGCCGAAGAAGGCGTCGCACTGTCCCTTGGCGCTGACGAAATCTCCCGCCTGCGGCGCGATCGCGGGCGGGAACTGCCAGCTGTCGCTGCCCGCTTCCCATTCGCAGTCCGCCTCTTCGTGCTGGACGTAGATGACCGGCGTGCCGCTGGCGCGCGCGGCAGCGATCAGGCCGCGGATGCGTTCCAGCACCAGCCCGGCTTGATGGGCCGCCGGTTCGATAAAGACGGCGTTTTGGAAATCGATCACGATCAGTGCGGTGCGCATCGGTCTACTCCTTGGAGAGGGATGAGGATGGGGTTGGGGGAAGGGCGCCGTGCGGCCATTCCCAGTTGCGTTGCATGGCGGCGCTGGCCGCTTCCGCGTCGGCCCGCCGCAGCGCGGCCAGGATAGCCTCGTGGTCGGCCACCGACTGCAAGGCCAGCGGCTGGTCGCCGAAGTAAGCCAGTTCGATACGCTGGATGCGCGGGCGCAGCGTGCCCAGCAGCCTGGCGATTTCGGCGTTGCCGCTGCGCTCGACCAGCAAGGCGTGGAAGGCCATGTCGCAGCCGGTGGCCGCCGCGCTGTCGCCTTGCCGGATGGCCTGCTCCAGTGCCTGGTTCAGCTTGCCGAGCCCGGCCAGGTCGTCCGCCGACAAGCGGCCTGCCGCCAGCCGGACCGCCGCCGCCTCCAGCGCCGCCACCACCGGATACAGCTGCAGCACTTCGGCCGGATCGGCCGGCGCCACCTTGGTCCATTTGTGGAAGCTGGTCACCACCAGGCCCTCGTCCTCCAGCTGGCGCAGCGCCTCGCGCACCGGCGTGCGCGACACGCCCAGGCGTTCGGCCAGATCGTGGTCGCGGATGATTTCGTCCGGCGCGAGGGTGAGCTCGACGATCCATTGCTTGAGTGTGCGGTACACCTCTTCCCGCACCAGCGAGCGGGGGATGGCAGTGACGGCGGCGGGGAGAGGCATGGCGGCAGGCGGGATTTGTTGTGGTGATATGTAATATACTACATATTTTCCGAAGACGTCATGCAGCCGGACTGTGCGTAGAATAGGCCGCATGAACTCAGACATCGACAACGGCGACTGGATCACGATTCGCCGCGACCGGGACACTGGCATCGAAAGTGTCCACGCGCATTTCCAGGGGCATGCCTACGATCCGCATGACCATGACGAAATGCTGGTCGGCGTGACGCAGCAGGGCGTGCAGCGTTTCAGCTGCCACCGTTCGCTGCACACCAGCACGCCGGGACGATCCATCCTCATCGAACCCGGCGCGGTCCATGACGGCCATGCGCCCGAGCAGGACGGCTTCACCTACGCGATGCTGTATCTGCCGCAAGCCTGGGTGTCCGGCATGACGCGCCGGCTCGGCCTGGGCGACGTTTCGTCGCTGCAGGCTGCCTTCCGCAGCACCCTGGCGGACGACGCCATGCTCAGCGCCGCGATACAGCAGGCCTTTCTCGCCATCCACCGGGGCGAGGGGCGGCTGGCGCGCGACCAAAGCCTGGACCAGCTGGTGGCAATGCTGGCCAGGCATCTGTGCGCCAAAGCCCCGTCCGGCAAACGGGAGTCGGCGACGGAAATGGAGCGCGCCCGGGACTATCTGCATGCCCACATGGCCGGCGACGTCGGGCTGGATGAGTTGGCGGGCCACGCCGGCATCGACCGCTTCCGCCTGACCCGGCAATTCAAGCGCGCCTTCGGCCTGTCGCCGCACGCCTACCTGGTGCGGTTGCGGCTGCGCGCGGCCAGGGCGCTGCTGGCGGGCGGCATGATGCCGGTGGAAGTGGCCGCCGAAGTCGGCTTTGCAGACCAGAGCCACCTGGGCCTCTGGTTCCGCCGCGCGTACCGGCTCACGCCTGCTGCCTACCAGCGCCAGTGCACAAACCTTACAGACTGACGGGCCAGCCAGCTCCTATCATGGCTTTCCAGCTTTGTAAGGAGTTCAAGATGTTCGACACCAAAGTCGCGATTCTGGTCCGCAATGACCTGGCAACGTGGCAGGGCATGAACGTGGTCGCCTTCCTGGCAACCGGCATTGCCTCCGCCGCCCCGGAAATCATGGGGGAACCGTACGTCGACGCGCACGGCCATCGTTACGGCAGCATGTCCCGCCAGCCCATGCTGATTTTCGAAGCGGACCTGGCCGGCCTCCAGGCCGCGCATCGCGTGGGCCTGGCGCGCGGCATCACGATGCAGCCCTATGTGTTCGCGATGTTCTCCACAGGCCATGACGAGGCCAACCGGCAAGTGTTTCTGGCGGAAGACCCCGGCAACCTGAACCTGGTGGGACTGGCGCTGCGCGGGCCGAAGAAGGCAATCGACAAGGCGGTGAAAGGGCTGGCGCTGCACCGGTGAGGCCGGTAGCGGTTAAACGGCATTTCCAGCGTGCGGTCGCCAAGCTGGCTGGCTTGCCACGTCAATTGGACCGTGCAGCTTTAATGCCTCTCTTCTCAAACACGCTGCGGGCGGCGCTGATGCCGTTCAGCGCGCTGGGAAAGCCGGCGTAGACGGCTACTTGCGTGATGATTTCAATGATCTCCTCCGGCTTGCAGCCCACATTCAGCGCGCCCTCGATATGCACCTTGAGCTGCGGCTGCGCGTTGCCCAGCGCGGTGAGCGCTGAAACGGTGGCCAGCTCCCTGGTGCACAGCGAAACGCCGGGCCTCGAAATCACATCGCCGTAGGCAAAATCCACGATCCAGTTGCCCAGTTCGGGCGATATGTCGCGCAGCGAATCGACCACCTGCCTGCCTTCATTGCCGGTGATCTTGGCTATGGCTGCCATGCCGCGGGCGCGCCGCTCGGTCTCCTGCCCCGAAGCGGCCGATGCCGCTGAAATCATCACCGCTACCAACCATGCCTTCGAAAACAAGATGCGTTTGAGTATCATCGTTTTACCCCTTTGCCGTTGTCGTATGAGATGAAGGATTGCATCTCAAGGACAGGCTAAGGGTTGGAGTGCGCTCTAAGTCAAGCCGAAACGGTCACCCTGGGCGCGGAACTCCGCAAAACCGGCCGCCAGTTCGGCGTCGGTGTTCATCACGAACGGTCCGCGCGCGGCCACCGGCTCGCGGAGGGGCTTGCCTGCATAGAGCAGCGCCCGCAAGCCCTGATCGCCGCCGGCCAGCGCGACGCTGCTCGGTTCCGTGCTGGGCGTCAGCCAGGCGACGTCGCCTTCCCGGGTTGCGGTCTCCGGCACCCCAATGGCGCCACTGCCTTCGATGACCACCACGAAGCCGTTGTATCCGGCCGGCAGGTCTTGCTCGACGCGGGCGCCGGGCTGCAGGCGGATTTCGACCATCGTCACCGGGGCGTAATTTTGGGTAGAGGACGTCACGCCCGCCGAGCTCCCGGAAAAGACGCGCACCTCGGCGCCATGCTCGCGCCGCACCGGGACGGTGTCGGCCTGGAGGTGCTGGTGGCGCGCGGGCACCAGTTTGTCCGCGCTGGGCAGGTTGACCCATAGCTGGAGGATACGGGCGACCTGGCCATCGGCAGGCTCCTCGTTGTGCACCAGGCCGCGCCCCGCAGTGAGCCACTGGACGTCCCCCGGGTTGAGGCGGCCCTTGTTGCCGTGGTTATCGTAGTGCTCGATCGCGCCCTCGATGACGTAAGTGACCGTCTCGATCCCCCGGTGCGGGTGACGGTCGAAAACGCTCTCGGGGAACCAGTCCTCCACCAGCAGCAGAAACGGATCGCTCCCGGCCCAGTCCCCGGGGGGAACAAGCGGGCGCAGCCGGTGCACGGCGGACATGCCGGCCTGGATCCGGGGATGATCGACGCGGCTTATGCCGCGCCGTACCTGGGTGGGGAAGGACATCTGTGGCTCCTCAGGCTGCCGCTGCGGCCCTGGCGTCGTTGGCGGACTGGCCGGTCTTGGTCTGGATGTCCGCTTCGGCCGCAGCGAGCGCCTTGGCCTTGACCTGCTCGCCCATGCCCAGACCTTCGGCGCGCACGAAGCGGATATCGGTAATGCCCACGAAGTTGAATACCGTCTTGAGGTAGCTCTCCTGGTGGTCCACCACTTCGAGCGGCAGGCCGGCATACATGCTGCCGCGCGTGGACACCACGATCACGGTCTTGCCCTTGGCCAGACCCTCGGGGCCGTTTGCCGTGTAGCGGAAGGTGCGGCCCGCCTGCGCGATGCGGTCGATCCAGGCCTTGAGCTGGCTCGGGATGCTGAAGTTGTACATGGGCGCGCCGATCACCACCACATCGGCCGCGAGAAACTGGCTCACCAGCTGTTCGGACAGTGCGTTTTCCATCTTCTGGACCGGCGTGAGCTGCGCCGCATCGATGCCCAGCTTGAAGCCCAGCGAGTCCATGTTCAGGTGCGAGGGGGCGTCCAGCGCCAGGTCCAGGTATTCCACGGTGGTGGCGGGGTGGTTGGCGGCCCATTTCGCCACGGTCTTGCGGCTGAGTTCACGCGAAACGGAGGCGGCGCCCAGCGGGCTCGAATCAATGTGCAGCAGTTTCATATTTTCTCCTGTCGGGCAAGGACGGTGCCCTCGCGCATGGAATAGATGATGCGACAGGCGGAATGGGCTGATAAGATGGCAAAATCAGGTTTAATTGTTCTACTGGCGAGACAATGCAGGATTTAAACGACATGCTGTACTTCGCCGAAGTGGTGGACCGGGGCGGCTTCGCCGCAGCCGGCCGCAGCCTGGGCGTGCCGAAATCCAAGCTGTCGCGGCGCATCGGCGAACTCGAGGCGCGCCTGAGCGTGCGGCTGCTGCATCGGACCACGCGCAAGCTGTCGCTCACCGAGGCCGGCGAGCTGTATCACCGCCATTGCGTCGCCATGCGCGAGGAGGCGGAAGCCGCCGACGAGGCCGTCGCGCGGGTGCAGAGCGAACCGCGCGGCACCGTGCGCGTCACCTGCCCGGTGAACCTGGCCCAGACCACCCTCGGCCCCATCCTGCCGCGCTTCATCGCGGCGTATCCGCAGGTGCGGATCGAGATGCAGGTGACCAACCGCGTGGTCGATCTGGTGCAGGAGGGCATCGACGTCGCGTTGCGCGTGCGCTTCAATCTCGACGACAACGGCAGCCTGGTGGTCAAGAACCTGGGAACGAACTTGTTTGTGCTGGTCGCCAGCCCCGGCCTGCTGGAACGGGCCGGCAAGCCGGCCACGCCGGAGGAGTTGCCGCGCGTGCCGACCGTCGCGATGTCGGCGGTCGACGGGCGCGCCAGCTGGCCCCTGGCCGGGCCGGGCGGCGCCGGCTTTGAGCTGCAGCACCGCCCGGTGTACACGGTCGATGACTTGCTCATGCTGAAGCTCGCCGCGTTGCAGGGCACCGGCATGACCGCGCTGCCGGACTTCATGTGCGTCGACGAAATGCGCCAGGGCCTGCTGGTTCCCGTGCTGCCCGGATGGGCGCCGCCGGCGATCCAGGTATTGGCGGTATATCCCTCCCGGCGCGGCATGGTGCCCGCCGTGCGGCGCTTTCTGGATTTTCTCGGCGAAAATGTCCCGGGCGGGGCGGCGGTGGAGGGTATGGGATGATGGTCGGGGTGAGAGGATTCGAACCTCCGGCCTCTACGTCCCGAACGTAGCGCTCTACCGGGCTAAGCTACACCCCGACGGTGTAGACCTAAATTACACCAGAAAATGACGGAACTGGCAACTATGCCGCTTCGTCATTTTCAGTTACTTCTGTCCTGCAAGCGTGGTTTTTTCGTCCAAGCGCATCGATCTTGCAAATCACAAATATGTTTTTGATAGAATGATCCGGCAGTGTGCATGACATGGCTTGAGGTTCCCCAACCCTGAGAAAGACCCATTGAACTCACTCCTAGACAACACCGGCGGCCGCAACTATCCGGCCGTCCTCGCCATCGCCGGCGCCTTGCTGGCGCTGTTCTGGCCCAACGGCGGCTGGTACGGCATCCTCGGCGCGCTGGCCTTCCTCGCCGCCGGCGCCTATGCCTGGCTCCAGCTCAGCGGCAGCGCCGGTTCGGGCGCCCGCAACGATGTGCAGAACTACCTGGACGGCCGCCAGCAATTCGCCGAAGAAGTCACCCCGGTCTGGTGCCGCCATATCGAATCGTCGCGCAGCCAGATGGAGGAGGCGGTGGCCGAGCTGGCGACCCGTTTTTCCACCATCGTCGACAAGCTGGACGACACGCTGCGCCTGTCCAACGCCACGGCCGACAGCCAGGACGGCGCTTCGCTGGGCCAGGTGTTCGCGCACAGCGAGCGCCAGCTGGGCGAGGTGGTGGCCACGATGAAGTCGGCGCTTGCCTCCAAGCACGCCATGCTGACCCGCATCCGCGAGCTGGAGCAGTTCACGCGCGAGCTGCGAGACATGGCCGAGGGCGTGGCCAGCATCGCCGCGCAGACTAATCTGCTGGCGCTGAACGCGGCCATCGAGGCGGCGCGCGCCGGACCGGCCGGGCGCGGCTTCGCCGTGGTGGCGCAGGAAGTGCGCAACCTGTCCAACCGCTCCGCCGAAACCGGGCGCAGCATCAGTGACCGCGTGGGCAAGATCAGCGCCGCCATCGTGACCGCCTGCAAGGCCGCCACCGAATCGAGCGCGGCCGAGGACCAGGCCATGCAGTCGTCCGAGGGCACCATCGACGCCGTGCTGCGCGAGTTCCGCAACCTGACCGACGCCATGGCGCAGTCGTCCGAATTGCTCAAGCAGGAGAGCGTCACTATCAAGGGTGAAGTGGGCGAGGCGCTGGTGCAGCTGCAATTCCAGGACCGCGTCAGCCAGGTTCTGGGGCATGTGAGCCACAACATCGGGCTACTGCCGAGCCTGCTTGACGAGAACCGGCAGCACTATCAGCATGACGCTACACTGGAGGCGCCGCACGCCTCCGCGCTGTTGGGCGAGCTGGAGAAAACCTATGCGATGGCGGAGGAGCACGCGGTGCACCGGGGCGAACAGAAGGTGATCGCCGCGCCGTCCGACGAAGTGACATTTTTCTAGGGAAGCACTATGGCAAAAACCATCATGGTCATCGACGATTCGGCCTCGTTGCGGCAAGTGGTCGGCATCGCGCTGAAGAGCGCAGGTTACGATGTGATCGAGGCGCGCGACGGCATGGACGCGCTGTCCAAACTGACGGGGCAAAAGGTCAACCTCGTGGTGTGCGACGTCAACATGCCGAATATGGACGGCATCACCTTCGTCAAGGAAATCAAGCAGCTGCCCAACTACAAGTTCACCCCCGTCATCATGCTCACCACCGAGTCGCAGGAAGCCAAGAAGCGCGAAGGCCAGGCGGCTGGCGCCAAGGCCTGGGTGGTGAAACCGTTCAAGCCCGAGGTGCTGCTGGGCGCGGTGCAGAAACTGGTGCTGCCGTGAGCGCGGGCCGGGTCGCCATCGACGGCGAGCTGAACATCTACCGCGCGGCCGACCTGAAGACCCTGCTGCTGGGCGAGCTGCAGCGCAGCACCAGCCTGGAAGTGGACCTGGCCGGCGTGACCGAGATGGACAGCGCCGGCCTGCAGGTGCTGATGCTGGCCAAGCAGGTGGCGCGCGCCGAGCAGCGCGAGCTGCGCCTCACCGGCCACAGCCCGGCCGTGCTGGACGTGTTCGAACTGCTGGACCTGGGCGCCTGGTTCGGCGACGCCCTGCTGATCGCCCCGCGCAAAGGTCACTAAGCGCAAACCCGCACCCGTTCTGGAGGCACGACGATGGATTTGGACCTGGCGCTACAAACCTTCATCCTGGAAAGCCGCGAACTGCTGGAGGACATGGAGAACGCGCTGCTGAACGCCGGCAATGGCAGCCAGGCCGGCGGCGGCGACGAGGCGGTGCACGCCATCTTCCGCGCCGCCCACACCATCAAGGGTTCGGCCGGCCTGTTCAGCCTGGACCACATCGTGGCCTTCACCCACGTGGTGGAAAGCCTGCTCGATGAGGTGCGCGACGGCAAACTGTCGCTGACCGACGAGCTGATCGTGCTGCTGCTGGCGTGCTGCGACCATTTGTCCGGCATGATCAGCGCGCTGGAAGCGGGACAGACCGAGGCGGACGCGGCCATGCTGGCCGAGGGCAAGCCCCTGATCGCCCAGCTGCGCGTGCAGATGGGCCAGCCGGCCGACGGCGGCGGCCATGGCGGCGCGGGCGGCGCGGGCGGCGAACTGGTGGCCGAGGGCCATCCCGACGTCGAGCGCATGGGCGAGCCGGGCGGCTCCAGCGACGCCTGGCACCTGTCCTTGCGCTTCGGCCCCGACGTGCTGCGCGACGGCATGGACCCGCTGTCCTTCATCCGCTACCTGGGCCAGATCGGGCGCATCGTCGGCATCGTCACGCTGGCCGACGCGCTTCCCGCCGCCGAGCAGATGGATCCGGAAACCTGCTACCTCGGCTTCGAGATCGCGCTGGAAACGGAAGCCGACAAGACCGCCATCGAAGGCGTGTTCGAATTCGTGCAGGATTCCTGCACCCTGCACATCCTGCCGCCGCGCAGCCGGGTGGAGGAGTACGTGCGCCTGATCCGCGAGCTGCCGGAGCAGAAGGCGCTGCTGGGCGAGATCCTGGTGCGCTGCGGCTGCATCACGCAGCGCGAGCTGGACGCGGCGCTGCAGGTGCAGGCCGCCGCCGGCCACTCGCCGGCCGCCGCGCCGCCGCTGGGCGCCATCCTGGTGGGGCAGGGCAGGGCCGAGCCGGCCATGGTGGAAGCGGCGCTGAGCAAGCAGAAGCAGTCCGCCGACCCCAAGCCGGCCGAAAGCCGCTCGATCCGCGTCGACGCCGACAAGCTGGATTTGCTGATCAACCTGGTGGGCGAGCTCATCATCGTGGGCGCGTCGGCCAACCTGATCGCGCGCCAGGTGCGCAACAGCGAGCTGCTCGAATGCACCTCCATGCTGAGCGACCTGGTGGAGCAGGTGCGCGACTCGGCGCTGCAGCTGCGCATGGTGAAGATCGGCGCCACCTTCAACCGCTTCCAGCGCGTGGTGCACGACGTGGCGCGCGAGATCGGCAAGGACATCGGCCTGGCCGTCAGCGGCGAGGACACCGAGCTGGACAAGACGGTGGTGGAGAAAATCGGCGACCCGCTGACGCACCTGGTGCGCAACGCCATCGACCACGGCATCGAGCCGGCCGAAGTGCGCGCCGCGCGCGGCAAGCCGCTGCGCGGCACCGTGCGCCTGAACGCCTTCCACGACTCGGGCAGCATCGTCATCGAAGTGTCCGACGACGGCGGCGGCCTGGACCGCGAACGCATCCTGGCCAAGGCCATCGAGCGCGGCTTGATCGAGCCGGACCGCAAGCTGAGCGACCAGGAAATCTACGGCCTGATCTTCGAGCCGGGCTTCTCGACGGCGGCCGCCATCACCAACCTGTCCGGGCGCGGCGTGGGCATGGACGTGGTGAAGAAGAACATCACCGCGCTGCGCGGCACCGTCACCGTGGACAGCGCGCCCGGCCTGGGCACCACGGTCACCGTGCGCCTGCCGCTGACCCTGGCCATCATCGACGGCTTCCTGGTGGGCCTGGGCACGGCCACCTTCGTGGTGCCGCTGGACATGATCGACGAGTGCATCGAATTTGCCGCCGAGCCCGGCCACGACTACACCAATCTGCGCGGCCAGGTGCTGCCCTTCATCCGGCTGCGCTCGCTGTTCGGCGTGACCACGCCGCCGCCCCGGCGCGAGAGCATCGTGGTGGTCAAGCACGCCGGCCAGCGGGTCGGCCTGGTGGTGGACGCGCTGCACGGCGAATTCCAGACCGTCATCAAGCCGCTGGGCCGCATGTTCAGCCAGCTGCGCTGCATCAGCGGCTCGACCATCCTGGGCAGCGGCGAGGTGGCGCTGATCCTGGACGTGCCGGCCATCGTCGGCCGCAGCAGCAGCGGCGGCGGCGCCCCGGATACCCCGCAACTGGCGGCATAGCGGCCGCGTGAACCATTTAACGAGGAGTTCCCCATGACAGCAATGGTGCAAGCCGGCCGCAACGCGCCGCCGGCAGTGGTGCAGGAATCGGCCCAGTTCCTCACCTTCATGCTGGGCGGCGAAGTGTTCGCCATCGGCATCCTGGCCATCAAGGAAATCATCGAATACGACGGCCTGACCACGGTGCCGCTGATGCCGGAATGCGTGCGCGGCGTGATCAACCTGCGCGGCGCGGTGGTGCCGGTGATGGACCTGGCCGCGCGCTTCGGCCGGCCCGCCACGCAGATCGGCAAGCGCACCGCCATCGTCATCGTCGAGATCGACGCCGACGGCGAGCAGCAGGTGGTGGGCGTGATGGTGGACGCGGTCAACGCCGTGATCGACATCCCGCCATCCGACATCGAACCGGCGCCGCAGTTCGGCGCCCGCATCCGCCCCGAATTCATCGCCGGCATGGGCAAGGTCAACGGCAAGTTCGTCATCCTGCTCAACACCGACCAGGTGCTGTCGGTGACGGAACTGGAAGCGATGGCGCAGATCGGCGGCGCGCCCGCCTGAGCCTGGGCCCGAGCCTGAACGCTGGACCCCAAACCGCAGTGCTACGGAGGACCACCATGCTCAATAATATGACAGTGCGGGGCAAGCTGATCATGCTGATCGGCGTCAGCCTGCTGGCCCTGCTGATCGTGATGCTGATCGGCATACGCGGCATGCAGCACGACGCCGAAATGCTGGACGACGTGGGCAAGAACAAGCTGCCGTCCGTGCTCAGCCTGCAAACCATCAACGAAGGCCAGACCGCGCTGCGTTCGGCCAACCGCGCCATGGATGCGGTGGCCGCTTACCCGGACGAATTCGCCGAAGTGGACCGCCAGCTCAAGCGCAAGCAGGAATTCTGGGCGCGCGTGGACAAGGCCTGGAAAGTGTACGAAGCGCTGCCGCAGGAAACCGAGGAAGCGGCCGTGTGGAAGCAGTTCGTCAAGGACTGGGACCTGTGGAAGACGGCCGACCAGCGCTTCGACCTGCTGGCCGCCGAAGTGGGGCGGGCCGGCAGTCCGGAAAAACGCAAGGAAGCGTTCAGCGCCATGCACCAGGCGCTCGCCGCGCTGCGGCCGCTGTACCTGAACGCCGAGGGCGGCCTGGCCAAGCTGGTGGAACTGAACGAAAAGTACAGCATGGACGCGGTGACCGCGGCCGAAGTGGAATCGAAGCGCGCGCTGTACCTGATGTACGGCGCCGCCGTGGTGGCGCTGCTGCTGCTGTCCGGACTGGGCTGGACCATCCTGCGCGGCATCCTGCGCCAGCTGGGCGGCGAGCCGGCTTACGCGGCCGGCATCGTGCACGAAGTGGCGCAGGGCAATTTCGCGGTGGACGTGCGGCTGGCGCCGGGCGACAACAGCAGCCTGCTGTACTCGATGAAGCAGATGGTCGACAAGCTGCTGGCGCAGATCGGCGGCGAGCCGGCCTACGCGGCGCGCATCGTCAGCGAGGTCGCGCGCGGCGACCTGACGGTGCAGGTCGACCTGCGTCCGGGCGACCAGGCCAGCCTGCTGTACGCGATGAAGACCATGGTCGGCAAGCTGGCCTCGGTGCTTACCGAGGTGAGCAGCGGCGCCCAGGCCCTGGCCGGCGCCTCGGAAGAGATCAGCGCCACCGCCCAGTCGCTGTCGCAGGCCGCCAGCGAGCAGGCCGCCGGCGTGGAGGAAACCAGCGCCTCCGTCGAGGAAATGACGGCCTCGATCGCGCAAAACACCGAGAACGCCAAAGTGACCGACAGCATGGCCGGGCAGGCCTCGACGCAGGCGGCCGAAGGCGGCTCGGCCGTCAAATCCACGGTGGAAGCGATGACGCAGATCGCCAAGAAGATCAGCATCATCGACGACATCGCCTACCAGACCAATCTGCTGGCCCTGAACGCGGCCATCGAAGCGGCGCGGGCCGGCGAGCACGGCAAGGGCTTCGCCGTGGTGGCGGCGGAAGTGCGCAAGCTGGCCGAGCGCTCGCAGGTGGCGGCGCAGGAAATCAGCGAAGTGGCCGGCAGCAGCGTGGAGCTGGCGCAAAAAGCCGGCCGGCTGCTCGACGAGATGGTGCCCAGCATCAAGAAGACATCCGACCTGGTGCAGGAAATCACGGCCGCGTCCGAAGAGCAGTCCAGCGGCGTGGCGCAGATCAACTCCGCGATCGGCCAGCTCAGCCAGACCACCCAGCAGAACGCCTCCAGTTCCGAAGAGCTGGCCGCCACCGCCGAAGAGATGAGCGGGCAGGCCGAGCAGTTGCAGCAGGCGGTGGCCTTCTTCCGGGTCGAGGGCAGCGAACGGCGTCCGCCCGCGCGGCGCGCCCCGGCGCCGGTGCGCGCCCGCGCCGCCATGCCCGCCAAGCGCCCGCTGGCCATGGTGACCGAGCCGGACGACAGCGATTTCGTCCGCTTCTAGCAAGGCCAGCCAGCGCAGGGCAGGCCCCCGCTTGCGCAGGGTTGCACATCGGCGCGGCATCGCCTAGCATGGCCGCCTCACCGAACTGAAGGAAGCGGCCATGGCCATCACCATCTACCACAACAATGCCTGCAGCAACTCGCGCGGCGCGCTGGCGCTGATACGCGAAAGCGGCGTCGAACCCGAGATCATCGACTACCTGAGCGCGCCGCCCGCGCGCGCACGGCTGCAGGAACTGATTGCGCAAGCCGGCCTGACGGTGCGCGGCGCCATGCGCGACAAGGGCGAGCTGTACGACCAGCTCAAGCTCGCCGACGCCAGCCTGAGCGACGACGCCCTGCTGGACGCCATGATGGCCCACCCCGCGCTGATCAACCGGCCCTTCGTCGTCACCGACAAAGGCGTGCGCCTGTGCCGTCCCCCCGCCCTGGTCCACGAAATTCTGTAAAGCAAAATGCCGTAAAGCAAAATTCCGTAAAGCAAAATGGGGTCAGGGTTAATTATTCAGGAAATATTTCCCGAATAATTAACCCTGACCCCATTTGGAGGTACGGCAATATTGTTAGATTTCTTAGTGGGTGCGGGCGACGGCGAAGCGGGCCAGCTGGAGCAGGGCGTCTTTGTAGACGCTGGCGGGCAGGCCGGACACCGCTTCGGCGGCGCGCTCGGCGGCCACTTCGGCGGCGCGGCGGGTGTAGTCCAGCGCGCCGCTGCCGGTGATGGCGGCCAAAATGGTGTCGAAGTGTTGCTCGTCGCCGTTTTCGATGCAGGAACGCACCAGCTGGCGCTGCTCTTCGGTGCCGTGGCTCATCAGCCAGATCAGCGGCAGGGTCGGCTTGCCTTCGCGCAGGTCGTCGCCGACGTTCTTGCCGATCTCGGCGGCGTCGCCGGCGTAGTCGAGCACGTCGTCGATCAGCTGGAAGGCGGTGCCCAGCGAGCGGCCGTACTCGCCGGCGGCGGCGATCTGCTCGTCATTGGCGCCGGATATCAGCGCGCCCAGCTCGGCCGCCGCTTCGAACAGCTTGGCGGTCTTGGAGCGGATCACTTGCAGGTAGCGCTCTTCGCTCACGTCCGGGTCGTGCATGTTGAGCAGCTGCAGCACTTCGCCTTCGGCGATCACGTTGGTGGCGTCCGACAGGATCTGCATCACGCGCATGCTGTTCAGCGACACCATCATCTGGAAGGCGCGCGAGTACAGGAAGTCGCCCACCAGCACCGAGGCGGCGTTGCCGAACAGGGCGTTGGCGGTGGCGCGGCCGCGCCGCAGCGACGATTCGTCCACCACGTCGTCGTGCAGCAGCGTGGCGGTGTGGATGAACTCGACCACCGCCGCCAGTTCGTGGTGCGCCGTGCCTTTGTAGGAATAGGCGTTGGCCACCAGCAGCACGAGCACGGGACGGATGCGCTTGCCGCCGGCGCTGATGATATATTCCGCAATCTGGTTAACCAGCGGCACTTCGGAGTGCAGGCGCTGGCGGATCACCGTGTTCACCGCGTCCATGTCGGCGGCGATGGTTTGGGTGATGGTGTTGGAGTTGGCGTGTTGGGTAGCGGCAGACAAGGCAAACCTGCAAGGGTGAGTGAAGTGCCGCGATTATACGACATGCCCCGGCTGTGGTGTCGATTGCCACGGGGGATGTCGGCTTGGCAATGCCCCGCCGGGCAGGCCGCTGCGCCCGCGCACGCAATATTGCCGACATACCATGCTCGTCAAGAATTTGGAATAGTCTTTGACGCAAATTTTCGGTTTGTGTATAATCGCAGGTTCTCCCCGTTCCACACTGTTGTTCTGCGGTACGCAGCGGAGGATTCTTTTAACATTTGATGAGGTTTCAAATCATGTACGCGGTCATAAAAACCGGTGGCAAACAGTATAAAGTTGTCGCTGGCGAAAAACTCAAAGTAGAACAGATACCTGCTGACATTGGTTCCGAACTCACCATCGATCAAGTACTCGCAGTAGGCGAAGGCGAAGCCATTAAGTTCGGCACGCCACTCGTCGCGGGTGCAACGGTTCAGGTGAAAGTAGTTTCCCAAGGTCGTCACGACAAGGTCAAGATCTTCAAGATGCGTCGTCGTAAGCACTACCAGAAGCATCAGGGCCATCGCCAGAACTACACCGAAATCCAGATCGTTTCGATCAACGGCTAATCGTCGTCTAATTTACAGCTAATTTAGGAGCTAATAAATGGCACACAAAAAAGGCGGCGGTACTACCCGCAACGGCCGTGACTCAGAATCAAAACGCCTCGGCGTTAAAGTGTACGGCGGCCAGTCGATCAATGCCGGCGGCATCATCATTCGTCAACGCGGCACCCCAGTGCGCGCCGGCGAAGGCGTAGGCACCGGCAAGGACCACACCCTGTTCGCCCTGGTGGACGGCAAGGTGAAGTTCGTTGTCAAAGGCCCGAACTCGCACCAGTTCGTGACCGTAGTAGCAGCGTAACTCGCGCTACAACGCAAAGTAAGGCGCAAGCCTTCAATCGAAAGGCTCTGCCAACGGTAGAGCCTTTTTAGTTTTATGGCGGCACATTATGAAGTTTATCGACGAAGCACGAATTGAAGTCATCGCCGGCAACGGCGGCAACGGCTGCGCCTCTTTCTGCCGGGAGAAGTTCCGCCCATTCGGCGGCCCCGACGGCGGCGACGGCGGCAAAGGCGGTTCCATCTGGGCCGTGGCCGACCGCAACGTCAACACCCTGGTCGACTACCGCTATTCGAAAATGCACCGCGCCAAGGACGGCGAATCGGGCCGCGGTTCGGATTGCTACGGCAAGGGCGCCGATGACATCTACCTGCGCATGCCGGTGGGCACCCTGATCATCGACGAAGTCAACGGCGACATCATCGCCGACATGACCGAACACGGCCAGACCGAATTGCTGGCGCTGGGCGGCGAGGGCGGCTGGGGCAATATCCACTTCAAGACGTCGACCAACCGTGCGCCGCGCCAGAAGACCGAAGGCAAGGAAGGTGCGCGCCGCGAGCTGCGCCTGGAATTGAAAGTGCTGGCCGACGTCGGCCTGCTGGGCATGCCGAACGCCGGCAAGTCCACCTTCATCACGGCCGTGTCCAACGCCAAGCCGAAAATCGCCGATTACCCGTTCACGACGCTGCACCCGAACCTGGGCGTGGTGCGCGTGTCGCATGAAAAATCCTTCGTCATCGCCGACATTCCCGGCCTGATCGAAGGCGCCGCCGAGGGCGCCGGCCTGGGCCACCAGTTCCTGCGCCACCTGTCGCGCACCGGCCTGCTGCTGCATATCGTGGACCTGGCCCCGTTCGAGGATACCGTCGACCCGGTCAAGGAGGCGAAAGCGCTGGTCAAGGAGCTGAAGAAGTACGACGAGGCGCTGGTGGACAAGCCGCGCTGGCTGGTGCTGAACAAGCTGGACGTGATCCCGGAAGCCGAGCGCGCCAAGAAGGTCAAGGACTTCGTCAAGAAGTTCGGCTTCAAGGGCCCGGTGTTCGAGATCTCCGCGCTGAGCCACGAGGGCACGCAGGAACTGGTCAACGCCATCTACAAGCACCTGGAAGAAGTGAAGCACAGCGAGCAGCGTGCCGAGGAAACCCAGATGACGGAAGAGGCGCGCGGCATTTCCTCGATCGATCCGGACGATCCGCGCTTTAAAATCCTGGACTAAGTTCGCTGATTAAGTTTCAGTAGCTCGCAATAACTCTGCAACACCGGCATAATCAGCTAATCGCTGATTTGCATTCCCTACAACAGTGCCAGCCCGCCACCATGGGCTGGCGCTGTCTGCGGCAAGGCAGGGCAACCCGCCCTTCGAAATCAAGCAAGCACGACTTGGCAGCGCCCCGCGCGCCGGGACTATTGAGCATTGAACGAGAACCGCCGCATCCATGAATTCCGTCATACAGAAATCCACCCGCATTATCATCAAAGTGGGCTCGTCGCTGGTCACCAACGACGGCCGTGGCCTGGACCATGCCGCCATTGCGCGCTGGGCCGCGCAGATCGCCGCCCTTCGCGCGCTGGGCAAGGAGGTGGTGCTGGTCAGCTCGGGCGCCATCGCCGAGGGCATGCTGCGCCTGGGCTTCGAAGCCCGCCCGACCGACATCCACGAACTGCAGGCGTGCGCCGCCGTCGGCCAGATGGGCCTGGCGCAGATTTATGAAACCAGCTTCCGCGCCCACCAGCTGGGCACGGCGCAAGTGCTGCTGACGCACGCCGACCTGGCCGACCGCGAACGCTACCTGAACGCGCGCTCCACCTTGACCACCTTGCTGCGCCTGGGCGTGGTGCCCATCATTAACGAGAACGACACGGTGGTGACCGACGAGATCAAGTTCGGCGACAACGACACGCTGGGCGCGCTGGTGGCCAACCTGATCGAGGCCGACGCGCTGATCATCCTGACCGACCAGCGCGGCCTCTTCAGCGCGGACCCGCGCAAGGACCCTGCGGCCTACCTGATCGCCCAGGGCCGCGCCGGCGATCCGGCGCTGGAGGCGATGGCGGGCGGCGCGGGTTCGTCGCTGGGGCGCGGCGGCATGCTGACCAAGATCCTGGCGGCCAAGCGCGCCGCCAAGTCGGGCGCGCATACGGTGATCGCGTTCGGGCGCGAGGAGAATGTGCTGACGCGCCTGGCGGGCGGCGAATCGATCGGCACCGAGCTGGCGGCGCAGACCGGCCACCTGACGGCGCGCAAGCAGTGGATGGCGGACCACCTGCACACGGCGGGCCAGGTGGTGCTGGACGCGGGCGCGGTGCAGAAGCTGAGCAAGGAAGGCAAGTCGCTGCTGCCGATCGGCGTGATCGACGTGAAGGGCGAGTTCGGGCGCGGCGCGGTGATTACCTGCGTGGCGGAAGACGGCAGCGCGGTGGCGCGCGGCTTGTCGAACTACAGCAGCGCCGAGGCGCGCAAGATCAAGCGCAAGCCGTCAGCGGAGATCGAGTCCGTGCTGGGCTACCTGGAAGGCCACGAGCTGATTCACCGCGATAATATGGTCCTGCTGTAAGCCGCCGTCACACGCCGTCCGGGATCGGGGTCTTGGCCTTGAACTCGCACAGGTCGGCGATGATGCAGTTCCAGCATTGCGGCTTGCGCGCGATGCAGGTGTAGCGGCCGTGCAGGATCAGCCAGTGGTGGGCGTCCAGCAGGAACTCTTTCGGCACGAATTTCATCAGTTTTTCTTCGACGACGTCCACGTTCTTGCCCGGCGCGATGCCGGTGCGGTTGGACACGCGGAAGATGTGCGTGTCCACCGCCATGGCGATTTCGCCGAAGGCCGTGTTGAGCACCACGTTGGCGGTCTTGCGGCCCACGCCCGGCAGCTCGACCAGCTCTTCGCGCGTGCGCGGCACTTCGCCGCCGTGCTTGTCGATCAGGATCCGGCAGGTGGCCAGCACGTTCTTGGCCTTGGTCTTGTACAGGCCGATGGTCTTGATGTAGTCGGTCAGCTCGTCCAGGCCCAGGTCCAGCATGGCTTGCGGCGTGTTCGCCACCGGGTACAGCCGCCGCGTGGCCTTGTTCACGCCCACGTCGGTGGCCTGCGCCGACAGCAGCACGGCAATCAGCAGCTCGAACGGCGTGCTGTATTCCAGCTCGGTCTTGGGGGAGGGGTTGGCCGCGCGCAGGCGGCTGAAGATTTCGTGGCGCTTAGTTGCGTTCATTCGTGGCGTTCATTCGGGTTTGTCGTTCTTCGCCGCTGCCGCTTTCAGGCGTGCGCGCTCCATGGCGGCGGCGATGATGGCGCGTTTGCGCTCCTTCTCCGCTTCGCCGGCCGCCGTGGCCGGGTCCAGCGCTTCCACCGCCTTCATTTTCTCGGCCGCCTTGGCCGCCAGTCGCGCATCGTTTTCCTGGATCTCGCGCCGCAGGCGCATGGCGCGGAAGTCGTGCCGTTCGCGCGCGGCGTCGGCGTCGGCCTGCGACCAGGCTTGCCAGCCGGTGGTTTCCGTCACCGGGTACATCACGATGCAGTCCACCGGGCACGGGTTCACGCACAGGTCGCAGCCGGTGCACAGCTCCGGCACCACGGTATGCATCTGCTTGGCTGCGCCGACGATGGCGTCCACCGGGCAGGCCTGGATGCACAAGGTGCAGCCGATGCACAGCGATTCGTCGATGTAGGCGACCGCGCGCGGCCGCTCCAGGCCGTTGACCGGATTGAGCGGAATGACGGGGTAGCCGGTGACGGCCGACAGGCGGGCGATGCCTTCGGCGCCGCCCGGCGGGCACTGGTTGATGCCCGCGCCGCCGGCGGCGATCGCTTCGGCGTAGGGACGGCAGCCGTTGTAGCCGCACTTGGTGCACTGCGTTTGCGGCAGGACGTCTTCGATGCGGTCGGCAAGTGATGGGGGGGCAGCGTTGGGCACGGCATGATCGGTGGCGGTGAATACGCCATTATCCGATATCTGCGCGCGGCGGGCGTAAAAAAACCCCGGACGGGCCGGGGTTTTGCGAATTGGCGCTGATCCGTGCTGATCCGTGCTTATCCGTGCTTGCGGATGAATTCGCTGATCTTCGGGCACACCACTTCGCGCCAGCGGCGGCCGGAGAAGATGCCGTAGTGGCCGGCGCCTGGCGCCACGAAGTCCTGCTGCATGTCGGCCGGAATGTTGGCGCACAGGTCGTGCGCGGCCTGGGTCTGGCCGGCGCCGGAGATGTCGTCCAGCTCGCCTTCCACGGTGAACAGCGCCACGCTGGTAATGTCCTGCGGACGCACCAGCTGGCCGCCCACTTTCCACGTGCCCTGCGGCAGCGAGAAGTCCTGGAACACGGTCTTGATGGTGTCCAGGTAGTACTCGGCCGGCATGTCCAGCACGGCGTTGTACTCGTCGTAGAACTTGCGGTGGCTGTCCGCCGGCTCGTCGTCGCCCGTCACCAGGTGCATGTAGAACTCGCGGTGGCTTTGCGCGTGGCGGCCCGGGTTCATGGCGATGAAGCCGGCGTGCTGCAGGAAGCCGGGGTAGACCTTGCGGCCGAAGCCGGGGTAGTTCGGCGGCACCGAGTAGATCACGGTGTTCTCGAACCACGAGAATTTCTTCTCGGTGGCCAGGTTGTTCACCGCCGTCGGCGAGCGGCGCGGGTCGATCGGGCCGCCCATCATGGTCATGGTCTTCGGCAGTTTCGGGTCCTTGGCGGACGCCATCAGCGAGATGGCGGCCAGCACCGGCACGGTCGGCTGGCAGACGGAAATCACGTGCAGGTCCGGGCCCAGGTGGCGAATGAAGTCCTGCACGTAGAAGATGTAGTCGTCCAGGTGGAACGGGCCGGCCGACAGCGGCACCATGCGCGCGTCGGTCCAGTCGGTGATGTAGACGTCCTGTTCCTGCAGCAGCGCCGAGACGGTGTCGCGCAGCAGCGTGGAGTGGTGGCCGGACAGCGGCGCCACCAGCAGCACGGTGGGCTGCTTGAGGGCGCGGATTTCCTTGTCGCTCAGGTCTTTCTTGAAGTGGATCAGGCGGCAGAACGGCTTGTTGATCACCACGTGTTCGACGATGCGGGTCTCTTTACCGTTGACGGTAACGCTATCAATGCCGAACGCCGGTTTCTCGTATTCCTTGCCCAAGCGGTACATCAGCTCGTAACCTGCTGCGATCCTCTGCGAAAACGGCGTGTGCGCCAGAGGAGAGACGGGATTGCTGAACAGTTTGGAGGACGCATCGGCCCATTGCATCAGGGGCGTCAGGAACGTGCGTTGCATTTCGTGCAGTTGGTAAAGCATAAATATTCCTGTTAACGATGGGAAATCATGAACTCATTATAGGATATTTGCTCATGACGTAAAGCATTTCGCCGTAACGGCAGGCAAGGCCATCCTTCAAAGGAGAGGGCCATGGGTACAACCATAATACCGCCGCGCAAACAAAAAAAGCAGCGTTCCCGCTGCTTTTGTGTAGGACATGTCTGAGTATTAACGCACCAGCAGGTGCAGTTTATCCTGTACGTCTTTGAACTGCTCCGCCTCCGGCAGGGCAGCCTTGGTCTTGGTGATGGAAGGCCAGTGTGTCAGTTCGGCGTTGATCTTGATGAACTGGACCTGGTTGGCCGGCACGTCTTCCTCGGCGAAGATGGCGTTCACTGGGCACTCTGCAACGCAGACCGCGCAATCGATGCACTCGTCCGGATCGATAACCAGGAAGTTCGGGCCTTCGCGGAAGCAATCTACCGGGCAAACATCGACGCAGTCGGTGTAACGGCAGCTGATGCAAGATTCGGTAACTACGTGGGTCATGACAGTCCTATCTATGTTGGTCGGCTACAGCAAAGCACTGTATTTTAAGGTAATTTGCGCGCCGCCACAATTCGCGGCAGGTTTTAAGCTTAGATACTATGCGCATAAGCAAATGCGTTTTTGTCATTGGGTGTCATTGCAGCCCCGGGCCGCAATGACACGGGCGCAGCTAGGCGTGCGCCTGGCCGCCGTTGCGCGCCGCGTAGCCCTGGCACCAGCGGGCCAGCTCGGCGCGCTCCTGCTCCAGCGCGTCCTCCAGCTCGAAATACTGGGCGTTGTTCATGGTGCCGCAGCAGGCGCGCCGGTCCTGCGGCACGCCGGGCTGGTCTTCCACGTCCGGCGCCAGTTCGGCCTCGGCGGCTTCGCCGTTTCCGGCGGCATGGCCGTCGCCGGCCTGCGCCCCCGCCGGCGCGCCGGGGGACGCTGCCGGCCCAGCCACCACCTCGCGCAGGGTGAAGCGGTTGCGGATGAAGTCGCGGTACTCGGCCGGCTTGCCGTCCTCGGCGGCCAGGCGCAGCATGTGGTTGACCACGTGGGCGTAGGTGGCGCCATGATCGGGCGCGGCCATCAGCGCGCGCAGCACCAGGCCGCACAGGTAGTCGCCCACGCGGTGCAGCACTGCGGCGTCGTCCTGCAGGCCGGGGTGGCGCTCGTGGCCGAACATGTCGGCCAGGATGTCGTAGACGGCGCCGGTGAACACCTGCGAGATGGCGTGCACCTGGTTGCCGGTCTCGGACAGCTTCAAGTCGTTGTCGGCGTTGCGCAGGCCGTTGGGGCGGCCCAGCGCCATGCCGAACTGTTCGGCCATGTCGGCCAGGAAGGTCTTGTCGTGCAGGTCGGCCTTGGTCTGGGCGATGACGGCCTCGGTCTGGTCCATCTGCGACAGCGTGAGGAAGATGGCGGTCAGGTCGCCGAAGGATTCATGCAGGCCGCCGGTCTGCGGCGGGTTATTGTTGAGCAGCCAGCGCGGCTTCAGGCCGTCCAGCACCGCGTGGCCGGTTTCGTGCGCCACGATGTCGAAGGAGCGGCAGGTGTACAGGCGTTCATCGGCGCCGCTGGGTACGAAGTCGCCGAATTTGAGTGCGCGTTCGTCGCGGCTGTAGTAGGCGTTCATCACGTCCGGCAGGCCGTGCGGGAAGATCTGCAGCGGACTGGTGTTGCTGGCGCTGTTCCATTGCCACGGCAGCGGCGCCGATTCGCCGCCGGTGGCCAGCGCGCGCTGGTACATGGTCAGCGTCTGGCGCACCACGGCGAAGGTGTGCACGGCGTCGAACTGGTCGGTGTTGGGCTGCATGATGAAGTCGCCGAACGCGTTCGGGCTGACCGGCAGGATGCCGGGCGCGCCGTTGGCGATGCGGGCGTCGCGCGGGCCTTCCAGGATCACGCCCGGCAGGAAGGCCTTGCGGGTACCCATGTCCGTGACGGACGGGTCCTGCTTCCAGATCAGCACGCGCGAGCCGGCCGGGAAGGCGGCGGCCAGGCCGTTGGCGGCGCGGCAGGGGCGGCCCGGCTGCATGGTGGCATGCACCGCCTTGCGGTGCATGCGGTAGGGCGCGGACGGGGTGGGTACATAGCTGACCGGCAGCTTGTTGGGCGGGGTCAGCAGGTTCTCGATGACGTCGGATTCCATATTCGCCTCCAGTGCGGAACGGCGGCGGCACCATGCCGCGCCGAATCCAGAGTGTGGCCCCGGGCGCGCCGCCGCCATTTGCGTTTGCGCAAAGCCGCTGCGGGCCGGCGCCCGGGCTGTCGTACAATGCCCGCTGGCATCGGTATTAGTAACGGCATACAGGAGACAGCGTGGCACCCGGCACTATCGAAATCATCGGCGCGGCCCTGTTCGCCGTCGCCATCCTGCATACTTTTTCCACCAAGATGTTCGAGCGGCTGGCGCACGCCCGCCCGGCGCATGCCGGCCTGTGGCACCTGCTGGGCGAAGTGGAGGTGGTGTTCGGCTTCTGGGCGCTGGTGCTGGTGCTGTGCATGTTCGCGCTGCACGGCAAGGACGACGCCACCGCCTACCTGAACGGGCGCAACTTCACCGAGCCGCTGTTCGTGTTCGTCATCATGGTGATCGCCGCCACCCGCCCCATCCTGCAGAGCACGGCCGCCGCGGTCGGCCTGCTGGCGCGCGCGCTGCCGCTGCCGGGCAGCATGGGGCCCTACATCGTGATCCTGGCCGTGGTGCCGCTGCTGGGCTCCTTCATCACCGAGCCGGCCGCCATGACGCTGGCCGCGCTGATACTGGCGCGCCGCATTTTCGCGGCCGGCATTTCGCCGCGCCTGCAGTACGCCACGCTGGGCGTGCTGTTCGTCAACATCTCTATCGGCGGCACCTTGACGCCGTTCGCCGCGCCGCCGGTGCTGATGGTGGCCGCCAAGTGGAACTGGGACATGGCTTTCATGCTCAGCCACATCGGCTGGAAGGCCGCCGTGGCGGTGTGCTTCAACGCGCTGGCCGCCGCGCTGCTGTTCGCGCGCGAGCTGGGCAAGCTGGACGATCCCAGCGACGGCTTCGGCCCCGGCGAGGTGAAGGAGACGCCGGTGCCGCTGCCGCTGGTGCTGGTGCACGTGCTGTTCCTGGCCGGCGTGGTGGCGTTTTCGCACCACAGCGCGGTGTTCATGGGCCTGTTCCTGTTCTTCCTCGGCGTGGCGCACGCTTACGAGCGCCACCAGGACCGGCTGATGCTGCGCGAGGGCTTGATGGTGGCCTTCTTCCTGGCCGGGCTGGTGGTGCTGGGCGGGCAGCAGCAGTGGTGGCTGCAGCCGGCGCTGATGAGCATGAGTAGCGACGCCGTGTACTACGGCGCCACCGCGCTGACGGCGATTACCGACAACGCCGCGCTGACTTACCTGGGCTCGCTAGTGGAGGGCTTGAGCGACGAGTTCAAGTACGCGCTGGTGACCGGCGCCGTGACCGGCGGCGGCCTGACGGTGATCGCCAACGCGCCCAACCCGGCCGGCATGGCGCTGCTCAGGCGCTACTTCGGCGACGGCTCGGTCAGCCCGCTGGGACTGCTCCTGGCCGCCGCGCCGCCCACCGTGGTGGCCATCCTGGCCTTCCGCCTGCTGTAAAATGGCGCCCGCCCCAGATCAAGGAGAGGACATTCGTGGCAGACATCAATATCGTTCAGGAGCACAGCCTGACGCCCAAAAAGGCCCGCGACGCGGCACAGAAGGTCGCTGAGAAGCTGGCCGAGGAATTCGACCTGGCGTACGAGTGGGACGGCGACGTGCTGCGCTTCGAGCGCAGCGGCGTGAACGGCACCCTCACGCTGACCAAGCACAAGGCTGAAATGTTCATCAAGCTGGGCTTCCTGTTCGGCGCCTTCGCGCCGGTGATCCAGGCCAAGGCGACCGAGAAGATGGCCAAGATCTTCGGCGGCGCCAAGGCAGCCTGATGTAAAACAAAGCCCGCTTCAGCGGGCTTTGTTGTTTGAACGCTGCGGTTTGAACGCTGCGTTATGCGTCCTTCAGTTCTTCGATCAGGTCGACGTACTGCTGTTTGGCCTCGTCCTGCGAGGTGCCTTTCAGTGCCGCCCAGGCGTCGTACTTGGCGCGCCCCACCATGTCGGTGAAGCCCGGACGCGAACCTTCCACGTCGCCGGCCGAACCCTGCTTGAACAGCGCGTAGATCTTCAGCAGGGTCATGTTGTCCGGACGCTCCGGAAGGTTTTTGGAATCGGCCATCGCTTGGTCGAATTGTTCTTGCAGACTCATAAACTCTCCTAGAGTAATATCACTAAAGTAACTTTGCGCACGTCCGTGCCGAAGCCACATAATACAAAAATTATGCTGCGCTGGTGCGCTTGGCCGAAAACTATAGAGGAGAAACTCAAATATGCTGTCTCAAGCCTTGTCGGCGCTTGGCCGCAGAAAAATGTCCACGGTGGATACCGCCTGGCTGCGCATGGATTCGGAAGGGAACCAGATGATGATCGTCGGCGTGGCCATGATGGCCGAGCCGATCGCCGTGGCCGGCCTGAAGGAGGCGCTGCAGACGCGCTTCCTGGCCTACCGCCGCTTCCGCAGCCGCGTGGTGACCGACCTGGCCGGCTCCTGGTGGGAAGAGGACGAGGTGGACCTGGACGACCACGTGGTGCACACCCGCCTGGACGATGCGGAAGGCCCGGCAGGCGCCAGCAACAAGGCGGCGCTGCAGCGCATGGTGGGGCTGCTGTCGCAGCAGCCGCTGGACCCGGCGCGCCCGCTGTGGCAGATGCACCTGGTGGAGAACTGCATCGGCGAGGACGGCAAGGTGCGCCAGGCGCTGATCGTGCGCATCCACCACTGCATCGCCGACGGCATTGCGCTGGTGGGCGTGTTCATGTCCATGTTCGGCCGGCACCCGGACGAGCAGCCGGTGCAGCCGGCCGCCGCCGCCGTGGCCGAAGCCGAGGCCAATCCGTGGGAGCAGATCCTCAATCCCATCACCGCCGCCGGCGTGAAGACCATCGACCTGTCCTCGTCGGTGCTGCTGAAATCCATGAGCATGTGGGCTGACCTGGACAAAGTGGCCGGGAAGGTGGCGGCGGTCGGCCAGACCGCCGCCCAGCTGACCACCGACGCGCTCAAGCTGACCACCATGGCCGACGACAGCGCCACCCGCCTGAAGGGCAAGCCGAACGGCAAGAAGCACGTGTCCTGGAGCGAGCCGCTGCCGCTGGACGAGATCAAGACGGTCAGCAAGGCTTACGGCTGCTCGGTGAACGACGTGCTGATGGCCAGCGTGGCCGGCGCCATCCGGGCCTACCTGAAGGATTGCGGCGACGAGGTGGCGGGCGACTGCGAGGTGCGCGTGATGGTGCCGGTCAACCTGCGCAAGGCCAGCCGCCAGCAGCGCCTGGGCAACGCCTTCGGCCTGGTGCCGCTGGTGCTGCCGGTGGGCATGGCCGATCCGGCGGCGCGGCTGGAAGAGGTCAAGCGCCGCATGAGCGAGCTCAAGGGCAGCTACACGGCGCTGGTGGCCATGTCGGTGCTGGGCGTGCTGGGCGCCTCGCCGAGACAGGTGCAGAACGAGATCCAGAACTTCTTCGCCCGCAAGGCCACCGCCGTGATGAGCAATGTGCCGGGGCCGCAAACGCCGCTGTACCTGGCCGGCAGCCGCCTGGACCAGATCATGTTCTGGGTGCCGCAGTCGGGCGACATCGGGGTGGGGGTGTCGATTTTGTCCTACAACGGCGGGGTGCAGTTCGGCATCGTGACCGACGACGCGCTGGTGAAAGACCCGGACAACATCATCCGCCGCTTCGCGCCCGAGTTCGAAAAACTGGTGCTGCTGGCGCTGATGGACGGCTGCGCCTGAACCGCGCAGGCAAAAAAAATGGCCGGGCTAAGCCCGGCCTGCAACCCAATCACCGAAGTGATTACTTCTTCTTGGCTGGGTTCACTGCCGCTTTCAGGGTGGCGCCAGCGGAGAATTTCGGGGTCTTGGACGCGGCGATCTTGATCGCTTCGCCGGTTGCAGGATTGCGGCCTTTACGCGCTGCACGCTTGGCGACGGAGAAGGTGCCGAAGCCGGTGATGCCGACCGTGTCGCCCTTTTTCAGACGCTCGGTAACGATGGCAATCAGAGTGTTCACTGCGTCGTTGGCCGCTGCGCCCGACATTTCGGTACGCTTAGCAAATTCTGCAATCAGTTCGCCTTTTTTCATTACTACCTCCTTGGTTAATAGAGCGCGCAGATTAGCACATAATTATTGCCTGGGGTAAGAATCTGCCTATAGAATTTTTGAAGTAAGCCATACGGGCGTTGGCTTGCGTCGATTTTGCGCCACGCCCGCTACCCCTGCCGCGTCTCTGGGGGTATGATCGGAACTAGCGAGGAACCGTATCATGAGCTTTTCCGACGACATCCTGATGGCTTACGCAGACGGCGAACTGGACGAGGCAACCCGGCGCGCCGTGGAGGCCGCCGTGCTGCGCGACGCCGCCCTGGCGCAACGCCTGGCCCGCTTCCAGTCGGCCCGGCAGCGCCTGGCCGCGCCGCGCCGGGGCGCCAATGTGGTGCAGCTGGCGGCCGTGCGCGCCACCCGCGCCGCCACCCAGCAGGCCGCGCGCAAGGCGCGCAAGGGCAGGCGCTGGTCGTGGCTGGAGTGGGGCGCGCTGGCGGCCGTGCTGGCGCTGGGCGTGGTGATCGGCAAGTTCGGCCTGGCCAACTGGCAGCCGGACCTGCAGGCGCCGCCCAGCGTGGCCTGGCGCGACGGCGCGCTGCTGGCGCAGGGCAGGCTGGCGCTGGCGCTGGACCAGGCGCCCTCGGGCGCGGGCGGGGTGTACGGCGGCAGCGTGCGCATCGTGGCCAGCTTCGTGGCGGCCGACGGTCCTTATTGCCGCAGCTTCAGTACCGGCGGCGCGCAAGGCGCACAGGAACTGGCCGGGCTGGCCTGCAAAAGCGGGGGAGTGTGGAAATTGCCGGTGCTGGTGCAGAACCCGGCGGCGGGACGGCCGGCGCGCGCCGAATTGCCGGCGGCGGTGCAGGCCGTGGTGGAGCAGCGCAGCAACGGCGCCCTGCTCGGCGCGGCGGCCGAGCAGGAAGCCATGCAGCGCGCGTGGCTGCGGTGATTGGCGGGTTAGCGGGACGCCGAGTCCGCAGCGCGTAAGCCGCCGCGCATCACACGCCCAGCAGTTCCACTTCGAAGATCAGGGTGGCGTTCGGCGGGATCACGCCGCCGGCGCCGCGCGAGCCGTAGCCCAGGTCGGACGGGATGGTCAGCACGCGGGTGCCGCCGATTTTCATGCCTTGCACGCCTTCGTCCCAGCCGCGGATCACCATGCCGGCGCCCAGGGCGAATTCGAACGGATCGTTGCGGTCCTTGCTCGAATCGAACTTAGAACCCTTGCTGCCGTCGTCGTTGCGCAGCCAGCCGGTGTAGTGCACGGTGACGTTCTGGCCGGCTTTCGCTTCGGCGCCTTCACCCACGACGACGTCGTCGTATTGCAGGCCGGATGGAGTGGTAATGGTGGACATAATCTTCCTTTTGTTTGTTAGGTTAGCCATTTATTGTAGTCTGTGCCGCGCATCGGCGCTATTCCCCAGCATTATTCTCGCCTATCCCCTTGCTCCGGTCCGGTTTGCACTTAGAATAGTGTTTTGCTCTTCAGAAGCGATTCACGTCATGTTCCGCAGTCTCCGCCGCATCGTCCTCTCCAGTGTCTGCGTGGTTTTCGCCCTCGGTTCGGCGCAAGCGAACGTGGTGGTCGTGCTCAATTCGCGCGACGCCACCGTCCAGCTGCTGGACCAGTCCAGCTACAAGACCCTGTCCACCTTCCCCGTCGGCAAAGAGCCGCACCACCTGATGGCCACGCCGGACAACAAGTCCCTGATCGTGGCCAGCTCGGTGGGCAACGAGCTGGTGTTCCTGGACCCGAAGACCGGCCAGGTGCAGCGCCACATCAAGGACATCCTCGATCCCTACCAGATCGGCTTCTCGCCGGACCAGAAGTGGTTCGTGGTGACCTCGCTGCGGCTGGACCGGATCGACATCTACAAGTTCGACGGCAAGAATTTCACGCTGTCCAAGCGCCTGCCGCTGCCCAAGCTGCCCAGCCACATCGCCTTCGACGCGGCCAGCACCATGGTCTTCATCACGCAGCAGGGCAGCGACCAGATCAGCTGCATCGACCTGAAGACGCAGCAGATCAAGTGGACCATCCCGGTCGGCAAGCTGCCGGCCGGCATCGCCATGACGCCGGACGACAAGCACCTGCTGGTGGGCATCATGGGCAGCGACTACGTGGAAGTGATCGACTGGAAGACCCAGAAGACGGTCAAGAAGATCAAGGCCGGCAACGGCACCCACAACTTCCGCGCGCTGGGCGACGGCCGCTACACCTATGTGTCGAACCGGGTCTCGAACTCGATCAACATCATCGACCAGAAGACGCTGCAGAACGTCGGCATGATCAATGTGCCGGGCGGCCCGGACTGCATGGAGATCACCGACGACAAGAAAACCATGTGGGTCACGCTGCGCTGGATCAAGAAGGTGGCGGTGGTGGACCTGGCCACGCGCAAGGTGGTCAAGATGATCCCGGTCGGCCGCTCGCCGCACGGCGTGTTCTTTGCCAATTCCTCGCCGCGCGTTTGACGGCGCCATGAGCGGCCTGCTGCTATCGGGCGGCGCTGCCGCCGTCCTCATCGCCGCGCTGCCGGTTGCCGCAACTGCCGCGCCGGCCGCCGCCGCGTGCCAGGGCACCATCTATCTCACCTTCGACACCGGCAGCCAGTCGCAGGCCGAGCTGATCGCGCAGACGCTGAACAAGCACCAGGTCAAGGCCACCTTCTTCCTGGCCAACGAGAAGACGGTGCGCGGCGATTACTCGCTGGACCCGTCCTGGGCGCCGTTCTGGAAAGCCCGCGTGGCCGAGGGCCATGCGTTCGGCTCGCACACCTTCGACCACGTGTACTGGCAAAAGGACGGCCCGGACGGCCGCCTGCAGGTCAAGCCGCAGTTCGGCGCGGCGGCCGGCAAGGTGCAAAGCTGGACCCCGGCCCAGTACTGCGAAGAGATCAAGCGCGTCGACCGCCGCTTCCACGAGCTCACCGGCCGGCGCCTGGACCCGGTCTGGCGCGCGCCCGGCGGCAAGACCTCGCCGCGCTCGCTGGCGGCCGCCAAGGCCTGCGGCTACGCGCACGCGGGCTGGGCCAAGGCAGGTTTCTCGGGCGACGAGCTGTCCAGCAGCGCGTGGCCGAATGCGGTATTGTTGCAAAAATCGCTGCGCGAGCTGCGCGGGGGCGACATCTTCTTGGCCCACATGGGCATCTGGTCGCGCAAGGATCCGTGGGCGCCGGCCAACCTGGAACCGCTGATCGCGGGCCTGAAGCGGAAGGGCTATTGCTTCGCCACGCTGCGCGACCACCCGGACTATTCATCCCATTTCAAGCATTAAAAATAGCGCATGATGCAACTGTTAAGCGACTGGCTCGGCACCGCCCAGGGCTGGCTGTTCGAGACCGTGATCCAGCCCATCCTGTTCTACGGCGGCCTGGGCGACATCACCGAGGAAGCGTTCGAAGGCACCGAGTGGCTGCTGATCGGCCTGGCCGAGCTGGTGCTGCTGTTCCTGGTGCTGCGGCCGCTGGAAGCCATGATCCCGGTGCACAAGTTCACCGACCCGCGCGCGCGCTGGAACGACTTCATCTACACCGTGCTGCACCGCCTGGGCCTGTTCACGGTGCTGATCTTCTTCACGCTCGATCCGCTGATGGACCACCTGAACGCTTTCCTGCGGCTGGAGGACGTGCAGCCCTTCAACCTGGAGAACCTGTTCCCGGACATGGGGCCGCTGTGGAGTTTCGCGCTGTATCTGCTGGTGCTGGACTTCGTCGATTACTGGTACCACCGCGCCTCGCACCAGGTGAACTGGTGGTGGGGCCTGCACAGCCTGCACCACAGCCAGATGAATATGAACCTGTGGAGCGACGACCGCAACCACCTGCTGGACGACCTGCTGCGCGACGTCGTGATGGGCCTGGTGGCCGTGGCCATCGGCGTGCCGCCGGCGCAGTACGTGCTGCTGGTGTCGCTGTCGCGCATCGTGCAAAGCCTGCAGCACGCCAATGTGCGCGTGCACTTCGGCGCCATCGGCGAGCGCCTGCTGGTGTCGCCGCGCTACCACCGCATGCACCACGCCATCGGCGTCGGCCACGAGTCGAAGGGCAAGGGCACGCTGGGCGGCTGCAATTTCGCGGTGCTGTTCCCGCTCTGGGACGTGCTGTTCCGCACCGCCAACTTCACCCCGGAGTTCGTCCAGACCGGCATCCGCGACCAGCTGCCGCACACCGCGCCGGACGGCAGCGTGACCCCGGGCCGCGAATACGGGCGCGGCTTCTGGCAGCAGCAGTGGCTGGGCCTGAAGCGCATGGTGCACAATTTCGGCAAGGAGCCGACGCAATGAAAGTAAAGCAATGAAAAGTGTCATCAACGCCTACGGGCGCGCGCTGCTGTCCCAGCTGCACGGCAAGATGCTGGTGCTCAGCATCGTGCCCTTCCTGCTGTCGGTGGCGCTGTGGGCGGTGCTGCTGTACTACTGCCTGCAGCCCATGGTCGATTATCTGCACCTGCAGTTCGTCGAGTACGACCTGTTCGGCAGCAGCACCAGCTGGCTCAACACCCTCGGCCTGGGCGTGCTGAAGACCGTGGTGCCGCCGCTGATCGCCATGCTCACGCTGCTGCCGCTGATGATACTGACGGCGCTGATCTTCATCGGCGTGGCCGCCATGCCCTTCGTGGTGCGCCACGTGGGCGGGCGCCATTATCCGCAGCTGGAGAAGAAGCGCGGCGGCAGCATCGCCGGCAGCGTGGCGGCCGCGCTGGGCGGCTTCGCCATCTTCGTGCTGGCGTGGTTCCTGGCGCTGCCGCTGTACCTGTTCCCGCCGGCCGCGCTGCTGGTGCAGGTGCTGCTGTGGGGCTGGCTGACGCAGCGCGTGATGACCTACGACGCGCTGGCCGACTACGCCAGCGTGGAAGAACGCGCCGAACTGTGCCGCGCGCACCGCTGGCAACTGATGGCGATCGGCGTGGTGTCCGGCGTGGCCGGCGCCATTCCCGGCGTGGTGTGGGTGGGCGGCGCCACCATCGCGGTGGTGTTCTTTCCCTTCCTGGCGGCGGCCTCGATCTGGCTCTACGTGCTGATATTTATCTTCACCGGTTTGTGGTTTGAGTATTATTGTCTGGAGGCGCTGCAGCAGCAACGGCAGCAAGCGCAGCAAGCGGCGCAGCGTCATGAAATCCTAACTGAATAGGGCAGGGCTATGGCTATTGGACTTATCATCATCGGCGACGAAATCCTGTCGGGCAAACGCGTCGATCAGCATTTCCCCAAAGTGGTGCAACTGCTGGCCGCGCGCGGCTTGCAGCTGGGCTGGGCCGAATACCTGGGCGACGACCCGGCGCGCATCACGGCCGCGCTCAAGCGCAGCTTCGCCAGCGGCGACATCGTGTTCTCCTGCGGCGGCATCGGCGCCACGCCGGACGACCACACGCGCCAGGCGGCGGCCGACGCGCTGGGCCTGCCGCTGGTGCTGCACGAGCAGGGCAAGCAGAACATCCAGCAGCGCATCCTGCAAATGGGGCGCGAAGCGGGCCAGCAGGTGGACCTCGATTCGGAGGAGAACCAGCACCGCCTGAAGATGGCCGAGTTCCCGGACGGCGCGGCGCTGGTGCCCAACCCGTACAACAACGTGGCCGGCTTCGCCGTCCGCAACCATTACTTCGTGCCGGGCTTCCCGGTGATGGCCTGGCCGATGATCGAATGGGTGCTCGACACCCATTACGCGGACCTGTTCAACCGCGAGCCGCGCGCCGAGCACGGCACGCTGGTGTACGAGGCGGCCGAGTCGGCGCTGACGCCGCTGATGGTGGCGCTGGAAGCGCAGTACCCGCGCATCAAGGTGTTCAGCCTGCCCAGCGTGGGCGACGCCAACACCCGCCGCCACATCGAACTGGGCGTGAAGGGCGAGCCGGGCCAGGCGGCCGAAGCGTACGCGCAAATGTGCGCGGAGCTGGACCGCCTGCAGGTTGAATACGTGCGCTTGTAAGACGTGGGATGACAGGCTTGTGACAACTCCGTGACAGCTCAGCCGTATACGTTGTTTTTTTGCGAAAATGTCTGATCGCAGATCAAATAATCGGCGTACCGGCCTGTGCGTGCGGTGCCGATGTGGTGCAATGGATAGCAAGAGCAGGTACCACTGAATCACCACGGCTAAGCAATATTAAGCAATATCATGTCAAGCAACCCAGGCAATCGACGTTTCCGCAGGCCCCTCATCGTTGCGCGCGCCGTGCGCAAATTACGCGCAGGCGCAACAGTATTCGGATGGAGCCGCCGCAGCCGCCTGCGGGTGGTGCCGCCGCCGCAGACCGCCGTGCTGCTGCACGCGCAAGCCGCCGGCCCGGACCCGGCCGAACCGGCCAAGCCGAAGGGCAAGCGCACCCGCAACGCCTCCATCCTGTTGCTGCTGGTGCTGCTGTCGCTGGCCGTCTGGTGGGCGCTGCAGGAAATGCGCACCTCGTCCATGCAGGCCAGGTTCTTCTCCGAGCTGGCGGGCAAGATCAGCTACAAGGTCGAGCCCGGCCCGAGCAAGGCGATCCGCTTCCCGCACGACAGCCCCTACGACGAGCGGCTGGGCTACGCCAACCTGCCGGACTACCTGGGCAAGCTGAAAACGCGCGACTACGAAGTGGCCGCGCAGGCGCGCTTCTCGCCCAAGATGATCGAGCTGTCCGACATGGGCATCTTCGCCACCTACCGCGAGAAGACCCGCACCGGCCTGAATATCGTCGACTGCCGCGCCGAGCCCCTGTTCAGCGCCAGCTACCCGGAACGCATCTACCCCGGCTTCAAGGAAACCCCCACCGCGCTGGTGCAAAGCCTGCTGTTCATCGAGAACCGCGAGCTGCTGGACAACACCTATCCGAAGCGCAATCCCGCCGTCGAGTGGGACCGCCTGAGCAAGGCGGTGCTGGAAAAATCCGTCAGCGCCGTGGCGGGCGGCCAGCGCGCCGCCGGCGGCAGCACCCTGGCCACCCAGATCGAGAAGTACCGCCACTCGCCGGAAGGGCGCACCGGCTCCATGAAGGACAAGCTGCAGCAGATGGTCTCGGCCACCTTGCGCGCCTACCAGTACGGCCCGGACACCACCGCAGTGCGGCGCCAGATCGTGGTGGACTACCTGAACACCGTGCCGCTGTCGGCCAAGCCGGGCTACGGCGAAGTGAACGGCATCGGCGACGGCATGTGGGTCTGGTACGGCCGCGACTTCAACGAAATCAACCGCCTGCTGGGCGGCAAGATGGACCAGCCGGGCAGCGCGCAGGCCTTCAAGGAAGCCCTCAGCCTGCTGATCGCGCAGCGCCGCCCCAGCTACTACCTGGGCGCCGGCGACGCCGACCTGGAAACCCTGGCCAACAGCCACCTGCGGGTGCTGGCGCAGGCCGGCATCATCACCCCCGCGCTGCGCGACGCGGCGCTGAAAGTGCGCCTGCATCCGGCCGCCGGCAACGGCCTGGCCGACACGCCGGACATGTCCTTCGTCGAACGCAAGGCCTCGAACTCGGTGCGCAACCACCTGGCCAACCTGCTGGGCGACAACCGCATGTACAACCTGGACCGGCTGGACCTGAACGTGGTCAGCACGCTGGACGCGCGCGCCCAGCGCGCCGTCACGCAAGTGCTGCGCGACCTGCGCGACCCCGAGATGGCCAAGAGCGCCGGCCTGACCGGCAAGGGCCTGCTGGGCAACGGCGACCCGGCCAACGTGGTGTACAGCTTCACCTTGCTGGAAAAAGGCCAGGGCGCCAACTACCTGCGCCTGCAGACCGACAACTTCGACCAGCCGCTGGACATCAACGAAGGCGCCAAGCTGGACCTGGGCTCGACCGCCAAGCTGCGCACCCTGGTGACCTACCTGGACATCATCGACCAGCTGCACAAGCGCTACAAGGACATGCGCCCGGAGCAGCTGCGCGCGCAGGTGCTGGCGCCGCAGGACCGCCTGAGCCAGTGGGCGGTGGCCTACTTCCTCGAGCATCCGGCCGACAAGCGCGGCCTGTCCGACATGCTGGCCGAAGCCATGGAGCGCAAGTACTCCGGCAATCCGGGCGAAGGCTTCTTCACCGGCGGCGGCGTGCACACCTTCGGCAACTTCTCGAAAGAGGACGACAGCCGCATCCTGACCGTGCGCGAAGCGCTGCGCCGCTCCACCAACCTGGTGTTCGTGCGCCTGATGCGCGACGTGGTGAAGTACTACATGTTCCAGGCCCCCGGCTCGTCGGCCTCGCTGCTGGCCGACGCGGACGATCCGCGCCGCGCCGACTACCTGGCGCGCTTCGCCGACAAGGAAGGCAAGGAATTCCTGTACCGCTTTTATTCCAAGTACCGCGGCAAGCCGAAGGCGGAGCTGGACAAGATCCTGGTGGCCAGCATCCGTCCGACCCCGGTGCGGCTGGCCAACATCCACCGCACGCTGTTCCCGAACGCCACGGTGGAGCAGTTCACCGCCTACCTGAACGACAACCTGCCGTCGCAGAACGAAATCCAGGACGACCGCGCGGCCAGGATGTTCGAACAGTACGCGATGGACAAATGGTCGCTGGCCGACCGCGGCTACCTGGCCAACGTGCATCCGCTGGAACTGTGGCTGGTGGCCTACCTGCGCAACAACGACGGCGCCACCATGGCGCAGGCGGTGGCGGCCAGCGAAAAGGAACGCCAGGACGTGTACCAGTGGCTGTTCAAGACCCACCGCAAGCACGCCCAGGACAAGCGCATCGCCGGCCTGGTGGAGATGGAGAGCTTCATGGCCATCCACCGCCAGTGGAAAAAGATGGGCTACCCGTTCGAGTCGCTGGTGCCGTCCTACGCCACCACGCTGGGCGCCTCGGCCGACCGGCCGTCCTCGCTGGCCGAGATGATGGGCATTATCATCAACGGCGGCGTGCGCCAGAGCAGCCAGCGCATCACTTCGCTGCACTTCGCCTCCGGCACGCCGTATGAAACCCTGGTCAAGCGCGGCAAGCCGACCAGCAACGAGCAGGTGCTGTCGCCCGAAGTGGCGCGCGCGGCGGCGGACGCGATCCGCGAAGTGGTGTCGGACGGCACCGCCAAGCGCGTCAAGGCCGCCTTCGTCAGCGCCGACGGCAGCATCATCCCGGTGGGCGGCAAGACCGGCACCGGCGACCAGCGCTTCGAAGTGTACGGCGGCGGCGGGCGGCTGATCGAATCGCGCTTTGTGAACCGCTCGGCCACCTTCGTGTTCAACATCGGCGAGCGCTTCTTCGGCAGCATGACCGCTTACGTGCACGGGCCCGAGTCGAAGAACTACGACTTCACCAGCGCCTTGCCGGTGCAGCTGCTGGTGGTGCTGGCGCCCAGCCTGATGCCGCTGATCGAACCGAACGCCGCGCCGAAAGCGGGCGTGGTGGCGGCGGTGCACAACCCGGCCGACGCCGGCGGCGCCAAGCCCGCCATGACGCCGGCCGCAGCAGCGGCCCCCGCGCCGCCGCTGCGCGCCTGCGGCAGCTGACCGCGCGTCCGGCGGGCCGCGCGGCCCTTGCATGTTTGGCCATTTGTTGGCATGGTGTGGCCCATGAAACCCATGCGCCACCACATGACCAAAGTGACCAAGATCCTCAAGTTCTCGCGCTTTTCCGTGCGCGACCTGATCGTCACCGCCGCCCCCACCATCCTCGTCATCGCTGCCGCCTGCGTGCTGGCCTACGTGCTGGTCGACCCCGCGCCGCCGCGCGTGGTCACCCTGTCCACCGGCCAGGAAAACGGCGCCTACGAAGCCTTCGGCAAGAAGTACGCCGAACTGCTGGGCAAGCACGGCATCAAGGTGGTCATGAAACCGTCGATGGGCTCCTACGAGAACCTGCAGCGCCTGGCCTCCGGCGAGGCCGACATCGCCTTCCTGCAAAGCGGCACCACCAGCCAGGACGAAGCCGAGCGGCGCGGCCTGGTCTCGCTGGGCAGCTTGTTCACCGAGCCGCTCTGGCTGTTCCTGCGCGAAGACGTCAAGATCAAGGACCTGACGCAGCTGAAAGGCTTGCGCATCAACCTGGGGCCGGAAGGCAGCGGCGCGCCGCGCCTGTTCAAGCAGGTGCTGGAGGCCAACGGCCTGGAACCGTCCGAGCTCAAAGTGAGCTCGCTGGCCAACACCCCCGCCACCGTGGAACTGCTGGAAAAGCGCATCGACGGCCTGGTGTTCAGCTCCGCGCCGGACGCGCCGCTGATCCAGATGCTGCTGATCACGCCCGGCATCAAGCTGTTCGACTTCACGCAGGCCGAGGCCTACACCCGCCGCCTGCCGTTCCTGACCCACGTGGTGCTGCCGCGCGGCATCGTCGACCTGGGACGCGACCTGCCGGCCAAGGACTACCACCTGATCGCCCCCACCGCCACGCTGGTGGCGCGCGACGACCTGCATCCCGCGCTGGTGGACATGCTGGTGCAGGCGGCCAGCACCATCCACAGCGGCGCCGGCTGGTTCCAGCAGCAGGGCCAGTTCCCGTCGCCGAAATACAGCGAAATCCCGGTGGCGCGCGAAGCGGCCAAGTTCTACAAGGACGGCCCGCCCTTCCTGCAGCGCTACATGAGCTTCTGGCTGGCCAACTTCTTCGACCGCATGTGGGTGGTGGTGGTGGCGCTGGGCGCGCTGATCCTGCCGCTGTCGAAAGTGGTGCCGCCGCTGTACGTGTGGCGCATCCGCTCGCGCGTGTTCCGCTGGTACGGGCAGCTGCGCACGGTGGAGCAGGCGCTGGCCGCCGCGCCGGAGGACCAGCGCGCCCGGGTCCACGCCGAGCAGCTGGAGCGCCTCAACGACATCGAGGAGAAGGTCAACCAGATCTCGATCCCGCTGTCCTTTGCCGACGACCTGTACGGCCTGCGCAGCCATATCAACCTGGTGCGGCAGCGGATACTGGGCGCGCATGCGGAATAGGGGGAGCGCCTGGTGATCGCTAAGTAATATTACTTAATTGTTACAGCGGCGCTACACCCTGGTTGCAATTGCTTTGACTTTCCATTTTTGGCGCGGTGATACTAAGGAGGCATAAGAAAAATTCAACCACCTCAGGAGTAGCAATGCAGAGAAATCACGTCCTCGCAGTAGCCATCGCCTCGCTGTTCGCCTCCGGCCACGCCGCCGCGCAATCCACGCCAGCCCCCACCGATACCTCCGCCACCGTCGTCGTCACCGGCACCCGCGTCGCCAACCGCACCGCGCTCGACACCGCCTCGCCGGTCGACATCATCGGCGCCGACGCCATCAAGAACACCGGCGTGCCCGAGATCGCGCAAGCGCTGTCGGTGGCGCTGCCGTCGCTGAACTTCCCGCGTCCCGGCCTGGCCGACGGCACCGACACGGTGCGCCCGGCAACCCTGCGCGGCCTGGCGCCGGACCAGACCCTGGTGCTGGTGAACTCCAAGCGCCGCCACACCTCCGCGCTGGTGAACCTGAACGGCACCATCGGACGCGGCTCCTCCTCGGTGGACATGAACACCATCCCGGTGGCGATGCTGAAAAATATCGAAGTGCTGCGCGACGGCGCCTCCGCCCAATACGGCTCGGACGCCATCGCCGGCGTGGTCAACCTGCGCCTGCGCACCGACAAGAGCGGCGGCGAGTTCACCGCCACCTACGGCCAGCGCCGCACCGAGTACGACTTCATCGCTGGCGCGCTGCCCGCCGGCGCCACCTGGGACGCCAAGACCTCGCGCAAGCGCAACGACGGCGGCACCGCCACCGTCAGCGGCTGGAAAGGCCTGCAGCTGGGCGACAGCGGCTACCTGACCATCGCCGCCGAATACAAGGACCAGGAGCACACCGAGCGCAGCGGCTACGACGTGCGCCAGCAATATCCGCTGGTGAACGGCGCCTTCGACCCGCGCGAAAAAACCATCAACCGCTTCAACGCCTGGTACGGCGAGCCGGAACTGAAGCAGGCCACCGTCTTCGCCAACGCCGGCTACTCGCTGGAAGGCGGCGCCAAGCTGTATGGCTGGACCAGCTACCAGAAACGCGAAGCGCGTTCGGCCGGCTTCTTCCGCCGCGCGCTGCAGGACCAGAACGTCATCTCGATCTACCCGGACGGCTTCCTGCCCATCATCGCGCCGGACGTGGACGACTACAGCGCCACCGGCGGCGTGACCTGGAGCGCCGGCGCGTGGGACATGGACGCCTCCATCGGCTACGGCAAGAACAAGATGCAGTACACCATCGAGAACACGCTGAACCGTTCCATCGGCCCGTCCAGCAAGACCCAGTTCGACGCGGGCGGCTTCTGGTACGACCAGCTGACGCTGAACCTGTCCGGCGTGCGCCAAGTCGAAGTCGGCCTGGCCTCGCCGCTGAACGTGGCGGTGGGCGCCGAAGCGCGCCGCGAAGGGTATAAACTGTTTGCCGGCGAAGCCGACTCCTGGCGCTACGGCGGCCAGGTGCTGGCCAACGGCACCCCGGCCGCACCGGGTGCGCAAGTCTTCCCCGGCTTCCGCCCGGCCGACGAATCGGACAACGCGCGCAAGGCCTACAGCGCCTACGTCGACCTGGAAGCCAACCTGACCAAGCAATTCCTCGGTTCGGTAGCCATCCGCGGCGAGCACTTCTCCGACTTCGGCAACAGCGTCTCGGGCAAGCTGGCTGGCCGCTACGACTTCGTGCCGGAGTTCGCGTTGCGCGGCTCGGTGCAGAACGGCTTCCGCGCGCCGTCGCCGCAGCAGCAGTTCTTCACGTCGACCTCCACCAACTTCATCAACGGCGTGCCGTTCGAGATCACCACCTTCAAGCCTAGCCACCCGGCCGCCATCGCGCTGGGCGCCAAGCCGCTGGACGCCGAGAAATCGGTCAACTTCTCGCTCGGCTCGGTGATGCGCTTCGGCGCCGTGAGCGTGACGGCGGACGCCTTCCACATCAAGATCAAGGACCGCATCGTGCTGTCCGAGAACCTGACGGCGGCCAACGTGCGCAACTTCCTGACCAGCCAGGGCTTCATCGGCGTGGGCGGCGGGCGCTTCTTCATCAACGGCGTGGATACCACCACCAAGGGCATCGACATCGTCACCAGCTGGCCGGTGCAGACCAACGGCTACGGCAAGCTCGACTTCACGGTGGCCGGCAACTACACCAAGACCGACGTGACCAAGGTGCCGGTGACGGCGCAGCTGGCCGCGCTGTCGCCGGCGCCGGTGCTGTTCGACCGCGTCAACGTGCTGACCTTCACCGACGGCACGCCGAAGACCAAGTTCATCGGCAGCAGCACCTGGTCCTACGGTCCGTTCGGCCTGACGGCGCGCGCCACGCGCTACGGCAAGATCCTGGCGCCCGGCACCACGGCCAACCTGGACTTCTGGATGAGCGCAAAAACGCTGGTCGACCTCGAAGGCCGCTACGCCTTCACCAAGAAGCTGTCGCTGGCGGTGGGCGCGGACAACCTGTTCGACCAGTATCCTGACGCCTACCCGGCCGCCCTCAACACGACCGGCAACGCCCCGTACTCGAACTACTCCCCGTTCGGCCGCTCCGGCCGCTACGTGTACGCCCGCCTGAACTACTCGTTGTAAAAAAGCAAAATGGGGTCAGGGTTAATTAATTTGTCTTGGACAGATTAATTAACCCTGACCCCATTTTTCGTTAGGGAAAGTTTTTGTGGTAGAGCAGTATCAGGCGCCGAGCCAGGGCAGGCCGGCTTTGCACCAGCCGCCGACCTGCTTGCGATGGCCTGCGGCGTCTTTGTCGCCTTCGAAACCTTCCAGGATGTCGTAGCACTGGCTGTAGCCGTGTTCCGTCGCCAGCTTGGCGGCGTGGCGCGAGCGCACGCCGGAGCGGCACAGGAACAGCAGCACCTGGTCTTTTTGGGCTACCGCTTCCAGCTGTTCCAGGAACTGCGGATTGGGCACGCCGCCCGGGTAGGTGCTCCACTGGACTGCACCATGCTGGGCCTCGGCGATGGCCACCCGGCCCACCCAGTCGCGCTCGGCATTGGTGCGCACGTCGATCAGTTTGACCCCGCTGTCCGCACTCAGCAGCGCGTACGCTTCGGCCGGCGTGACGGCGCCGGCGTAGGGCAGGGCGGCGTCGCGGCTGCGCGCCCGGGCGAGGATGTCGGCAATAGTGATCATGGCGATTTTTCCCACTTCAGCTGTCAATATTGCGTTTATTATAGTGCCCGATCGTCCATGGAAGTTTTTTGCACCAAGCCGATGCATTTTTTCGTTTCATCAATATTTCGCACCGAAATTGTGCGTAATTCGGCAAATGCACCATTGCGGTGCACATTTGATTATGCGCAAAAGTAGTGCAAGAGGGGAAATCTTCTGGCACGCTTCCTGCTTAATGGATTGACGAGTTTCAAGCTGCACGCAACAGCGTGGGCTGCCCCACTTTTTCACTAGGAGAGACGCATGGCACTGACCGCCGCAGAAGTATTGAAAATGGTACAAGAGAACGAAGTGAAATTCGTTGATTTCCGCTTTGCCGACACCCGCGGCAAAGAACAGCACGTCACCGTGCCTGTATCGCACTTCGATATCGACAAGTTCGAATCCGGTCACGCCTTCGATGGCTCCTCGATCGCCGGCTGGAAGGGCATCGAAGCATCCGATATGATCCTGCTGCCTGACCCAGCAACCGCGAACATCGACCCGTTCATGGAAGAGACCACCCTGTTCATGCAGTGCGACGTGATCGAACCGTCGGACGGCAAGGGCTACGACCGCGATCCGCGCTCCATCGCCAAGCGCGCCGAAGCCTACCTGAAATCGTCCGGCCTGGGCGACACCGCCTACTTCGGTCCTGAGCCGGAGTTCTTCATCTTCGATTCCGTCAAATGGAAAATCGACATGTCGGGCGCCAAGGTGCAGATCGACTCCGACGAAGCTTCCTGGTCGACCGACAAGGACATCGAAGGCGGCAACAGCGGCCACCGTCCTACCGTCAAGGGCGGCTACTTCCCTGTGCCACCAGTCGATTCCTTCCAGGACATGCGTTCGGAAATGTGCCTGATCCTGGAATCGCTGGGCATCCCAGTTGAAGTGCACCACCACGAAGTGGCCGGCGCCGGCCAGAACGAAATCGGCACCAAGTTCTCGACCCTGGTCGAGCGCGCCGACTGGACCCAGAACCTGAAATACGTGGTCTGGAACGTGGCCCACAGCTATGGCAAGACCGCTACCTTCATGCCGAAACCTATCGTTGGCGACAACGGTTCGGGCATGCACGTGCACCAGTCGATCTGGAAAGACGGCAAGAACCTGTTCGCCGGCGACGGCTATGCCGGCCTGTCCGACTTCGCGCTGTACTACATCGGCGGCATCATCAAGCACGCCAAGGCGCTGAACGCGATCACCAACCCAGGCACCAACTCGTACAAGCGCCTGGTGCCAGGCTACGAGGCTCCAGTGAAACTGGCGTACTCGGCCCGCAACCGTTCGGCTTCGATCCGTATTCCGCACGTGGCCAATCCGAAGGGCCGCCGCATCGAAACCCGCTTCCCGGACCCGCTGGCGAACCCATACCTGTGCTTCGCCGCACTGATGATGGCCGGCCTGGACGGCGTGCAGAACAAGATCCATCCGGGCGAAGCCGCATCGAAAGATCTGTACCATCTGCCGCCGGAAGAAGACGCGCTGATCCCGACCGTTTGCGCTTCGCTGGAAGAAGCCCTGGATCACCTGAACAAGGACCGCGAGTTCCTGACCCGCGGCGGCGTGTTCACCGATTCGATGATCGATGCCTACATCGAACTGAAGATGACCGAAGTGACCCGCATGCGCATGACCACGCACCCGGTCGAATTCGACATGTACTACTCGCTGTAATCGGCGACGCCAGCGCCGGCCTTGTGCCGGCCTGCAACCAGACGCGAGGACGGCAGCTGCTCTCCTCGCGTTTTTTTTACCGGATGTTGTATAGTCGGGGCATGACTATCTGGAATTTCGCACCTTTCGTTTTGTTGTTCGCCACGGGCCTGGCTTCGGCCCAGGGACAGATTTTCCTGTGCGTGGACGCCAGCGGCCACAAGGAGCTGACCGACACCCGCAAGCACGCCTCCTGCAAGCCGCTGGATATCCCGGGCGCGATCCCGGCGCCGGCCCGCCGCGCGGAGAACGCCAGGCCGAGGGCGCCGTCGCCCAGCCCGGCCGCCACGCCGGGCGACTTCCCGCGCGTCGACAGCAGCGAGCAGAAGGCGCGCGACGCCGACCGCCGCGCGATCCTGATGGAGGAGCTGAACGGCGAGCAGGCCAAGCTGAATGAACTGCGCAAGGAGTTCAACAACGGCGAGCCGGAGCGGCGCGGGGACGAGCGCAATTATGCGAAATACCAGGAGCGCGTGGCCAGCCTGAAGGACAGCATCAGCCGGTCCGAAAAGAACGTGGAAGCGCTCAAGCGCGAGATCCAGAATATCCGCTGATGCCCGGCTGACATTCGCGCCGCCGTTTCCGCACCCACCCCAAGGGGAGGCACCATGAGCATCGTCACCAATATCGCCCGCGCGGCGGCCGCCATGGCGCGCCCGCAATCGCTGGCCGGGCTGGAGCTGCTGGCCTCGGCCGTGATCCTGCTGGACGCGGACGGCCTGATCACCTACGTCAACGCCGCCGCCGAGAACCTGCTGGAAAGCTCGGTGAAGGCGCTGTCGCGCCAGAAGTTCGCCACGCTGTTCACCAATCCCGACGAGCTGGTGAACATCATCGCGCAGGCGCGCGAGCACAAGTTTTCCGACCTGCGCCAGGACCTGACGCTGGAGCGCGCCGGCAAGGAGCCGCTGCAGGTGCACAGCATCGTGTCCGCGCTGGACGAGCCGCACGGCGCCATCCTGATCGAGCTGCGCGAGAACGTGCAGCAGCTCAAGCTGGACCGCGAGGAGCGCATCCTGGACCAGAGCCAGGTCAACAAGGAGCTGATCCGCAACCTGGCGCACGAGATCAAGAACCCGCTGGGCGGCATCCGCGGCGCGGCGCAGCTGCTGGAGATGGAGCTGCCGCCGCTGCACCTGGCCGAGCTGCGCGAGTACACCCAGGTCATCATCAAGGAGGCCGACCGCCTGCAGACCCTGGTGGACCGCCTGCTGGCGCCGCACCGCCGCCCGCACATCGTGGGCGACGTCAACATCCACGAAGTGTGCGAGCGGGTGCGCAGCCTGATCCTGGCCGAGTTCCCGTCCGGGCTGGCGATCCGGCGCGATTACGACGCCTCCATCCCCGAGTTCCGGGGCGACAAGGAGCAGCTGATCCAGACCGTGCTCAACATTGCGCACAACGCCGCCCAGGCGCTGTCGCAGCGCATCGAGCAGGGCGACGCGGAGCTGGTGTTGAAGACGCGGGTGGCGCGCCAGGTGACGCTGGCCAAGGTGCGCTACAACCTGGCATTAGACTTGCATATCATTGACAATGGACCGGGTATCGCACCCCAGATCCGTGACCGCATTTTCTACCCGCTGGTGTCGGGCAGGGAGGGCGGCAGCGGTTTGGGGCTGACTTTGGCGCAGACCTTTGTGCAGCAGCACATGGGCGTGATCGAATGCGAGAGCCGGCCTGGATATACGGACTTCAGGATCCTGCTGCCCCTGCCATAAGCGGGCGCGGCGCGATGCCCGGTCCGGCTCCCTTGATTGACGATCCATCTGCGGGATACAGAGAACACATGAAGCCAATCTGGATAGTTGACGACGACGAATCGATCCGCTGGGTACTGGAAAAAGCCTTGGCCAGGGAAAGCCTGGCCACCAAGAGTTTTGCCAACGCGCGCGACGCGATCGCCGCGCTGGAGCATGAAACGCCGCAGGTGCTGGTGTCCGACATCCGCATGCCGGGCGATTCCGGCCTGGACCTGCTGCAGCTGGTCAAGTCGCGCCACCCCGGCCTGCCGGTCATCATCATCACCGCCTTCTCCGACCTGGACTCGGCGGTGGCGGCCTTCCAGGGCGGCGCCTTCGAATACCTGGCCAAGCCGTTCGACATCGACAAGGCCGTCGAGCTGATCCGGCGCGCGCTGGACGAGAGCCTGCGCGAAACCAGCGTCGAGTCCGGCCCGGCCGAGACGCCCGAGATCCTGGGCCAGGCGCCGGCCATGCAGGAGGTGTTCCGCGCCATCGGCCGCCTGTCGCAGTCCAATGTGACGGTGCTGATCACCGGCGAGTCCGGCACCGGCAAGGAGCTGGTGGCGCGCGCGCTGCACAAGCACAGCCCGCGCGCGGCCCAGCCCTTCATCGCGCTGAACACGGCCGCCATCCCCAAGGACTTGCTGGAATCCGAGCTGTTCGGCCACGAGCGCGGCGCCTTCACCGGCGCCCAGACCACGCGCCGCGGCCGCTTCGAGCAGGCCGAGAACGGCACCCTGTTCCTCGACGAGATCGGCGACATGCCCTTCGATCTGCAGACCCGCTTGCTGCGCGTGCTGTCGGACGGGCACTTCTACCGCGTCGGCGGGCACCAGCCGATGAAGGCCAATGTGCGCGTGATTACCGCAACGCACCAGAACCTGGAGCAGCGCGTGCGCGACGGCCTGTTCCGCGAGGACTTGTACCACCGCCTCAACGTGATCCGCCTGCGCCTGCCCAGTTTGAGGGAGCGGCGCGAGGACATCCCCATTTTGGTGCGGCACTTCCTGGTGCAGAGCGCCAAGCAGCTGGGCGTGGAAGCCAAGCGCATGAGCGACTCGGCGCTGGTGTTCCTGTGCAGCCTGGATTTGCCGGGCAATGTGCGGCAGCTGGAAAACCTGTGCAACTGGATCACCGTGATGGCGCCGGGCCAGACGGTGGAGGTGAAGGATCTGCCGCTGGAGCTGACCCAGGAGCAGGGCGGGCGGCCGGCCGAAGGCGGCATGTCCGCGCCGGCCGGGCTGGCGGCGCCGGCCGGCGCGGCGCACGAACACGGCAGCCTGCGCCATCACGGCACGGTGCTGGCGGTGCCGGCCGAGGCGGGCCCGGGCAGCGGCTTGGCCGGCGTGCCCGGCGCAGCCGGGGCGGCAGGGACGGCGGGCGCCGTGAACGGCGCCGACAGCTGGCTCAGCCTGCTTGAGCTGCAGGCGGCCGGCATGCTGGCCAGCGGCCAGCAGGAGGTGATGGACGTGCTGGGGCGGCAGTTCGAATCGGCGCTGATACGCACCGCGCTCAAGTATACGCACGGCCGCAAGAACGACGCGGCGGTGCGCCTGGGCATAGGCCGCAACACCATCACGCGCAAGATCGCCGAGCTCGGCATCGACGGCGCCAAGGACGATTAGCGTACGACCAATGTACGCTCAACGTACGACTAACGGGGCCGCCGGTGCCATGCTAAGCTTCCGGCTTTATCGCGGAAGCTGACCTTATGCTGATCAATTGTGTTGCCTACCAGGACGGCCGCAAGCTGGCCGACGTCTCCGTGCCGGATATCAGCGACTACATCGCGCGCGGCGACTGCTTCGTGTGGGTGGCGCTGCGCGACGGCGACGCGGCCGAGCTGGCCGTGATGCAGGAGGAGTTCGGCCTGCACGCGCTGGCCGTGGAAGACGCCAGCCGCGGCCACCAGCGCCCCAAGATCGAGGAGTACGGCGATTCGCTGTTCGTGGTGGTCAAGACCGTGGAGGCGCGCCCGGACGGCGACGAGCTGGTGGTGGGCGAGGTGGACGTGTTCGTCGGCCCCAACTATGTGCTGTCGAACCGCCAGCACAGCAGCCAGGACTTGCTGGGCGTGCGCGCCCGCGCCGAGCGCGAGCCGCACTTGCTGCGGCAGGGCCCGGCCTTCGTGCTGTACGCCATCATGGACGCCGTGGTGGACCGCTATTTCCCCATCGCCGACGCCATGGAGACCGAGCTGGAGCACATCGAGGAGCGCATCTTCGTGCAAAGCGCGCAGCGCGCCAACATCGAGCGCCTGTACGCGCTGAAACGCAAGGCGCTGGTGCTGCGCCACGCCGTGGTGCCGCTGCTGGACGCGGTGGGCAAGCTGCACGGCGGCCGCGTGCCGGCCGTGTGCGCCGACACCCAGGAATACTTCCGCGACGTGCACGACCACCTGCTGCGCATCAACGCCACGCTCGATTCCATCCGCGACACCATCAGCACGGCGATCCAGGTGCACCTGTCCATGGTGGCCATCGACGAGGGCGAAGTGAACAAGAAGCTGGCCGCCTACGCCGCCATTTTTGCCGTGATGACCGCGTTCGCCGGCATCTGGGGCATGAATTTCAAGTACATGCCGGAGCTCGATTCGCCCTACGGCTACCCGGCCGCACTGGTGCTGATGGTCACCGTCTGTTGTTATTTGTACAGAAGATTCCGCAAAGCGGGCTGGCTGTAGCGAAACCGATTGTCATCCTGCAACTTTGCCCTTAGTATCTTTTTGGTAGTAAAAAAGCGGTCACAAGATTCCGTACGGAAATATGTGGCACGGCTGCGCGCGCCCTGAAAAAGGGCGCGGCAGATAATGTTCCTTTGCCTAATTGTTAATCTGAATATCCTTATTCGATTAATCTTCCTTGACCGTACAAAATACGGTTTTGGACAAAATGAAGAAGTGACGGCAAAATCGACTTTTAGCGGAATGATATTCGCATAAGTTAATTCAGAAAATGCCGCTTGCTGCGCCGCAGCGCCCCTCCCCTGTTTCACATTTCCCCTCCGGCGGATGCGCCATTTTCGCCGCTCTCCCTATGAAAACGCGCCTTGCGGGTGCGGCGACGCACCATCGGAGTGCATCCGCCCGCGCCTGCGATTTAAATCAATTAATAACAATGTCGTAAAAATACATCGATAAAAAATCAGGGTTGACACTCCAAATCGCGCCGTGTTTTGATTGCTGCTTGCTAAAAACATCAAAACTGAATTTGGCAAAGTTTCGCAACAGCGAAAGATTGAGTGGTACCGCAGTAAACAGCCGACCGGGAATCGGCTGCTGATAATCGAACGGCCGTCTACCTGGCGGCCTTTAATTGGGAAAAACCATAAATGTTGAAAAAAACTATACTGGTACGCGCGCTGTCGCTGGCATTCAGCACGGCCGCGTTAACCGCCGCTGTCATGCCGACTGCCATGGCGCAGTCGAATACCACTGGTAACATCGTTGGTACCGTGTCCACCCCTGCAGGCGCCACCATCAGCCTGCGCAACCTGGACACCGGCCTCAAGCGTACGGTGACCCCGGAAGCGAACGGCCGCTACCTGGTCACGGCACTGCCGGCAGGCCGCTATAAAGTCGAATTGCTGCGCGATGGCAAGGTCGCTGAGTCGACCGAGGTCGACATCGTTATCGGCCAAGGCGTGGACGCGTCGTTTATTGCTGCCGTGCAAGCCGTGCAAGTGACCGGCCGCCGCAGCAAGATCGACGTCACCAACACCAACAATGGCGCGACCTTCAGCGCCAAGGAACTGGCCAAGCTGCCGATCGCCCGCAACGTCGAGGCCATCATCCAGCTGGCGCCGAACACCACCCGCGCCGACGAGCGCTTCTCCGGCGGCGCCAGCTTCGGCGGCGGTGCGGCTTCGGAAAACTCCTACTACATCAACGGTTTCCCTGTCGTGAACCCGCTGACCGGCCTGGGCGCGTCCCAGCTGCCGTTCGGCGCCATCGCGCAAGCCCAGGTGCTGACCGGCGGCTTCGGCGCCGAGTTCGGCCGTTCCATCGGCGGCGTGGTCAACATCACCACCAAGAGCGGCACCAACAACTGGGAAGCGGGCGGCATGGTCAGCATCCAGCCGAAATCGCTGCGCTCGGATGCCAAGGACCTGTACTACGCAAAAACCGGCGCGACCGAAAACGCGGCAACCGACGGCACGCTGCGCCGCAACCGCTCGGCCACCGAAGTCCAGGAAAAAGTCTACAGCGCCTATGTGGGCGGTCCTATCATCAAGGACAAGCTGTTCATGTTCCTTGCAGTGGAACAGACCGACAAGGACACCAGCGGCGTCACGCCACTGGCCCAGGGCGAACGCCTGAGCACCTCGCTGACCCGCAACGGCTGGCGCACCACCGACACCAAGATCGAGCGCTACATGGCCAAGATCGACTGGAACCTGTCGGACGACCACCGCTTCGAATTCACCTCGCTGGGCGACACGCCTGAAGTGAACGATGCGGACGAGGGATACGACTACGCAACCGGCAAGCACAACGGCGTGGTCACCTCGCGCGTCAAGAAAACCAACGTCGACAGCAACGGCGGCAAGACCAACATGCTGAAGTACACCGGCAACCTGACCGATGACCTGACCCTGACCGGCCTGTTCGGCCGTACCGAGTCGGTGCACAAGTACGAGCCGGAAGGCTACGACCCGTCGGAGGTGCTGTTCTCGGTGGTGGCGCCTTCGAACGCGCGCGCCCCTGGCCTGAGCTACCCTGACGTGCAGCCGATCGCCGGCAACATCCTGGCCGACGGCTCGAAAGACATCGTCAAGTCCTTCCGTCTTGACCTGGAATACAAGCTGGGCCAGCACACCATCCGCGGCGGTATCGACTCGAACAAGGTTGAATCGATCAACGCCGGCGAATACAAGGCCGGTGGCGGTACCTGGACCTACGCCAAGACCGACAACCCCAATCAGCCTCAGCAAGGCACCGGCGGCGCGATTCCTGCGCCGGCCAGCGGCGGCGGCCTGGGCCTGCAGGGCTACTACGTATCGAAGGGCCTGTTCAGCACAGTCACTTCGTCGTACGGCGAGCAGACCGCGCAATACCTGGAAGACCGCTACCAGGTCACCAAGGACATCCTGGTGGTCGGCGGTATCCGCCGTGAGTCGTTCAAGAACCAGAACGGCGACAAACAGACCTTCCTGGAAATGAAGAACCAGATCAACCCGCGTCTGTCCGTATCGTGGGACGTGAACGGTGATTCGTCCCTGAAAGTGTTCGGTACCACCGGCCGCTACTCGGTGCCGATCCCGACCCACATCACGGTGCGCGGTGCCGGCCGTTCGACCTTCACCGACCAGTACTTCACCTACACCGGTGTGGACTCCAAGGGCGCCCCGACCGGCCTGGTGCAGCTGACCGCGCCGCAATCGGGCAACAACGAGTTCGGCCAGGAAAAAGACCTGAAAACCCTGTCCGCGCTGGACATGAAGCCTGCTTACCAGGACGAAATCACCGCCGGCTTCGAGAAAGCCTTCTCGCCGACCCTGAACTTCGGCGCCAAAGTGACCTACCGCAAGCTGAAGTCGACCATCGACGACTTCTGCGACGTGCGTCCGTTTGAAGCCTGGGCTGCCCGCAACAAGGTTGCCATCACCAACCCGCTGTGGGGCAACACCTGCCAGACCTTCAACCCGGGTGAAGACAACAGCTTCTACGTTGACTTCGTCGGCGGCGGCAAGAACGATACCCTGGTCAGCCTGACGGCTGCCGAGCAGGGCTTCGGCAAGCCTAAGCGCACCTACGCCGCGCTGGACGTGTTCGCTGAACACCCGCTGCGCAACGGCTGGTACGGCAAGGTGAACTACACCCTGTCGCGCAACGCCGGCAACACCGAAGGCCAGGTGCGTTCGGACAACGGCCAGGCTGACGTGGCTGTGACCTCGACCTGGGATTACCCAGAGCTGATGCTGGGTGCCGACGGCCGTCTGCCGAATGACCGCAAGCACCAGATCAAGGCGTTCGGCTTCTACGAGATCACCCAGGAATGGGGCGTGGGCGCCAACCTGCTGCTGGCTTCTGGCCGTCCGCGCAGCTGCATCGGCACCGAGCCGAATCCAGGTGCGACCGGTTCGCCAGGCTACACCAACCAGACCTTCTACTGCGGCGGCGCTACCCGTGCCCAGAACTTCATCATTCCGCGCGGCACCATCGGCAATCTGCCATGGGACAAGCGTCTGGACATGAGCCTGGAGTACAAACCTGCGCTGGTCAAAGGCCTGTCGCTGAAGATGGACGTGTTCAACGTGACCGACACCCAGGTTGTGCAAAGTGTCAGCGAAGCGCGTAACGTGCGCGGCAATACCCGTATTGCCTCGACCTACGAAACGCCGCTGAGCTACACCGCGCCACGCTCGGTGAAATTCACCGCTGCGTACGACTACAAGTTCTAAGCTTGTTCCACCCGCCGGTTATCCGGCGGTGTCGCTCCCAAATTTTGCGCCGGCTCTTGCCGGCGTTTTTTTATGTCTGAACGCGAAGAGTGGATGTACAATCAGCAATATTCAGAGCCCCCTGCGAGGCCGCCATGATCGACGACGAAATGCAGTTTGACGATGATGCGCCGGCGGCGTCCGCCGCGTCCGCGCCATGGCAGGTGCTGATCGTCGACGACGACGAATCGGTGCACCAGGTGACCCAGCTGGTGATGGGCGATTTCGAGTTCGACGGGCGCCGCCTGCAGTTCAGCCACTGCTATTCGGCGGCCGAGGCGCGCGCCGTGCTGGCTGCCGCCGGCCCGTTCGCCTTGATCTTGCTGGACGTGGTGATGGAAAGCGACCACGCGGGGCTGGACCTGGTGCGCCACATCCGCGAGGAGCTGGGCGACGGCCAGGTGCGCATCGTGCTGCGCACCGGGCAGCCGGGCCAGGCCCCGCAAGCCTATGTGCTGAAAAGCTACGATATCAACGATTACCGCGAGAAGACCGACCTCACGCACGCCAAGCTGAGCGCCGTGTTTTATTCGGCGCTGCGCGGCTACCGCGACCTGATGCGCCTGGAGCGCGCGCGCAGCGGCCTGCGGCGCTCGATCGACGCCATCACCCACGTGGGCGACTCGGACAATCTGCGCGCCTTCTGCTCGGCCGTGCTGGAGCAGGCCAGCGCGCTGCTGGGGCACGGCGGCGAGGGCGTGTGCGCCAGCCGCCGCCCGCCCGACGTCGACGCCTATGCCGCCGCGCCGCAGGCGGACCGGCTGCGCGTGCTGGCGGTGACCCCGGCCTACGCCGGCCTGCCGGCCGACGAAACGCTGGCGCAATTGCCGGCGCCGGTGGCGGCCGCCTTTGCGCGCTGCATGCGCGAGCGGCGCGACCACCACGGCGACTATTACTACGCCTGCTACCACCGCACCGGCGAAGGCAACGAGAGCCTGCTGTACATGGCGTTCTCCGATCCGGTGGGGGAGGCCGAGCGCGAGCTGCTGGCGCTGTTCTCGGCCAATGTGGCCATCACCTATGAAAAGCTGCTGCAGCGCGAGGAAAGCGCGGCCACGCAGCAGGCCACGGTGGCCATCCTGGGCGGGGCGCTGGAACGGCGGGCGCCGGACAGCGATGGCCACGTCGAGCGGGTGGGCGCCATCGCCGCCATGCTGGCCGAGGCGGCGCAGCTGGCGCCGGCGGCCGTGCGCCAGCTGCGCCAGGCCGCGCCGCTGCACGACGTGGGCCACAGCGGGGTGCCGGACGCGGTGCTGAACCAGCCCGGCCCGCTGGACGGCGAGCAGTGGCGGCTGATGCGCCGGCACAGCGAGGTCGGCTGCGCCATGCTGCAGCGCTCGCCGCAGCCGGTGCTGCAGCTGGCCGCCGCCATCGCGCACGAACACCACGAGCGCTGGGACGGCAGCGGCTACCCGCGCGGCCTGGCCGGCGAGCAGATCAGCCTGGCCGGGCGCATCACCGCGCTGGCCGATTTCGTCGATGCCATGGTCAGCCCGCGCTGCTACCGGCCGGCCTGGCCGCTGGCGCACGCGCTGGAGCAGGTGCGCGCCGAGAGCGGCAAGCGCTTCGATCCCGCGCTGGCGGCGCTGCTGCTGCAGCGCGCGGAAGAGCTGCGGCAGCTGTACCTGCATAGCCCACCCCAATGAATGCCTTGCCCGGAGTTGCGTCATGACCGCCCATTCCCCCGCCCTGTTCGACGAGCGCGACGGCCGCCTGCTGGCCGAGGCGGCGCTGCGGTCGATCACCGCGTCCACCTCGCGCCTGCGCGGCGACGAGTTCCTGCGCACGCTGGTGCGCGACCTGGCCCGGGCGCTCGACGTCACCTACGTGATCGCCGGCCGCGTGATCCGGATGGCGGACGGGGAGGGCATCCGCACGCTGGCGGTGTGGGGCGGCACGGACTTTTTGCCCAACATGGAATACAGCCTGCTGCACACCCCCTGCCAGGACGTGACCGACCAGACCATGTGCTTCCACGCCTGCGGCATCCAGGCCGACTACCCGAAGGACACGCTGCTGGTGGACATGCAGGCCGAGAGCTATATCGGCATGCCGATGATAGACACCGAGGGCAAGACGCTGGGCATCCTGTCGGCCATCGACACCAAGGCCATCGACGAGAACAAGCGCCTGCTGGCGCTGTCGCTGCTGTCGATTTTCGCGGCGCGCTGCGCGGCCGAGCTGCAGCACCAGGACCGCGAGGAACTGCTCGAGCACAAGGTGCAGCAGCGCACCGAGGCGCTGCGCGCGGCCCAGGCCAGCATGGTGGAGCAGGAGAAGATGGCGGCGCTGGGCGCGCTGGTGGCGGGCGTGGCGCACGAGGTGAACACGCCGATCGGCGTGGCGGTGACGGCGGCCTCCGGCATGAGCGCCTACGCGGCGCAGATGGTGGACACGCTGAACGCGCCCAAGGTGAGCCGCTCGGAACTGGTGGCGCTGGCCGAACGGCTGAAGGGCGCGGCCACGCTGATCGAGCAGAACCTGGCGCGCGCGGCTGAACTGATCGGCAATTTCAAGCAGCTGGCGGTGGACCAGGGCACCGAGCATGTCACCGAGCTGGCGCTGCGCGAGTACGTGCACAGCCTGGTGTCGGCGCACAGCCCCGAGCTGCGCAAGGGCGCGATCAATGTCAACCTGGAGATCGACCCGGCGCTGCGCGCGCGCCTGCCGGCGGGCAAGCTGTCGCAGGTGCTGTCGAACCTGCTGATGAATTCAGTCAAGCATGCGTATCCGGACGGCGGACCGGGCGAGGTGGGCATCGCCGCCCGCGTGGAACGGGCCGAGGGGCGCGACTGGCTGCTGATCGATTTTTCCGACGACGGCGTGGGCATGCCGCCGGCGGTGCGCGAACGGGTGTTCGAGCCCTTCTTCACCACCAAGCGCGGGCAGGGCGGTTCCGGGCTGGGCATGCACATTGTTTACACCATCGTGCACCAGATGGGCGGGCAGGTCGGCGTCGATGCGGCGCAGCAGCGCGGCTGCCGCTTCCACGTGCGCCTGCCGCTGCCTGCCTAGCGCCTCAGTCCTTGGCCGCCATCGACAGCGCCACCGCTTCGGCCACCTTGATGCCGTCCACGCCCGCCGACAGGATGCCGCCGGCGTAGCCCGCGCCTTCGCCGGCCGGGAACAGGCCGCGCGTGTTCAGGCTTTGCAGGTCGTCGTCGCGGCGCTTGATGCGGATCGGCGACGAGGTGCGCGTTTCCAGCCCGGTCAGCACCGCGTCGTGCTTGAAGTAGCCCTTGACCTGCTTGTCGAACGCCGGGAAGGCTTCGCGCAGCGCCGTCACCGCGTATTCCGGCAGGATGGTGGCCAGGTCGGTCAGGTGCACCTGCGGCTTGTACGATGGCACCACGGCGCCGAACTCGGTGGACGGGCGGCCCGCCACGAAGTCGCCCATCAGCTGGCCCGGCGCGCTGTAGTTGCTGCCGCCCAGTTCATAGGCTTTTTCCTCCAGCCGGCGCTGGAACTCGATGCCGGCCAGCGGGTGGCCCGGGTAGTCTTCCGGCGAAATGCTGACCACGATGGCGCTGTTGGCGTTGCGCTCGGCGCGCGAGTACTGGCTCATGCCGTTGGTGACCACGCGGCCCGGCTCGGACGCCGCCGCCACCACGGTGCCGCCCGGGCACATGCAGAAGCTGTACACCGCGCGGCCGTTGGAGGCGTGGTGCACCAGCTTGTAGTCGGCCGCGCCCAGGATGGGGTGGCCGGCGTTGGGGCCGAAGCGGCAGGCGTCGATCATCGACTGCGGGTGCTCGACGCGGAAGCCGATCGAGAACGGCTTGGCTTCGATGAACACGCCGCGCTGGTACAGCATCTCGAAGGTGTCGCGCGCGCTGTGGCCGATGGCCAGCACCACGTGCTCGGTGGCCAGGCGCTCGCCGCTGCCGAGCAGCAGGCTGCGCACCTGGCGCTCGCCGTTGGCCTCGTCGATCTCGATGTCGGTCACCTTGGACTCGAAGCGGATTTCGCCGCCCAGCGCCACGATTTCCTGGCGCATCGCTTCCACCATCTTGACCAGGCGGAAGGTGCCGATGTGCGGCTTGCTGACGTAGATGATTTCCTCCGGCGCGCCGGCTTTCACGAACTCGGTCAGCACCTTGCGGCCGTAGTGCTTGGGGTCCTTGATCTGGCTGTACAGCTTGCCGTCCGAGAAGGTGCCCGCGCCGCCTTCGCCGAACTGCACGTTCGATTCCGGGTTCAGCTCGCGCTTGCGCCAGAAGCCGAAGGTGTCCTTGGTGCGCTCGCGCACGGTCTTGCCGCGCTCGAGGATGATGGGCTTGAGCCCCATCTGGGCCAGGATCAGCGCGGCGAACAGGCCGCACGGGCCCATGCCGATGACCACCGGGCGCGGCTGCGCGCCGCTGGCGTTGACGTTCTGCGCCACGTATTTATAGCGCGTGTCCGGCGAGGGCATCAAATGGCTGTCGCGCGCGTTGGCCTGCAGGATGGCGTCGTCGCCGGTGGTTTCCACGTCCAGCGCGTAGATCAGCACGATGGCAGACTTCTTGCGCGCGTCGTAGCTGCGCTTGTAGACGGTGTAGCCGACCAGTTGCTCCGGCGCAATCTGCAGGCGGGCCAGGATGGCGGCGGTCAGTTGTTCTTCGGTGTGGTCGAGCGGGAGTTTTACTTCGTTCAGTCTGAGCATGGCAGTTCCAGTGCTTGTAGTTATCAAGCAGATTGATCGGGGAAACGCGCGCGCGGCGCGCCGAACCGGCGATCGTAGCACGCCGCCGCGCGCCGGTCCAGCGTAAAATTCCGCACCACTTTGGTGCTGTTGTAAATTGACAATATTATTTGGTAGCTATCGGAAAGTAACAATCTTTACGAATTGCTATGGCTATACTCGCAGGCGGACCCTGCTGTCGTGGTGCAGCCGGGCCGATTGATGGCTGGCTGTGCGCCTCATGAGGGCGCTGCCGGTCTTTCCTCGATTGGAGAAAAAGTGAAGAAAAAGTTGATAGTGCAGGCAATAGCACTGCTGGGAATCGTGGGCTGGAGCGAACTGGCGCTGGCGCAATTGCAAACCGGCGCAGCGGCCGACGCGCCGATCGAGCGCGTCATCGTGACGGGCTCCAACCTGAAGCGCACTTCGACGGAAAATCCGTCCGTGGTGCAGGTGATTTCCAAGAAGGAAATAGAACAGTCGGGCGCAGTCAGCGTGGCCGACCTGATGGCCAAAGTGCCGGCCCTGGGTTCGTCCAACCAGGTCGACTCGCGCGACGGCGGCTTCTCCAGGGGCCTGGCCACCGCCTCGCTGCGCAATCTGGGTTCGGCGTCGACGCTGGTGCTGATTAACGGCCGCCGCATGTCGCCGGCCGCCTACGCCGACCCGAACGCCGGCCAGTCCACCCAGTACGACCTGAACTCGATCCCGCTGTCGGCGCTTGAGCGCGTCGAGATCCTGAAAGACGGCGGTTCGGCCGTGTACGGTTCGGACGCGATTGCCGGCGTGATCAACTTCATCACCAAAAGCAACTTCAAGGGCGGCGACATCACCGCCCAGCGTAGCCAGGACGGCTACGGCAACTTCGGCCGCAGCGGCATCAGCGGCGCCTACGGCTTCGGCGACCTGGAAGAAGACCGCTTCAACGCCTTCGTCGCCTTCGACTTCTCCAAGCGCGACCGTACCCCGATCGCCGAAGCGCGCGCCGTGCACGCCGACCAGTCGCGCGCCATGGATGGCCGCCTGAGCAACTTTTACAGCAGCGTCAGCCAGTACCCGGTGTTCTTCAAGGAAGCGCGCCTGGGCAGCGGTTCTTTCAACCGTTACGTATCGGCTGACCTGAGCTGCAACCCGGCCGATATCCGCACCGGTTCCACCGCGCTGGTGCCGATGCTGGCTTCGGACGTGATGATTGGCAACAAGTTCTGCAACTACGACGGCTGGCAGCTGGAAGACGCGCAAGGCAAGAGCGAAAGCTCGAACGTGCTGGCGCGCGGCGAGTTCAAGGTCGACGCCAACATCCGCGCCTTCGCTGAAGCGTCGTACAGCAAATCGGAACTGGAATACAGCGGCGTGTCGCGCACCCTGTCGCGCAACAAGACCACCGTGTTCCCGAAAGACGGCCCCGGCATCAGCTTCCAGCCTGTGCTGGGCGTGAACCATCCGGACAACCCGACCCGCGGCACCGCCGGCGCGGTGCCGGTGGCGGTGAACTACCGCTTCACCGACGCCAGGGGCGGCAGCTCCAACGAAAACACCTCGACCCGTTTGCTGGCCGGCCTGAAGGGCAGCCACTTCAACTGGGACTGGGATACCGGCCTGCTGTACAACGAGTCCAAGCGCCACCAGGTGTCGAACGGCTTCCTGTACCTGCCTATCGTGCAGCGCCTGGTGACCGAGAACGTGCCGCTGAAAACCATCGCCGGCACCCCGGGCGTGACGGTCGACTCGCCGCTGGACGGCAAGGCCAGCATCACGCAGTGGGACATCAAGGGCAGCACCGAGCTGGGCCAACTGGCCGGCGGCGCCATCGGCCTGGCCGTGGGCGCCGAGGTCAAGCAGGAAAAAATGAGCATCGTGCCCGATGCGCGCACCGTCAACGGCCAGATCATCGGCCTGGCGAACCAGTACTCGCAAGCCAAGCGCGACGTGGCTTCGGTGTTCTCCGAAGTGCGCCTGCCGGTGCTGAAGTCGGTGGACGTGGAACTGGCCGGCCGCTACGACAAATATGACGGCTTCTCCGGCAGCTTCACGCCGAAAGCGGGCGTCAAGTGGACCGTGAGCCCGACCCTGGCCGTGCGCGGCACGTACTCGGAAGGCTTCCGCGCGCCGTCGCTGACCCAGATGGTGGACGGCGGCACCCAGTACTTCCTGAACAACTTCGAAGACAAGCTGCGTTGCGGCAAGCCGGGCGCCGACGCGACCGACTGCCTGAAGAGCCTGTCGGGCGTGGCAGCGTCGAACAAGGACCTGGTGCCGGAAACCTCGAAGAGCTTCACGGCTGGCCTGATCTTCTCGCCGGTGAACAACTTCGACATCCTGTTCGACTACTACAACATCCGCAAGGACAAGGAAACCGACCTGATGTCGGCGGTGGCCGTAATCCAGGATCCGAGTCTGGCCCACCGCGTCAAGCGCGACCAGAACCAGGGCACCTGGCTGACCAACCCGGCAACCGGCCAACTGATCCCGAACTCGGGCCCGCTGATCAGCATTGAAACGCCGTACATCAATGCCGGCGGCACCCGTACCAGCGGCATCGACCTGGAACTGGCGCTGCGCAACAACCTGGGCGCCTACGGCAAACTGGCCAGCCGCTTCAACGCCAGCTACACCCTGAGCTACAAGAAGGCCCAGGCGGATGGCGACCCGATGATCGACCTGGTCGGCACCAACGGCGCGGTCTACAACGACACCACCAGCGTGGGCGAAATCCCGCGCCTGCGCGCGTCGCTGTCGTCGACCTGGAGCTACCAGCAGCACAACCTGACGGCCACCGCCAACTACATCTCGTCGATTTCGATGATGGCGGCCTACAGCACCCAGGAAGACGGCAAGGTCGGTCCTTACGAGGAAGCCTACTGCGAATATGGCCGTGCCAACCGCAATCCGGATTACCTGAAGTTCTACCCGGACTGCAAGGTGAAATCGATGACCACGCTGGACCTGGCATATGCCTACAACGGCTTCCGCAACACCGTGCTGAGCTTCAACATCGCCAACGTGCTGAACACCAAGGCGCCGTACGACCCGTCGTACGCCACCGCCGGCTACAACTCGTCGCTGCACAGCGCGCGCGGCCGTTTCTTCACGGTCAAGGCAAACTACAAGTTCTAATGTAGTTGCCGCAGCTTAGTTGCCACGGCTTCTTAGTTGCTGCGGCTTGGCCTTACATGCCGCCCCAGCTGGCATTCAGTGCAGCCAGGGCGGCCAGGGCGGCCGTTTCGGTGCGCAGGATGCGCGGCCCCATCGACAGGGGCAGCGCGCCCTGCGCCACCGCCAGGTTTTCCTCTTCTTCTGAAAAACCGCCTTCCGGGCCGACCATGATGGTCAGCGCCTGCGGCGGCTGGTGGCGCGCCCAGTCGGCCAGCGACTGGCTGCCGCGCGGCGTCAGGATCACGCGCCTATGCATGTCCTGCTGCGAGATCCAATCCTTGAAGTCGTCCACCGGCGCCAGCTGGGGCAGGCGGTTGCGGCCGCTTTGCTCGCAGGCCGAGATGATCACGCCTTGCCAATGAACCAACTTTTTTTCCGCGCGCTCGCCCGCCAGCTTGACCACGCAGCGCCGTGCCGCCAGCGGCTGGAAGGCGGCCGCGCCCAGTTCCACGGCTTTTTCGATGATCCAGTCCATCTTGGACGCTTCCGGCAGCGCCTGCGCCACCGTCACCGCGTAGGGCAGTTCGGCCTCGCGCGCGGTGTGGGCCTTGATTTCGGCGCTGGCGCGGCGCTTTTCCACCGTCTGCAGCACCGCCGTGTACTCGCCGCCGTCGCCGTTGAACAGCGTGACGGCTTCGCCCGGCGCCAGCCGCACCACGTGCACATGGTGGGCGACCGCTTCCGGCAGGTCGATGATGAGGCCGACGGCGAGCGGCTGCGGGCAGTAGAAACGGGGCATGCGGGGGCCTTGATGAGTGCAGTTGGATGCGTAATTTTAATGGCCGGCCCCCCGGTCTGGTAAAATACTTGGTTCAAGCAAGCACGCTTTGCCTTATTTCAAACCTTCCGCAATCACCACGATGACTACTACGCTCCCTACCACTCAAATGGCCAACGCGATCCGCGCGCTGGCAATGGACGCTGTACAGAAGGCCAATTCCGGCCACCCGGGCATGCCCATGGGCATGGCTGAAATCGCTGTCGCGCTGTGGAGCGGTCATCACCGCCACAATCCCGCCAACCCGAAATGGCTGAACCGCGACCGCTTCCTGCTGTCGAACGGCCACGGCTCCATGCTGCACTACGCGCTGCTGCACCTGGCCGGCTACGCCGTGACCATGGACGACATCCGTTCGTTCCGCCAGATGCACTCGAAAACCCCGGGCCACCCGGAAGTGGACATCACGCCGGGCGTGGAAACCACCACCGGCCCGCTGGGCCAGGGCATCGCCAACGCGGTCGGCATGGCGCTGGCCGAGTACCTGCTGGCGGCCGAGTTCAACAAGCCGGGCCTGGACGTGGTGGACCACTATACCTACGCGTTCGTGGGCGATGGCTGCCTGATGGAAGGCATTTCGCACGAAGTGTGCTCGCTGGCCGGCACCCTGGGCCTGAAAAAACTGATCGCCCTGTACGACGACAACGGCATCTCCATCGACGGCAAGGTCGAAGGCTGGTTCACCGACGACACCCCGAAACGCTTCGAAGCCTATGGCTGGAACGTGATCCGCGACGTGGACGGCCATAGCGTGGCCGCCGTGGACGCCGCCATCGCCGCCGCCAAGCAAGCCGACAAGCCGACCCTGATCTGCTGCAAGACCATCATCGGCAAGGGTTCGCCCAACCTGCAAGGCGGCGACAAGGTGCACGGCGCCGCGCTGGGCGACAAGGAAATCGCCGCCGTGCGCGAGTACATCGGCTGGACTCCGGCCCCGTTCGAGATCCCTGCCGAGGTGTACGCCGCATGGGACGCGAAAGCCGCCGGCGCGCAGCACGAAGCCGAATGGACCGCGAAGTTCACCGAATACAGCGCCAAGTTCCCGGCCGAAGCGGCCGAACTGTCGCGCCGCATGGCCGGCGACCTGCCTGAGGGCTTCGACGCCACGCTGGCTGCCGCCATCGCCGCCTGCGTCGAGAAGAAGGAAACCATCGCCACCCGCAAGGCCAGCCAGAACGCGATCCAGGCGCTGGCACCGGTGCTGCCTGAATTCCTGGGCGGCTCGGCCGACCTGACCGGCTCCAACCTGACCAACTGGAAAGAGTCGGTCAACCTGCGTTCCGGCAAAACCGGCAACCACATCAACTACGGCGTGCGCGAGTTCGGCATGAGCGCCATCATGAACGGCGTCGCCCTGCACGGCGGCTACATCCCGTTCGGCGCCACCTTCCTGACCTTCTCGGACTACAGCCGCAACGCGCTGCGCATGGCCGCGCTGATGAAGCAGCGTTCGCTGTTCGTGTTCACCCACGACTCGATCGGCCTGGGCGAAGACGGCCCGACCCACCAGTCCGTGGAACACGTGTCCTCGCTGCGCCTGATCCCGGGCCTGGACAACTGGCGTCCGGCCGACACCGTCGAATCGATGGTGGCGTGGGGCGAAGCGGTCAAGCGCAAGAACGGTCCGTCGACCCTGATCTTCTCGCGCCAGAACCTGCCATACCTGGAGCGCAGCGAAGCCGTGGTGGCCAATATCGCCAAGGGCGGCTACGTGCTGAACGACGTGGCCGAGGCCCAAGTGATCCTGATCGCCACCGGTTCCGAAGTGGAACTGGCCGTCAACGCCGCCAGCGCGCTGGCCGCCGAAGGCATCGCCGCGCGCGTGGTGTCGATGCCGTCGACCGACGTGTTCGACCGCCAGGACGCCGCCTACAAGGCCAGCGTACTGACCAAAGGCACGCCGCGCGTGGCCATCGAAGCCGGCGTGACCGATTTCTGGTACAAATACGTGGGCCTGGAAGGCGCCGTGGTCGGTATCGACACCTTCGGCGAATCGGCGCCCGCGCCTGTGCTGTTCAAGCATTTCGGCTTCACGGTGGAAAACGTCGTGGCCAAAGTTAAATCTGTTCTGGTTGCCTAATACTGCATTGACCCTTTTTTATTCATCAGGAGCTTAGTATGACGATCAAAGTAGCAATCAATGGCTACGGCCGCATCGGCCGTAATGTACTGCGTGCTTTCTACGAAGGCGGCAAGAAGCAAGACATCCAGATCGTTGCCATTAACGACCTGGGCGACGCCAAGTCGAACGCGCACCTGACCCGCTACGACACCGCGCACGGCAAGTTCCCGGGCACCGTGACGGTGGACGGCGACAACATGATCGTCAACGGCGACGTGATCCGCGTGTTCGCGCAGCGCAACCCTGCTGAAATCCCATGGGGCGACCTGGGCGTGGACGTGGTGCTGGAGTGCACCGGCTTCTTCACCACCAAGGAAAAGGCTTCGGCCCACCTGAAGGGCGGCGCCAAGAAAGTCATCATCTCCGCGCCGGGCGGCAAGGACGTGGACGCGACCATCGTGTACGGCGTGAACCAGCACGTGCTGAAGTCCACCGACACCGTGATCTCGAACGCTTCCTGCACCACCAACTGCCTGGCGCCGCTGGTCAAGCCGCTGAACGACGCCATCGGCGTTGAAAACGGCCTGATGACCACCGTGCACGCCTACACCAACGACCAGGTGCTGTCCGACGTGATGCACGAAGACCTGCGCCGCGCCCGTTCGGCCACCATGTCCATGATCCCGACCAAGACCGGCGCCGCCGCCGCGGTCGGCCTGGTGCTGCCTGAGCTGAACGGCAAGCTGGACGGTTTCGCGATCCGCGTGCCGACCATCAACGTGTCGCTGGTCGACCTGTCCTTCATCGCCTCGCGCGACACCACCGTGGACGAAGTGAACGCACTGATGAAGGCCGCTTCTGAAGGCGCGCTGAAAGAAGTGCTGACCTACCAGACCGAACCGCTGGTATCGATCGACTTCAACCACAACCCGGCGTCGTCGAACTTCGATTCGACCCTGACCAAGGTGTCGGGCCGCCTGGTGAAGGTATCGTCGTGGTACGACAACGAGTGGGGCTTCAGCAACCGCATGCTGGACACCACCGTGGCGCTGATGAACGCAAAATAATTGGCTTCTGACATAAAAAAACCCTCCCAGACGCAAGTCCGGGAGGGTTTTTTTGCTTCTAAAGGATTAGAAGTTGTAGGTGGCGCGCAGGTAGTAGGTGCGGCCTTTTGGATCGGTGAAGCGCGGGTCGTAGCCAGCCTGGAAGGTCTCGGTCTGGTAGGACAGCGGCGGGGTGCGGTCGAACAGGTTGCGCACGCCGAAGGTCACCGACAGGCCTTTCAGGATGGCTGCCGTGGCGTAGCCGTCCCAGGTGGTGTACGAAGCGACGCGGTATTCAGGATCCTGGTCGATGTAGCCGGTCTTCGAGTGCGCTGCAATGCCGGCGCCCCAGATGCCCTTGGTCCAATTGATATTGGCGTTGTTCTGCCAGCGGAAGATCGGGCCGGTGCCGGAGAAGATGCCCACGTTCTGGTGCCACTCGCCGCCGTCGCTGTTCTGGTACTCGTACTTGTGCACGTAGGTGCTGTTCAGCGAGAAGGTGGTGTTGCCGTAGTCGGCAGAGCGCCAGCGGTAGTTCACGCTGATGTCCAGGCCGTCGGTGTTCACGCCGCCCAGGTTCTGGGTGCGCAGGTCGATGTAGCCGCAGGTCAGCGGGTTGGGGCACTGCGAACCGTCGGTAGCCAGGTTGCCGGCCGCCGTGCGGTGGTACAGCGAAGCGTACTTGACCGGGTCGCCGAACACGTCGTCCTGGTTCAGCTGGCCGATCTGGTGCTCCAGCTGCAGCTTCCAGAAGTCCAGGCCGACCGACAGGTTGTTGACCGGTTCGAACACCACGCCCAGCGCGTAGTTCTTCGACTCTTCCGGCGCCAGGGCCTTGTTGCCGCCGGTCAGGGTCTGGAACTGCTGCTGGCAGTTGGCCGCGGCAGGCTTGCCCGGGATCGGGGTGCCGCCCGGGCAGTTGACCGGATCGTCATACTGGTTCGAGTTGGTGTAGGTCTGGGCCGAGTTGATCTCGTACAGCGACGGCGCGCGGAAGCCGGTCGAGTAGGAGCCGCGCAGCAGCACGGTCTTGGTCGGCTGGTAGCGGAAGCCGAACTTCGGATTGGTGGTGCTGCCGAAGTCGTTGTATTTGTCGTAACGCACGGCGGCTGTCACGTCCAGGTCCTTCAGCAGAGCCAGGTTCAGCTCGGCGTACGCCGCGCTGACCTTGCGCGAACCTTCGTTCAGCGTGTTCGGGTCGATACCGGTGGAGGCCACGACCTTCTCGGCGTACTCGGTGTTCGCTGCGCTGTGGAATTCCTGCTTGTCGAACTGGCCGCCCAGGGCCAGCGCGCTCGGACGGCCGGCGCCGAACCAGTCGCCCAGTTCGCGGCTGGCGCGCACGTCGAAGCCCTTCATGGTGCCCTTGGCGTTCTGGATGTTGCCGTTCAGCGCTGCGCTGTCGATCAGCGCCATGCCGGCGGCGCTCTGCTCGCCGTACGGGTTGATCACGCCTTCCAGCACGCCCTTGGTGATGATGCCGCCGTCGCTGTAGCCGATCAGGTTGCTTGCCACCTTGTTTTTGTTATAGGTGAAGGCTGCGCCGTAGTCCCAGCCCGCCACCGTGCCTTGCAGCGAAGCGACGAAGCGCTGCTGCTGGTTGACGTCGTCGCCGGCGCGCGAGCCGTTCGGCAGGTCGCGCCATTTCACGTGCACGAAGCCAGGCAGGACGCCGGCCGGGGTGTTTTCTTCGGTGTAGGTCGGGCTCAGCGGCACGTTCGGGGTGATCGAGCCGGGGTTGCCTGGGTAGAACGGGTTCAGCGAACCGTCCGGACGCACGCGGTTCTGGAACAGGCCGCCGTATGGCACCGGCGCGATTTCGCTGCCGATGCGGCTCTTGGTGATCAGGTATTCCAGGCCCAGTTCATGGTTCTCGGCCAGCTTCACGGTGCCCTTGATCAGGCCGGTGTTGCGCTCGCTCTTCGGAATGTAGTCGACGAAGGAGGAGGTGGTCATCTGGCAACCGCTGCCGGTGGCGTCCGGGATCAGGTTGGGCGCGCTGGTGCAGTTCGGCGCGGCAGGGTTGCCGCTGTTGCCGTCCTGGTAATAGTTGGCCGGGCTGGTGGTCGGCGACAGGCCGCCCGGGTAGCGCTTGTTGAAGTCGCGCTCGGTGCCCTTGATGCGGCGCTGCACCTGGTGGTCGCCCATGGCGAAGATATTAAAGCCGTCGGTGTCCAGATTACCGTAGCCCACGCCGATATTCGCGCTATTCGAACCGCCGCCTTTCTTTTGCGGGGAATCGATGCCGCCGGTAACGGTCACGCCGGTGTAATCTTTACGGGTAATAAAGTTAATCACGCCGCCCACAGCGTCCGAGCCATACAGCGAGGATGCGCCGTCGCGCAATACTTCGACGCGCTCCAGCGCGGCGAATGGAATCATATTCAAATCGGGTGCGGAGCTGTCCAGCGCGTTATTCGCCAGGCGGCGGCCGTTCAGCAGCACCAGGGTTTTATTGGCGCCGATGCCGCGCAAATCCGCAAAGGACGCGCCGCCGGTGCTCAGGCCGACAACCTGGCTGGTGCCCTGGTTGGTTTGCACCGAGCTCAGATTGGCCATGACCTGTTCAATGGTGGTAATGCCCTGCTTTTTCAGGTCATCCATTTTTACGACCGTCACGGGCACGGCGGTTTCAGCGTCGATACGCTTAATGGCGGAGCCGGTAATTTCAACGCGCTGGATAGGCGCGGCTGCCGGTGCGGCAGCGTTTTGTGCGAACGCCGGCTGGGCCAGCATTCCCAAGCCGGCAATGGCCACGCCTCCGGAGAATACGACGCGCAGCGAGCGAGCCAGGGCTTTTTCTATCAACATAGTCATGTTCCTTATTAGAGTGTCTGTTGCATTAGCAATCCTTCAGGGATTGCTAATCGGGCTATCAGACACTGGGCGGAAAACCCTGTCAAACGTGCGTATGTAACGCGATTGAAACAAAGCGGCTCTTGACAGGGCCGTCCGTGGGGGCGCAATGCGGATAAGTGATTCACTTAGTAGGGGCTGGCCCCGCGTTTTGCCCATTTGCCGCTTTATTGCGTTTTGTATCAAAACCTGTGGATGCGCGTGCAATGTTGCAAGTCTGCCACAGTGGACGTTTGGGAACGTCGTGCCAGCTTCTGGCGCGATCAAGCCAGAAAACGGTGCAACGGGCGAAAAAAAACGCCGCGGATGCGGCGTTTGAGCGGATGAGTTCGGTTTTTTTGCTGCGCTATTTATAGATGCCGGACCCGACCAGCAAGTCGCCCGCGCGCTCCACGTAGCCGGATTTGGCTTCCACCGCCTTGGTTACCGGGTTCGGCCATTTAAAATCCACCCAGCCGCTGCCTTTTTCCTTGGCCACTTTCACCATCTCCTGGATCATGGCTTTGCCTTCATTATCTTTCATGTCCAGCAGGTTTTTTCCGACCAGCTTGGGATTCACCCCGTGCGCCACCGCCACGCCGTTCAAATCGTACACATAAATATACAGGTCGCGGTCGTGAAAATCTTTATTGGCCGGATCGGAAATCGCGGCGAAGGCCTTTTCCTTGCCGTCGGATTTAATCAGCGCCACGGCTTTTTTCACCATGGCCACCGCTTCGCTGGCCGAGCCTTTTTCCGCCGAATAAGCGGGAGCGGCGAGTAAACCCAAACTGATTGCGATGCCACCTAAGAACATTTTCATTTGTCTCTCCTTTGTTGGAATGGGACTGCGCTTACTCTAATATTTCCTTCCACAACTGGATAACATGCGCGGCATGGGCGGCCACCCGCGCCGGATCGACGCGGGCATTTTCCTGGCCCTGCAAACGCATCTGGTGCTGCAATTTACGGAAAGCGCGGTAGGCGTCGGCCACGCTGGCGGCCAGCGCCGGATTAATCAACCCCAGTTCGCCGCACATTTTCAGTAGGGCAATATTACCCACATTTCCCGTCAATTGGGAATAGGTGGCGGCGTGTTGCAGCACCAGGTACTGGACGATGAATTCGATATCGATCATGCCGCCCGCGTCCTGTTTTAAATCGAACAGCTCGGAGCGGTTGGGGCGGGCGTCGGCCATTTTCCTGCGCATGGCCTGCACTTCGCGTTTCAATTCGCCGTCCAGCGGCCGCGCGCGGCGCAATACCTGGCAGCGGATTTGTTCGAAGCGCTGGCCGATGGCCGCGTCGCCGGCGCAGAAACGGGCGCGCGTGAGGGCCTGGTGTTCCCAGATCCAGGCCGAACTGTCCTGGTAGCGCTCGAAGGCTTGCACGCTGGACACCAGCATGCCGCTGGCGCCGTCCGGCCGCAGCGCGATGTCGACGTCGAACAGCTGCCCGGCCGAGGTGTGCGAGGTCATCCAGGTGATGAAGCGCTGCGCCAGCTTGGCGTACTGGGCCGGCGCGTCCTGGTCGTCGTCGTTGAACAGGAAGATCACGTCCAGGTCGGAGATGTAGCCCAGCTCCTTGCCGCCCAGCTTGCCGTACGCGATGACGGCGAACCGCGGCACTTCGCGGTGGCGGGTGGCCACCGTCCGCCACACCGCCTGCACGGTGGCGGCCACGATCACGTCGGCCAGCGCGGACAGGTGGTCGGCCAGCTTTTCCACCGTCAGGTCGCCGGCCAGGTCCTGCGCCAGCAGGTGGAACAGCTGGGCGTGGTGCACTTCGCGCAGGATGTCCATCTGGCGCTCGGTGTCGCCGGCGGCGGCGGCCAGCTGGCCGTCCAGCTCGGCCGCCAGCGCCACCGGGTCGAACACGGCGTTGCGGATGCGGTCGTCCAGCAGCTCGTCCAGCAGGATCGGGTGCTTGGTGAGGAATTTGGCGGCCCAGCCGCTGGCGTGCATCATGCGGATCACGCGTTCCAGCGTGTGCGGGTACTCGGTCAGCAGCGACAAATAAGCCGAGCGGCGCGCAATGGCTTCCAGGAAGTCGAGCAGGCTGCCCAGGGTCACCAGCTGGCTGCCGATGCTGGACTGCTCGGCGGTGTGGGCGATCAGCGGCAGCGCCGCGTTCACCAGCGACACCAGGCGGTTGCGGCTCGCTTCCGGCAGCGACTGCAGGCGCGGCGCCTGCCAGGTGGCCACCAGGCGCTGGGCGGCGCTGGCCGGATCGTCGTAGCCCAGCGCGGCGAAGCGGGACTGGATCGCTTCCAGGTTGTCCGGGTCGGCGCACTCGTTGCTGGTGGCGGGGTCGATGTCGCCGTCCTGCTGGCCATTTTGCTGGCCGTTGGCGACCTTTTCGGCGAACATGGCGTCGAATTGCTCGGCCACGAACTTGCGGTGCGCTTCGATCCGCGCCAGCAGCGTGGCCACGTCCGGCAAGCCCATCATCTGCGCCACCACCAGCTGGTCGGCCTCGTTGGGCGGCAGGGTGTGGGTCTGGGCGTCGTCCAGGTATTGCAGGCGGTGCTCCAGGTTGCGCAGGAAGGTGTAGGAAGCCAGCAGCTGCAGCACGATGTCGGTGCTCAGCAAGCCTTTCTCGGGCAGGATGCGCAGGGTGGCGCGGGTGGAGCGGTCGCGCAGGGCGGCGTCGCGCCCGCCGCGTATCAGCTGGAACACCTGGGCCAGGAACTCGATTTCGCGGATCCCGCCGCGCCCCAGCTTGACGTTGTTGCTGCGGTCCGGGTGCAGCCGCTCCTGGCGGTTGACCTCGGCGCGGATCTGGGCGTGCATATTGCGGATGGCGTCGATGACGCCGAAGTCCAGGTAGCGGCGGAACACGAAGGGCCGCACGATGGCGTCCAGCGCGGCGATGTCGGCCGGCTTGCCGGTGACGGCGCGCGCCTTGACCCAGGCGTAGCGTTCCCATTCGCGGCCCTGCACGATCAGGTACTGCTCGACCATGCTCAGGCTGGCGGCCAGCGGGCCGGAGCCGCCGTTCGGGCGCAGCGCCATGTCGACCCGGAAGGTGTAGCCGTCCTCGGTGATCTCGGCCATGGCGGCGATCAGCTTCTTGCCGAGGCGGACGAAGAATTCGTGGTTGGACAGCGAGCGCTGGCCGGGGCCGGCCGCCGTGTCGCCGTCTTCGGGATAGACGAAGATCAGGTCGATGTCGGAGGACACGTTGAGCTCGCCGCCCCCCTGCTTGCCCATGGCCAGCACCATCAGTTCCTGCTCCTCGCCGCTGTCGTGGCCGACGGGCTGGCCGTGCAGGGCCACCATTTCCGCGTGCAGCGCCGCCACGTGCTGCCGGATGGCGAAGTCGGCGAAGCGGGTCATGGCGGTCACCACCTCGTGCAGGTCGGCCCGGCCTTCCAGGTCGCGCCGGATCAGGCCGCATACCAGCAGGTTGCGCAGGCGGCGCATGGCGCGCGGCAGGGGCAGCGGCTGCTCTTGCCCCACGTCCGCTTCCCTTGCCAGATAGGCGGCGAAATCCAGTTCGGCCAGCGATAATTTCGCCAGCGCATCAACCTTGGCCGCGCGGCCCGGATCGGCGCTGAGCCAGCGCTGGTAGTAACGGGAGGCGGAGGTCAGTGCGGGTGCGGTCATATAAAGGAAGGTAAGGGGAAAGTAACTTAGTGTTGCAACGTAATAAACAGAGCGTGGGGATACCGGCCTATGCGGTAAAATGAACGCGTAGGCTCCTTCAGGGCTGGAAACGATTTTAGCGATTTATTTGACGCCGGGCCCGAATTATTAGCTTATTGATGCAAAAACCGCCAGAGGAGACCGTGACAGGCAGCGTGCCCTTGGCCGAACGCTGGCACCGGCTGCGTTCCGCCTATCGCGTCTGCAATCTGGCCACCCACCATGTGCTGGGCTTTACTGTCAAGTTGGCCCTGTTGGTGTACTTTGCCTTCGCCGTTCTGCTGCTGGTGCTGCGCTACCTGGTGCTGCCCAATATCGACCACTACAAGGGCGACATCGAGCGCCTGGCCAGCCGCGCGGTCGGCAACCCCGTCACCATTGAACGCATCTACGCCTCCTGGTCCGGCCTCAGCCCCAGCCTGTTCCTGGGCGACGTGGTGCTGCGCGACCCGCAGGGCCGCGAAGTGCTGGCGCTGCCCAGCGTGTCGGCCACGTTGTCGTGGTGGAGCGTGGCGGCGGCCGACGTGCGGTTCGAATCGCTGGAACTGATACGCCCCAAGCTGGACGTGCGGCGCGAGGCGGACGGCAAGCTGTACGCGGCCGGCGTGTATATCGACCTGAACCGGAAGGGCGACGGCAAGGGCGCCGACTGGCTGCTGGCGCAGCGTGAAATCGTCATCCGCGAAGGCCAGCTGGACTGGACCGACAAGCTGCGCGGCACGCCGCAGGTGAGCCTGGCCGACATGCGCCTGGTGCTGCGCAACAAGTGGCGCCGCCACCAGTTCGGCATGACCGCCACCCCGCCCGCCGCGCTGGGCGGCCCGCTGGACGTGCGCGCCGACTTCGTCCACCCGGCCTTCGCCAGCCGCCGCTCCGACGTGCGCCTGTGGCAGGGCGAGCTGTACGCCGACGTGCGCCAGGCCGACCTGGCCGCCTGGCGGCAGCATATCGATTACCCCTTCGACCTGCGTTCCGGCATGGGTTCGGTGCGCGCCTGGATCAAGCTGGACCACGCCAAGCTGGCCGGCTTCACGGCCGACGTCAGCCTGGCCGACGTGACGGCCCAGCTGGGCAAGGACCTGGAGCCGCTGGACCTGGTGGAAGTGCGCGGCCGGGTCTCGGCGCGCGAGGAAATCCCCGCCACGCTGCAAATCGGCCAGCCCGCGTTCGGCGTGCTGGGCCACAGCGTGACGCTGAACAATTTCTCGCTGCGCACGCGCGATGGCCTCGAGCTGCCGCCCACCGATTTGTCCGAGCGCTATGTGGCGGCCACCGCCAAGGCGCCGGCGCGCATGGAGCTGAACGCCAGCGTGCTGGACCTGGAAACCCTGGCCGCGCTGGCCGGCCGCCTGCCGCTGAACGAGGGCCAGCGCGCCATGCTGGAAGACGTGGCGCCCAGCGGCCGGCTGCGCGGCGTGGCGGCCTCCTGGTATGGCAGCTATCCGGCGCTGCTGTCCTACCATGTGAAGGCGGAGCTGGACGGCCTGGGCCTGCGGCCGCGCGCGGCGCGCCTGCCTCAGCCGAAGAACGGCAAGATCCCGGCGGTGCGCGGCATGCCGGCGCTGCCGGGTTTCGAACACCTGAGCGGCACCCTGGAAGCGAGCGAGAAGGGCGGCACCTTCACCCTGGACGCCGACCAGCTGCTGCTGCAGATGCCGGACTATTTCGCCGAAGCGGCGATGCAGTTCGACAAGCTGCGCGGCCGGATGAGCTGGTCGTTCGAAGGCAATGAACAGCTCAGGGTCGACCTGCACAACCTGGAATTCGCGCAGGAAGGCCTGAGCGGCTCGCTGTCCGGCAGCCATGTGCTGCCGCTGGACGGCAAGAGCGCCGGCGTGGCCGACTTTACCGGCAAGCTGGACGGCTTCGACCTGAAGAAGATCGGCCGCTACCTGCCGCTGCAAACTCCGGAACACCTGCACCACTGGCTCACCGGCGCGCTGGAGGACGGCATGGCCGACGACGTGACCTTGCGCCTGCGCGGCGACTTGGCGCATTTCCCGTTCAAGAGCGCGGGCCCGGTGCCCACCGCCGCCGAGCGCGCCAGGGGCGAGTTCCGCGTGGCCGGCCGCCTGACGAATGGCAAGCTCAACTACGACCCCGGCTTCTACGCCAAGGACGGCAAGTCGCCGCTGTGGCCGCAGGCCGAAAAGATCAAGGGCAGCTTCGTGTTCGACCGCACGCGCATGGAAATCCGGGGCGACACGGCCACCACCGGCGGCGTGGCGCTGAGCGGCGTGAAAGCCGTCATCGCCGACTTGTCGTCGCACGACGGCCTGCTGGAGATCGACGGCAACGCGGCCGGGCCGATGCAGGAATTCCTGCACTATGTGGCGGCCAGCCCGGTGCTGGAATGGATCGGCCATTTCACCGACGAGACGCAAGCCAGCGGCAACGCCAGGCTGGCGCTCAAGCTGCAGCTGCCGCTGAACCATATGCACGATTCGAAAGTGCAGGGCTCGCTGCAGCTGGCCAATAACGACATCGTGCTGTGGCACGACATGCCTGTGGTGGCGGGCTCCACCGGCAAGATCGAATTCAACGAAAAAGGCGTGAACCTGAACAACCTGGCGGGCAACTTCATCGGCGGCCCGGTTTCCATCACCGGCGGCAGCCAGCGCGACGGCAGCATCCAGGTGCGCCTGGGCGGCACCGTCACGGCCGACGGCCTGCGCAAGACCTGGCCGTCGCCGCAGATGCAGCGCGTGGCCGGCCACTTCAGCGGCGGCACGCGCTACAGCGGCCTGGTGGTGGCGCGCGACCACCACTACTCGGTCACGGTCGATTCCACCCTGGCCGGCCTGGGCCTGGACTTCCCGGCGCCGCTGGCCAAGGGCGCGGCCGACACGCTGCCGCTGCATTTCGTGCTGAACGGCACCCACGCCAACGAGGCGGGCCTGATGCGCGACGAGATCCGCGTGGCGCTCGGCTCCGGCATTGCGGCCGCCTACCAGCGTCAGCGCCAGGGCAAGGACGCGTGGAAACTGGTGCGCGGCGGCATCGGCGTGAACGTGCCGGCGCCGGAACCGGACAGCGGCATGATGCTGCAGGCTAATGTGAAATCGCTCAACGTGGACCAGTGGCTGGCATTGGGCGAAGCCATCGCCGGCAAGGATGCGGCCAGCAGCGGCGGCGGCAGCGGCGCCGACGCGGCGCAATATGTGGTGGCCGACACGATGGCCGCGCGGGCGGGCGAGCTCATCATCGGCGAGCGCAAGCTGGACAATGTGGTGGTGGGCGTCAGCCACCAGAAAAACGTGTGGCAGGCGAATATCGATTCGCGCCACGTGAACGGCTACGTCACGTGGAACGAGTCGCCGACCGGGCAGGGCGTGGGCAAGGTGACGGCGCGCCTGTCATCGCTCATCATTCCCGAGTCGCAGGCCAACGAGGTCAAGGACTTACTGGAGAATAAGGCCGCCCAGCCCGCCATTCCGGCGCTGGACGTGGTGGCCGAGCGCTTCGAGCTGTTCAACAAGCCGCTGGGCCGCCTGGAGCTGCAGGCCCACAACGCGCTGATCGCGGCCTCGCGCGAATGGCGCGTGTCGAAGCTGTCGCTGGCCAACGCGGACGGCGAACTGAACGGCACCGGGCGCTGGGTGGTGAAGGACGGCCAGCCGCAGACCAGCCTGAACTTCGAACTGGAGATCGCCAACGCCGGCAAGCTGCTGGACCGCTTCGGTTTCGCCGACACCGTGCGCAACGGCAGGGGCAAGCTCAGCGGCGACATTTCCTGGAAGGGCTTGCCGTATTCGCTGGACATTCCCAGCCTGTCGGGCCAGATCAGCATGAACGTGGAAAAGGGCCAGTTCCTCAAGCAGGACCCGGGCGCGGCCAAGCTGCTGGGCGTGCTCAGCCTGCAGGCGCTGCCGCGCATGCTCAAGCTGGACTTCCACGACGTGTTCTCGGAAGGCCTGGCGTTCGACGGCATCAGCGCCAACGCCGCCATCACGCGCGGCATCGTCAAGACCGACAACTTGAAAATGCACGGCGTCGCCGCTACTGTACTGATGGACGGCACCGTCGATATCGCCAACGAGTCGACCAATCTGCGCGTGGTGGTGATGCCGGAAGTCAATCTCGGTACGGCGCCGCTGGTGTACGCGCTGGCGGTGAACCCGGTGATCGGCCTGGGCAGCTACCTGGCCCAGCTGTTCCTGGCGCAGCCGATGATGCGCGCGCTGACCTATGAAATGCAGGTCACGGGGCCGTGGAAGGCGCCCGTCATCACCAAGCTGGACACCGGCAGGCTGGAAGCGGCCAAAGACCAGGCCAAGGCCAAACCATAAGGACTCGATAAGGACATGCCCATGAACACCGTCGCAGCGATACAGATGATTTCCTCGCCTTCCGTGGGCGAAAACCTGGCCACCGCGCGGCGCCTGATCGCGCAGGCGGCCGGCACCGGCGCCAAGCTGGTGCTGCTGCCCGAGTACTGGGCCATCATGGGGCTGAGCGACAGCGACAAGGTGGCCGTGGCCGAGCCGCTGGGCAAGGGACCGATCCAGGACTTCATGAGCGAGATGGCGCGCCAGCACAGCATCTGGCTGCTGGGCGGCACCTTGCCGCTGGCGTCCGACGATCCGGCCCGCGTGGTCAACACCACCCTGGTGTACGACGATCAAGGCCGCCGCGTGGGCCGCTACGACAAGATCCACCTGTTCGGCTTCACCAAGGGCACCGAATCCTACGACGAGGCGCGCACCATCGTGCCGGGCCGCAATGTCGGCACGGTGGACACGCCGGTGGGCAAGGTCGGCATGTCGGTCTGCTACGACCTGCGCTTCCCGGAACTGTTCCGCGCCATGGGGCCGGTGTCGCTGATCGTGGTGCCGGCCGCGTTCACCTACACCACCGGCCAGGCGCACTGGGAAATCCTGCTGCGCGCGCGCGCGATTGAAAACCAGTGCTACGTGCTGGCGGCGGCGCAGGGCGGTGCCCACCAGAACGGCCGCCGCACCTGGGGCCACAGCATGCTGATCGACCCCTGGGGCGCGGTGAAGGCGGTGCAGGCCGAAGGCGAGGGCGTGGTGCACGGCGAAGTGGACGCGCTGTTCATGGACAGCGTGCGGGAGAGTTTGCCGGCGCTGAAACACCGCACCATGTGACGGCGGCCCGGCACCATGCATGAATTCGCCCTACAATGGCAACATATTCAATAAGGCATACACCATGATCCCATTCGAACCCAATCTGTCCACCCTGGCCGTCGCGCGCGATTTGCTGCTGACGCCGTTCGGCCTGGACGAAGGCAAGCTGCTGAAAACGCTGGGCAGCATGTTCACCCACAAAGTCGATTACGCCGACCTGTATTTCCAGTTCACCAAGAACGAAGGCTGGAGCCTGGAAGAAGGCATCGTCAAGACCGGCAGCTTCTCGATCGACCAGGGCGTGGGCGTGCGCGCCATCTCCGGCGACAAGACCGCCTTCGCCTACTCGGACGATATTTCCGAACGCGCGCTGATGGAAGCGGCGGCGGCAACCCGCACCATCGGCCGTTCCGGCGCCGGCAAGATCAAGGTGGCCGGCGGCATGACCCAGGTGGGCGGCCGCTCGCTGTACCTGCCGAACGACCCGCTGGCCTCGCTGGACGCGACCGCCAAGGTGAAACTGCTGGAGCGCCTGGAGAAAATGGCGCGCGCCAAGGACCCGCGCGTGGTGCAGGTGATGGCCGGCCTGGCCGGTGAATACGACGTGGTGCTGGTGGCGCGCAGCGACGGCGTGCTGGCGGCCGACATCCGTCCGCTGGTGCGCGTGTCGCTGACCGTGATCGCCGAGCAGGACGGCCGCCGCGAGGTGGGCTCGTCCGGCGGCGGCGGCCGCTACGACTACGGCTACTTCAGCGACGAGCTGCTGGAGCAGTACGCCGACGAGGCGGTGAAATCGGCCATCGTCAACCTGGACGCGCGCCCGGCGCCGGCCGGCCCGATGACCGTGGTGCTGGGACCGGGCTGGCCCGGCATCCTGCTGCACGAGGCGATCGGCCACGGCCTGGAGGGCGATTTCAACCGCAAGGGCTCGTCCACCTTCTCCGGCCGCATCGGCGAACGGGTGGCGGCCAAGGGCGTCACGGTGGTCGACGACGGCACGCTGCGGGACCGCCGCGGTTCGCTCAACATCGACGACGAGGGCAACCCGACCCAGTGCACCACGCTGATCGAGGACGGCATCCTGAAAGGCTATATCCAGGACACCATGAACGCGCGCCTGATGAAGATGCCGGTGACCGGCAACGCGCGCCGCGAATCGTTCGCCCACCTGCCGATGCCGCGCATGACCAACACCTATATGCTGGGCGGCGACAAGGACCCGGGCGAGATCCTGGCGTCGGTGAAGAACGGCCTGTACGCGGTCAATTTCGGCGGCGGCCAGGTCGACATCACCAACGGCAAGTTCGTGTTCTCGGCCAGCGAAGCGTACATGATCGAGGACGGCAAGATCACCTACCCGGTGAAGGGCGCCACCTTGATCGGCAACGGTCCCGACGTGCTGAACCGCGTGTCCATGATCGGCAACGACATGAAGCTCGATCCGGGCGTGGGCGTGTGCGGCAAGGAGGGCCAGAGCGTGCCGGTGGGCGTCGGCCAGCCAACCCTGCGCCTGGACGGCGTGACGGTCGGCGGCACGGCGTAAGCAACAACTAAAAACCGGGCACAGCCCGGTTTTTTTTACGTCTTCAGAACTGGTAGCGCATCCCCACGTTGAAATAACGCCCCAGCGCCCCGCTGTAATCGAGCGGGTTGTACGACACCGCCCCGTAGGTCAGCGGATCGAGCGGCGGGATCTTGTCGAACAGGTTCTGGATCGACGCCGTCACTTCCATCTTCGCGCTGACCTTCCAGCGCGCCGTCAAATCCACCGTGGTGAACGACGCCAGCTTGCAGCCGCGCGGCGCGTCCGTGCCGTCGGCGAAGTGGGTGGCGCAGCCGTCCGGGTCGTTCTTGAACAGCGTGTTGTCCATCTTGCCCCGGTAGTTGGCCGTGGCCGTCACGCGCCATGCCTCGCGCTCCCAGGTGGCGCCCAGGTTGACCCGGTCGTCCGGCGTGCCGATGCAGTTGGTCACGTCGCAATTGCCGTGCGTGCCGGCGAAGTCGCGCTGCGAGCCGTCGGTTTCCGTGCGCAGCCATTTGAACAAATGGGTCCACTTGGCGTCCGCCGCCAGCGTGCCCCAGCCGCCGCCCAGGGTGAAGGTCTTGCGCAGGTCCAGGTCGGCGCCGCGCACCTTGGTGTTGCTGGAGTTGACGTAGCGCGCCAGCACCGCCGTGATGGCGCCCGGGTCGCCGGGACGGGTGGCGGTGGACGGGTCGCGCGCGACCTGGCCGGCCGCGATGGCGGCGTCGATCTGCTCCTGGTTGATCTCGTTCTTGCGCTTGATCTGCCAGAAGTCCAGCGACACGCTGGTGCGCGGCAGCGGGTCCCACACCAGGCCTGCGCTGTAGCTCTTCGAGCGCTCCGGCGACAGGGCGGGATTGGGCGAGGTGATCACCGCCACCGAGGCCGGGTTGCAGGCCACCTGCACGCCCAGCGCGCAGCGCGCCGGATCGTCCGCCGTGGCGAACGCGGCCAGGCCGCCGACGCCGTTCTCGGCCGCGCTCGGGGCGCGGAAGCCGCGCGCGAAGGTGCCGCGCAGCGCGAGGGCGCGGGTCGGCGTCCACTTCAGGCCGGCTTTCGGCGTGGTGGAATTGCCGACGTCCGAGAAGTGGTCGTAGCGCAGCGCGGCCGACGCTTCCAGCGTCTTGTGCAGCGGCGCCAGCAGTTCGGCGTACAGCGCGCTGGCGGTGCGCTTGCCCCGGTAGGCCGAGTAGCCCAGGCCGATGATGTTGCCCAGTTCGGTGCCCTGGGTCGGCGCCAGCTCGGTCGACTCGCGCCGGTACTCGGCGCCCACCGCCACGCCCATGGCGCCGCCGGGCAGCGCGCCGAATTCGCGGCTGGCCTTGACGTCGAGCTGGTTGATGCGGGTCTGGGCGTCGTTGGCGATGGTGGGCGACAGCGCGCCGTACAGCGCGGCCGGGTTCAGGCCGGCGTTCTCGCCGATGCGCCAGAAGCTGCCGGCCGGCAGCGCGGCGTAGGCGGCGCTGCGGGCGCGCGCCGCCGCCACGTTGGCCGCGCTCGGGTCGAGCAGCGCGAAGGCCACGTCGCGCTGCAGGTAGCCGGTGCGGGTGTTGCCCACTTCGCTTTGCGAGAACAGCCAGGCGGCGTCGAGGTCCCATTGCAGCCAGCTGCCCTTGGCGCCGGCCACGAAGCGCGTGAAGTCCGAACGGACGTTGCTCACGCGCGGGCCGACGTCGGCCGCCAGGTAGCGCAGCCGCGCGGCGCGGCCGAAGTAGGGATTGTCCGGGTGCCCCGCGCCCAGCTGCACGGCGGCGTTGCTGACCGGACCGCCCGGATAGCCGACCGAGGCGCTGACGGTGGAAGGCGTAGTGGCGGCGGTGGAATTGCTGTGATAGAAGTTCAGCTCGCTGTACGCCAGCCATTGCGGGTTGAGCTGGTAGCTCAGGCGCGCGAAGGCGTTGGTGGTTTCCTGTTGCGGCTGGATTTGGCTGTACTGCTGCGGGGCGTCGATCAGGCAGCCGCCGCCGGGGTCGCCCTGCGGGTGGCTGGTGAAGTTGGCGCAGTTGGCGCCGGGGAAGAAGCGCGTGAAGCCGGCGCCGGCCGGGTTGCCGCGGTTGTAGTACGCCAGCGTGTCGGGGTTGCGCACGTTGCCGTTGACGGCGCTGCCGGCGTTGTTGGTGCTGACGATGGCGCCGGTACCGCCCAGCGTTTCCTGGGCCGAGAAGCCGAAGTCGCGCAGGTCGGCGCGCCCGACCGGGCCGCGGCCGGCGCGCGCGCTGTTGGCGACGGCGCCCTTGCGGCCGTACTCCAGGCTGCCCATGAAGTTGTAGCGGTCGGTCTCCAGGCTGCCGATGCCGTGGCTGATGGCCACGCGCGTGTCATGGCCGTCGTGCTGTTCGGAGATGCCCTGGCTGGCGCGCACTGTGGTGCCGCGGAAGTCGCGCCGCAGGATCACGTTGACCACGCCGGCGATGGCGTCCGAGCCGTAGATGGCCGAGGCGCCGTCCTTCAGGATCTCGACCCGCTCGATGGCTTCGGACGGGATCACGTTCAGGTCGGCGAACACTTTCTGGCCGTCGTCGGCCAGGCCGTAGGGCGCCACGCGGCGGCCGTTGATCAGCACCAGGGTGGAGGCGGCGCCCAGGCCGCGCAGCGACATGCCGGACGCGCCGGAGGCGAAGCCGCCGCCGAAGCTCGTCGGCACCGAGCCCTGGTTGTCCACCGCCAGCGTCTGCATCAGCTCGGCCACCGTGGTCTTGCCCGATTTTTCGATGTCGGCGCGGTTCAGCGTCTGCACCGGCGAGGCCGTCTCGGCCTGCGCGCGGCGGATGTTGGAGCCGGTGATTTCCACTCGCTGCATGGGCTGCTGGGCAGCTTCCTGCGCATAGGCCTGGCCCAGCACGCTCAGCAGGCCAGGCAAGATCAGTTTCTTCATCATGTCACTCCATTTAGGTAAGCAGGATTGTGCAATCTTGCTTCCTTCGCATGGGGGGATGCTGATCTGGATCAAGGTGCGGCGCGGAACAGGCACCGTTGTGGTGCGTGCGCCACGCATGCTCCTGACGGGCCTGCTTGACAAACTGCTTGCCAAAACTTGTAACTTGTTGCTATAGTCGTTGCAACCTTTTAGGATTTCTTCCATGCAGCGCAGCGTTTTCTTTACCGGCCACTTTTACTTTAGCAATTCCAACCCAAAGGCGGTGGAGTAGCGGCCGGTTCACGTAGCAGCAAAACGAGATCCCAGCAGACCCAGACAAACCGCCAGCGATGGCGGTTTTTTTTTAGCCCACGATTTTTCAGCCTTAGACTTCAGGAGATACCATGCAACGCACCGACGACCTGCGCATCCGCGAAATGAAGGAACTGGTCCCGCCCTCGCACCTGATCCGCGAGTACGCCGTCAGCGAGTCCGCCAGCACCACCGCCGCCAATGCGCGCGTGGCGCTGCACCGCATCCTGCACGGCCAGGACGACCGCCTGATGGTGGTGATCGGCCCGTGCTCGATCCACGACCCGAAAGCGGCCATGGAATACGCGCGCCGCCTGGCGCCGCTGCGCCAGCAGCTGGGCGCGGACCTGGAGATCGTGATGCGGGTGTACTTCGAGAAGCCGCGCACCACGGTGGGCTGGAAGGGCATGATCAACGACCCCTACATGGACAACAGCTTCCGCATCAACGACGGGCTGCGCATGGCGCGCGAACTGCTGCGCGACATCAACGAGCTGGGCCTGCCGGCCGGCACCGAATACCTGGACGTGATCAGCCCGCAGTACATCGCCGACCTGATCAGCTGGGGCGCGATCGGCGCCCGCACCACCGAGTCGCAGGTGCACCGCGAGCTCGCTTCCGGCCTGTCGTGCCCGGTGGGCTTCAAGAACGGCACCGACGGCAACGTCAAGATCGCCGTGGAAGCCATCAAGGCGGCCTCGCAGCCGCACCACTTCCTGTCGGTGACCAAGGGCGGCCACTCGGCCATCGTGTCCACCAACGGCAATGAGGACTGCCACATCATCCTGCGCGGCGGCAAAGCGCCGAACTACGACGCGGCCAGCGTGGAGGAGGCCTGCAAGGCCATCGCCGCCCAGGGCCTGGCGGCGCGCCTGATGATCGACGCCTCGCACGCCAACAGCTCGAAAAAGCCGGAGAACCAGATCCCGGTGTGCGCCGACATCGCGGCCCAGGTGGCCGGCGGCGACGCCCGCATCGTCGGCGTGATGGTGGAGTCGCACCTGGTGGCCGGACGCCAGGACCTGGTGCCGGGCAAGGAGCTGACCTACGGCCAGTCCATTACCGACGGCTGCATCGACTGGGACAGCAGCGTGCAGGTGCTGGAAGGCCTGGCCGCCGCCGTGCGCCAGCGCCGCCTGCAGCACACCGACTGATGAAAGCCAGCGCCCATTAAAAAACCCCGCCGTATCGCTACGGCGGGGTTTTTTTTCAGCTGCTACGTCTTACTTGAAGGTGTAGCCTGCCGACACGTACACAAAGCGGCCGCGTGGGTCGTATTGGTTGATGTCGTAGCCGGCCTGGAACTGGTTCGACACTGGCACGAACACACCAGGCTGCTTGTCGAACAGGTTGCGCACGCCTGCGCTCAGCACCAGCGATTTCCAGCCTTTCCACGTCACGTTGGTGTCGTAGGTGGTCATGGCGCCGATGAAGTTGCGCTGGCCGTCGCCTTGGCGGAAGCCGGTTTCATAGCCCGAAGCGAAGTTCTGGGTCAGCGAGATTGCCAGAGGGCCCTGGGTCCAGGTGCCGCTCAGGGCATGACGCCAGCGCAGTACCACGCCGCCGTCCTGCGCGCCCAGTACCGGGTCGCCGTTCTTGTCTACCAGCGTGCCGACCTTGTGCGACAGGGTGCCGCCTGGGCTGGTCTGGTCGAACTTGTCCATGTAGGTACCGTTCAACGTGGTGTCGAAGCGGCCGAACGCGGTGTTCTGACGGAACTGGGCGAACACGTCGAAGCCTTCGACGGTGGCGTTGCCGGTGTTGGCCAGGGTGGTGTAGATCAGGTCAACGTCGTTGCCCTGCAGTTTCACCAGGTTGGCGTAAGCCGAGTCGCCGCGGCGGAAGCCGGACACCACTTCCTGTGCCGATGGGGTGGCCAGGATGTCGGACACCTTGATCTTGAACCAGTCCACGCCGAAGGTGAAGCTGTCGGCTGGCGACAGGACGATACCGACCGAACGCTGCTGCGATTCTTCAGGCTTCAGGTTAGGGTTACCGCCGGATACGGCGTTAACTTGCAGCTGGGACTGGCCGGTTGCCGGATCGTTGAAGGTCTCCGACGAGCCGGTGGTCTGCGGCTGCCACAGGTCGCTCAGGGTAGGAGCGCGGAAGCCCGAACCGGCCGATGCGCGCACCAGGACCGATTTCAGCGGCTGCCAGCGGCCGTTCACCTTGTAGTTGTTGGTGCTGCCGACGTCGTTGTAGTCGTCGCGGCGCAGCGCCAGGCCCAGGTCCACGGTCTTGGTCAGCGGAACGCTGCCTTCGGCGAACACCGAGTTGATGGTGCGCGACTTGTTCACCGGAGGCACGCTGCCGCCCAGGCCGGCGATGTCGCCGGTTTCCAGCGCAGGGCTAGGGGTGGTGTGGAACTTGTCCTTGCGCGACTGGGCGCCAACCGCGTACTGCGCGGTCAGGCCGGCGAACTGCGGCAGCTCGCCGGAGATCTTGGCGTCGAAGGTGTTGCTGGTCGATTTGCCGGTCAGCGTGTCGCCCGAGTACTGGGCGGTTTTCAGCTTGTCAGCCAGCGCGCCGGTCTGCACCGCGCCTGGAGCCCATGGGTTCCAGTTGTTGGCCGGATCGTTGATGATCTTGGCGTAAGCCACTTGCGAGAAGTAGCCGGCCGGCACGGTGCCGTGGATCTTGCTCTCGTTGGTGGCAACGGCCACTTCGTAGTCCTGGCCCCATACGGTGCCTTTCGAACCCAGTACCAGGCGCGATTGCTTGGCTTCGTCGACGCTGGTGCGGTTGCCGAAGTCGAACACGCGGCTGGTGATGGCCAGTGGGCGGCCGATCAGGCTGGTGAAGCCGTACTTGGTCAGGTAAGGCACGGCGATCGACTGGTACACCGGGTTGCTTGGGTACAGCAGCAGCGCTGGATGCACGCCTTGCTTGGCGAACTCGCCGTCGGTTTCCAGGAAGGAGCGGCGCACCGGGCTGCCCTGGAAGCTCTGGGTCACGGTCGATTCCGAGTACAGCGCGTCGGCGAACAGCTCGTGGTTGGCGTTCAGCTTGAAGGTGCCGTTGGCGGTCAGGTTTTTCAGTTCGCGCTGAGGAATCAGGCCCACGAAGGCGGCGCTGTCGAAGGCGCAGTACGGCGTGTTCTTGGTGGTGTTGGTCGCGTTCTGGTACATCAGGATGGAGTCGCACTTGCCCTGGTCGGCCATCGGGTTGCCGTAGCCGGTGCCTGGCGAATTGCCGAAGCCTGGCAGACGGTCGGCAGGGTAGGCGCCGGGAATGATGCCGCCTTCGATGTTGCCCTGGCCGGTAGCGCCGGAAGCGTAGTAAGGCAGGTTGTTGCCGGTGGCCGCGTAAGCGCGGTCGGCTGCTTTCAGCAGTTTTTCTTTTTCGTACGAAGCCGACACCACCACCGAGTAGCCGTCGGTGCTCAGGTCGCCCAAGCCGCCGGTGATCGATGCCTTGGTGTTCTGGCCGCCGCCGCTTTCGGTAGGCGAACCGTAGCCGGCGGTGACTTCCACGCCTTTGAAGGATTTGGACAGGATGAAGTTGACCACGCCGGCCACTGCGTCCGAACCGTACACGCCCGATGCGCCGTCTTTCAGCACTTCGACGCGCTCGATGGCGGCCAGCGGGATCACGTTGACGTTGACGGCTGCGCCGCCACCGCCGGCGAAGGCTGCCAGGCGGCGGCCGTTGACCAGCACCAGGGTGCGCTCGTCGCCCAGGCCGCGCAGGGAGATCGAGGACATGCCGTAGGTGGAGCTGCCGGCGCCGGTCGAGTTCTGGGTCGAACCGGACGAGGACAGCGCGGAGATCGAGGTCAGCAGCTCTTGCGTGCTGGTGGCGCCGGTACGGGAGATTTCAGCCTTGGTCATCACCTGCACTGGCAGGGCGGTTTCGGCGTCCACGCGCTTCAGCGAGGAACCGGTGATTTCAACGCGCTGGATGGTTTCCGGTGCGGATTGGGCCTGGGCGGCATGCATGCCCAGCACCAGACCACCGGCGCAGATCAGGCGTACCGAACGGGACAAAACAGTTTCCTTCATCATTTAACTACTCCCAAGATGTACTACTTAGTGAAACGGCGTCTACGGCCGAGTTGAAAGATTTCTTATCTTTTCGACAGTGCAGGCGGCTCGCCATTGATAAACGGCAAAGATTAGCCAGTGGCTCATGTAATCATCTAGACAAGGTGGTGTCAACGTGAAAAATTTGTGGTTTTTGGTGATTTTCCAGTTTTCCGCACGGTAGGAAAGTCGGCGTCAATCCCGCCAGAAAGGCGTAGTTCGCGACAAATATGGGCGAAAATCGCCGATATTGCCGCCATCATTGCGGACTATGTAAAAACCGGTAAAGAAGCGGAAAGGCGGTCTTTCATTGTTTACGACGAATAGTAAATAATGTAACCGGGAAAGGGATTGTCACTTTTTTGCTACAAACCGATACGTTGCGCTACAAAACGATACCGCCGGCCGGAGCCGGCGGCGGGAGGGGCGGGTTAGAAGGTGTAGCTGCCGCGCAGGTAGACGGCGCGGCCGACCGCGTCGGTGTAGCGCGGGTCGTAGCCCTTCTGGAACAGCGTGCCCTGGTTGGAGAACGGCGGGTCCTTGTCGAGCAGGTTCTTCACGCCGGCGGTCAGGGTCAGGCCGGCGATGCCGGTGTAGCTGGCGGTCAGGTTCCACAGGCTATAGGACGGCACCTTGTTCAGGAACTGGTCGTCGATGTCCAGGTTCTGGTCGGTGTAGCCGGTCTTGAAGGTCTGCGCCAGCGTGGCGCTCCACACGCCCATGCGCCAGTTCAGCGAGGCGTTGTGCTTCCAGCGGAACACCGGGTTGTTGGCGGCGTAGCGGCCCACGTTCTGGGTGTACGGGCCTTCGCGTTCATCCTGGTATTCGTACTTGTGGACATAGGTGCCGTCCAGCGCGAAGGTGAAGTTGCCGTAGGCGGTGCCGCCCGAACGCAGCGTCAGCGACACGTCCACGCCGTCGGTGTTGACCTTGCCCAGGTTTTCCTTCAGGTCCAGGATGGCGAACGGCGAGCCGTCCGGATTGCGCAGGAAGCGGTCTTTGTACTTCGCATAGTTGCCGTAGATGACCTCTTCGGGCAGCGCGTTGATCTTGTCCTTCAGCTTGATGTTCCAGTAGTCCAGCGCCAGCGTGGCCTGCGGGATCGGCTCGATGACGATGCCGGCCGCGAAGGTGCGCGACTCTTCCGGGCTCAGGTCCGGATTGCCGCCCTGCAGCTTGAACTGCTGCAGGTCGCAGTCGCGCAGCGGATTGGTGATCGGGTTGGACGAGGGCACGCCGCCCGGGCACAGGATAGGATCGTTGTAGGAGTTGTTGGTGTCGTTCTTCGAGCGCGGCGCGTTTTTCTCGAACAGCGTCGGGGCGCGGAAGCCGGTCGAGGCCGAGCCGCGCAGCAGCACCTGCTTGGTGGGCTGGTAGCGCACGCCCAGTTTCGGGTTGGTGGTGTTGCCGGCGTCGCTGTAATCGTCGAAGCGGGTGGCCAGCTGCACTTCCAGGTCCTTGATCAGCGGCAAATTCAATTCGCCGAACACGGCCTTGATGGTGCGCGAGCCGGAGGTCGACTGCGAACCGGACAGGCCGGAGCTGGCGGCCTGGCCGGCGATGTCGCGGTTGACGAAGAAGTCCGCCTCTTCGCGGCGCAGCTCGCCGCCGAAGGCCACTGCCGCCTTGCCGCCGGCCATGTCCCACAGCTCGCGGCTGGCCTTGACGTCGATGCCGGTGTTGCGGGTTTTGCCGTCCTGCACCTTGCCGCGCAGCGCGGTGCTGGCCAGGTAAGCCTTGCCGGCCGCGTCCTGCAGCCCGAACGGATTCAGGATGCCGTTGGTGACGCCGGCGGCGAAGGATTCGTCGCGCACGTAGCCGCCGGTGAACCATTCTTCCGAACGGCTTTCGGACAGGGTGAAGCCGGTCTTGTAGTCCCAGCCGCGCAGCACGCCTTCCACGCCGATGCTGAGGCGGTCGGCCGCGCCCAGCGAGTTGATTTCGCGCTGGCCCGCTTCGGTGGGGCGCCAGTTCACCGACAGCGGCTGGCCGGACAGGCCGGGCATGGCCGGCACGCCGCCGCCCGGGTTGCCCGGGTAGTACTTGCTGGTCTTCGGCAGGATCAGGCCGGTTTGCGGCGGCGGCGCGGTGTGCGACAGCACGTCGTTCTCGGCGTGCAGGTATTCGATGGTGGCCAGGTGGTCGTTGTTGATCTTGAAGCTGGCCTTGCCGAAGAAGGCGGTCTGCTTCTGCGCCGGCAGGTTGTCGATCAGGCGGGTGTAGTCCTGGCGGCAGGTGCCGCCGCCGCCGATCGGCAGCGAGTAGGGCTGGTCGCAGCCGGCCGCGCGGCCGGGGTTGCCGGTCACGTTGGAGCCCGGATCGAAGAAGTTGCCGGGGAAGGTGGTGCCGGAGGTCAGGTTCAGGCCGCGCTCGGGGATCACGCCGGTCTTGGAGAACTCGCGCTGCTGCGAGGTCAGGATGTCGATCTTGTGGTAGTCGAACACGCCGAACACGTTGTAGCCGTCGGTCTCCAGGTTGCCGAAGCCGCTGGAGATGTTGACGCGCTTCTCGTCCGCGCCGGGGGCGCGCGGCAGCAGGGCCTCGGCGGTGATGGTGGTGGCCTGCACCGAGCGCTTGGTGATGAAGTTGATCACGCCGCCGATGGCGTCGGTGCCGTAGATGGCCGAGGCGCCGTCGCGCAGCACTTCCACGCGCTCGAGCGCGGTCACCGGGATGATGTTCAGGTCGACGCTGGCGCCGTCGTACGGGTGGTTGGCGATGCGGCGTCCGTTCAGCAGCACCAGGGTCTTGTCGCTGCCCAGGCCGCGCAAGTCGGCGCTGGACTGGCCGCCGGTGGGCAGGCCGGAGCTGTTGCCGCCGACCACGTTGCCGGAACTGTAGCTGGAGCTGTTGGAGGGAATCCGGTCCAGCACTTCCTGGGCCGTGGTCAAGCCCTGCTTGACGAAGTCCTCCGCCTTGAACACGGTCAGCGGATTGGCCGTTTCCGACACCAGCCGCTTGATCGAGGAGCCGGTCACTTCCACGCGCTGCATGGGCTGGCTGCTGTCCTGCGCCGCGGCAAGCTGGCTGGCCAGGCCCAGGCTCAGGCCCAGTCCGGTGGCGCACAGCAGGCGCACCGAGCGCGCGATTTTCGTTTCTTTCATCATTGCCCAAAACTCCCAAAAGAACATCGTTGTACATGTTATGGGCCGGACCGTGCCGGATAGGGACGGTGGCCCTCGTATGGCGTTTCCCTGAAGAAATGTTAATCTTCAAGCAGTCAGATGTAACCACCGGTTGCTATCCATGTCAATAATGAAAGATTGCGTGTCAGGTTAATACAACGGCTTGCAAATCAGCCTGTGCAATAACGATGTTTTATGCAGAAAAACAAAAAGGGCGATGATCGCTCATCGCCCTTAGCCCGAAGTTAGCGGGTTTTTTCCGTCAGATGACGGATTTTCAGCTTAGAACTTGTAAGAACCGCTGACGTAGAACTGGCGTCCGAGGGCGCTCGAGTACGACGGGTTGTAGCCGACCTGGTGCGAACCGGTGTTGCGCAGCGTGAACGGCGGGGTGCGGTCGAACAGGTTGATGATGCCGGCGGTGAGCTCCACGTTCTTCAGCGGGCGGTAGGCCGACTGCAGGTCGAAGGTGGTGTAGCTCGGCACTTCCAGGGTGATGCCGTAGCACTCGCCCGGCGAACCGGCCACGATGACGGCGCAGTCGTCTTCCGTCTGCGGCTTGTCGGTGTAGCCGTTGCGGTAGTTGGCCGCCAGCGTGTGGGTGAACTTGGCCGTCTCGAAGGAGGTGGTGGCGCGGATCACGTGGCGGAAGCTGACCTTGTCGTTCGAGCCGTAACGGTTCAGGCTGGTCTCCCACTGGTCGTCGGTGCCCGGCGTGGTGTAGCGCGACTTGAGCAGCCAGGTGCCGGCCAGGCGGCTGGTCAGGCGGCCCTCGGCCAGCTTGATCTTGTGGGTCAGGTCGTAGTCGACGCCCTGGTTTTCCACCTTGCCGATGTTAATCGGCAGCAGCTTGATGGCCAGCACGTCCTTGCCGGTCGAGCTGATGTGCTTGGTGGTAAACAGCGAAGCGTACTTGGCCGGGTTGGCGAAGATCAGGCCTTCGGAAACCGAGGTCACCTGGTCGCGGATCTCGACGTTCCACAGGTCCAGCGCCAGCGACAGGCTGTCGATCGGCTCGAACACCATGCCCACGCTCCACTGCTTGGACTTCTCCGGCTTCAGGTCCGGGTTGCCGCCCTGGAAGGCTTCAAACTGCTGGCGCTGCACGCCGTTGCAGTAGGAGGCCAGCGGGTGGCCGCCCATGCCGTTGGCGGCGGTCAGCGGGCACTGGTAGTTGCCGCCGGTGACGCCCCAGTCTTCCAGCGGGCCGGCGATTTCCGTCATGCTGGCGGCGCGGAAGCCGGTGCCTGCCGCGGCGCGCAGCAGCAGGTTCTTGGCGGCCGAGTACTTGGTGCTCACTTTCCAGGTGGCCGCGTTTTCCTTGCTGCCCACTTCCTTGCCGGTGAGGTTGTTGTCGATGGCGCCGATCTGGTCGTAGCGCACCGAAGCGGTCGCTTCCAGTTTCTTGGTGAACGGCATCACCAGCTCGGCGTAGGCGCCGGCGTTGTTGCGCTCGTAGTTGCTGTCGACCTGGGCGTTGTCGAACAGGATCCGGGCCTGCTTGGCGACGTCGGCCTGGTCGATGCGGAAGGCGGTGTTGCGGAAGTCCGCGCCCACGCCCAGCTGGGCGGCGCCGCCGGCCAGCTTGAACACTTCGCGCGAGGCGCGCGCGTCCACGCCCTTCATTTCCACGGTCTGCGTGTTGTAGGTGCCGGAGAAGCCGGTGCCCAGCAGCGTGTCGCGCATGCCGTGCGGCATGTCGCCCTGGGCGTAGCCGAACGGGTCGATGGTGCCCGCGTCCAGCGCGGCCTGGAACTTGTCGGACAGCGGGAAGCCGCCCACGTACTTCTGGGTCTGCTTGTTCTTCGAGTAGGTAACCGCCGAGTTGACGTCCCAGCCGAAGGCCTGGCCGTCCACGCCCGCCACCAGGTGGGTGGCCTTGGTGCCGTAGTCGTAGGTGCGGTTGCCCATCTCATACAGGCGGTACTTGGCCACCACCGAGGTGGCGCCGGCGTCCTGCGCCGCGCTCAGGTAGGGCTGGATGTACTTGTTGTACAGCGCCGAACCCTTGGTGATGGAGAAATCGGCCGGGTAGGGCGCGATGCTGGCGACGATTTTCGCTTCGGTGTAGGCGAAGTCGAAGAAGCCCTTGAAACCGGTGTTGCCCAGCTTCAGGCTGCCCGAGCTGAAGATCGAGTCGCGCTGCGATTCCGGGTTGATCTCGATGGTGGACGGCGAATCGTAGAAGCAGTTGCCGTCGCCGTAGAAGTCCAGGTTGCCGGCCGCGCACTTGCCGCCGTGCGACAGCGCGTACGGGTTCAGGTTGACGTTCTTCTCCACCGTCTTGCCGGTGGCCGGGTCGATGGTGTCGTAGCTGACGGTGGCGTTGGCCGGCAGCGCGCGCGAGGAGCCGTTGATGAACTGCAGCGCCTTGCCGGTTTTCGGGTCGGTGAAGTTGACGATGCCGGTGCGCGCGAAGGAGCGCTGCGACGCTTTCAGCTGCTTCTGCTGGTCGTGGCTGGCCGAGACGAACACGCTGTAGCCGTCGTCCTCGTAGTCGCCGAAGCCCTTGCTGATGCTGATGGAATTGCTCTGGCCGCCGGACTTCTGGGGGCTGTTGAACTTGGCGTTCACTTCCCACGGGGAAGCGCCTTTTTTCAGGATGAAGTTGACCACGCCGGCGATGGCGTCGGCGCCGTACAGGGCCGAGGCGCCGTCGGTCAGCACTTCCACGCGCTCGATGGCCGACAGCGGGATCGAGTTCAGGTCAATGGTGGTACCGGAATTGGCCGGCGCCACGCGGCGGCCGTTCAGCAGCACCAGCGTGTAGGCTGCGCCGATGTCGTGGATGGAGGCGGTGGTGATGCCGCCGCCGCCGCCGCCGACCGAGTCGCCGGCCACGGAGAAGCCCTGCATGGCGGGCAGCTGCTGGATGAAGTCGGTGACCGTGCTGACGCCGGTCTTCTTGATGTCCTTCTGGCTGAAGCTCTGCACCGGCAGCGAGGCTTCGGAGGCGATGCGCTTGATGCTGGAACCGGTGATTTCCACGCGCTGCATGGACTCGGTTGCTGCTTCCTGGGCTGCGGCGGCGTGCATGCCCAGTGCCAGGCCGCCCGCGAACATCACGCGCAGGGAGCGGGACAGTACTGTTTCTTTGATCATTACTTTGATGCTTTCTTTTGATGCGATGGGGAGGGAATCAACTTGCTGCTTACTTGCTGCTTACTTGCTGCTTTTGCAGGTTCCTGTAATTCTCACTAAAAATCACAGGGGCAGTATGAAACCATTGATTGCGCAACCTTGTCAATTTTTGTTCGGGTTTAATGCGGAAAATGGAGTATTTCTGCTAACTCGATACGGTTTTGACAAAACTATCTGTATAGACTTATCAAAAGAAAAAGGGCGGTGCTTGCGCACCGCCCTTCAGGCGTTCCTGGTAAAAGCTAAGCGATTAGAAGAACTTGTAGTTCACGCCCACTTTGACGTAGCGGCCGATGGCGCCCGAAGCGTCCATCGGGTTGTAGCTCAGGCCGCCGTAGGTCAGCGGATCCAGCGGCGCGATCTTGTCGAGCACGTTGTTCATCGACGCGAACAAGGTCAGCTGTTTGCTGAAGTTGTAGCGGGTCGACAGGTCCAGCGTGGTGAACGACGGGATTTCGCAGTTGGTGGTGCCAGGCTGGCCGTTGGCCAGGTTGGAGGCGCAGGTGTTGCCTTCGAACAGGATGTTCTTCATCTTGGCGCGATAGTTCACGATGCCGTTGAAGTTCCAGTCGCCCAGGTCCCAGGTGCCGGTCAGGTTGATCTTGTCCTTCGGCGTGCCGGCGCAGTTCGAGGTGTCGCAGTTGCCGTGGGTGCCGGCGAACTGGTACACGGTGGTGGCCGACTCGTGGCGCTTCCAGGATGCCACGTGGGTCCAGGTCAGGCCGATCTGGGCCTTGCCCCAGGCGCCCAGGCGCAGGCGCTGCTTGATGTCCACGTCCACGCCGCTGATCTCGGTGAAGCTCGAATTGCGGTACGGGGCCTGGGTCAGCACCAGGGTGCCCGAGTTCGGGATCACGACGCCGCCCTGGACCAGGTTGTTGTCGTTACGGATGGCGGTCGGCAAGGCGGCCGCTTCGTTGTACGGCAGCGGGTTGATCTCGTCGGAGCGCTTGATCTTCCAGCCGTCCACGGTGATGGCGGTATCGGCCAGCACGTCCCATACCAGGCCGACGGTCATGCCCTTGGAGGTTTCAGGACGCAGGTTGGGGTCGCCCACCTTCACAGCCGCGACAGGAATGGCGCAGTCGGTCGAGGTGGCGCCGCCCAGGGCCGGCTTGCCGCCAGGGCAGCGGATCGGATCGGCCACGGTGGAGGTGCCGGTCGACTGCGACGATGCGCTGCCTTCGGCCGGGCCCGGGGCGCGGAAGCCTTCGGTGTAGGTGCCGCGCAGGGCGAAGCTCTTCATCGGGGTCCACTTGATGCCGGCTTTCGGCGTGGTCGAATTGAAGTTGTCGTACTTGTCGTAACGCACGGCGGCGCTCAGCTCGACGTTCTTGATCACCGGCGCCAGGATCTCGGCGTAGATCGCCGATACCTTGGTGTCGCCGAAAGCGGCCACGTAGCTGGCGTTGATCGAGCCGTCCTGCGAACCCGACAGCGACGGGTTCGACAGTTTTTCCTGGCGGTGCTCGGCGCCGATCGCCAGGCCCATGTTGCCGCCCGGCAGAGCCCACAGCTCACGCGAGGCCTTGAAGTCGATCACGTCCAGCTTGGTGGTCGAATCGGAGGTGGCGTTCGTGACCATGGCCGCGTACAGCGAGGCCGGGTTCTTGTTCGCCTGCGCGCCGATGTAGTACGGGAAGTACTTCGAGGTTGGATCGCTCAGTGCAGCCACCAACACCTTCATGTTCAGCATATTGCTGTAGTCCAGGTGCAGCTTGGACTCGGAGTGGGTGTAGCCGGTGTCGTAGTCCCAGCCCATGGCCGAACCCTTCACGCCCACCACGAAGCGCGAGAACTCGTTGTTGGCGCTGCGGGTGCTCGGGCCGACGTCGAAGGCGGTGTAGCGGATGCGGGCCGGCGCGCCGTACGGGTTCTGCGGGTGGCTGGCAGCCATGATGTTCAGGTTGCCGAAGTTGATGAAGCCCTGCGGATTGGCGGCGTTGCGCGGGAAGGCCACAGTCGGGGTGACGGTGGGCGGGATCATCATGAACGAGGTGTCGCGCTTGGAGTAGCCCGCTTCCACGTAGGCCTGCATGTTGTCGTTGACCTGCCAGGTGCCGCGCGAGTACAGGTTGACCGACTCGATCTCCGGCTGCATGTCGCGGAACTGGTCGTGGTGCCACAGGCAGCCGCCGTTGGCGCCGGTCTGGTCGACGGTCTTGCTCAGCGAGGAGCAGCCCGGCAGGCTGGTGTAGGCGGTGGTGGCCGGGTTGCGGATCGAACCGGCCGGGCCCGCGTTGGCATTGTTCAGGCCGGCGATATAGCCGCCCGCGAACTGGGTGCCGACCGGGAAGCCGTATGGACGCAGGTCGCCGTGGCCGATATGGCCGCGCGAGGCGCGGTCGCTGTTTTTCAGGCTGTCCGAATGCATGTACTCGGCATTCAGCACGAAGTTGTACTTGTCTTCGTCCAGGTTGCCCTTGCCGAACGAGATCGACGCCTTGTTCTGCTTGGCGTCGCTGTAGCGCGAAGCGCCGGTGTCGGCCTTCACTTGCAGGCCTTCGAAGTCCTTGCGCAGGATGATGTTGACCACGCCGGCGATGGCGTCGGCGCCGTAGGTCGACGAAGCGCCGTCCTTCAGGATCTCGATGCGCTCGACGATCTGCATCGGCACGGTGGACAGGTCGGTGAAGCTTTTCTGGCCGTCGTCGGCGCGGGCGAACGGCGCCATGCGGCGGCCGTTCAGCAGCACCAGGGTGGAAGTCGCGCCCAGGCCGCGCAGCGAGATGGCGGTGGAGCCGGCGGCGAAGCCGTTGCCGAAGCCGGTCGGCAGCGAACCGGCGCCGTCCACGGTCAGGGTCTGCAGGTATTCGGCCACGGTGGCCTTGCCCGACTTGAGCAGCTCTTCGCGGCCGATCAGCTGGATCGGCGAGGCGGTTTCCGCGGTGGCACGCTTGATGCTTGAACCGGTAATTTCAACGCGCTGGACATTCGCGCCGGCATCTTGTGCCATCGCCGGTGCCGCCAGCAGACCTGCTGCAACCACGCTGCCCGAGAATATCAGGCGCACGGAACGTGCCATAACTGTTTCCATCATCATGCTAAAAACCTCCAACTAGTGTAGTGATAAACGAAGCGACTGCACTGACTTTTTGTTACCCGCATCTTCTGCAAAGTCTGCCCGTTCCCAGTTGAGCAAACGTCTAGGCATTTGCTCAAGTCTTCGATGGAACCACCCGGCGGCGCCCTGTCAAGGCGGACGCGGCTGCGGGGGATGGACCAAAAGTCGCGTTCGCCCCGGCAAAGTGCTCAAACGTGGTGCTAAATCGCGCCAATGTCACGCTACGGAAGCGATCGGCCCGAAACGGAAGTGTGAATGTGGCTTTACGGCAAGTTTACGGTTTCGTGGATTTTTGTTAGTTTTTGACCACATATGAAAACAGCGGACGTAAAAAGGGCGGTGATCGCTCACCGCCCTTTCGGGTTCCTGCCTTCAGCTTGTTACATTAGTTGAAGGTGTAGGTCGCGCCGACTTTGAAATAGCGGCCGATGGCGCCGGAAGCGTCCATCGGGTTGAAGCTCATGCCGCCGTAGGTCAGCGGGTCCAGCGGCGCGATCTTGTCGAGCACGTTGGCCACCGACGCAGTCAGCTGCAGGTTCTTGCTGAAGTTGTAGCGGGTCGACAGGTCCATGGTGGTGAACGAAGCCAGCTTGCAGCCGTTAGGGGCGGCGCGGCCGTCGGCAAACTTGGAGGCGCAGATGTCGCCTTCGTATTTGATGTTCTTCATGCTGTCGCGGTAGTTCACGTTGGACGCGAAGTTCCAGGCGCCGATGTCCCACGAAGCGGACAGGGTGGCCTTGTTCTTCGGCGTGCCGGCGCAGTTCGAGGTGTCGCAGTTGCCGTGGGTGCCAGCGAACTGGTACTGCACGGTGTCGGACTCGGCGCGCAGCCAGGACGAGATGTGGGTCAGGTTCAGGCCGATGACAGCCTTGCCCCAGGCGCCCAGGCGCAGGCGCTGCTTGACGTCCAGATCCACGCCGGTCACTTCGGTGTAGCTCGAGTTGCGGTAGGCGCCCGACACCACCAGCAGCGAGCCGGAGTTCGGGATCACCTGGCCGGCGGCGTTGCGCAGGTTGTTGTCGTTGCGCACGGCGGTCGGCGATTGCGCCGCTTCGGCGTAGGACACCGGGTTGATCTCGTTGGAACGCTTGATCTTGAACGCGTCGATGGCGATGCTGTTGCCTTCGAACGGATCCCATACCATGCCCAGGGTGTAGCCCTTGGATTCCTCAGGCTGCAGGTTCGGGTTGCCGACCTTGATCGAGCTGACGGTGATCGAGCAGTCGGTCAGGGAAGCGCCGGCCGCCGGCGTGCCGCCAGGGCAACGGATCGGGTCGCGCACCGGGGCGCTGCCGACTGCCTGGCTCCGGGTGTTCGACTCGGCCGCGCTCGGTGCGCGGAAGCCTTCGGTGTAAGTGCCGCGTACCGCGAAGTTCTTGGCCGGGGTCCATTTCGCGCCCAGTTTCGGGGTGGTCGAATTGAACTGGTCGTAGTGGTCGTAGCGCAGGGCAGCGGTCAGTTCCACGGTCTTCAGCACCGGCGCCAGCACCTCGGCGTAGATCGCCGACACGTTGGTCTTGCCGAATGCGGCGGTGTAGCTGGAGTTGATCGAACCGTCGGACGTGCCCGACAGGGACGGGTTGCTCAGCGTTTCGCGGCGGTGCTCGCCGCCGATGGCCAGGCCCATGTTGCCGCCGGGCAGAGCCCACAGTTCGCGGCTGGCCTTGAAGTCGGCGATCATCAGCTTGGTGCTGGAATCGGAGGTGGCGTTGGTCACCAGGGCCGAGTACAGCGAAGCCGGGTTCTTGCCGGCTTGCGCGCCGATGTAGTACGGGAACAGCTTGGAGGTCGGATCGCCCAGCGCGGACTGCAGCGCCTTCATGTTGAACAGGTTGCTCCAGTCCAGGTTCAGCTTGGACTGCGAGAAGGTGAAGCCGGTCTCATAGTCCCAGCCCTTGACGGTGCCTTTCAGGCCGGCCACGAAGCGGGTGAACTCGTTGGTGTTCTTGCGGGTGCTTGGGCCCACGTCGAAGGCCGAGTAGCGCACGCGCACCGGCACGCCGTACGGGTTCTGCGGGTGGCTGGCGGCCATCAGGATGGTGTTGCCGTAGTTGATCAGCTGGTTGGCGCCGCCGTTCGCGCCCGGGAACACCACGGTCGACGAGGTGGCCGACGGGGTCAGCGTGAAGGCGGTGTCGCGCTCCGAGTAGCCGGCTTCGAAGAAGGCCTGGTGGTCGGCGTTGATCTGGAAGGTGCCGCGCGAGTACAGGTTGATCGATTCGATCTCCGGGTTCATCGAGCGGAACTTGTCCTGGTGCCACAGGCAGCCGCCGTTCGGGTCTTGCGGCGCCGAGGAAGAGAACTGGTCGCAGCCCGGCAGCGACACGTACTGGCCGGTTTTCGGGTTCAGCAGCGCGCCGGTAGGCGAAGGCGAGGCGGCGCCGTTGGTGATGTAGCCGCCGGCGTACTGGGTGCCGATGCCGTAGCCCCATGGGCGGATGTCGCCGTGGCCGATCCAGGCGCGGCTGCCGCGGTCGGATGCCTGCAGGCCGTCGGTCTTGCTGTATTCGGCGTTGAAGACGATGTTGTACTTGTCGTCGTCCAGGTTGCCCTTGCCGGCGGTGACCGAGACCTTGTTCTGCTTGGCGTCGGAGTAGCGCGAAGCGCCGGTGTCGCCCTTGATCTGCAGGCCTTCGAAGTCCTTCTTCAGGATGATGTTGACCACGCCGGCGATGGCGTCGGCGCCGTACAGGGAGGAAGCACCGTCCTTCAGCACTTCGATGCGCTCGACGATCTGCATCGGGATGGTGGACAGGTCGGTGAAGCTCTTCTGGCCGTCATCGGCACGGGCGAACGGGGCCATGCGGCGGCCGTTCAGCAGTACCAGGGTGGAAGTCGCGCCCAGGCCGCGCAGCGAAATGCCGGTGGCGCCTGCGGCGAAACCGGAACCGAAGCCGGTCGGCAGGGAGCCGGCGCCGTCTGCGGACAGGGTCTGCAGGTACTCGGCCACGGTGGCCTTGCCCGACTTCATCATGTCGTCGCTGGTCAGGACCTGGATCGGCGACGCGGTTTCCGCGGTCGCGCGTTTGATGCTCGAGCCCGTGATTTCCACGCGCTGGATGTTAGCGTCTTGTGCAAAAGCCTGTTGGGCCATCAAGCCCGCCGCCACCACGCTGCCCGAGAAGATCAGGCGCACCGAGCGGGATAAAACCGTTTCCATCATCATTACAAACAACTCCCAAGAAAAGTATCGTCTGGCGGCATCCAAAGGCGTAGCCAAGCTGAGCCGCATTCGGGGTCAGACCCCGAATGCGGCTCAGCTCGCTAGAAGGATTAGTTGCGCACCAACAATTCTCTCCAAAAATCACATATTGTTTTCGGAGAGGGTTCGCATCAGAACACTGCGGGCCAAGAATTGTCAATGAAAAGCGCGCCTGGTGATGCGCGAAAACAACAGTGCTTTTCTTTCCTCATAAGTAAGATGTTGCACTGCGTTTTGCTATGGAAAGTAAGAAAAAACGTTGTTTTAAAGAATGTTAATATTGCATTGCAGCATATTTTTTTCTTGCGCGTTGGGCCGGGGTAAGGAAGATGGTGGGGGAGCGGGTGCTCCTATAACTCTAAGGAATACCTGATTAATGCTTGCCTATATTCTGCGCCGCCTGTGGCAGATGCTGCCCACCATGCTGGGCGTGGTGCTGCTGGTGTTTATTCTTTTCAACTGGGTGGGCGGCGATCCGGCCTATATCCTGGCGGGCAAGATGTCCAGCGCCGAGAGCATCGCCAACATCCGCCGCCAGCTGGGCGTGGACCAGCCGTACTACGTCCAGCTCGGCATCTTCCTGAAGCAGATCGTCACCTTCGACTTCGGCCAGAGCTGGGCCACCGGCGAGACCGTGTCCAGCATCATCACCACGCGGCTGGGGCCGTCGCTGACGGTGCTGGTGCCGCTGACCATCCTGGAAACGCTGATCGGCATCGCGCTGGCGCTGGTGGTCGCCTTCGTGCGCGGCTCGCTGCTGGACCGCGCGGTGATGATCGCCTGCACCATCGGCATGTCGATCTCCATCCTGGTCTACATCATCGTGTTCCAGTACGGCTTCGCCTACCAGATGGGGCTGTTCCCGGTGCAGGGCTGGGGCAATAGCTTCTGGGAAAACCTGCTGCGCTATTCCACCTTGCCCATCCTGATCGGGCTGGCGGTGACCATCGCGCCCACCCTGCGGCTGTACCGCACCTTCGTGCTCGACGAGGTCAACCAGGACTATGTGCGCACCGCGCGCGCCAAGGGCCTGGGGGAGGGGCGCGTGATGTGGGTGCACGTGCTGCGCAACGCCGCCATCCCCATCATCACGCACGTGATGGCCAACCTGCCCGCGCTGCTGATCGGGGCCTTCCTGCTGGAGCGCTTTTTCGGCATCCCGGGCATCGGGCGCGAAGTGATCCTGGCGGTGGAGCGCAGCGACTTCCCGGTCATCAAAGCCATTACCGTGTACGTGGCCGCCGCCACCATGGTGTTCAACCTGCTGACCGACCTGCTGTACCAGGCAGTCGATCCGCGCGTGCAATTGAAATAGGGAAGTGCAGATGCAGAATACACACGCCGCGCCCGGACTCTGGACGCTAGCCTGGCGCCGCTTGCGCGCCGACCGCGTGGCCATGGTCGCCCTTGCCGTCGTCGGCGCCTTCATGCTGCTGCTGGCGCTGTCGGCCAGCGGACTGATCGTCTCCGACTGGGAGGAGGAGGTGGGGATCAATTACGCGCCGCCGGCCTTTGCTGCCGGCCCGGCCGGCCCGGCCGGCGCGGCGCATCCGGCCGGCGCTGCCGCGCGCCAGGCGCCGCCGCCGGCCAACGAATTCGACCCGCTGGCCGACGACCTGCAAGCCCTGCGCGCCGAACTGCCCGCCGCCGCGCTGGCGCCCCCTGAACGCCAGGCCACGCTGCCTTTCGGCGCCGACAAATGGGGCCACGACGTCATCAAGAAAACCATCAAGGGCGGCGAAACCTCCATCGTGGTGGGCCTGGTGGCGGCGCTGGTCGCGGTGGCGCTGGGCACGCTGTTCGGCGCCGTGTCCGGTTTCTACGGCGGCCTGGTGGACGACTTCTTCAACTGGTTCTACAGCATCTTCACCTCCATCCCGTCCATCCTGATGATACTCACGGTGGCCGCCGTGCTGCAGCAGAAGGGCGTGATGACCATCGTGCTGATCCTCGGCCTGACCGGCTGGACCGGCCCCTACCGGCTGATCCGCGCCGAATACATCAAGCACAAGGCGCGCGAATACGTGATGGCGGCCGACGCCATCGGCGCCTCCAGCTGGCGCAAGATGTTCTCGCACATCTTCCCCAACGTCAGCCACGTGGCGCTGGTGCAGCTGTCCATCCTGGTGGTGGGCTTCATCAAGGCCGAAGTCATCCTCAGCTTCCTCGGCTTCGGCGTGCCGGTGGGCGTGGTCAGCTGGGGTTCCATGCTGAACGAGGCGCAGAACGAACTCATCCTCGGCAAATGGTGGCAGCTGACGGCGGCCGCCACCGCGATGGCGCTGCTGGTCACCGCCTTCTCCCTGTTCACCGACGCGCTGCGCGACGCCCTCGATCCGAAAGTGAAGTGATGGACAACACCAATTTGCTGGAAGTGCGCGACCTGCGCGTCCGCTTCCGCACCGGCAAGAGCGGCACCTTCGAGGCCGTGAAAGGCATCGGCTTCGGCGTGCCGCGCAACAGCACCGTGGCGCTGGTGGGCGAATCCGGCAGCGGCAAGTCGGTCAGCTCGCTGGCCGTGATGGGCCTGCTGCCGCCGGACACCACCCTGATCGACCCGGCCAGCAGCATCCTGTTCCAGGGGCGCGACGTGCTCAAGCTCGGCGTGGCCGAGCGGCGCCGCATGTGCGGCAAGGATATCTCGATGATCTTCCAGGAGCCGATGTCGTCGCTGAACCCGGTGTTCACGGTGGGCTACCAGATCGGCGAAGTGCTGCGCCAGCACATGGGCATGAACCAGAAGCAGGCGCGGGTGCGGACGCTGGCGCTGCTGGACGAGGTGGGCATTCCCGATCCGGCGCAGAAGATCGACGCCTATCCCAGCCAGATGTCCGGCGGCCAGCAGCAGCGCGTGATGATCGCCATGGCCATCGCCTGCGAGCCGCAACTGCTGATCGCCGACGAGCCCACCACCGCGCTGGACGTCACCATCCAGAAGCAGATCATGGAGCTGATCGCCAGCCTGCAGCAAAAGCGCCAGATGTCGGTGCTGTTCATCACGCACGACCTGGGGCTGGTGGGCGAAATCGCCGACCATGTGATCGTGATGCGCCACGGCGAAGTGCGCGAAGCGGGCCCGGCGCGCCGGATCTTCGGCGACCCGCAGGACAGCTACACCAAGGCGCTGCTGCATTGCCGCCCGCCGCTGGATGCGCGCCCGTGGCGCCTGCCGGTCATCGATGATTACATGGATGGCAAGGCCGGCGCGGGCGTCGAACTGAAGCAGCGCGCGCGCGGCACCGCGCCGGACGACGAGCACGTGCTGGTGGTGGACAATCTCAGCAAGAGCTTCTACCTGCGCGAAGGCCTGTTCGGCAAGCGCGAGTTCAAGGCGGTCAAGGGCGTGTCGTTCAAGCTGCCGCGCGGCAAAACGCTGGGCGTGGTGGGCGAATCCGGTTCCGGCAAGACCACGGTCGGGCTGACCCTGCTGCGCCTGCACCAGGCCACCGGCGGCACTGCCATGTTCGAAGGCAAGGACCTGATCTCCATGCCGGCCAGGGAGTACATGGCCTACAAGCGCCGCATCCAGATCATTTTCCAGAACCCGTACGCGTCGCTGAACCCGCGCTTCACGGTGGGGCAGATCCTGCTCGAGCCGATGAAGCTGCACAATATCGGCGCCAGCGAACGCGAGCGCGTGGAGGCGGCCTACCAGCTGCTGGAGAAAGTGGGCCTGCCGGCGCAAGCCTTCCACCGCTACCCGCACGAGTTTTCCGGCGGCCAGCGGCAGCGCATCGCCATCGCGCGCTGCCTGACGATGAAGCCGGAAATCCTGGTGTGCGACGAATCGGTGTCGGCGCTGGACGTGTCGGTGCAGGCGCAAGTGCTGAACCTGCTGCAGGATTTGCAGGACGAGTTCGGCCTGTCCTATATCTTCATTTCGCACGATTTGTCGGTGGTGAAGTACATCGCCGACCAGGTGATGGTGATGCACAAGGGCGAAGTGGTGGAGCTGGCCGACTCGGACGAGCTGTACCGTAATCCGGCCCATCCCTATACCCGCGCGCTGCTTGGGGCGATCCCGCGCCACGATTTCGGATAAGATAGCGGCATCATGGCGAACTTACTCTCATTGCTGCAGGAATACGGTGTGTTCATCGTGTTTGCGATCGTGCTGATCGAACAGATGGGTTTGCCCATCCCCGCGTTTCCGCTGCTGATCGTCTCCGGCGCGCTGGCCGCGAACGGCGAGCTGCACTGGGGCGGCGTGCTGGCCGCGGCGCTGCTGGCCTGCTCGGTGAGCGACTTTTTCTGGTTCCGCGCCGGGCGGCGCTATGGCAAGCGCATCCTGAAACTGCTGTGCCGCATTTCGTTGTCGCCGGACTACTGCGTCAGCCAGACCGAGGACAATTTCCGCCGCTGGGGGCCGAAGTCGCTGCTGGTCGCCAAGTTCATTCCAGGTTTTAACACCATCGCGCCGCCGATGTCGGGCGCCATGGGCACGTCGTATCCGCGTTTCCTGGGCTTCAGCGTGCCGGGCGGGCTGATCTGGTGCGGCACCGGCATCGGCATCGGCGCCTATTTCCACCAGAGCATCGACGACGTGCTGGACATCCTGTCCACCATGGGCGGCACCGCGCTGACCGTGCTGGGCGCCTTGCTGGTGCTGTTCATCCTGTACAAATACGTGGAGCGCAAGCGCTTCCAGCAGGCCGTGCAGATGGAGCGCATCACCGTCGACGAGCTGAAGCAGCTGCTGATGGACGGCCACGCGCCGGTGATGGTGGACGCCCGCAGCGCCACGGCGCAGATGCTGGAGCCGGCCGTGCCGGGCGCGCTGCTGGTCAATGGCGATCCGCTGGGCGTGATCGCCGCGCTGCCGAAGGACCGCCACATCATCGTCTACTGCAGTTGCCCGAACGACGTGACGGCCGCCCATGTGGCCAAGCAGATGCATGCGCGCGGCTACAGCTATGCGCGGCCGCTGCACGGCGGGCTCGATGCGTGGAACACCGCATTCGCCCACGAGCTGCGCCGCCCGCGCGATGGGGAGGATTCCGCCGACTCCGCCGTCACTGCCTCCCACGGCTGAGCAGGCCCCGCACCGTCAAAAACCCCGGCTTCGGCCGGGGTTTTTTGCTTTTGCGGGGTAGTCATACTACGGTTGATTTATTGCGAAGCGTTAGTTTTTGTACCAAGTGCGTCTGAAAATGTACCAAAACTACAAAGAGGGCTTGCGCGGGAGTTGAGATTTCCATTAAGCTAAGGCCTCAACTATTTTTTTGCCATCATGACTGTCCAGCCTACTTCCCCTCAACATTCCGGCTTCCCCGGCGGCCCGCGTTTATTGGCGGACGTGGGCGGCACCAATGCCCGTTTTGCACTGGAAGTGGCTCCTGGCAGCGTCGCCCACATCAACGTGCTGGCCTGTGCGGACTATCCGTCGCTGGCCGACGCGCTGCGCGCCTACCTGGCGCTGCCCGAGGTGGCTGCCGTGGTGGCAGCGGCCGGCGGCGCCGGCATCCGCCACGGCGCCATCGCCATCGCCAACCCGGTGACGGGCGATTTCGTGCGCATGACCAATCACCATTGGGCGTTCTCGATCGAGGCGCTGCGCACCGGCTGCGGCTTCGAGGTGCTGGCGGTGGTGAACGACTTCACGGCCCTGGCCAGCTCGCTGCCTTTCCTGTCGGATGAGCAGAAGCGCCAGGTGGGCGGCGGCACGGCGCAAGCCGGCGCGCCGCTGGGCCTGATCGGCGCCGGCACCGGCCTCGGCGTCTCGGGGCTGATCCCCGCCAAGGACGGCGGCTGGACCGCGCTGCTGAGCGAGGGCGGCCATGTCAGCTTCTCGCCGGTCAATCCGACCGAAGTCGCGATCCTGCAATACGCGTGGACCGAGTTCGAGCATGTGTCGGCCGAGCGCCTGATGTCCGGCGTGGGCATCGAACTGATCTACCGCGCGCTGCGCCACCATCGCGGCCTGGCCGCCGAGCCGCTGGCGGTGCCGGAAATCGTGCGCCGCGCGCTGGACGGCGAATGCGCGCTGTGCGACGACGCGGTGGAAGCGTTCTGCTGCATGCTGGGCACCGTGGCCGGCAACCTGGGCGTTACCCTGGGCGCGCAGGGCGGCATATATATAGGCGGCGGCATCGTGCCGCGCCTGGGCGCGCGCTTCGACCGTTCCGGTTTCCGCGCGCGCTACGAGCAGAAGGGCCGCTTCGCGCAGTACCTGGCGCGCATCCCCACGTTCGTCATCACGGCGGAATACCCGGCCTTCGTTGGTGTTTCGGCAATATTAAATGAACGACTTGCCTCGGCGTAATTCTTATTCCGCTTGACTGGACAAATTATCCGTTTCGTAGTTTTATCAGGTACAATTGCCGCAGTTGGACCTGACACCTCCATCCCCATCGGTACTGCCCCTGCCCAGCGCGCATAGGCCGGGCGCACCTTGCATTTATTGCAAACACAAGATAGCTATGAATACAGTTGAGGCGAAAAAAGTCCTCGAAACCGCTTTGCTATGCGCGCATGAGCCTCTGTCGATTCACAGTTTGAAAAAGCTGTTTGTCGAACTGGACGATCAGGGCCGGCCACGCAACGACGGCCTGGGCACCGATACGATCAAGGAAATACTGGAAGAATTAAGGCAGGACTGGGACGGCCGTGGCATCGAGGTCGTCAGTCTGGCCAGCGGCTGGCGTTTTCAGAGCCGGCCCGAGATGAAGCTGTATCTCGACCGCCTGAGCCCGGAAAAGCCGCAGAAGTACTCGCGCGCGACGCTGGAAACGCTGGCCATCATTGCCTACCGCCAGCCTGTGACGCGCGGCGATATCGAGGAGATTCGCGGCGTGGCCGTGAATTCGCAGACGATCAAGATGCTGGAAGACCGCGGCTGGGTCGACGTGGTCGGCTACCGTGACGTGCTGGGACGGCCAGCCCTGCTGGGCACCACCAAGCACTTTTTGGATGATTTGGGACTCAATTCGCTGTCCCAGCTGCCGCCTTTGCAGCAAATCAGCGACATGCGGGGTGGCGCGCCAGACATGGAAGCGCTGGAAGCAGCCCTGCAGGAGAACTTTGACAAAGCGGCGCAACACGCCGCGCCGCCCATCAATGAGGCACCGGCTCACGCCCTTGCGCCAGAAACGACGGTTGATGCTGAGCCCAACCAAGAAATGAATAATGAACAACACTGATACCCCAGAGACTGTCGCCGGCGCACCCGCCGCCGACGCGGCTGCCAAGCCTAAGCGCCGCACCAAAGCCCAGATCGAAGCCGACAACGCCGCGCAAGCCGCCGGCGAGACTGCGAAACCGAAACGCAAAACCAAGGCCGACGCCGCCGGCGACGCCGCTGCGCCGGCCGCCGGCGACGCCGCCGCGCCCGTGAAGAAGCCGCGCGCCAAGCCGGTCAAAGCCGCCGCTGAAGGCGCCGATGCCGGCGCTTCCGCCGCCGCTCCGGCTGCCGCCCCGGCCGCCTCCGGCGAAGCAGCCCCGGCCAAGGCGCCGCGCGCCAAAAAGCCGAAAGCCGACGCGCCAGCCGCCGCTTCCGCTGAAGCAGCCGCGCAAGCCGCATCCGGCGACGCTCCGGCCGCCGACGCCGCGCAGGGCAAGCATGACAAGTCCGACCGCCGTCCACGCGGTCCGCGCCAGATGCGCGAACTGCGCGCCGTGCGCGAAGCCAGCCGTCCGGCGCCAGCCCCGGCTGCTGCCGGTGCTGCTGGTACCGAAAGTGCCGAAGGCGCCGCAGCCGCGGCCCCGCAGGCAGGCACCGCTGAAGGCGAGGGCGCAGCCCCGGCCGCAGCAGGCCAAGGCCAGCGCCACGAGCGCGGTCCGCGCAACGAAGGCCGCAACAAGAACAAGAAGAAGGGCAAGCAGCGCGGCCAGGGTGCGCAAGCCGGCCAGGCTGGCGCCAAGCTGAGCGACGCCGACGCCGCTTTCGCCTACGCCACCTCCGACGCCTTCGACCGCGAAGACGGCAAAGGCCGCGCGCCAGCCAAGGCGGTGCGCCGCGACCTGACCGCCGACGACGACGCGCCGAAGCTGCACAAAGTGCTGGCCGAGGCAGGCCTGGGCTCGCGCCGCGACATGGAAGACCTGATCGTTGCCGGCCGCGTGTCGGTGAACGGCGAGCCGGCCCACATCGGCCAGCGCATCCTGCCGACCGACGCGGTGCGCATCAACGGCAAGCTGATCCAGCGCAAGGTGAGCAAGAAGCCGCCGCGCGTGCTGGTGTACCACAAGCCGGCCGGCGAAATCGTGTCGCACGACGATCCGGACGGCCGTCCGTCGGTGTTCGACCGCCTGCCGACCATGAAGGCCGGCAAATGGCTGGCCATCGGCCGCCTGGACTTCAACACCGAAGGCCTGCTGCTGTTTACCACCTCCGGCGACCTGGCTAACCGCCTGATGCACCCGCGCTACAACATCGACCGCGAATACGCGGTGCGTACGCTGGGCACGCTGGAAGAGGGCATGCGCCAGAAGCTGCTGGCCGGCGTGGAGCTGGAAGACGGCATGGCCAACTTCTCCAAGATCGCCGACGGTGGCGGCGAGGGCATCAACCGCTGGTACCGCGTGGTGATCAGCGAGGGCCGCAACCGCGAGGTGCGCCGCATGTTCGAAGCCATCGGCCTGACCGTGTCGCGCCTGATCCGTACCCGCTACGGCGCGATGACCTTGCCAAGCGACCTGAAACGCGGCCGCTGGGAAGAAATGGAAGAAAACACCGTGCGCGACCTGCTGGCCGCGTACGGCGTGGAGAAAAAGCAGCCGGGCGAGCAGGGTGCGCAAGGCGGCCAGGGCGGGCAAAAGCGTCCGCAAGGCGCGCAGGGCGGCCGTGGCCAGGGTCAAGGCCAGGGGCCGGCGCAGGCCCAGGGCGGCCAGCGCGGCAACCCGAAGCCGCGCCGCGACCGCGACGAGCACGATGACGGCGAGCCGAACGGCAACCGCATGGACGTCAGCAACAAGAACGCCGATCCGTTCCCGCAAGCACCACGCGGCCAGGGCCGTGGCCAGGGCGCCTATTTCGGCGCCGGCCAGGGCGGCGGTTTCGGCCGTCCGGGTGGCGGTTCGGGCCGTCCAGGCTCCGGCCGTCCGGGCGGCGCGGGCGGCGCGCAGGGCGGTCTGGGCCGTGGCCAGGGCGGCCAGGCCGCCGGTGGCGGCAAGGGGCCGAAAGGCCCGCGCCAGCCGGATCCGCTGCAAACCACCTTCGGCTTCGGCAACGCCGGCGGCCCGCGCCGCGGCAACCAGCAGCCGCGCGGCGGCGCTTCCGACCACGGCATGCCGCGCCGCCGCAAGGGTTGATGCAACAAAACCCGGCCTGCCGGCCGGGTTTTTTGGCGGATTTGATTGTTGTTTGCGCGTCCACTGTGGTATGTGGCATTGCAGCGAAGTCAATTGGCGGTTATAATGACCAGCCTAGAAAAGTGATACGCAGGTTTTAACGCTGAGTGTGCTTTCATCTGGATTGGAATACAAGAAGATGGGCAATTGCCCATTTTTTTTTTGGTGAACCGTTTTTAGCGGAGAATTTTTTTGCAACTGCCGGAACTAATTGAAAAGACCGTCGCCGGTCTGGGCTACGAGCTGGTTGATGTCGAACGGGCCGAGCGCGGACTGCTGCGCGTCTATATCGATTTCAGCGCGGCGGATGCGGCCGAAAAAGGCCCGATCACGGTTGAAGACTGCGCCACGGTCAGCCACCAGCTGAGCCATGTGCTGACGGTCGAAAACGTCAACTACGAGCGGCTGGAGATTTCGTCGCCCGGCCTGGATCGGCCGCTGCGCAAACTGGAAGATTTCACCCGTTTCGCAGGTTGCGAAGCCATCGTCAAGCTGAAGGTCGCCATGCCAGGCACTTCCAACCGCAAGTCCTTCGAGGGCGTGCTGCAGGAACCGCAGGGCGATCAGCTGGCGTTGGAGTTTGAAGGTAAAGATGGTCCGGCGCTGTTGGAGTTTACGCTCGCCGATATGGATAAGGCACGCTTGGTGCCGCAGGTGGATTTTAAGGGACGCAAAGCATGAGTCGCGAAGTTTTGTTATTGGTGGACGCGCTGGCGCGTGAAAAAAACGTCGACAAGGACGTGGTCTTTGGTGCGCTGGAGTTCGCGCTGGCGCAAGCCACGAAGAAGCGCTACGAAGGCGAGGTCGACATCCGCGTTTCGATCGACCGCGATTCGGGTGAGTTCGAATCCTTCCGCCGCTGGCACGTGGTGCCCGACGAAGCGGGCCTGCAGCTGCCTGACCAGGAAGTGCTGCTGTTCGAAGCAAAAGAACAGATCCCCGACATCGAAGTGGACGACCACATCGAAGAGCCGATCGAATCGGTTGAATTCGGCCGCCGCTTCGCGCAGGACACCAAGCAAGTGGTGCTGCAGCGCGTGCGCGATGCCGAGCGCGAACAGATCCTGGCCGACTTCCTGGAGCGCGGCGACTCGCTCGTGACCGGCACCATCAAGCGCATGGAGCGCGGCGACGCCATCGTGGAATCGGGCAAGATCGAAGCGCGCCTGCCGCGCGACCAGATGATCCCGAAGGAAAATCTGCGCATCGGCGACCGCGTGCGTGCCTTCATCCTGCGCGTGGACCGCAATATGCGCGGCCCGCAGGTGATCCTGTCGCGTACCGCTCCCGACTTCATCATGAAGCTGTTCGAGCTGGAAGTGCCGGAAATCGAGCAGGGCATGCTGGAAATTAAATCCGCCGCCCGCGACGCCGGCGTGCGCGCCAAGATCGCCGTCTACACGGCCGACAAGCGCATCGACCCGATCGGCACCTGCGTCGGCATGCGCGGTTCGCGCGTGCAAGCTGTTACCGGCGAGCTGGGCGGCGAGCGCGTGGACATCGTGCTGTGGTCGGAAGATCCGGCCCAGTTCGTCATCGGCGCGCTGGCCCCGGCCAACGTCTCGTCGATCATGGTCGACGAAGAGAAGCACGCCATGGACGTGGTGGTGGACGAGGAAAACCTGGCCATCGCCATCGGCCGCTCGGGCCAGAACGTGCGCCTGGCCGCCGAACTGACCGGCTGGAAGATCAACATCATGACGGCCGAAGAATCGGCCGACAAGGCAGCCCAGGAAACCGCCGCGATCCGCGCGCTGTTCATGGAAAAACTGGACGTCGACCAGGAAGTGGCCGACATCCTGGTGGAAGAGGGCTTTGCCAGCCTGGAAGAAATTGCTTACGTGCCGATCTCCGAAATGCTGGAAATCGATGCGTTCGACGAAGATACCGTCAATGAATTGCGGACCCGCGCACGCGATGCGCTGGTGACCGAGGCGATCGCCTCGGAAGAAGGTCTGGAAGGCATGGACGAGGCATTGGTTGGTCTGGAAGGCATGGACCGTATCACCGCCGGCAAGCTGGGTCTGGCTGGTATCAAGACTGTGGAAGCTTTTGCCGCACTGGCTTACGACGAATTTGGCGCCATTTTGGCCCTGTCCGCCGACCGTGCCCGTGCACTGATTGCAAGTGAATTTGAAGATGTGACCGACGATGAGATGAAGTTGGTTGACTCGAAGTACGACGACCGCGCCAAGGCCCTGCAAGCCAAAGCCTGGTCGGCGGCCGAATCCGCAAAGGCATAATTTGAGTATCTTTATCATCTCCGCGACACATAGAAAAGAGGACTGAATGGCGAGTAACAACGTAGCCCAATTTGCCACCGAACTGAAGATGCCTGCAGATTTGCTGCTGACGCAGCTGCGTTCTGCTGGCGTCGAAAAAAGTTCGACGTCAGATCCATTGTCGAAAGATGATAAGGATAAGTTGCTGGAACATCTGCGCCGCACCCACGGCGCAGCTGCGGACACAGAAAAGAAAAAGATCACGCTGACCCGCAAGGAAACCACCGAGATCAAGCAGGCTGACGCCACTGGCAAATCCCGCACCATCCAGGTAGCGGTCAAGAAAGTACGCACCTTCGTCCAGCGCGACGAGCCGGCCCCTGTCGCCGCGCCAGCCGCGCCGGTAGTGGACGCCGCCGAAGTGGCGCGCCGCGAGGAAGATGCCCGCAAGCAGGCCGAGCTGATCGCCCGCCAGGAAGCGGAACTGCGCGAAAAGCAGGAACGCCTGGCCAAGCTGGAATCGGAAAAGGCCGAGCAGGCGCAAGCCGCCGCCGCCGCCGAAGCCGAAGCGAAGAAAGCCGCCGAAGCCGAAGCCAAGAAAGCCGCAGCAGCAGCCAAGGCCGCCGCCGACAAGCCAGCCGCCGCAGCCGCAGCGCCTGTCGTGGTCGACGCCGCCGCCGAAGCGAAGAAAGCCGCTGCCGCTGAAGAAGCGAAGAAGGCCGCCGAACTGGCCAACAAGGAAGCCGCCGAGCGCGCTGCCGCCACCGAGCGCGCACGCAAGGCCGTGGCCGACGAAGTGGCCCAGATCAAGGCCATGATGAACGCGCCGCGCCGCGCCATCAAAGCTCCGGAACCAACCCCGGCGCCGGTCGCCGTCAAGGCCAAGACCGCTGAAGGCACGCTGCACAAGCCTGCCGACAAGAAGCCGGCCACTGACAAGCCGGGCGACAAGAAGCCTGCCGTCGGCGACAAGAAGTCCATCAAGTCGGCCAATGTGTCGTCGACCTGGCAGGACGACGCCAAGAAGCGCGGCGCCCCTGGCGGCGGCGCGGGCAAAGGCCGTGGCGGCAACACCGGTTCGACCGGCGGCCGCGACGGCTGGCGCAGCGGTGGCCGTGGCGGCCGCCGTGGCGGTTCGCACGCGGATGACCGCGAGACCAACTTCCAGGCGCCGACCGAAGCCATCGTCAAAGATGTGCACGTGCCGGAAACCATCACCGTGGCCGAACTGGCGCACAAGATGTCCGTCAAGGCGTCCGAGGTCATCAAGCAGCTGATGAAGCTGGGCCAGATGTGCACCATCAACCAGGTGCTGGATCAGGAAACCGCGATGATCCTGGTGGAAGAGATGGGCCACAAAGCCCACCCTGCCGCCGAGGACGATCCGGAAGCGCTGCTGGCCGACCAGGGTGAGCACGCTCACTTCGAGTCCACCTCGCGCGCACCGGTGGTGACCGTCATGGGTCACGTCGACCACGGCAAGACCTCGCTGCTGGATTACATCCGCCGCGCCAAAGTGGCGTCCGGCGAAGCCGGCGGCATTACGCAGCACATCGGCGCATACCACGTCGAAACGCCGCGCGGCATCATCACCTTCCTGGACACCCCGGGCCACGAAGCCTTTACGGCCATGCGTGCCCGCGGCGCCAAGGCTACCGACATCGTCATCCTGGTGGTGGCGGCGGACGACGGCGTGATGCCGCAGACCAAGGAAGCGATCGCCCACGCGAAAGCTGCAGGCGTACCGCTGGTGGTGGCGATCAACAAGATCGACAAACCGGGCGGCAACCTGGAGCGCGTGACGCAGGAGCTGATCTCCGAACAAGTGGTGCCGGAAGAATACGGCGGCGATTCGCCGTTCGTGCCGGTGTCGGCCAAGACCGGCCAGGGCATCGACGACCTGCTGGAGCAAGTGCTGCTGCAAGCCGAAGTGCTGGAACTGAAAGCACCGGTCGACGCGCCGGCGCGCGGCCTGGTGGTGGAAGCCCGTCTGGACAAAGGCAAGGGTCCTGTGGCCACCATCCTGGTCCAGTCCGGTACGCTGAAGCGCGGCGACGTCGTGCTGGCAGGTTCCTCGTATGGCCGCGTGCGCGCCATGCTGGACGAGAACGGCAAGGCAGTGGCTGAAGCCGGCCCATCGATCCCGGTAGAAATCCAGGGTCTGACCGAAGTGCCGGCCGCCGGCGAAGAAGTGATGGTCATGGCGGACGAGCGCAAAGCCCGCGAGATCGGCCTGTTCCGTCAAGGTAAGTTCCGCGACGTGAAGCTGGCCAAGCAGCAGGCGGCCAAGCTGGAGAACATGTTCGAACAGATGGCCGAAGGCGAAGTGAAGAACCTGCCGCTGATCGTCAAGACCGACGTGCAGGGTTCGCAGGAGGCGCTGGTGTCCTCGCTGCAGAAGCTGTCGACCTCCGAAGTGCGGGTGCAGGTTGTGCACGCAGCGGTGGGCGGCATCACGGAATCGGACGTCAACCTGGCGGTGGCCTCGAAAGCGGTCATCATCGGCTTCAACGCCCGCGCCGATGCACAGGCGCGCAAGCTGGCCGAGTCGAACGGCGTGGACATCCGCTACTACAACATCATCTACGACGCGATCGAAGAGGTGAAGGCAGCGCTGTCCGGCATGCTGGCGCCGGAGCGCCGCGAGCAGGTCACCGGCCAGGTCGAAGTACGCCAGGTCATCCTGGTTTCCAAGGTCGGCGCGATTGCGGGCTGCCTGGTTACCGACGGCGTGGTCAAGCGTGTTTCCTCGGTCCGTCTGCTGCGCAACAACATCGTGGTGTGGACCGGCGAGATCGACTCGCTCAAGCGCTTCAAGGACGACGCGAAAGAAGTCCGCGCCGGTCTGGAATGCGGCTTGTCGCTGAAGAACTACAACGACATCCAGGTTGGCGACACCCTGGAAGTGTTCGAAGTGCAGGAAATCGCCCGTACGCTGTAATAGCGGTTCGGCGCACTGGCGGGTCAGTGAAACCGGGGAGCGTCCCCGGTTTTATTGGCCCGCCAATTTTTTTAGGTAACGCATCATGGCAAAACATAGCAAAACCATCCCCGCGCGCGGCTTGCGCGTCGCCGACCAGATCCAGAAGGACCTGTCGGTACTGATCGCCTACGAGCTGAAGGATCCGCGCGTGGGCATGATCACGCTGTCCGAAGTGCAGCTCACGCCGGACTACGCGCACGCCAAGATCTACTTCACGATGCTGAAGGACGATCCGGAAACCGTGAAGAACACGCTGGCCGGCCTGAACGCGGCCTCCGGCTACCTGCGCAACATGCTGGGCAAGCGCCTGCACATCCACACGCTGCCGTCGCTGCACTTCCACCACGACATGTCGGCCTCGCGCGGCATGGAGCTGTCGGCGCTGATCGACCAGGCCAACTCGACCCGCTCGCTGGACGACGAGGGCGACGCCGCCGATGACGGCGACAAGGGTAACGGCGGAGCTTAATGAATCAAGCCAAAGTAAAACGCGTGCGCGACATCGTCGATGGCGTGCTGCTGCTGGACAAGCCGGTCGGCCTGTCCTCCAACGACGCGCTGATCAAGGCCAAGCGCATGCTGAACGCGAAGAAGGCGGGCCACACCGGCACGCTGGACCCGTTCGCCACCGGCCTGCTGCCGCTGTGCTTCGGCGAAGCCACCAAGTTCTCGCAGGACTTGCTGGAGGCCGACAAGACCTACCTGACCACCGTGCACCTGGGCCAGCGCACCGACACCGGCGACACCGAAGGCCAGGTCATCGAGACGCACGAGGTGAACGTCACGCGCGAGCAGATCGAGGCCGTGCTGGAACGCTTCCGCGGCCCCATCGAGCAGGTGCCGCCGATGTATTCGGCCCTGAAGCGCGACGGCAAGCCGCTGTATGAATACGCGCGCGCCGGCGTGACCTTGGAGCGCGAAGCGCGCCCGGTCACCATCCACAAGCTGGAATTCATCAGCTACGAGGCGCCGTTCCTGAAGCTGGAAGTCAAGTGCAGCAAGGGCACCTACATCCGCGTGCTGGGCGAGGACATCGGCGCGGCCCTGGGCTGCGGCGCGCATTTGAACGCGCTGCGCCGCATCCAGGTCGGCGAGCTGGTGATGAAGGACGTGGTGACGCTGGAGGAGGTGGCCGCGCATGCCGCGCCTTTGGCCCTGCTGGCGCCGGTCGATGCGCTGCTGTCGTCCTTCCCGCCGGTGCAGCTGACCGAGGAGCTGGCCAAGCGCTTCCTGAACGGCCAGCGCCTGCCGCTGGGCAAAGAGCCGGCTGTCACGCCGCCCAGGCTGGAGCAGGTGCCCGGCCGCGTGCGCGTCTACCTGGGCGACAAGCTGCTCGGCACCGCCCAGTTGGGCGAGTACGACATCCTGGCCCCGGAACGGCTGATCAGCTTCAATAATTAAGCATCGAGCTTAGTCTTGCGCTGCAACATGCTATAATAGTGGGTTCCAGTGACCGCATTCGCATTCACTCCGCAGTTTTTCTGTAAATATAACGACTATGTCTAATACTAAACGCGCAATTCGCAATATCGCCATCATCGCCCACGTTGACCACGGCAAAACCACCCTCGTGGACCAGCTGCTGAAGCAGTCCGGTACCTTCCGTGAAAACCAGGCGGTCGATACCCGCGTGATGGACTCGAATGACCTCGAAAAAGAGCGCGGCATTACGATTCTGTCGAAAAACTGCGCCGTCGAATACGAAGGCACCCACATCAACATCGTCGACACCCCGGGCCACGCCGACTTCGGCGGCGAAGTGGAGCGCGTGCTGTCGATGGTGGACTCGGTTCTGCTGCTGATCGATGCGCAGGAAGGCCCGATGCCGCAGACCCGCTTCGTGACCCGCAAGGCGCTGGCCCTGGGCCTGAAGCCGATCGTCGTGGTCAACAAGATCGACCGTCCGGGCGCGCGCGCCGACTGGGCCATCAACCAGACCTTCGAACTGTTCGACAAGCTGGGCGCAACCGACGAGCAGCTGGACTTCCCTATCGTGTACGCATCGGGCCTGAACGGCTACGCCGGCATGACCGACGACGTGCGCGGCGGCGACATGAAGCCGCTGTTCGACGCCATCCTGAAATACGTGCCGGTGCGCGACGACAATCCGGACGGCCCGCTGCAGATGCAAATCACCTCGCTGGACTACTCGTCCTACGTCGGCAAGATCGGCATCGGCCGCGTGTCCCGCGGCCGCGTCAAGGCCGGCCAGGACGTCGTGTTCATGAACGGTCCAGGCACCACCCCGCAAAAAGGCCGCATCAACCAGGTGCTGAACTTCAAGGGCCTGGAGCGCGTGCTGGTTGACGAAGCCGTCGCCGGCGACATCATCCTGATCAACGGTATCGAAGAAATCGGCATCGGCTCGACCGTGTGCGCACCGGACACCCCGGAAGCGCTGCCGATGCTGACCGTCGACGAGCCGACCCTGACCATGAACTTCATGGTCAACAACTCGCCGCTGGCCGGCCGCGAAGGCAAGTTCGTCACCTCGCGCCAGCTGCGCGACCGTCTGGACAAGGAACTGAAAGCCAACGTGGCGCTGCGCGTTGCCCCGACCGACGACGACACCACGTTCGAAGTATCGGGCCGCGGCGAACTGCACCTGACCATCCTGATCGAAAACATGCGCCGCGAAGGTTTCGAGCTGGCCGTGTCCCGTCCACGCGTGGTGTTCAAGATGGTCGATGGCGTGCGCCACGAGCCGTTTGAACAGCTGAGCGTCGACGTGGAAGAAGTCAACCAGGGCGGCGTGATGGAAGAACTGGGCCGCCGCCGTGGCGACCTGCAGAACATGGAATCGGACGGCAAAGGCCGTGTGCGCCTGGAATACCGCATCCCTGCGCGCGGCCTGATCGGCTTCCAGGGCGAATTCATGACCCTGACCCGCGGCACCGGCCTGATGAGCCACGTGTTCGACGCCTACGGCCCTGTGGACAACTCCAAGGGTGAACTGGGCGGCCGCCGCAACGGCGTGCTGATCTCGCAGGACGACGGCGCCGCCGTGGCCTACGCCATCTGGAAACTGCAGGATCGCGGCCGCATGTTCGTGGTCCACAACGACCCGGTGTACGAAGGCATGATCATCGGCATCCACTCGCGCGACAACGATCTGGTGGTTAACCCGATCAAGGGCAAGCAGCTGACCAACGTGCGTTCGTCGGGTACCGACGAAGCCGTGCGCCTGGTGCCGCCGATCCAGATGTCGCTGGAATATGCAGTCGAGTTCATCGACGACGACGAACTGGTGGAAATCACCCCGAAATCGATCCGTCTGCGCAAGCGCTTCCTGAAAGAGCACGAGCGTAAAAAAGCTTCCCGCGAAGCGTAATCGCTGAGTTCCAGGAAAAACCGCCGCACCCGCAAGGGGCGGCGGTTTTTTCTTTTGCGGCGCACCATAGCGAGCTGGTTAATTGTTGTTTTTCTATTGCTGATATACTGGATTACAGTCCGGAAGCTCAATTGTGCAGTGCACACAGCAAAAGGGGATTCAGCGTGAACGATAGAACCAATGTATTCCAGCCGGCCTGGCCCGGCACGCCCTTCGACATCGCCCGGCAGGCCGGCGAGTACTGGATCGACGCCTGGCAGCGTTCCGTGCTGTTCATGGACGTGCTGCGCCAGCGCGGCGACGACCATGTGGAAAGCGTTGCGCAGGCCGCGCCCCATGTGCTGAACTTTGAATTCGACGTGGTGCTCGACGGCCGCGACCTGGAACGCCCGGTCAACTACGGCCTGCTGAAGATCCGCCCGCCGGACGGCGTGGAAGTGGACGCCAGCCGGCGGCCCTTCATCGTGTTCGATCCGCGCGCCGGGCACGGCCCCGGCATCGGCGGCATGAAGCACGACAGCGAAATCGGCGTGGTGCTGCGCGCCGGCCATCCCTGCTATTTCGTCGGCTTCCTGCCGCAGCCGGTGCACGGCCAGACCATCGAGGACGTGTGCCGCGCCGAGGCGCGCTTCATCGCCAGGGTGGCCGAGCTGCACCCCGACGCGGACGGCAAGCCGGCGCTGATCGGCAACTGCCAGGCCGGCTGGCAGATCATGATGACGGCCGCGCTGAACCCGGACCTGCCCGGGCCGCTGGTGCTGGCCGGCGCGCCGCTGTCCTACTGGAACGGGGTGCACGGCAAGAACCCCTTGCGCTACCTGGGCGGGGTGCTGGGCGGCACCTGGCTGACCGCGCTGTCCGGCGACCTGGGCAACGGCGTGTTCGACGGCGCCCACCTGGTCAGCAACTTCGAGAGCATGAACCCGGCCAACACCTGGTGGAAGAAGGAGTACAAGGTGTACGCGCAGGTGGACAGCGAGGCGCAGCGCTTCCTCGAGTTCGAGAAATGGTGGGGCAACCCGGTGCTGCTGAACGCGCCCGAGATGCAGTACATCGCCGACAATCTGTTCGTCGGTAACCGCCTCAGTTCCGGCTCCATCCACGACTCCACCGGGCGCCGCATCGACCTGCGCAACGTGAAGTCGCCCATCGTGGTGTTCTGCTCCTGGGGCGACGACATCACGCCGCCGCACCAGGCGCTGGGCTGGGTGCTGGACATGTACCAGGACGACGAGGCGCTGGCCATGAGCGGCCAGACCATCATCTACGCCATGCACGAAACCATCGGCCACCTGGGCATCTTCGTGTCGGCCACGGTGGCCAACAAGGAGCACGAGGAATTCACCTCGGCCATGGACCTGATCGACGTGCTGCCGCCCGGCCTGTACGAAGCGGTGTTCCTGGAGAAGACGCCGGACACGCTGAACGCGGCGCTGGCCACCGGCAATTACGTGATGCGCTTCGAGCGCCGCTTCCTGGACGACCTGCGCGCGCTGGGCGGCAACGACGCCGAGGACGAGCGCCGCTTCGCCGCCGTGGCGCGGGTGTCGGACGTGAACGTGGGCCTGTACCGCACTTTCGTCAGCCCGCTGCTGCGTTCGGCCATGAACGAGCAGGGCGCCGAGGCGCTGCGCCAGCTGCATCCCTACCGGCTGCGCTACCGCGTCTATTCCAGCAAGAACCCGCTGCTGTACGGCATCGACAGGCTGGCGCAGCGGGTGCGCGCCGAGCGCCGCCCGGCGGCGCCGGACAATATCTTCATCGCCATGCAGGAAGCGTTCTCGCGCCAGATCGTGGCGGCGCTGGACCAGTACCGCGACCTGCGCGACAGCGCGGTGGAGCGCTACTTCATGAACCTCTATGGTTCGCCGGTGCTGCAGGCGCTGGTGGGCCTGCGCGCGGACGACCAGCGCGTGCGCCAGCTGGGGCGCGACATCGCGCGCGAAACGGTGGCGGCGTCGGCGCGCGCCAAGCTGGTGGAGCAGGCCGCCATCGGCGGCACGGTGGAAGCCATCGTGCGCGCGCTGCTGTACGTGTTCCGGGCGCCCGAGCTGCGCGCGGCCGACGAGCGCGCCTACGCTACGCTGCGCGAGCTGCGCGCCCATTCGCGCGCCGGCCAGCTGATGACGCTGACGCACTTCAAGGAACTGGTGCAGCAGCAGGCGCAGATCCTGTCGTGGGACGAGGCGGCCGGTTTCGCGGCGCTGCCGGCCTTGCTGCCGCAGGAGCAGGACGAGCGGGCGCGGGCGCTGGACGTGGTGCGCCAGGTGGCCGGCGCGGCCGGTGCCCTGAGCGGCGAAGCGGCCGAGCGCATGGAGCGCGTGGCCACGGCGTTCAGCACCCCGGCCGGGGCGGCGCTGAACTTGGCGGCTGCGGTGGCGGCAACGCCGCCGGCGGCCAGGCTGGCGCACCAGGAGCAGGCATGAGCACTGCGGCGGCCGGCGGCCGCGCGCATGCGCATTACGACAGGCTGATCGCCGCCGCGCAGGCGGTGGAGGCGCCGGTGGTGGCGGTGGCCCACCCCTGCGACCGCAACGCGCTGGAGTCCGCGCTGGGCGCGGCGCGGCTGGGGCTGATGGCGCCCATCCTGGTGGGCCCGGAGGCGCGCATCCGCGCCGCCGCCGCCGAAGCGGACCTGGACATCTCGAGCCTGGCCATCGTGGCCACGGAGCACAGCCACGCCTCGGCGCAGCGCGCCGTGCAGCTGGTGCGCGAGGGCCACGCGGCGGCGCTGATGAAGGGCAGCCTGCATACCGATGAACTGATGGCCGCCGTGGTGCAGACCGAAGGCGGCTTGCGCACCGCGCGCCGCCTGAGCCACTGTTTCATCATGGACGTGCCGGGTTTTCCCGAGCCGCTGATCGTCACCGACGCCGCCGTCAACATCGCGCCCACGCTGGCGGACAAGGTGGACATCGCGCAGAACGCCATCGACCTGGCGCACATCCTGGGGTTCGAGGAAGTGCGCGTGGCCATCCTGTCGGCGGTGGAAACGGTCAACCCCAAAATCCCGTCCACCATCGAAGCGGCGGCGCTGTGCAAAATGGCGGACCGGGGCCAGATTACCGGTGCGCTGCTGGACGGCCCGCTGGCGCTGGACAATGCGGTCAGCCTGGAAGCGGCGCAGGTCAAGCAGCTGCTGTCGCCGGTGGCGGGGCGCGCCAACGTGCTGCTGGTGCCGGACCTGGAGACCGGCAACGTGCTGGCCAAGAGCCTGACCTTCATGGCCGGCGCGGACGCGGCCGGCATCGTGCTGGGCGCGCGCGTGCCGATCATACTGACCAGCCGCGCGGACTCGGTGCAGGCGCGGCTGGCGTCGTGCGCGGTGGCGGCGCTGATCGCGCACAGCAAGCTGGCCGGCGCCAAGCTGCTGGGGAGCTAGCCGATGGCGGCCATGCGCGCGGACGATGCGGTCATCGTCATCAACGCCGGCTCGTCCAGCATCAAGTTCTCGATGTATGCGGGCGGGGACTTGCAACTGCGGGCCAGGGGCAAGATAGAAAACCTGTATGCGGGCCAGACCCGTTTCGCCGCCTTCGACGGGGCCGGACAGCCGTCGGCCGAGCATGTGTGGCCGGGCGCGCCGCTGGCGCACGACGAAGCCATGCGCTACCTGGTGGCGTACGCGCAGGGCCATCTGCAAGGGCTCCGCGTGGCGGCGATAGGCCACCGGATTGTCCACGGCGGCAGCGACTTCAGCGGGCCGGTGAAGCTGGACGCCGAGGCGCTGGCGCGGCTGGACAAGCTGGTGCCGCTGGCGCCGCTGCACCAGCCGCACAACCTGGCGCCGGTGCGCAGCATTTTCGCGCTGGCGCCGCAAGTGCTGCAGGTGGGCTGCTTCGACACCGCCTTCCACAGCGCGCAGCCGCCGCTGGCGCAAGCGTTCGCGCTGCCGCCCGAGATCACCGCGCGCGGCGTGCGGCGCTACGGTTTCCACGGGCTTTCCTACGAATACATCGCCGGCGTGCTGCCTGCGCTGGATCAGGCGCAGGCGGTGCTGGCGGCGCCGGCCGAACCGCAGGCCGGCCCGGTGCCCGTGTTGCTGGGCGGCGTGCCGCCCGCCGCCGCGCGGTTCGCCGCGCCGCTGGCCGCCGGGCGCGTGGTGGCGGCGCACCTGGGCAACGGCGCCAGCATGTGCGCCATGCACGGCGGACGCAGCGTGGCCAGCACCATGGGCTTCACCGCCATCGACGGCCTGCCGATGGGCACGCGCTGCGGCAGCGTCGATCCCGGCGTGGTGCTGTACCTGATGGATGAACTGAAGATGGCGCCGGACGATATCCAGCGCCTGCTGTACCAGCAATCCGGACTGCTGGGCGTGTCCGGCATTTCGTCTGACATGCGCACGCTGGAGCAGAGCGGCGACCCGCGCGCCAGGCTGGCCATCGACCTGATGGTGTACCGCATCGGCCGCGAACTCGGTTCGCTGGCGGCCGCGCTGGGCGGGCTCGACGGCATCGTGTTCTCGGGCGGCATCGGCGAGAACAGCGCGTCGCTGCGCAGCGCCGTCTGCCGCGACGCGGCCTGGCTCGGCGTGCAGATGGACGAGGCCGCCAACCTGATCGGCAGCCTGGCCGGGCACGAAGCCAGCGCGGGCGCCTTCCGCATCAGCGCGGCGGGCAGTGCGGTGCCGGTCTGGGTGGTCCCCGCCAACGAAGAACTGATGATCGCGCGCCACGCGCAATCCCTGCTGGAGGCTTAGCATGAGCGTCGACACTGTTTATCCGATTTTGGCCGGGCGCCGCGCGCTGGTGGTTGGCGTGGCCAACGAGCACTCCATCGCCTACGGCTGCGCCAAGGTGTTCCGCGAACTGGGCGCGGACCTGGCGCTGACCTATCTGAACAACAAGGCCAAGCCCTACGTCGACCCGATCGCCGAAGAACTGGACGCGGCCCTGCTGCTGCCGCTGGACGTGTCCCAGCCCGGCCAGCTGGAGGCCGTGTTTGCCGCCATCTCCGAGCGCTGGGGCAGCCTGGACATCCTGGTGCACTCCATCGCCTACGCGCCCAAGGCCGATCTGCAAGGCGGCCTGCTGGACTGCTCGCTGGACGGCTTCCTGCAGGCCATGAACGTGTCCTGCCACTCCTTCGTGCGCATGGCCAAACTGGCCGCGCCGCTGATGAGCGAGGGCGGCGCCATGTTCGCCATGAGCTATCACGGCGCCGACAAGGTGGTCCCCAACTACAACGTCATGGGCCCGGTGAAAGCCGCGCTGGAAGCGTCCTGCCGCTACCTGGCGCACGAGCTGGGGCCGCAGGGCATCCGCGTGCACGCCGTCTCGCCCGGTCCGCTGCAAACCCGCGCGGCATCCGGCCTGAAGGACTTCGACCTGCTGCTGAGCGACGCGGTGGCGCGCGCGCCGATCGGCGAACTGGTGGACATCTTCGACGTCGGCAACACCTGCGCCTACCTGGCCTCGCCGTACGCCAAACGGCTCACCGGCAGCACCGTCTACGTGGACGGCGGCCTGAACATCATCGCTTGAGGAGGACAGCATGCAGATCATCCTGACCGGCTTGCACGGCGACGCCAGCGAGCACAGCGTGGGGCAGGGCCTGGGCCAATTTTTCGACGTGCGCAACGTGCGCCTGGTGCGCGAGGGCGAGCCGGACAGCCCCTGGGCGGTGGTGGACGTGGGCGACCACTACGGCAGAGTCTGGGACGTGTGCAACCGCCTGCGCGGCATCTTCCACCGCGGCCGCCGCCTGGGCTTCTACATCCCGCTGCACCAGGACCTCGGCCCGGAAGACCTGCTGCCGCACGAACAGCTGCATCTCGATTGAAGCGGGGCACGGCCGGCGCCAGCCGCGCCCCGCTCACGGTTTAAGCCTCGGCTTGGGCTTTATCGCTGCGCTGCCTGCGGCGCGCGATGACGCCCAGCAGGCCCATGCCGCCCAGCAGCATGCCGTAGGTGGACGGCTCGGGCACGGCCGTGATGCTGACGTTGTCGATGGCCACGTCGAAGTTGGTGAAGCCGTAGGCGTAGCCGGGCTTCAGCGTGGTGAAGACGATCTCGTCCACGCTGGACAGCACGCTGGCGAAGCTGCGCCCGCCCGGCAGCATGGGCGCGCCGCTGCCGTCTTCGGCGCCGTAGCCGCCCCAGCCGGCAGGCAGCAGCGAGGACGAGGTGTCGGCGATGGTCACCGAGAAGTGCCGCCAGTCGCTATTGCCCGCGTCCAGCGTGCCCAGGTCGAACCACACGCTGGTGTAGGGCAGGTCGGCCGGCTTGTTGTCGTAGTCGCGCAGCTCCACCACCAGGCTGCGCGTCACTTCCTGCCCGAAGTACTGGATCGACATGGCCGACACGTCCAGCCCCAGCGTGACGCTGCGCGACTTGGTGTAGTCGCCCAGGAAGGCCCCGTTGCTGTTGTTGCGCCAGTCGATGCCGAAGTTCTCCATGGTGGTGCGATAGGCGGGCGCGCCGTGGCCCAGGCCGGTGTCGATGCCGGAGCCGCCGTTGCCGTCGGCCGGCTGCATGCCGAACCAGCCTTCCTCGCCTTTGGAAAAATCCACCGTGGCGCTGGCCGGCGCGGCGCTGGCAGCGCCGGTAGCCAGGGCCAGCAATACTGCGAGCAGTGCTTTCTTCTGTGTCATAACCATTCCTTTGTTAGTTGATGGGATAAGACTGACAGTTACACCCGCCGGGGTTGCCGAAGCATCAAACTTAAGAAATGCTTAAGCGGGTGTGAGCCGACTTTAGGGAGAGCCGATAAGCGTGTCAAAGCCTGCACAGGTAACAATTGTAAGAAATTTGTAACCAAGTTTCTGCATGATCAGGGCATCTTCCTATGAGAAACTTGTAACAGATGGTGGCCATGGGAGGTTGGAATGTAAAATCCCCTATGAGAGGCCGGCGCCGGGCAGGGCGCAGTTTGGCCGGCCGGCAAACGGCGGCCCGGTGACTTGCATGCACCAAACTTTTTTGTAACCGCGCAGGGGCGATGTTCTATTTAAGCGACAAAGCCCTGGCGGGCGCAGCCCTTGCTTCCGCTGTATAATGACGGCCCCCTTCCGATTCCCCGACTGTTGCCGACATGACCACCATCACCGCTCCGACCGCCGACACCACCGCTGCCCGCAAGCTGCCGAGCCGCCGCCTGTCCGTCGCGCCGATGATGGACTGGACCGACCGCCACTGCCGCGTGTTCCACCGCGAAATCACCAGGCACACCTGGCTGTACACGGAGATGGTGACCACCGGCGCCCTGGTGTATGGCGACGTGGAGCGCCACCTGCGCTTCAACGAGGAAGAGCACCCGGTGGCGCTGCAGCTGGGCGGCAGCGACCCGGCCGACCTGGCCACCAGCGCCAGGCTGGGCGAGAAGTGGGGCTACGACGAGATCAACCTCAATTGCGGCTGCCCGTCCGAGCGGGTGCAGAAGGGCGCGTTCGGCGCCTGCCTGATGGCCGAGCCGCAGCTGGTGGCCGACTGCGTGAAAGCCATGCGCGACGCGGTGTCCATCGACGTGACGGTCAAGCACCGCATCGGCATCGACGACAGCGAAAGCTACGGGTTCGTGCGCGACTTCGTCGGCACCGTGGCCGAGGCCGGCTGCAGCACCTTCATCGTGCACGCCCGCAACGCCATCCTGAAGGGCTTGTCGCCCAAGGAAAACCGCGAGATTCCGCCGCTCAAGTACGAGTACGCCTACCGCCTGAAGCGAGAGTTTCCGCAGTTCGAGATCCTGATCAACGGCGGCATCAAGACCGAGGCCGAGATCGACCAGCACCTGCTGCACGTGGATGGCGTGATGCTGGGCCGCGAGGCTTACCATAACCCCTTCCTGATGGCGTCCTTCGACCAGCGCTACTACGGCGACGCGGCTGCGCCCAGGACCCGCGAGCAGGTGCTGGCGGCCATGGTGCCCTACATCCAGGCCCAGCTGGCGAAAGAGGGCGGGCGCGGCCTCAAGCTGAACAGCATCACGCGCCACATGCTGGGCTTGATGCAAGGCTTGCCGGGCGCGCGCCTGTTCCGCCAGACCCTGTCCGACTCCAAAAAACTCGCCCTCGGCGACGCCAACCTGCTGCTGGAAGCCGCTTCCCGCCTGTCACTGCCGGTCTGATCCCGGCCTTTTGTCCAAAGCAAAATCTGCATTTCGCCTCTTTCTCCGCAGAAAGTTAGGTTGCGTAAAATGCAGGCAGTTTCTGCTTGCTTTGAGGCAAAATTTGCACCTATAATTTCATAATATACACACATAGTCACCGCGGTCATCCGGCCGGTCCAGTGGCGTCTTGCGCTGAAAAACCACACATTGTAACGATCCGTAGAGCAATTTTTGCATTCGCAGTCATTGTTTGTTACTGTCATTACTTGCGCAGCGGCAAGGAATTTAATGGGTGTTTTCTCGTGTGCGAGCGGGTGCGTACCTGGGTACCTCTTATCAATAGTGTCACTTACAAAGAAGCCGAAATGAATTTAGCAAAAATGAAAGTGGGGACGCGCCTGGGCCTCGGGTTTGCGTTGGTACTGCTCTTCCTGATCGCCGTGACCGGCGTCGGCATCGTACGCATGGCCCAGATCCAGGACCGCCTGGACCACGTCGTGAGCTTTAACAATGTGGTGACGCGCCTGGTGATCGACATGCGCAACAACGTCAACGAGCGCGTGAGCTCGCTGCGCACCCTGACCCTGATGAGCGACCCGGCCGACATGGAACCGGAAATGAAGCGCATCAAGGAACTGTCCGACAAGTACGCCGCCGCGCAGAAGAAGCTGGAAGCCCAGTTCGCGCTGGAAGCGACTGCGGAAGAGAAGGCGCTGATGGCCGCCATCAAGGAACACGAAGCCGCCACCATGCCGGCCATCGCCAAGGCTTCCGAGCTGTGGCTGTCGAACCAGGCTGAAGCCGCCACCAAGGTGATGATCAAGGAAATCCGTCCGCCGCAGAAGAAGTGGATGGAAGCGCTGGACCAGCTGGGCGCGCTGGAAGACAAGCTGAACGCGCAAGTGCAGGTGGACGCCTCCGAAGGTTTCAAGAGCGCGCGCAACTTCATGATCTTCATGGGCCTGCTGGCCGTGGTGATCAGCGTGGGCGCGGCCGTCGTCATCACCCGCGGCCTGCTCAAGCAACTGGGCGGCGAGCCTGACTACACGGCCTCCATCGCCGGCAGCATCGCCAACGGCGACCTGTCGATCTCGATCAACACCAGCTCCACCGACAAGGACAGCCTGCTGGTGGAAATGAAAGAAATGCGCAACAGCCTGGTCGGCATCGTGGGCCAGGTCCGCACCGGCACCGAAACCATCGGCACCGCCTCGCGTGAAATCGCCGCCGGCAATATCGACCTGTCGTCGCGCACCGAAATGCAGGCCTCGTCGCTGGAAAAAACCGCGTCGGCCATGGAAGAGCTGACCTCGACCGTCAAGCAGAACGCCGACAACGCCCGCCAGGCCAACCAGCTGGCAGCCAACGCGTCCGACGTGGCGCGCAAGGGCGGCGAAGTGGTGTCGCAGGTGGTCGACACGATGAGCTCGATCAACGAATCGGCCAACAAGATTGTCGATATCATCGGCGTGATCGATGGCATCGCCTTCCAGACCAACATCCTGGCGCTGAACGCCGCGGTTGAAGCAGCCCGTGCCGGCGAGCAGGGCCGCGGCTTCGCCGTGGTGGCTTCCGAGGTGCGCAACCTGGCCCAGCGTTCGGCCGGCGCGGCGAAAGAGATCAAGACCCTGATCGGCGACTCCGTGGAGAAAGTCGAGCGCGGTTCGAAGCTGGTCGGCCAGGCCGGCGTGACGATGGACGAAGTGGTGGATTCGGTGCGCCGCGTGACCGACATCATGGGCGAAATCGCTTCCGCCAGCCAGGAGCAGAGCGCCGGCATCGAGCAGGTCAACCAGTCCATCATCGAGATGGACAGCATGACCCAGCAGAACGCCGCCCTGGTGGAGCAAGCCGCCGCCGCCGCGCAGAGCCTGCAAGACCAGGCTGGCGAACTGGCCCGCGTGGTGTCGATCTTCAAGCTGTCCGAGCATGAAGAGCGCGAGCCGCGCATGGCCGCGCCGGCGCCGGTACGGGCAGCCGCCCCTGTGGTGGTGGCCAAGCCTGCCGCCCGCGCGCCGCTGAAGAAGGCCGTTGCAGCACCCGCCGCCAAGCCGAAGAAGATCGCCGCCGCCGCCACCGCCGGCGACGAGTGGGAAGAATTCTAAGCAAGGCAGCCGGCATTACCCGATGGCCGCGTCTGGAGCGGCCGTCGAACAGTTTTTTAAACTTTTTGGACTTACGAAAATATCATGACCAAGCATTCGATCAGTTTCATCGCCGCCGCTCTGCTGAGCTGCTCCGCCTTCGCCGCTGAAGTGCCAGCCGTGTTCGACGCCAAGAACTGCCGCGCCGAATATCCGAAAGCCTCGCTGCTGAACGAAGAGCAGGGTGCGGTATCGATGGCCTTCCTGGTATCGCCAGGCGGCGAAGTGCTGGACTCGAAAGTTGAAAAGTCGAGCGGCTACAAGAACCTGGACAAGGCGGCTGTCAAAGCGATCAGCGCTTGCAAATTCAAGCCGGGCACCAAGGATGGCGCCGTGGCACAAACCTGGACCAAAGTCGATTACGTCTGGAAGCTGTAATTCCAGCCGCGCCTTGATCCAGTAAATTTAAAAAAGCACTTGGGGAAATCAGATGTCTACTAAACAGCGTTGGTTGGGTGTTATCGCGGCAGTGCTCGTATCGGGCAGCGCCTTTGCAGCTGAAGTTCCGGCTAGCTTCGACGGCAAGAATTGCAAGGCCGACTATCCGAAGGCGTCGCTGATGAACGAGGAGCAGGGCACCGTGTCGATGTCGTTCCAGGTGTCGGCCGGCGGCGACGTGCTGGATTCCAAGATCGACAAGTCGAGCGGCTTCAAGAACCTGGACAAGGCGGCCATCAAGGCGCTGAGCGCGTGCAAGTTCAAGCCGGGGACCAAGGACGGCAAGCCGGACACCACCTGGACCAAGGTGGACTACGCCTGGAAACTGGATTAAGTGAACTAATCGGATTCGTGTTACTGCGCCGGCTTGCCTGAGCCGGCGCGTATTTGGACCGGCGCTTGCGCCGGTTTTTTTTCGCTTGTGCAAAGCGTTGTAACAGCCTGTAAAAGTGCGGCAGGAAAAGCGGAATGTTCTTATAGTGGAAGCCTGGAACAGGAGTCTCCCATGAAAACCGTTATTGCCCTGGCCGCCGTCGCGGCCCTGACCGGCTGCGCCACGCAGCCTTCCACCGTTTACTATCCCAGGCCGGCCAACCCGTACGAGTGGCATACGGTGTCGGTGACGCCGGTGCAGCGCGGCACGGCGGCGGGCGCCTCGCGCACGGAGTACACCACCGAACCGGTGACCCGGCAGCCGCGCGTGGTGTACACCACCGAGCCGCTGTATGCGCCGGCCCCGGTATACGTGGCGCCGCCGGTATACGCACCGGCGCCGGCGTATTACTACCCGCCGGTGACGATAGGACTGGACTTTGTATTCGGCAACTGGGGCCACCGCCATCGCGGCTATGGCCGCCGCCGCTAAGGGAAGCGCAGGCTTAGTGGACGAAGAAGAAGGACGCTTCGTGCAGTACGTCGGCGGACAGCAGCAGCCAGGTGGATACACTGGCCAGCCCCATCAGCAGGGCACCGATGGTAAGAGGGCAGATGCGTGACATGGCGGGCTCCGTTGGTTGGTGTTTGCTATGTCACCATCTTATGCATTAATAATGCATATCGGCATCAGCGGAGTGTCCTCGCCTTTGTAGGACAATGGCTCGTCCTGTTTTCCTTACTTCTTCCACTGCACCACGGCGCCCTCGGGCGCGGTGTCGAGCGCGTTCGACAGCGCCAGCCACTGCTGCAGCCGCTCCGGCTGCTTGATGCTGATGCCCAGGCCGTCGATAATGCCCACTTGTTCCAGCATGCGCGCGTCGATCTTGGCCTTGGACACGGTCGGCGCCCGCATCACCATGCGGTCGTAAGCCTTGCGCGCCTTGTTTTCCCACTTGTGCAGGCTGCTTTCGTCGAAGCGGTTGGCTTCGAAGTACACTGTCAGCGAGCCGTCCGGGTTGCCGAAACCGACGATGCCGGCACCCTTGCGGATGGTGGAGGTATTGGCCAGGTCGAACTCGTCGGTGGGCACAAATACGCCAGCGCGGCCGTCGACGTCGGGATGGCCGACAGGGGTGTCCTTGCTGTAGGTCGAGACAGCGGACAGGGTTTTTTCTTCGGACATGGTGAGCCAGGAAAGTGTTACAGGGTAGGCTAGTATTGTAGCGTCAATCTAATGCCTTAGGGAAAGTCATCCGATGAGCACGAGCAAAAAAAATACCGCCAACTGGTGGCGGCATTCAAGGCCGGCGGATCCTCGCGGAGTACGGCGGCGGAATTCCCATAAGGGAACGTTATTCGGTGCTTAGTATTGTTTGTAAGTGCTTACCGTTGCTTCAAGTCTGGTAAAAAGGAAAGCTAAGTTTCTTTTTACTATGGGGTGAGCATAGCACCGGCACGATGCCGGCCGCAGCAAAAATCAACGCGTGCTGCCATTTTTTTGAGCGCCCGTTGTATTTCCGCAGCAGCCGGGCGGCGGCATTGATTGCATGCTGATTGTCAACTATGCCCTCAACTAAGTGTATGATGCGGGTTGCATGTTTTTCTTGCAATGCCAACCACCAGAATGATGACCAACGCTTCCTCCCCTCCCGCCCTGCCGCGCCGCCCCGCCTTCCTGGACGGCGGCGGAGAATGCGGCGAACGCCTGCGCAGTTTCGACTGGACGGCGTCGCGCATGGGGCCGCCCGAGCTGTGGCCGGCGTGCCTGCAAACGGTGCTGCGCACCGTGCTCGGCTCGCGCTTTCCCATGGCGATCCACTGGGGCAGTGAGCTGTTGACGTTTT
>NZ_JCAQOT010000026.1:0-443056 GCF_059567845.1 Massilia sp. BGA-UO-ETr-WB1 | reverse complement strand
CAATGATGCTTTTGCGCAAGTATTGGGCAGCAAGCATCCGGGCCACCTGGGCCGCCCCGCCAAGGAGTGGTGGCGCGAGATGTGGGACCAGATGGCGCCCATCGTCGAGCACGTGCTGGCGGGCGAAACCTACTACGTGGAAAACGCCAGCTATGCGCCCGAGCGCGGCCACAGCCAGCGCGAAACCTACTTCACCCATTGCCACAGCCCGATCTGGAACGAGGACAACAAGGTCGAGGGCGTGCTGCTGGTGCTGACCGAGTCGACCCGCGAAGTGCTGGCCGAGCGCGCCTTCGTGGCGCTGAACCGGCGCCAGGCCTTCCAGCTCGACCTGGCCGACTGCCTGCGCGGCATGTCCGCCGCCACCGACATCACGGCGGCCGCCACCGAGCTGCTGGGCAACTACCTGCATGCCTCGCGCGTGTTCTACACCGAGATCAATGAAGCCAGCCGCACCGCCTTCGTGCAAGGCGAGTGGAGCGCGGCCGAGCTGCCGCCGCTGCCGGGCAGCGCGCGCCTGGACGACTACAGTCCCGAGATCATCGGCATCCTGAACGAGGGCAAGGCCTTCGTGGTGAACGACGTGCGCATGGACCGCCGCACCCAGGCCTATGCCGACGCCTACCTGGCGCAGGGCATGGGCGCCATCGTGGTGGTGCCGCTGCTGCAGGCCGGCAGCGTCACCTGCGCGCTGAACCTGTCGCAGCGCGCGCCGCGCGCCTGGTCGCGCGAGGACATCGCCATCACGCAGGACGTGGTGCAGCGCACCTGGGAAGCGGTGGAGCGCGCCCGCGCCGTGGCCGCGCTGCGTTCCGAGCACGAGCACAGCAAGCGGGCCCAGGCCGCGCTGCGCGACGCCGACAACCGCAAGGACGAATTCCTGGCCATGCTGGCGCACGAGCTGCGCAATCCGCTGGCGCCGATCGGCACGGCGGCCGAGCTGCTGCGCCACTTCCAGTTCGACGAAGCCACCGTCAAGCGCACCAGCGAAGTGATTTCGCGCCAGGTCAAGCACATGACCGGGCTGATCGACGACCTGCTGGACGTGTCGCGCGTGACGCGCGGCATGGTCACCCTGCAGAAGGAAACGCTGGACCTGCGCGACGTGCTGGGCTACGCCGCCGAGCAGGCCCGCCCGCTGATGGAGGCGCGCCGCCACCGCTTCGCGGTGCAGCTGCCGCCCGAGCCCGTCCATGTGCTGGGCGACAAGAAGCGCCTGGTGCAGGTGATCGCCAACCTGCTCAACAATGCCGCCAAGTACACGCCGGAGGACGGCTTCGTCGAGCTGCGCCTGAGCCTGCGCGGCGACAGCGCCACCGTCACCGTGCGCGACAACGGCGTCGGCATGCTGCCGGAACTGCTGGCGCGCGCCTTCGAACTGTTTGCGCAGGACGAGCGCACGCTGGACCGCTCGCAAGGCGGCATGGGCCTGGGGCTGGCGCTGGTGCAGCGCCTGGCCGAGGCGCACCAGGGCAGCGTGGCCGCGCACAGCGACGGCATCGGCAAGGGCAGCACCTTCATCCTGCGCCTGCCGGTGGCGCAGCCGCAGCCCGAAGCCGGCCAGGACGCCCCGCGCGCCGCCGCCGCGCCGGCCGCGCGCAGCCTGCGCCTGCTGGTGGTGGACGACAACGTGGACGCGGCCGAAACGCTGGGCATGCTGATGGCGGATGCCGGCCACCAGGTGACCGTGGAGCACAGCTCGCGCGTGGCGCTGGACCGGGCGCGCGAGCTGCGGCCGGACATCTGCCTGCTCGACATCGGCTTGCCCGACATCGACGGCAACGAGCTGGCGCGCCGGCTGCGGCTGCAGCCCGAGACGGCGGGGACGGTGCTGATCGCGGTGACCGGCTACGGCCAGGAGCGGGACCGCAACGAATCCTACGCGGCCGGCTTCGACTACCACTTCGTCAAGCCGGTGGACATGCCGCGCCTGCAGGCGCTGATGGCGCGCATCGCCGGATAAAAAAACGCTGCACCGGCATGGCTACCGGTGCAGCGAATAGTCCCCTCAACTGTGCCGGCGATACGGCATGCCGAGCAATTTCACTGTACCGTATTGCAGAGCTAACGCGGCGTTTACCGGATGCCGATGTCGATTGCGTCAAACCTAGTGCAATTGGGCCGCGCCAGCCCTAGGCAAGACCGCGCCGATGTGCTTGGGCGCGCCGCCAGCCCGCCAGCAGTGCCGCGCCGCCCAGCAGCATGGCCGCCGATGACGGTTCGGGCACCGGCGGCAGCATGCCGTCCGCCACGTGCAGCTGCCAGTAGCCGTTGCCTATCCGGAGCGGCGTGTCTGCCCCGCGCTGGAAGCCATTCTCCAGTCGCGGCCCGTAGGCGAAGTTGCTGTAACGGGCGATGCTGACCTGATAGCTCCCTGCGGGCAGGCTGTTGAAATAGAGACCGGAATCGAGATAGCTCTGTGCCGCGTCGATGAAGGGAAAGTCGTCATTCTGTGCGAGCAGCCAGCCGTCGCGCCACAGCGCGATGATGGGATCGAAATTGGTGCCGTCCTGAAACGAGTCGGTCCAGATCGCCAATCCGTCCGTGCCCTGCTCCAGCGTCAGCGACACGAAGTTGACCTCGTTATGGTAGAAAAGGTTGCCCGTGCTGGTGGACGACAGGGCGCCCGCCTGGGCGCTGCACGCCAGCAGCAGCGCCGCCAGCATCCATTTTGCATAGTTCATGACACGCTCCTTGACTGAATGGCACCGTATCATGGTAGGTCAGCCTTTCGCGCGGCGATGTCGAATGCGTCAAACAATGATCAGTTGGCGTGGTACGCTAGCGTTGGACTTGATCTTGGGCCTATGCATGGTGTTAAGGATGTGCTTGCTTGTCGGACGCCATGATGGGGGCTTACTCCTCCGAGCGCGCCGGCTACGCGGCATTCCCGATGGCGGGCGGGCAGGTGGACGAGAGCATGTCGCTGGCCGCGCCGCGCTATTTCGTCTACCGCCGCAAGGGCGCGCCGCTGCAATGGGACGGCCGGCGCATCTCGGGGCAGGGCGGCGGCAGGATAGGCGTGGAATCGGGCTTCACCTTCATCATCGAGCGGCTGCGGCAGCTGGAACTGGCCTACGACGACGGCTCCAAGACCCTGGAGCACAACTTCGCCAAGCTGGCGGCGGGACGGCTGGAGGGCGTGATCGCGATGGAACTCGAAGCCGAGGCGCTGATCGCGCGGCGCTATGCCGGGGTGCTCGAGCGCATCGGCAAGCCCTTCGAGCAGACTCCGCTCTACCTGATGTTCTCGCGCCACTTCCATGCCCGCCACCCGGCCTACTCGGCCCGCCTCTGGCAAGCCCTGCAAGAGCACCGCGCCGGCGCCGACTATCGCCAGTACCTGAAATCCTACCCCTGAAAAGAAAAAAGCCCAGTCGATGACTGGGCTTTTTGCCGTAATTCTGTGGGGTGACTGATGGGGCTCGAACCCACGACAACAGGAATCACAAGCCTAGACTGCTATAGAGTATTCTTTAGTATAATCAAGAACTTAGTCTAAAAACATTCCAACGCGTCGGGAGATTTCCTCACGGTAGAATGCGTCTCTGCGGGGCGTCGTTGGAAAATCTGAAGGGGTTTCAATGCTACAAGTGCCGACCGGAGGAGCGTTATCTACATGCTACATGTTCGTGGACGGCGCCTACCTTGATCCAATTTTGAAAGATATCGGCCAGCGGTTTTTCGACGAGGACCTTGAACTTGACTATGCGAAGTTCGCGACTGTATGCAGGAAAGTGTACTACTACGACTGCCTACCGCCGAAGAGGACGAATGAAACTGAGGAACAGCATGCACTGAATGTGCTGGAGAAAAAGAAGCGCTTTGCACAGTTGCGCGCGCTGGACGGTTGGCATGTGAGTGAAGGGGTATCGAAGCATACTCGACAACGCGGTGCAGTCCAGAAAGAAATTGATATCCTGATTGCCGTCGATATGATGATGCACACGTACCGGAAAAATATGGATGAGCTCATATTCGTTGCCGGTGATCAGGATTTTCGACCTCTGGTAGAAGCGCTGGTTAACGAGGGTATGTATGTGTCCCTTTGGTATGATCAACGCCATGCTGCGGAGAGCTTGATACATACTGCGGACACAAAGTTTCCACTCGATATATTCAATTTATACGACAGTTGCACCAACGAGTTTAAAGACCGTCATCCCATGCCAAGGATTGGACGACATTTGGGAATGGGAAGCGGTGCAAATATTGTCGAGACTGGAAAAAGGGATGGCGTGGAAGTAGCATGGTTAGAGCGCTACGATAATAATCGGCGTGAACGATTATGGACGTCGGATACATGTGAAACTAGTATCCGAGTTGCGTTGTCTGAATTAGATGCCGCAATGTTGAAGCGCATGCATTCCAATCTATACGGACCTTGCATTTGGAGTTTAACTACTCCGTCGCTTTAGCACGCTTTTCCGTTCGTCGATCGTAGTGCTTGTGCGTTGTGCTTGGATTTGCATGAGCGGCGAAGTCGTACGCGTCAACTTGGCGCTGCCTTAGCTTCGTCGTAATTGCGGCTGGACGAATGTCCTGTAGCGCGAAGTATTCCTGATGCGCGGTTATCTTATAATCGGATTGATATTCCGGCAAAGCTTGCTCTTTGTCGTACGCGGCTTTGTAATTCACTTCCCACGCTTGTTTTTTCACTAGTGCGGCGGCCGCGTCGCTATCGAAACTCGCGATGTAATCGAACATGACATCAACCCACGTTGAGCCCCAGCCGCTGCGGGTATATGCGCTGCCGGCGCTGTTTGCGAACAGGTAGTCACGTGGTCGACCATGGCTCTGTTTGGAGCGGGCCACCACCACTCGCAGCCTCGTCGACCATTCGCGCACCTTTAGGACTTCGGCTTGGCCTTTGCGGCGCTTGGCGCTAACGGTGTGGACGCCGTCCTTTTTCAGGTCCGATGTTGCGAATGGACGCACCTCGGCGGCCCGGAAGCCGGTGAGGTAAGTGAACATCGCAGCGCATGCCATGTTCTGGTGCTTGCCCCCTTGACGCACTCCCCAAAGGTAAAACCGGACGACTTGGCTACGGGAAGTGATGCGCACCGCCTTGTCGGTGACGTTCTGCATCATGTTGTTGAAAGGGTTGGCATCCATGACGCCGTCCTTCACCGCATAATTGCAGATCATCGACAGCTGCGATAATTCCTTGTTCGCCTTCGCCGGCGCGCCGGCCGCCGCGCGCGCCTTGAGGAACTGGTAGCCGTGGTGCGTGGTGAGCGCCCTTGGCGTCATCTTGCCGAAGAATTTTTTCAGGTTGTTGTATGCGCTCTTGCGGACGGCCAGACCGTCTTTCGATTGGTCGCGATAGTGCGTCGGCGCGACCTCGAGCTCGAACCGGTCAATCATATCCGCGACGGACCCTACGATGACCTTGCCCTGCTGGATGTCGATCGCCTTCCGCTTAGCAGTGAGCTCGGCGTCGATGATCGCTTTACGGTCGCCCAGCACCGCGCTGGCCAGCGTCTCGCTGGTGCCATCGGGGTACTGGTAGTAGAAGGAGACCTTACGCGCGCCGATGTACTTGTACAGCCGGTCGATTCCTGTGCGCTCTTTGCGCGAACGCGTTGAGGTCTGGTTCTTCGGAGAATTTTGCGACTGCTTTTTCATCGGTGATGCCCATTTTTTTGTCGTGATACGCGCGCGCCACTTTCGGCATGCCCTTCGAATCGACCTCGTGGCGCCAGCGGTTGGCTGCCAGCCAGTTGATCATTGTCGCCCTCTGGTTCGGCTTGCAGCCGACCAGATTGGCAAGCTCACTGCTGGACAGGTAGCTCATGCTCTATTTCCTTTACCGGCAGGGGCCTCATTGTGCCTGTGCGCAGGTTGACGAAGGCGCCGCACCAGGTGATGCGGCCGTAGCGGAACAATTCCCACAGGATGCTCAGCGCCGGCGTCACGATCGACTGGTTGACGAACAGTTCCTGGCGCTCCAGCGCCTCGGCCAGGCCGCAGCTCGGCGTGTCGTCTTCCGGCACCGAGGTGTCCACCAGCTCGGGCAGGATCGCGTAGGGGCTGGCCAGCTCCACGTGGTCCGGCTGCAGCTTACTTTTGTCGTGCGTGGGCCGGATCTCGCCCAGGATCACCTGGCCATCGGCCGCGCGGTTGCCCAAGTCCATCAGGTAGTGCGCGCGGAAGTTGCGGACGTGCTGCTGAATATCGCGGCGGGCGCGCGCGCTGTCGACGCAGACGATCATCATGTCGAAGGTGCTGGCGTCGTCCTCGTAGCGGCCGAAGTGCGAGCGCCACGCCAGGCCGAAGAAGGCGTTGATGCGGTTCACTAGCACATGCGCCTTCGGCGAGCCGACGTCGAAGGCGCCAAACATTTGGCGGCCCATGTTGGCCTCGCTGACGACGTCCGGATCGAAAGCGTAGACGGCCAGGCCCGGGTGGCCGAGTGCGACCAGGGCGTGGTTCAGCCGCGCGAGGCCAGTCAGCATCTGCGAGCCGTTGCCGCCGCAACCGACCAGCGCGATCTGCACCTGCTGCTGCACCATGATGGCGGGAAGGTAGTGTGGCATGGGCGCTCCTACGCGTAGATCCTGGCCGCCGGCACGTTCAGCGGGATGGTCAGCCCGAGCACGCACAGGCGGAAGGTGACGGTAGGCTCCTCCTGATCCAGCTTGCCGTAGACGCCGGCGATCTTCACGCTGCCGGCGTCGTCCGCGTCGTCCGTGGCGCTGAAGAAGGCCGGCCCGTGTCCGTGGCTGTGCAGGTCGATCACGAGGTGATCGTCCTCGGCGAGCTCTACTTGCTTGAACTGGATATGGGCGGCGCTGGCCTCGCCGATGGTTTCCGGGTAGGCGATACGCCAGGCGTTTCCGGCGCTGTTCCAGATCACGCTGGCGGCGGCCTCGACCGGGGCCGCGTCGCGGGCGTGGCGCGCGAACTCTTGAAGCTGCGGCATGGCGCCGCCGAGCGGGCCGAAGGCCAGCTCCACCTTGGCCTGCACGCAGCCATAGGGAACGTGCACGTTCGGAATGGCCGTGAGCCGATGTAGCAAATGCAGCCACGGGCGGCGCGCCTCCAGATAGACGCCGTCGGCGGCCAGCACCAGGCGGTGTCCATTCTCCTGCAGCGGGAGGAACGCGCAGTGCGCCGGCGCCACTACTACCGGGACGGCGCGCAGCAGGGCGGCGTCCAGCTGCAAAGCTGCGGCGTCGGCCGCTTCTTCGTCCGCTGCCAGCACCTGTGGGCGCGCGGCGTTGATGGCCGCCTCGGTCGTGGCCGCAAACTCGGCAAATGCTGCTTTCGTCAGATCCAGCAGTTGGTCCATTTTGATCAGGTAATCTTGTCCGGTCATACTTCCTCCAATTATTGGGATTTATTGTGGCGAGCGGTGATGCGTTCAATCGCTTGCCGCAGGGTTTCTTTGGCCGGCCGCAGCGCGCGTACCATGGCCTGCATGTCGGGCTTGTTCAACTGGTCGATCCACAGAGCGGTGGTGCCGCCGCGATACTTCACGGCGTTGGCGCGGTTCGGGTGGGTGAACCGGCTGCGGAAGAACGCGGTTTCGTAGTCGCGGATCGCGTTAGCTTCGATCGCCGGCGGCAGGGTCACGCTGCCAGTGCAGATGCGGCCTCCGTCCCAGACGTTGAAATGCGGCGCGTGTTGCAGCTGCGTGCCCGGCCCTGGGCGCGCCGAGTCGCGTAGGGCGAATACGTACCAGTCGCCGGGCACCACGACGAACACCAGGGCGGGATGCGCCACGTCGCCGCTTCGTTCGCCCATCTCAGCGGCCCGCGCGTTGGCCTTGAACCAGCTGCGGCGGATCGACGCGGGCACCCACCAGGCGATCATGTTGGCCGACGTGTATAGCAGGTTCTCCGGCACGAATCCGCCAAATGCGGTAGCTGCGCCGACGGCACTGGCGAAGGTGGCCAAGTTGGCTTTCGACAGCGGCGCGCCGGCGCCGATCATTTTGCGCTGCGGGTTTTCCGGATCCAAATGCACAGGGTGAGCCGTGGCGTAGACCTGGCCCGAGCCGGTGCGGTACATGAGCAGGGCGTCCGTCAGGTGCAGGCGCGTTTCGCCCTGCGAGATCACGTTCACGCGGGTCATATCGGTTCTCCAATTAGTTCTATGAGGCGCTCGGTCAGCGCGGCCAGTTCCATCATCTTCTCGGTCCTGGCCATGTATTCCCGGATGGCCTCTGCGTTGAGCTGAACTGGCTGTTCGTCGATAAAGTCGACGTACTCGCCGCACTGGCCGACATCGTTCAGCCAGTCGTCAATGACGGCGCCCACCACATCACCATCTCGCCACAGCAAAACCATGCAGCCATCGATGCTGTAGTGTCCGGACTGGTGGGTGCCGCAGTGCCAAGGCTGGAGTTTGAAACCCGGGCCGGCCGCGAATTCAGCGATGGCGTCGCAAGCCGCGATCACGCTTTTTTCGTATTCCCCGCGCGCAGCGCGCACAATCGCTTCTCGCGACGCAACGCGTTGCGGTTTTACCGCCCAGCGGGGCATGTCAGCGTAAAAGCGGGCGCGCGTCATCAGGTCTGCAGTGTCGTCCTCCGCGTCAGCGCCAGCGGCGACGTTGGAAATTCTGCCGTCCTCGCGTGCATTACGGATCAGCTCCTCGTCGTTTTCCGATTCTTGCCAATGCATCGCCTCCGCCCATTCCGCTGCCACCAAGGGGTTCAGCGACTCGGGCATGCGCAGCAGGCAGTCGTACAGCACCGCCAGCACGGTTTGCCCGAAGCCTTCGAGGCAACTTTCGAGTTGTCCTGCGCCGCGCGCCAGCGCGACGCGGGGTATATCGCTGTTTTGGTTTCGCGTGATGCAGAACCAGCCGAGCGGCGAGGCGGTGTCCGTGTGCACGCCGGTTTGGTCTTCCAGCTGCTGCACGTGCAGGTCCCAGCGAAACTGCTTGGTCGGGAACCGGGCCTGCAGCGCTGTCCACCAGGTGGTGAGCGCGTGAATCGACATCTCGCGCTCGTCGGGCTCGTTGAACACCTCAATCAGGCTCGCATTCGGGCCGGGGACGAGCATGTCGTCGGTGACTACGCCTGCCTCAAGCAGAGCGAGGGCAAGCGGCGCTGCGAGCCCTGTCTCGCCAGGGACGTACAGCTCGAACGGGATGCCGTCCGCGATGCGCGGCAGCGCCGTCGACGAGGCAGGGGAGAACTGCATCATGGCAGCACCGCCTGATCGGCGGCGGGCGCGAGCCAGCGCGCGCCGGAGCCTGCGCGGGCGGCCGCGATCACGCGGGCCACCTGCTGGGCGGCGGGTTTGCCAACGGCATTCTTCGTCAGCGCGGTCGCGGGACGTGGCGCCGACGACAGCGACCCGGTCGCACGCAACTGCTCGATCAACTTCGCGCGGATGGCGGCGGCCGGTTTCATGCGCGAGCATCCTGTACCTGACGAACACGGCAGTGCGCTTTATGCAGAATGCACAGGTTCACGGCCAGATCGTCGGGCAGGGCAGTATCCGGGGTCTGCTGGATCTGCCGTTGGGCGGTCCGGATGCGGTGTTTCGCGGTCGGATCACTGAAGAACCAGCCGATGTTGTCGAGATCGACCAGATCGGCAACTACCTTAGCCATGCCACCTTCCTGTATGGCAACCGTGCGCGCCTCTACAAGGCCAGGGACAAGCCAGAAGACCTCGGGCTGACCTTTTGTGCCTACAGCCCGGCGGAAGGAATACACGTTCTTATTTCCGATCACATCCGGGCCTTCGATGTCGGCGCTGGTGATTTCGGGATAGACGTTTGCGAAGAAGTCGCGCACTTGGTTGAGGCTGAAGGACGGATTCGGGTCCGCCAGTTTCACGCTGTTGTACTTGAATTCGCGTTGCAGTTCCTGGGTAGTGATGCTCATGCTTATTCCTTAGAAGAGGTCGAGGGTGGCCTCGGCGTGCGCATCTACCAGGCGCGCGATCGAGCGATCCCAGAAGCAGAGGCGGCGGCCATCAACGTGCAGTTCGACGGCGGACTGCCAACGCGGGGCGCCATTCTTGGGGCCCCGGTGGACTGGGATTCTCGCTTCGTGATCGAGCTCTACGTACGCACCACCACGGAAACGCCGGACGCTGGCGTTGATCCACTGCTGATAGCGGTCTACCGCGAAATGGCATCGGACCCTTCGCTCGGTGGCCTCACAACCGATATCGGCGAGCCCGTTATCGAGGCGGAGTACAGCAGCGAAGGCAAGAAGACGGGCTGGATCCGTATGACCTATCCCGTGCAGCACCGAACTCAAAACATGACCCTGGAGTGAACATGAAATCGAAATCGAACCAACCCGACGCCGAGGCGGGTGCCGACAATTCGGCCGATGTTGCGGCAAATGCCGTCTTGCACGAGGAACCGCAAGTCGGCGGATCTTACGTGCGGGACCTGACCAGCGGCGAGCTGAAGCGAGTAGCTGGCCCCGTAATGACCGAACAACCAGTTCAGGAGTAAAGCATGGGCCGCCTCATTCGCAAGACCGCCATTCTCGCAAAGATCGAAACGACCTATGGCGTCGACGCAATTCCTACCGGCGCCGCCAACGCGCTGCTGGTCAGCAACCTGTCCTTCAACCCGCTGAACGCCACCAACGTCAGCCGCGACATCATCCGCGCCTACCTGGGCGGTTCGGAAGACCTGGTGGGCACCGCCTATGTTGAAGGCGGTTTCGACATCGAGCTGGTCGGCTCGGGCACGGCCGGCACCGCGCCGGCTTGGGGTGCGCTGATGCGCGCCATCGGTTTCGCGGAAGTACTGACCGCCACCACGCGCGTGGACTATGTGCCCGTATCGCAGAGCTTCGAGTCGGTGACCATTTACTGGTTCGACGACGGCGTGCTGCACAAGCTGCTGGGCGCGCGCGGTACCGCGTCGCTAAAAATGGCCGTCGGCGAAAAGCCCGTGCTGTCGTTCAAATTCATCGGCATCGACGGCGGCGCATCCACGGTGGCCGCGCCTGCCACCACCCTGACCGCGTGGCGCGTCCCGCAGGTGGTCACGGATGCCAATTCCGGCGATGTCACCTTTGGCGCCACGCACGTGACCACGGGCGCTCCCGTGCTGACTACCGGCACTGCCTATCCGAGCCAGGGCCTGAACATCGACTTCGGCATCTCGTCGCCATTCCAGGCGCTGCTGGGCGGCGAGTCGGTGGAAATCACCGATCGCAAGGTGACCGGCTCCGTCAAGCTGGACCTGACCGCCGCTCAGGAGGTGGCCTTCCTGGCGAACGTCAAGGCGGCCGCGCTGAGCAGCATCGGGTTGGCGCACGGGACCGTAGTGGGCGACAAGGTCATGGTCTGGATGCCGAGCGTGCAGCTGACGGAACCGACCAAGGAAGACATGAACGGCAAGCGGATGATCGGCTACAAGCTGAAGATCAACCCGCTCGCAGGCAACGACGAAATCCGGATTGTAACCAGTTTCTAACCCAAGGGCTAAGCCCAGAAAACCGAAGAAGACCATGAGCAAAAAATACAAAATCAACGTCAGCAACCTCGTCCTGGTGGGCGTGTCGGGCACTTTGGCCGACGCGGAAGGCAAGCCGCAGCCGTTTTCGTTCAGTCTGGTCTGCGACCGCCTGCCCGGCGAAGAACTGCGCAAGGCATACGGTTCGCTGGCTGTCGCGGACATTCCGAAATTCTTCGAGCCGCTGACCAAAGGCTGGCGGGATCAGGGCCTGGTGCTGGAGGAAGACGGCACGCCCGCAGCCTTCTGCCCGGACGCGCTGCACGCGCTGCTGGATATCCCAGGCGTCGGCCAGCTGGCATTCAACGCTTACATCGCGGAAAGCAGCGCCAAAGCAAAAAACTAGCGGACTTCGCGCGCTGCGCAGCGCTCGGTCAGCTCGTGACCGACGCCGAGCAGAAGCGCGAAATGGCTGAAGTCGATGCGGCCCTAGCCGCATTCGGCCTGGTAGCGGAAGTGCCCGAGGTTGAGTTCCAAGAGATCTTTCTCTGGCCGTGCAACGTGAAGAGCTGGACGCTGTTCCAGCGCCTGCAGTCGCAGTGGATGGCGGGTGGAATGGGCGGTGCTACCGGCCTGAACTACACGGGCGTCGAAAGTGCGCTGCGGATGATGGGCATCAAGACCGGTAAGTGGGCGAAGTTGTTCGCCGACATCCAACTGATGGAACACGCGACGCTAGAAGCGTGGGACGAACGGAAAAACAAGGAATCTAGTGGCTGATACGCGCGTTCTCATTACTGCCGAAGCGGACCAGGCGATTGCAGAGTTCAATCGCCTGCGCGCCGAAGGCAGTGCATCGCTGAATCAGCTGGCGAGTCAAGGCAACCGCACCCTCGGCACGCTGGGGATGTCGGCCGCGCAGCACGCGCAAGCACTGCGTATGATTCCCGCCCAGGTCACTGATATCGTCGTCAGCTTACAGGCCGGCCAGGCGCCGCTCACCGTGCTGCTCCAGCAGGGCGGCCAACTGCGGGACATGTTCGGCAGCAGTGGCGCTGCGGCGCGGGCGCTGGGCACCTACGTCGTGGGTCTTGTAAATCCTTACACTGTGGCTGCGGCCGCAGGCCTGGCGCTTGCCGTGGCATACAACCAGGGCAGTAAAGAGGCGGACGGTTACAGGAAGAGCATCGAGCTGACCGGCGGCGCCGCTGGCGCATCCGCCGATCAAATGGCGGATATGGCGCGCCAGATCGGCGCTGTGGTCGGCACCCAGGCGGCAGCGGCTGATGCGGTGGCGGCCCTGGCCGGTACTGGCCAAGTGGCTGTCGAGAATTTAAAGGCGTTCAGCGAGCAAGCCATCCGCTCGGAGCGTGCAATAGGCAAGAGCATCGCGGATACGGCGGCTGATTTTGCAGACCTGGGCAAGGCGCCGCTGCAGGCAAGCGAAAAGCTCACCGAGAAATACCACTACCTGACTGCCGCCGTATATGCCCAGATCAAAGCGCTTGAAGATCAGGGCAAGATGGACGAGGCCGGCGCGGTGGCGCAAAAGGCCTACGCCGACGCGATGGGCGACAGGTCCGCGCGCCTCGTTGCGAACCTGGGCACGATCGAAAAGGCATGGACCAGCGTCACGGACTTTGCGAAGCGTGGCTGGGACGCCATGCTGGACGTGGGCCGCAGCGATACCCTCGAAGAGAAGCTGGCCGACGCCGAGGCCACGCTTGCGAAGGCTCAGCGCAACCGGTTTACCTTTGCCGGCGGCGGCGCCGATGGGAAGGCGGATCTTGCCAATGCGCAGAAGGCGGTCGCTGCGCTGAAGGAACAGCGTGACGCGCAGGCCTGGAATGCCAAAGTCAAGGCAGACGGGATCAAGCTCGAGGAGGCTTCCATTGCCTGGAAGAAGGACGGGGTGCAATACCTGTCCAAGCAGGCCCGCCTCGAACAGGAAATCGTCGCGGTTCGTGAGAAGGGTCTGGCAGCTGGTGTGGCGGAATCCGACATCAGGGATCGCATTGCGCTGGTCAGCAAGAAATATTCAGAACTAAATAATTCCGGCATCGCTGCCCTGGAGGCGAAGCGCGGCCTGGAGCAGGAAGTTGTCAGCGGCGCCATGGCTGCTCTGGAAAGCCAGCACCGCCGCCGACTGGTCAGCGAGCAGGCCTACCTTGATGCGCGGCGCGACTTGCAGTTGCGCGATCTGGATGCCGAGCGCTCGCTGGTACAAAAGCAGGCCGAGCTGGCGAGCGGCAAGTCCGATCTGGCGGAGCGTGAAAAGTACCTGGGTACGCTGGCGGTCCTGCAGCAGCGCCGCAAGAACATCATTCAGCAGGCTGACAACGCGCAGGCCGAATTGTCCTCTGCGGCTGCGCAGGCGATCACCGCGCAGGCGGCGGCTTGGGATCGCGCATCGGCCAGCGAGCAGTCCGCGCTGCAGGGCGATATCGCGCTGTTCGGAAAAACCGCCGAGGCCCGCAAGATCGTTTCGACGCAAGTCCAAGTCGATGCCGACGCGCGCAAGCTGCTGGACGCCTGGCAGGAACGCGGCTACGTCGCATCCGCCGCCGAGCGCGCGGAGCTGGATAAGCTGGCCGCCGCGCGCAAGGCTAGCATCGGCGCAATCATGGGCGAGCAGCAGGCGCGCGCCGGCGCCGAGCAGCTGCGCGCCGAAAACCTGAAGTCCGCCGCTATGGCGAACCCGGACCAGAAGGGGCGCGCGCTGGCCGTGCTGGAGCAGGAGGCCAACGTGTGGCGCGAGCGCGTGCGCCTGGCCGGCGAGGGCACCGCCGCTCAAAAGCTGCTGCAAACCGAGTTCGACACCTGGTACGCGAACCAGAAGCGCAAGGTGCTGGTCGATGTCGATCTGGCGAGCGCAACCGAGTTGCTGAAAATCGTCGAGGCGGTGGACGAGGCCACCAGATCCGCTGCCGCCGGGATGGCGGCGTCCTTCGGCCGCGTCGGCAGCGCCATCGGCGGCCTGACCACGGCGCTGTCGGGCTACTCCCGCACGCAGGCGGCGATCGCTGCCCAGCTGGCGTCGGCGACCAAGGATGCCGGCGGCGACACGACCAAGATCGCGAAAGCGAACGCCGCCGCGCAGCTGCAGGGCGCGCAGGCGCAGATCAAGAGCTACGGCGACATGGCCGGGGCCGCGAAGGGTTTCTTCAAAGAGAATACGGCCGGGTACCGCGCGCTCGAGGGCGCCGAAAAAGCCTACCGCGCAGTCGAAATGGCCATGGCCGTGCAGACCATGGTCACCAAGCTGTTCGCCGTGAATTCGGTCACCGCCGCCACCGTCGCCGGCGAGGCGACGAAAGCGACCGCCGTGGTCGGCGGCACGGCAACGCAGCTGGCGGCCGACGCGGTGAAAGGCACATCCGCAGCTGCGCTGGCGGTAGCGACCCAGGCGCAAGGCGATCCGTATAGCGCCTGGGCGCGAATGGCCGCGATGGCTGCCGTCATGGCTGGCCTGGGCTTCGCAGTGGCTGGCGGTGGCGGGCGGGGTGATACCACGGCCGCTGATCGCCAAAAGGCTGCTGGAACCGGCTCCATCCTGGGGGACAAAACGGCGAAGTCGGACTCGATCGCCAGGTCGCTGGAGCTGGCAGCCGCGAACTCGAATATCGAGCTCTCCTACACCGCCGGCATGCTGGCCTCGCTGCGGAATATTGAGAGCTCCATCGCTGGCCTGGGCAACCTGTTGGTGCGCGATTCGGGCCTGACCGGCGAGCTGGCGCCAAACAGCAAGGGCGCGGCCTACGACCTGGCGTCATCGTTGCCAGTTACGGCGCTGCTTGGCGGCGTCATCGGCGTGGCGCTGGACAAGTTGACGGGTGGCCTGATAGGGAAGGTCACTGGCAGCATCGCCAACGCGCTGTTCGGTGGCAAGGTCACGACGTTGGACACCGGCCTGACCGCCAACCGCACGTCGCTGGGCGGCGTGCTGGCAGGCGGGCTCGCCGCAAAGCAGTACACGGACACAAAAAAGGACGGCGGGCTCTTCCGTAGCGACAAGTACAGCACCACGCTCGCAAGCTTGGACGCCCAGGCAAATGACCAGATCACGAAAGTGATCACCGGCCTGGCCAGCGGCGTCGCTGAGGCCGGCAAGTTGTTGGGTGTCGGCGGCGACCAGTTCGCGGCGCACCTGAATACGTTCGTGGTCGACATCGGCAAGATCAGCCTGAAAGGCCTGACGGGCGAAGAGATCCAGAAGCAACTCGAGACGGTATTTTCCAAGGTGGGCGATGACCTGGCCCGGTACGGGGTGTCCGGCTTGGATCAGTTCCAGAAGGTCGGCGAAGGGTATCTGGAGACGCTTACCCGGGTTGCGACGAATTACGCGAACCTGGACTCCATCCTCGCGTCCATGGGGTCCACTTTCGGTGCCACTGGAATTGAGAGCCTGGCAGCACGCGAGAACCTGATCGAACTTGCCGGCGGCATTGATGAGTTGGCCAGCAATTCGGCATCCTTCGCGGATAACTTCCTGACCGAGGCCGAGCGCCTAGCGCCAGTCCAGAAGTACGTCACCGAGCAGCTGGCCGCCATGGGTTTGGCTGGCATCGACACCCGAGACAAATTTAAGGCGACCGTGCTCGGGCTGGTGTCGTCCGGCGCGCTGGCGACGGCGGCCGGCGCCAAGCAGTACGCCGGGCTGATGGACCTGGAGGCTGCGTTCGCCAAAACGCACGCAGCTACGGTCGACCTGACCAAGTCCCAGCAGGCCATCTCCGACGAGCGGGTGGACCTGCAGGACAAGCTGGACGACCTGGTCATGACGCCCGAGCAGCTGCGCGCGAAAGACCGCAGCAAGGTCGACGTCAGCAACAAGCCGCTGTTCGACCAACTGGCGGCCGAACAAGCGCGGCTGGCGGCGGTTGAGGAATCGAACGACATCCTGGCGCTGCAGGCCCAGCTGTATGAGGCGACCGGGGACAAGGCCGGCGCCGCTGCGGTGCTGTTGAAGCAGCATGCGGCCGCTCTGGTCGGACTTTCGCCGGCCCTCGCGGCTGCGACGCAGGCCACTTGGGACGCGCAGGCCGCAGCAAAGGCGAAGGGAGAGGCTGAGGCCGAGCAAGCGCGCATTCTCGCTGTGCGCGCCCAAATCTATGAACTGACCGGCGATGCGGCCGGCTTGGCCGCCGTGCGGGAGCAGCAGCACCTGACCGCGCTGAAGGACCTGAGCCCCGCGCTTCGAGCGGCCACCAAGGAGCTGCAGGATCTGCAGGACGCTACGAAAGCGGCCGACGTCCTCACCAAGGCTGCGGACACGGCGTTCGCGGCCGTTAAAAAATCCGTGGACATGGAAATCGCCGCCAAGAAGCAAGCCCACGATGCAGAGCTGAAAGCGATTCAGCAGCGCATTGAGACGTCCACGGCTTCTGTTACCAAGGCGAAGGCGCTGGCGGACGAGGTCAATTCGACATTGGGGCAGCTGAAAGCGGCTGCTGTCGACTCGGACCTTGCGAGCCGCGCCACGGCGCAGGCCCAGGTCGCTGCTGCAGTCGCCATTGGCAAGGCGGGCGGACCACTTCCTGAGCTCGCTACCCTGAAGGATTCGCTGGCTGTGCTTGCGAAGGATTCGTCCGATCAGTTCGCTTCCTACCTGGACTTCCAGCGGGACGCCTACCAGACCGCCAACTCCGTCGAAGACCTGTCTCAGTTGACGGGCGCTCGGCTCAGCGTCGAAGAGCAGATGCTGGAAAGCCTGAAGGAGCAGAAGGAAGGGGCGCAATTGGCGCACGAGGCGGAGGTGGACCGTCTCAACGGGATTCTGGAAAAGGCGCAGGGTCAAATTGATCTGCTGCACGGTATCAATACAGGTGTTGCGGCCGTGCCGGTGGCACTGGCCGAACTCGCTGCCGCCATCAAGTCCGCGATGGCGAATCCGATCGCGGCCGCTCCGCAACTTGCCGCTGGCGCGTACCAGCAATATCTGGGGCGCGATGCATCGGGCACCGAGATCGATTATTGGAAGGGCCAGGCGGGCAAAGGCGTAGACGTGGTTGGCGCCATCGCAGGTTCGAACGAAGCCAAGATCCAGAACCTCTACAAGACGCTCTTGGGACGAACGGGCGAGGCGGCCGGCGTCGATTTCTGGGAGAAAGCTCTGGCCGACGGCAAGAGTTTGGCTCAGGTCAAAGCCGGATTCCTGGCCAGCGACGAATACAAGAAGCTGCATCCGTTTGCGGTTGGCACGAACCTGGTGCCGGAGGATATGCCGGCCTACATCCACAAGGACGAACGCATCATCCCGGCGGCGGACAACAAGGAGTTGATGGCGCGTTTGCGCAGTCCGGCCGTGAATTACGAAGCCCTGATCGCGCGGCTGCGCAGCCCCGCCACGAACAATGAAGAGCTGGTGGCCGAGTTGCGTGCCCAGCGCGAAGAAAACCGACAAATGCGAACCATGCTGGAAGATCACCTGTACGCCATCGCCAAGAACACCGGCAGCACATCCGACGCGCTGGACAACGCCATTAACGGAGATGTACCGCTGGCTGTGATGGTGGCCGCATGATTGTCCTCGACTCGATTTCTAACTACGCGCCGGGCGTGTTCGTGAGCTCCAATGTCCCCGAGAACGACTACCCGGTGCAGAGCCTTGCTGCGGTGTATGCAGCGGGGGATCGCGTCATCGATCCGGTTGCGCACAAAATCCACGAATCGAAGGTTGGCCAGCGCGGACCGGTGACGATAACGATCGCGTCGCCGGGCGTCGTTACTTGGGCCGGCCACGGGCTGGCCGCCGGTACGCCCGTTTCGTTCGCCACCACAATTGCGCTGCCGCTTGGCATCGCTGCCAGCACCGTTTACTACGTACTCGCGCCCACAACCAATACTTTTACGCTTGCCGCTTCGGCGGGCGGCGCCGCCATCAACACATCTGGGACCCAATCGGGCGTGCACACCGCCACAGCAGGTCAGAACCTGAACCGCCCACTGAGCGATGAGACGTACTGGTTGGAGGTGTCCGCAACGAATCGTTGGAAGATGCTGGACGACTACAACAACACGCAGACGGAAATGGCCGAAGAGATCATTCTCGAGCTGAAGCCGCAGGCGATTGCACAAGCCCTGTACCTGGGGAATATCAGTGGGACGGAGATTGTTGTGACGTCGACCGACCCGGCGGCAGGTGTAGTTTTTAGCGAGACCACAAGCCTAGTCCTTCCGAAATCCAGGAGCTCATTCTTCGGCTGGCTGTTCAACCGGATTCGCCGGCGCACGCAGTTTTGCACCTTGATGCTGCCCATGTACTACAACACCACGCTCAAGGTCCGGATCAGAAATCCAGGCGGCATTGCGAAATGCGGGATGTGCCGCATCGGGCCTCTTGAGGATGTCGGCCTGTCGGAGTATGGCATGGCTGCGGAGATCAAGGACTTCTCCAGCACGAAGTTCAATTTCGACGGAACGAGCAAAACCACGGTGCGCGGCTATGCGAAGCGGATGACCGTTGACACGGTCGTGCGAAATGACCAGGTGGATGCAATTCACGAGCGGCTTCTGGATTTCCGGCAGAAGACGGTGGTCTTTATTGGAGCAGTTGGCTACGACCTGAGCTTGGTATGTGGCACATACGCCGGCTTCAAGGTCATAGTCCATAGCAAGCCTCAGTCCAAAATTTCATTTCAGATAGATGGGAAAGTTTGATGATTACTAAGCTGTTGGAAGGTCTCCCAAATCCGAGCATGACCCAGCAGGAGTTCGATGCTGCTTCAGCCAAGCTGATGACGGACTTGCCGGGTTGGGGCGTGGAGGCCAACGCGCTGGCGGCCGACGTCAACGCGAAGCAGGCTGCGGCGGCGGTGAGCGCGGTTGCGGCCGCCGCGTCCGAGGGCAACGCGGTCGCGGCGGCCGCCAGCGCCGCATCGTCGGGCAATGCTGCTGCCTGGGTGATGGGCGCGACCTATGCTCTGAATGTGGCCGCGATCAGCCAGATCGATTTCACGGTCTACCGGAAGAAGACTGCATCCAGCGTGACCACCGTCGATCCCAAAAACGACCAGGTGAACTGGACGTCGGCTTTCGAACTTGGTATGGAGCGTAGCTTGCCCGTCACGGACAGCGTCACGCTGACGAATACGTCTATCGGCTATCACAGGTGCGCCACCGGCGCGCTGGGCAAGGCCATCACCCTGCCGTCTGGCATAACGCTGATGGCCGGCGGCCCTCGCTGCGTCGTTGACAACTCGGCCGGCGAGTATCCTGTGGGTCTCATCGACGGCGCGGGCAATGTGCTGGGCCAGGTGATGAACGGCGACAGCGTGGTCGGCTACCTGTCCGATAATTCCAGCGTGGCTGGCGTGTGGGCATTTGACGGGAATCTCGATCCGTGGTGGCAGACTGCCGAAATTGGGGTGACGTCCAACAGTGGTAACGTCGGCATTTTCAAGATCGACGAGAATCGCTCCCTGGCGATCACCAAGAACGCTAGCAACTACAACACCTTCCGCTATATCAGTCATCCGGCCGGCGCTGTCACGACCATTGGCAACGGCCTCGTGGTGACGCTGACAACCTCGGATTACACCGGTGTAACGCTGCTATCCGGAGACCGCGTACTGGTAGCTATCGGCAGCAATTTGTTCTTCATCGTTGATTTCAGCAATCCAGCATCGCTTTCCTCGTCGGCGACGGCCGTGGCCCCCGGTTCGATCACAATTCAAAGGATGGTGAGCCTGGACGGGCGGTATGTCATCGGACACGGACATATTCCAGGTTCCGCTGCAGCGGTTTGCTTTGACTGCGGCGCCTCGGGCACTGTGATCGCGGTTGGGGTGGTTGTGTCCCAAAGCGCGGGCGGCTTAGCGAGCGGCACGGTGAATCATATTGCCGAGTACCTGGTGAGTGGCACAGTTCTGGGGGTCTTCAAATACGTTAACGATTCGAGTAGCACTTTTCAGATTTACTATCTGAGCAGCATTACTCGAACGTCCGGGACAACGCTCGTGTTCGGCACGGCCGCAGGCCAGCCGCCCAATGCGCTCGCGGGCGCCGCGCCGCCCACGCAGAACGTCAGCATCATCTTTCAGCTCAGCGGTGCCAATTGGTTCCTTCCGTACATGCAAAACGGAAACACCTACGCCACCGTTGTGATTACCTTCGCGGCGACCTGTACGTACGGCGCGCCTGTTGCAACCGGACTTACCTTCAATGCGTCAGCGGTCGATATCGGCGCGTGGGCTCGCGTTGGTGCGGCTACGTTCGTCACGGCGCCTTACGGCACGCAGATGCGCGCCTGCACCGTGGCGGGCACGACCATCGCTTTCGGGGCGATTCAGACAACTTTTTCAACAGGCCAGTATTTTCAGGCATTTCAAGCGGCGTCGCAAAACGATGGGCGCGGGATTGTGGTTGGAAATACCACGCGCTGGGTCGGATTCGCAGTAGCGGGTAACACGGTCAGCCTGGGCAACTCGAACGTCTATTCCACCATCTACTATCCGCTCAATGCGGCGACGGCAACGTTCTTCATGGCGGAGGGTGCAACCCCGACGCGGTCCCTGATCCTGGCCAACACCACCACGGAAACCACTTGGTCGCTTGCCAGTGTTGGTATCGATGCCGCAGGCCAGGTTACGCTCGGCCAATGGTCGCGTCCGCTTCCCGCCGCCAGCGGGCCAGCGGTCATTGCGAGCCAGTTCGCAAATGGTCGTGCTGCGCTTTATGTGCCAACCAACATGCGCACGTTTCATGGCATCAATGTGGCGGGCAAGTGGAGGTTCGGCTATGGCCCGGCCGGGATCCAGCTATTCAACAACAGCTATTCGATCCAGAGCAATACCGAAATGCTGGTGCTGCGCAATCAGGACGGCCGATTCGATCGGAACGCGTCCATCTACCGCGTCCGTTTCGCAGAAAGGTAATTCATGCAAACTCTGATTAATTTGGAGAACAAAGTCGTCGCCGTCGGTGAAGTCACGATCGCGGAGAACGGGAGCTTCCACGTGGGTGATGAGGTCTATCAGCACGGCGTAATGCTGATCAACGCGATGGCGCCAGGCGTCGATTTCCAGTGGAACGGTGACCAGTTTGTCCAGCTGCCGCCGCTGCCGATGCCCGAGGCTGACCTGCTCGAGCTGAAGCGGAAAATGGTGGGTGACGTCGACGAGCATATCGCCGCAATTTACAACCGCTGGCTGCGATTTGAGGCTGAGTATGTGGCGCGCGAGTCGGCAGCCCGGGCTTTTGCTGCAGCAGGCTATGAAGGCGCTTGCAGCGTCTGGGTCACCTCCTTCGCCCAACCGGCCGGCTTGCAGCTGCAAACAGCTGCAGACCGGATCATCAGCCAGGCCGATGCGTTGCGCGGTGCGCTGGAGCAGCTGGGCGCGCTGCGCATGCTCAAGTACCGGATCTTGGGCGCCGTCGATGCCGAGGCTGCGCAACTGGCGCACGGCGACATCATTGCTCAGGCCAACGCAATCGCAGCGGGGCTCCAATGAGCACGATCACGGTCCTGTTCACGCGCCGGCGCTGGAACCCGATCTCTTGGCTGATTCGTTGGGTGATGCCGCGTAGCAGGTTCTCGCTTGCGCTGTCGTCACATGCCATCGTGGTCGGCCCGGACAAGTGCTACGAGGCGACGATGCTGCACGGGGTTCGTCCTGTGGACTTTTCCACGGCGTTGAAAGGGCAGACGGTTGTCCAAACGATTCGGTACGAAGTTCCTGATGCGGTCGCGGGCATCCACTGGGTGGAAGCGCAGTGCGGCAAGGGCTACGACTGGCTTGGCGCGTTCGGCTTGGGCCTGGCGCCGGGCCGCGATTGGGCCGAGGACGATTGCTGGTTCTGCTACGAGCTGGCCGCCGCCGTGCTGCTGGCCGCCGGCCGGCCCCTGTTCGCGAATTTGTCGCACGTTGGCGAAACCGCCCTGATGGCGATCAACCCCGATTACAACTAGAAGAAAGCGCCTATGCAAATCAATCCATCTCCTGTCGAAACCGTCGCCGGCATCAAGGTGGCCACCCTCGTCTTTTCCTTCCTGGGTGCCGCAGTCTCCCTGAGCTACGCGAAGGAGATGACGCGCGGCCAGGCGGTGACCGCCGTGCTGGCCGGCACGTCGGTCGCCGTGTCGGCCGCGCCGCTCGCATTGCATTACCTGGGCCTGCCGGATCCGTTCGAGCGCGGGCTGGCGTTCTTCGCAGGCCTGGTCGCGATGCGCGCGGTGCCGGCGCTGCTGGCCGTGGTGGACCGCTTCCGCAACGTGAAGTTACCAAACCTGCCGGACTCGAAGGAGTGATCCATGACTATCGTTTCAATCATCCAAAGCCTGGCGGCGCTCTATGTGCTGCTGATCGGGCTGTGTGCCCTGAACCGCATGAGCCCGCGTACTCGGCATGTTCTGCGCATTTCCTACATAGCGCTGACCACGGGCGCCGTGGCAGCCATAGCGTCATGCTTCTATGAACGGGATTTGTTCGGCTGCGTATTTGCCGTAGGGGTAGCCATGCATTTCGCATTCAACCGTCGTAAAAATGGAGCTCGCCTATGAACGCCGTGCAACTGCTGGCCATCATGCCGCTGGCGCGCGCCCGCGCCGACCTCTTCCTGGGGCCGCTGAACGCTGCGATGATCGAATTCGACATCAGCTCGCCGGCGCGCCAGGCCGCCTTTCTTGCGACCGTGGCGCACGAGTCGCGCCAGTTGGCGGCGCTGGAGGAAAACCTGAACTACTCAGCCGACGCGCTCGCGCGCACCTGGCCGCAGCGGTTTCCGCCGGCGACGGCCGCTGCTTATGCGCGCCAGCCCGAGCGTATTGCAAATCGCGCGTACGGCGACCGCGAGGGCAACCGGGACGAGGCTAGTGGCGACGGTTGGCGCAACCGGGGGGCAGGTGCCATCCAGCTCACGTTCGAGAACAACCATGCCGCCTGCGCAAAATATTTCGACATTCCGCGCGCTGAGATTGCGGCTTGGCTGCGCACGCCTGCAGGGGCCTGCCGCAGTGCTGGCTGGTTCTGGTTCGTGAACCGCCTGAACTCGTGGGCGGACAAGGGGGATTTTGATGGTGTGTGCGACGTCGTCAATCGCGGTAAGAAGACCGCCCCCGTCGGTGACGCCATCGGGTGGCCCGATCGCTTGGCGCTGTTTGTCGTAGCACAGCGGGTGCTGTCGTGAGCGCCGTGAGTACGCTGGCCAGCGCGGCGGCCGGGCAGGGCTGGAAGATCGCCACCGCCGTGCTGGCGGGACTGCTACTTGCCGTCAGCGCCGCCGGCGTCGCCGCTTGGTGGATGGCTGACCGGGCGCGCGATCAGGCAGTAGTTGACTTGAAGGCTGAGCAGAAGCTTGTTGCCGACCTGCGCCTCGGCATGGGGACCCAGAACGCCGCCATCGCGGTGCTGGGCGAACAGAAATTGGCAGCCGAGGCGCGCGGCGCGGCCGCCAAGGCTAAAGCCGCCACCGATAGCAAGCGCTACGGATACGCGCTGCAGCAGATGGCCGACGCGCGCGTCACTACGTGCGACGACGCTATGTCCTACGTGAACAAGCTGTTGGAGGAGGTACGATGAACCGGGAAATCCTCAACTTGACCAAATTGGTGAATCCGCTCGCCGCCGTGGTCCTGGCCGGCTGCGCCGCCGCGCCGCCAGCGACGCAGACGGTAGAGGTGCCGGTCTATGTGCCATGTGTGGCGGAGCGGCCGCAGCGGCCGATGTACGAATTTGACAAATTGCCGGCGGATGCCAGCGCCGGTGGGAAGGTTATGGCCCTGGCACGGGATTGGACACGTGGGCGCCGATACGAAAGCGAACTAAATGTGGCATTAGAGGGATGTATTAAGAGGCCATAAGATTAAAGTGTGGGAACGCTAATGGAATTTAGATCGCCCCATTCACGCACGCCGGCGCATCATCATGTGTCTAAAAATATCTTGACATCGGTGTATGGCTCCCCGGTAGATAAGGGGAAGCCATATATTATTTAATGTAGAATGCCCACAAAAGCGTATCCAATCTAGATTCTGAAGTGAGTTACATCCAGATCGCTTGGCCTAATACGTTGCGAATTCTTAATAAAGTCGCATCACCAATGCCTTTGATCGCATCAATTTGCTCGTCGGAAGCATCCACTAAGTCACCTACGGTCAGAAATCCGGCAGCAGATAAAAGCTGGATTTTCTGGGGGCTCAATCCATATGGATATGGGTTGGATTTCTTGAGAACATTAATGCTGTGCGAGAAAATAGCCAAATCAGTTGCAGGAAGTGTTTCGGGCATCACGATTTCTCCCAGCTTGCTTCCTTTGCTAAATTGAATTGCTTCCTCGCGAGATGATCCTATCCATTGGTCGAACAATACTTTCGTCAGACGAGACCTGTGGGTCAATTCAAAAATGCTGCACAAGTTTGATGCATAGCGTGCGCCACGCCCACCAGACTTGAGTGCCCTAGACGCCTCACGTTTAGATAAAAAGCCCGCGTACTCCAAAACTTGTAAAGGCTTTGAGAATTTCTCATCAAGGTCTCTATGGATGATGATATCTCTAGGGGTGTTGTTCTTCTGGGCGCACTCATTGAAAACTATATTTGCAATTTCCTGCCCTGTCAGGACCATCGGCTCATAAATTCCGAGTTTTGGACGGATTTCGTCAAGGAGTGGCCAATAGTAATTGCGTGCGAGCTCGATCAGGGTTTCGCCAAGTTCGGGTAGGCCGATCTTTCTGCCGTCCGCGCATCTTTCCTTTAGAGTATTACAGGCTATTATAAAACTGCGCATGTTGCCAAGGACTGCTTGGCCGAGGAAGGAAGCTACTGTCTTTTGATCGAGGCTAGAGCTGAACAAGTTACTGTTGAATCCATCCGGGTACCTCGCCTTCATTACTTCATAGAAAGTCGTAGCAAAGTCTGGTAGCTCTTCACTTCGCAATAGGTCAATGACGGTAGCGTCGTTGTACACATCAAAGCGAATACCAAACCTTGTTACTCCTGGGTAAATTGCTGCTTTGCATGAAACTGAGCTGCTAGAAAGGGTCCGGTAGATATCAAAGAATTCTTCTAGCGATGCCTCGCGTCCAAGATGCGCGGCGTCATCAAAATAGAGAACCAACCTTTTCTTAAGTTTTGCTGCAAGTTTCGAAAGCGCAAATTGGACTTCACCGACGCTTGGCTCAGGATCGAAATCCTTTGCCCGTACGCCTAAAGTCTCCTTGGTTTTACCTATTACGATCTCACACAAAATCCTGCCATATGTATCGCCGGTGCTCTTAAGTAAAGGAGCATGTCGTAAGCTCATATAAATTCCAATGGCACTTGCGTCAGGGTTTACTGGGTCAAGTTGCCTGGAGGCTGCGATCATAAGGGCGCTTTTGCCGGTCCCTCGGCCGCCGCGTAGCAGCACAGGGCCGTGCGCAGCCAGGCTCTGGAGTACTCGTCGATCGTTTCGAGTGGAAAACTTGTGAACTTCGTCGAAGTGCTCTGGTTCGCAGTCTTCTGCAGCAAGCACCAGAAAGCTCTCGTTAATATCAGTCACTTCATTACCTCGACAGTCTCGATTTTGTTGAACAGATCTATAGCTTCGCTCGGCTTGAACTTGTACGCGATGTGGTGCAGGCAATTTACTAGAAGCCCGATTTCAGACATCAGCTGTATGGTGTTAGTTATCAAATTGGAGACGGTAATTTTATCGTAAAGACTTCCCGGTGGTACGACAAACTCAGAATGAATGCCTTTCGAAGATTCAGAGTATAGTCGCCCAATGGTTTTTCTCCGGTCATCCGCAAATTCAGCCGCGTTTTTATTTTTAATCTCGGCGAGCCAAGCGCCACCTGTATTTGGGGTATCTGCAAGTGTTTTTAGAGCTGGTCCCCAATATAGCTGAGTATAGTAGTCGCCGAAAAGGGCCTTTGTCATATCTTTGTACGCACGAGTTGGTGACCATAGCTCGTTGACCTTGCTGTCTAAAACATCACCCTGCCACCGGATGGCAGCGTTCCAAGGTTTCTGAACGCTGTACTCACCGTGCTCTTGAGTGCGCTTCACTACTAGGAGGCGGGTAGGGTCAATTCGTCCTATCACGGCAGTGACCCCGACTTCTAAGAGCGAGCGGGCCAGAAAGGGGCCGTACATGCCTACGCGCGCATCAGGCTCGTTGGAGAGCCATCTCAACTCTGTCAGTGTGGTTTCCAAGACTGACCTTAGGTGCAACAGGATTTGGGATACTTCGCAATCTGTTGCTGCATGTTCAATAACCGGCCCTCCGCACAAGAGTTTGGCTAGGTTTATGAGGTCAGACATTAGGAGGAAAATTGAGTTGATCGTAACACCGAAGTATATGTGCTACTTGCACCTTTGTCATCGAATTTTGGACGAAAAAAAAGCCGCGAACGCGGCTAGTTTTTTCATTACGTTGGAAACTTCCGTAAAGCGTTGGAAAATTCCAATTCCGAGCATTTCAGTGCCCTCTAAGTAACTGATTACAAAGAAGATTTGGGGTGACTGATGGGGCTCGAACCCACGACAACAGGAATCACAATCCTGGACTCTACCAACTGAGCTACAGCCACCACTGATTTACTTCGCCTGAAGCACTGTTTGCGCGTCAGGTGCCGAATTATACTAGGGTATCCGGCATCTTGCAAAGGCTTGCGGCGCCTTTTTTCGAAAAACGCCGAATTGCCTAGATTTTAAGCGATTCCACGTCCGCCGTCATTTTCAGCAGCGTGGCGAAAGCCGGCGCCAGCGCTTCCTGCGTGCCCGTGGTGTAGCCATGCAGCAGCGGCGGATGCCCGGCGCTGCCCGGACGCTGCAGGCCGCCGTTCTCCAGCAGGCGCGCCAGCTGGCGCGCCACGGCCTCGCCGGTGTCGATCAGCGTAACGTCCACGCCGCCCGCCTGCGCCACCGCGCGTGCAATCGCTTCCTGCACGAACGGGTAGTGCGTGCAGCCCAGCACCAGCGTGTCTGCCCCTTGCGCCACCAGTGGCGCGATATAGCGCTCCAGCATGGCGCGCGTGGCCGGCGTATCCAGTTCGCCCTGTTCGATCAGGTCCACCAGGCCGACGCACGGCTGCAGCAGGAACTGCGCCTGCGTGGCGCCGGCGATCTGATCGCGCAGCAGCAGGAATTTTTCGCCCGACAGCGTGCGCTGCGTGGCCAGCACGCCCACCTTGCCGTTGCGCGTGGCGGCCGAGCCGGGCTTCAGGCCCGGCTCCACGCCCACCACCGGCAGCTCCGGGTAGTGCGCGCGGATGGCCTTGATGGCGGCCACGGTGGCCGTGTTGCAGGCCACCACCAGCGCCTTCACGCCGCGCGCCACCAGGAAAGCCGCCACCGCCAGCGAACGCTCCACCACCACCGCTTCCGTCTTGTCGCCATAGGGCGCGAAGCCGGAATCGGCGAAGTAGATCAGGTGCTCCTGCGGCAGCAGCGCGCGCACATGGCGCAGCACCGACAGTCCGCCGACGCCGGAATCGAATACGCCGATGGGCGCGTCGGCCGGCGTGGGGAAGGGCTGCTTGGGAATCACGTGCTCGGTGCCCGCTTACTTGGCCACGACAGGCACGTTCAGCGCCTCGATCTTGGCGGCCCATTCCTTCGGACCGGTGTTGTGCACCGAGGTGCCGCCCGCGTCCACGGCCACGGTGACCGGCATGTCCTGCACTTCGAACTCGTAGATGGCTTCCATGCCCATGTCTTCAAAGCCCAGCACCTTGGCCGACTTGATGGCTTTCGACACCAGGTAAGCCGAGCCGCCCACCGCCATCAGGTAAGCCGACTTGTGCTTCTTGATCGACTCGATGGCGGCCGGGCCGCGTTCAGCCTTGCCGATCATGGCGATCAGGCCGGTCTGCTCCAGCATCATGTCGGTGAACTTGTCCATGCGGGTCGCGGTGGTCGGACCGGCCGGGCCCACCACCTCGTCGCGCACCGGATCGACCGGGCCCACGTAGTAGATGACGCGGTTCTTGAAGTCCACCGGCAGCTGCTCGCCCTTGGCCAGCATGTCCTGGATGCGCTTGTGCGCGGCGTCGCGGCCGGTCAGCATTTTGCCGTTCAGCAGCAGGGTCTGGCCCGGCGTCCACGATGCCACTTCTTCCTTGGTCAGCGTGTCCAGGTTCACGCGCTTGGACTTCTCGGTGTCCGGGGTCCAGCTCACGTCCGGCCAGTCCGACAGCTTCGGCGGCTCGATGTAGGACGGGCCCGAGCCGTCCAGCACGAAGTGCGCGTGGCGGGTGGCGGCGCAGTTCGGGATCATCGCGACAGGCTTGGAGGCCGCGTGGGTCGGGTACATGTTGATCTTCACGTCCAGCACCGTGGTCAGGCCGCCCAGGCCCTGCGCGCCGATGCCCAGCGCGTTGATCTTGTCGCACAGTTCGATGCGCAGCTCTTCGGTCTTGTTGCGCGGGCCGCGCTGCTTCAGCTCATACATGTCGATGTCTTCCATCAGCGACTCTTTCGCCATCAGCATCGCCTTCTCGGCCGAACCGCCGATACCGATGCCCAGCATGCCCGGCGGGCACCAGCCGGCGCCCATCAGCGGCACGGTCTTCAGCACCCAGTCGATCAGCGAATCGGAAGGATTCAGCATCACGAACTTGGTCTTGTTCTCGGAGCCGCCGCCCTTGGCAGCCACGCTCACATCGACGGTATTGCCCTCGACCAGTTCCATGTGCACCACGGCCGGCGTGTTGTCCTTGGTGTTCTTGCGCTCGAAGTGCGGGTCGGCCACGATGGAGGCGCGCAGCTTGTTGTCGGCGAAGTTATACGCGCGGCGCACGCCTTCGTTGACGGCGTCGGTGACGGTGCCGGAGAAGCCCTCGAAGCGCACGCCCATGCCGATTTTCAGGAACACGTTGACGATGCCGGTGTCCTGGCAGATCGGGCGCTTGCCTTCCGCGCACATGCGCGAGTTGGTCAGGATCTGCGCGATCGCATCCTTGGCCGCCGGGCTTTGCTCGGCTTCATAAGCGCGCGCCAGGTGCTGGATATAGTCGGCCGGGTGGTAGTAGCTGATGTACTGCAGCGCCGCTGCGACGGATTCGATCAGGTCTTCTTGCTTTATGACGGTCATGATGTTCTCGCTGGAGGATGGAAAGCTTGGTGCAAATTAGTGAGGCTTGGCCAGTTGCTGGGTCCGGGTCATCAGGTTATCGGTGTAGGCAATAGCGATGGTGGACAGCAGGAATACGATATGGATGGCGGTCTGCGCGACCAGCACCTTCTCGGTGTACTTGTCGGCGTTGATGAAGGTCTTCAGCAGGTGGATCGACGAAATGCCGACGATGGCCATGGCCAGCTTGGTCTTCAGCACGGACGCGTTCACGTGCGACAGCCACTCCGGCTGGTCCGGATGGCCTTCCAGGTGCATGCGCGAGACGAAGGTTTCGTAGCCGCCCACGATCACCATGATCAGCAGGTTGGAAATCATCACCACGTCGATCAGGCCCAGCACCACCAGCATGATGGTGGTTTCATTCAGCTTGGTCGGCACTGCGCCGCCGACGGCCACCGCGTGGAAGATATGCTCCAGCGCCGCCTCGTTGCCGAGCGCCGCGCCGATCAGGTCTTTCAGCTCGACCCAGAAATGGAATACATAGACGCACTGCGCGAGGATCAGGCCCAAGTACAGCGGCAGCTGCAGCCAGCGCGACATGAAAATAAAGCCTGCCAGCGCGGGCAGTTTGTTTGGACTCGAATTGCGCGGTTGTTCCATCATTGATGCGTACTCCGGTAGGCTGCGATTGAATTGCCGACATTTTACACTCGCTCAACGCTGTCGGCACCGGCACAGGCCGATCTGCCGTAGAATTGGTGAAAATGCCAAGTTGTTATAACGCCCAGTTTGGCTATGCATTGGCTATGTAAGGCATCCGTAAGCGGCAGCGCTTAAGGTGTTTGCAAACAATTACTAATGGAGACCTAGCATGAGCACCCAGACCACAGAACAACAAGGCCCACAGGAATCGCGCGTGTTCGCCCCGTCGGCGCAATTCGCAGCGCAGGCCAACGTATCCGGCATGGACGCCTACAAAGCCCTGTGGACCGAAGCGTCGCAGGACTACGAAGGCTTTTGGGCCCGCCTGGCGCGCGAAAACCTCGACTGGAAAGTGCCGTTCACGCGCACCCTGAACGAAGACGACGCCCCGTTCTACAAATGGTTCGAAGACGGCAAGCTGAACGTGTCCTACAACTGCCTGGACCGCAACCTTGAAAACGGCAACGCCGACAAGACCGCCATCATCTTCGAAGCCGACGACGGCGCCGTCACCAACGTCACCTACCGCCAGCTGCACGAAAAAGTGTGCAAGTTCGCCAACGGCCTGAAATCGCGCGGCATCAAAAAGGGCGACCGCGTCATCATCTACATGAGCATGTCGGTCGAAGGCGTGGCCGCCATGCAGGCCTGCGCCCGCATCGGCGCCACCCACTCGGTGGTGTTCGGCGGCTTCTCCGCCAAGTCCCTGCAGGAGCGCATCATCGACGCCGGCGCGGTGGCCGTGATCACCGCCGACGAACAGCAGCGCGGCGGCAAGCGCCTGCCGCTGAAATCCATCGTCGACGAAGCGCTGGCGATGGGCGGCTGCGACACCATCAAGGACGTCATCGTCTACAAGCGCACCGGCGGCGACGTCACGCACGTGGCCGGCCGCGACATCTGGCTGCACGATCTGGTTGAAGGCCAGCCCGCCGAATGCGAACCGGAATGGGTGGAAGCGGAGCACCCGCTGTTCATCCTCTACACCTCCGGCTCCACCGGCACCCCGAAAGGCGTGCAGCACTCCAGCGCCGGCTACCTGCTGTGGGCCGCGCTGACGATGAAATGGACCTTCGACATCAAGCCGTCGGATGTGTACTGGTGCACCGCCGACATCGGCTGGGTCACGGGCCACAGCTACATCGCCTACGGCCCGACGGCGGTGGGCGCCACGCAGATCATCTTCGAAGGCATCCCGACCTACCCGAACGCCGGCCGCTTCTGGGAGACCGTAGCCAAGCACAAGGTCAACATCTTCTACACCGCGCCGACCGCGATCCGCTCGCTGATCAAAGCCGCCGACGTCGACCCGAAAGTGCACCCGAAGAACTACGACCTGAGTTCGCTGCGCCTGCTCGGCACGGTGGGCGAGCCGATCAACCCCGAAGCGTGGGTGTGGTACTACAAGAACGTCGGCAACGAAAAGTGCCCGATCGTCGACACCTTCTGGCAGACCGAGACCGGCGGCCACATGATCACCCCGCTGCCGGGCGCCACGCCGATGGTACCGGGTTCCTGCACGCTGCCGCTGCCGGGCATCATGACCGCGATCGTGGACGAAGCCGGCCAGGACGTGCCGAACGGGCAGGGCGGCATCCTGGTCGTCAAGCGCCCATGGCCGTCGATGATACGCACCATCTGGAACAACCCGGAGCGTTTCAAGACCAGCTACTTCCCCGAAGAGCTGGGCGGGCGCTACTACCTGGCCGGCGACGGCGCCATCCGCAACAAAGACACCGGCTACTTCACCATCACCGGCCGCATTGATGATGTGCTGAACGTATCGGGCCACCGCATGGGCACGATGGAAATCGAATCGGCGCTGGTGGCCAACCCGCTGGTAGCCGAAGCGGCGGTGGTTGGCAAGCCGGACGAAACCACCGGCGAATCGATCTGCGCGTTCGTGGTGCTCAAGCAAGCGCGTCCGACTGGCGAAGAAGCCAAGCGCCTGGCGCTGGAGCTGCGCAACTGGGTAGCCAAAGAGATCGGCCCGATTGCCAAGCCGAAAGAGATCCGCTTCGGCGACAACCTGCCCAAGACGCGCAGTGGCAAGATCATGCGGCGCCTGCTGCGCGTGCTGGCAAAAGGCGAGACTATTACGCAGGACGTATCGACGCTGGAGAATCCGGCCATTCTGGAGCAGCTCAAAGAAGCGTCTTAAGCGGGCAGAAGGGGCGGCGCAAAAAACATTGGTACTTTCGAGAATCTTTGCTACAATGTGCGCCTCTTGCAGCGATGCGAGAGAACTGGAGAGGTGGATGAGTGGTTGAAGTCGCACGCCTGGAAAGCGTGTATAGGTTCATAGCCTATCGGGGGTTCGAATCCCCCTCTCTCCGCCAAGGACATGTTTCAGGTAGTGTCAAGACGTTGCAAAAAACCGCTTAAGGCCTTGATCTTAAGCGGTTTTTTTGTTTTTTGGCGTCCCGGGATGTGCCAATGCGTTTCAGGATGTCCAACTTTTTTGAGGGAATGCGCCGGGCCTCCTTCCCCCCCTTTCTCGCCTGCCATTCCCCTATTCTGAGCCACCATTCCCTTAGAACTGTCCTATAGTGGTTTCTGACGCATTTGCGAAGGAGACCACCATGGCAAAGCTCATCGTCCCGCTGACCGAACTTCAGGTCAAAAATGCCAAACCCAAAGAGAAAGCTTACAAGCTGTTCGACGGCGGCGGCCTGTTCGTCGAAGTCATGCCCAGCGGGTCGCGCATCTGGCGTTGGAAGTTTCGCCAAGTCAACGGCAAGGAAAACGCACTGACGTTTGGTCCTTATCCAGAGATTACGATACAGGATGCACGTGAAAGGCGCCTGTCGGCGCGCCGCCTGCTACTGCAAGGGATCGATCCCGCCAAGCATCGCGACGACTCCAAACGGCTTTTGAAAGAGCGCGCCGCTAACACGTTTGAGAAGATCGCCCGGGAATGGCACGCTAACAAGGTGCCCACGTGGAGCGAACGCACCGCCAAGAACGTCTTGCAACGGCTGGAGGCGGATATCTTCCCTGCCATTGGCCGCAAGCCCATCGATGAACTCAGGCACCGCGACGTGATAGCTGCGCTGCGCAAGATCGAGGAGCGCGGCGCAAGCGAAGTTGCCCATCGCCAGAAAGCCGTGTGCGCGCAAATCTTCAGCTACGCGATTCAATGCGGATTCACAGAGCGCAATCTGGTCACCGATATGAAGGACGTGTTGAAGACCGTGCGCGCCGGCCACTTCGCCGCCATCGACGCCGACGAACTGCCGCAGTTTCTGGCCGTGCTGGACCGCAACGAAGCGCGCATGTTCGCGCCGACGCGTATTGCGCTGCGGCTGATGCTACTGTGCTTTGTGCGCACCAGCGAGTTGATCGAGACGCCCTGGAGCGAAATCGACCTGGAGCGCGGCGAATGGATCATTCCATGGAAGCGCATGAAGCGCGGGAAGCTGACCGTCAATCCCGATATGACCAACCACCACGTGTGCCTGTCGCGCCAAGCGCTGGAGCTGCTACGCGAACTGCATGCGATTACAGGCCGCAGCAGACATTTATTCCCGAACCAGCGCGACCACGAAAAGCCGATCAGCAACAACACGATACTAGTGGCGCTTGGACGCATGGGATACAAGGGCAAGATGACTGGCCACGGGTTCCGGGCGCTGGCCATGAGCTCCATCAAGGAGCGCTTGGGCTACAGGCATGAAGTCGTGGATCGCCAACTGGCGCATGCGCCGAAGGACAAGGTGGCCAGCGCTTACGACCGTGCGCAGTTCCTGGCGGAGCGGCGCAGGATGATGCAGGATTGGGCCGATTACATCGATGCGGTCAGTGGCAGAGGATCGCCGCCGCAGACGCACAGACTGGTACTGGTCAATGATGAATTCGGCCGCGATGGCGGGATGGGTGGTTCTCATGCCCAAGGGTAGTGCTCCGGCTCACCCAATCCCAAAGCGAGCATGCTGCATGGGTGAAACTGTATAAACTGTTTACTCGTATCCAGTATAATCATTTTTCGCCTGCGGCCTTGGATCAGCTTTTCTTCCCGGATGGCACTCTCAAGAGTTCGGCGTTCTGCTCGCTCAGCGCCTCGATTCTTCCCCGCAATTCCGCGATGCCATCCCGCGCATCGGCGGCAGCTTGAATCGCCGTCCCGCGCTCTTGCTGTGCGTTGGCCACTTGCTCACCGGCGCTCGCCAGATTCGCTTCCTTGGTGGCGAGTATCGTCTTCAGATCGGTAACTTGCTCGTACGCGGCCTGCCTGGTGTCGTCGTACTGTGCTTGCAGATGGGCGGCCTGGGCGTTCGACTGCTCAAGGTCTTTCCGAAGCTCGGCGACATGTCCGTGCAGTTCTTCGATGAGGATGTCGGCCGCCTCCGCCCGGGAAGTGAGGGCGCGGTTTTCGGCGGCGCATGCATCCAGGCGTGCCAGAGCATCTGCCGCCGTGTGCCGGGATTCATCAAGGCGCCTGCGGCACGCCTCCAGCGCGTGTTGCTCCGTTTCCAGTTCCAGCGACTGCGCATCGAACGAAGCCGCCAATTGCGCAAGTACCGTCTCGGCTTCGGCTCTTTCTACCTCCCATCCTGCCTGCGCTGTCCGCAAATTCGCGCCGGCATGATCGTTCGCGGCGTGCCAAAGGGCGGCCAGGCCGTCATTGTGTAGCCGCTGCACGTTGTCGGGTATCGATGCCGGTGCGGGACTGGCCGCAGTGGCCTGCATGGCCCGCCATAATTTCATGACGAGGGCGGTGTCGTTCATATTGGTCCGCGCAACGCGCCGAACTGCATCGACCGTCGGGAAGTCGCCATGGCCGGCGTCGCTATGCAATTGCGCGGCGGCGTCGAAGATGCGCTTCTGAACGTCTGGATTGACGTGCATGATTCCCTCCAAGCTGGTAAGAGTAGTAGGAATAATGGTAAGAGTAATAAGAAGAATACGCCGCGCTTTGCGATTCTCAAGGTTATCGGCGCACCGCACATGCCACGTCGGCACGAGAGCGTTTTTCCGGTGTCCGCCAGCGTTTTTGCCACTTGATCGTGCCGCCGCACGGCGAGATAATTGACGCTCACCTGTGGGAATCGCTCCCACTCCATGCCGTGTACTCTCAAGTCCGGCATGCTCCTACGGCAGGTAGGCGTTGCGGTCGTTACCCGTCTTTAGATCGATGCGACATGTTCTGTTGCACGAATGGCCGAGCGATGCGAAGCAAGCACATTTCGGCAGATAGGGCGCTGGTTTCAGCGCCGTGATATTCCCATAACCCGCAAGCCGGGTAATTCTAATGCGCCCTTGTGGCGTTCCTTTGGCAAGAGCAAGTCTCTTGCCCCGATTGGTTCGTTTGCCCTGGAGGTGGCGAACCGCATGAAGCCTGGAGTGGTTGCGCCGCAAGCCGCGTCGTCAGCATGAGTGCTGGCGATGCGATGCCATCGCGGCGTTCGCCGGCCCATGGGCTTCAGAGCCGGCCGTGTCGTCACCGCGAGTGCGACATCGGCTTCTACACCGTCGCATGCCATGGCTGCGTACACGCGTCGTTACTGGCGGCGTGCTGCCAGTGACGACGCGCCGCCGACGGCATAGCCTCAGGCGGCAAGCGGCTTACTTCCGCGTGATGGTGTTCAGTGACGGGGCCAGGCGCCCCGCATCGCAGGCAAGTCCTTGCGATGTCCTTTGCCCGCTACGGGCTGATTGGTTGAAGTTGATCCGTGCACGACGTGCACTCCATGGACCCTGGGTGATTGGTCCCCGCTGCGGCAGTTCCCTCCGGGACAGCGCAGCGGTGCCACAAGCGCATGCGGCGCAGGCAGGCAGTATCAGAAACCGCATACACGGGAGTGGTGTCCCGAGGCCCTAGTTCAACTTGTCCTGCTGCGGCAGTGCGGGTGGCCAGAAACACTTACCTGACAAACCTACACCACGCGGCATCGATGTTGAAACCCAAGATCGGAAGGAGGAACTTTGCCATGCGCGACTTGAACTACCAGCTCAAACAGCTTTGTCACCGCAACCGCGATGGCAGCTTCGCGACGCAGGCCGACCGCGAGCGCTTGTTGAACCTGTGCGCGAACGACCTGGCGGGACGGGGCTTCCAGCATATGGGCGCGGACAGCCTGAAGCCGAAGCACGTGGCGGCGCTGCTCGAGAAGTGGAAGCAGGACCGCGTCGGCACAGGGACGCTCAAGAACCGCATGAGCGCCTTGCGCTGGTGGGCCGAGAAGATAGGCAAGGACAACATCATTGCGCGCACCAACGACGCGTATGGCATCGCGGAGCGGGTGTTTGTCACCAACGTGTCGAAGGCCAAGGTGCTCGATGCCGACATGCTCGCCCGCTTGACCGATCCCTATACGCGGATGTCATTGCAGTTGCAGGCCGCGTTTGGATTGCGGCGGGAGGAAAGCATCAAGATCAAGCCGGGGTGGGCGGACTGCGGGAGCTTCTTGCGGTTGCAGGATAGCTGGACCAAAGGTGGCAAGTATCGGGAGGTGCCGATTACGACTGCGCAGCAGCGTGCCGTGCTGGATGCGGCCAAGGCGCTGGCTGGGAAGGGTAGCATGATCCCGGCGGAGATGCGGTATCGGGACCAGTTGAACCGCTTTCGGGCGCAGTGCGATAAAGCGGGCATCCATGGCGTGCATGGGCTGCGGCATCAGTATGCGCAGCGGCGCTACGCGGAGTTGACCGGCTGGCTGTGCCCCGCGAGCGGCGGGCTCACGTCCAAGCAGTTGGATGCGACCGACAAATCGGTCGATCAAGCCGTGCGGCTGCAGTTGTCGGCGGAGATGGGCCATTTCCGCGAACAGGTCACTTCCATCTATCTGGGGCGATGACCGATCATTCGTATCACGGCCGCAATTTGTGGAAAGAATGTATGCAAGGGACAGCGTCAGTGCTGTTGGAACTATCACAGTGAGTCGCTATGACGCCCCACTGCTGCCTGCCGTTAAGAAATCAAAGGAGTGTATGATGACCACGACCAAAAGATTCCTCCGTTTGCCTGCGGTAATTGAGGCCACAGGATGGTCTCGTGCCACAATCTGGCGGAAGGTGAAAGCAGGCGTGTTGCCAGCGCCAATTCCCATCGGCCCGAAGTCCATCGCCTGGGACTCAGAGGAGATCGCGCAGTGGCAGCAGCGCTGCATTGACGCCAGCCGTGGAGTCACCTGAACGAGAGGTTGAACAAATGCGAGATCAGCAGTCTCCATTTACGCGCTCGTCCGGACGCTCTGGGCAGCATGTGCGCGACATGCTCGGCCTGTGCCCACCGGACGTCGCCCTGCTGCTCAGTGACGGTTACGCGGCCTATGCCAGTTACGCCAGGCAGGTCGGGCTGACGCATGCGCAATGCTGGGCGCATGCACGCCGGGAGGTGTTCGAGGCCAAGGAGGTCGAGCCAGCATCCTGCTGCCTTGGTCGAGTAACTCACACCGCGCGCGTGGAAGACCCTGTTTCCCGCCAATTCGCTGCGCTCTGATCTTTACCAGCGCAACGACCGCCAGTCACGTCAATAACGCCGGCTGGTTACCGCTTACAGGCGTGCTCGGAGGTGATTGAGGCGGGTTGGTGTCTTGAACAAGTGCGTTGGCGTGCTGGTGCAAAATTGCTGGGCCGCCGCGCCCAATAAGGTGAGCCAGATACATTAATCACGCGCTGCGGATTTGATAGTTGTTGCTATGTCAACGATACTTTGGCACGCGCAAATGTTATATTATCGGCCCGTCTCTGAATCCCCTTCATCACCCTCATGCCGATTACATTGCCACAGCTGGAACGTCATCTATTCAAGGCCGCCGATATCTTGCGCGGAAAGATGGATGCCTCTGAATTTAAAGAATATATCTTCGGGATGTTGTTCTTGAAACGTTGCTCCGACGTGTTCGACCAGCGTCGCGAACAGGTTGTCGCGCAGGAAAAGACGGGGGGTAAGTCAGAGGCTGATGCAGAGGCCAGTGCCGAGCTCAAACGCTGGTACGGTCAGTCCTTCTACGTACCACCGACTTCGCGCTGGAACTATCTGGTCAACGAGGCCCACGTCGATGTCGGCGGCTTTCTCAACCGTGCGCTCGGCGGCCTGGAAAGTAACAACTCCAGCCTGGCCGAGGTGCTCGAACACATCGACTTTTCGCGGAAGGTCGGGCAGAGCAAGATTCCCGACATCAAGCTGCGCCATCCGAGTACAAATCATAGGCGTGCCAGCAGGGATCAAGCTACTCGCACTGGCACTTAGCCCTTGTACAGTAATACTTTCCTGCGTTGATGAGATTACAGAATCGCCATTCGTAAAATCTTTGACCGATGCCCACGGAATAGGACCATTCCAGTAAGAAGGAACTTGCCTAGACGGCGTTCCTCCCCCGACTTGATTGGCGATCAGATCGCCGATTGGGCGCTCATCAAACATAACCAAGATCCTTGATGAACGAACGTAATACATCGGCAGCACTATTGCGCTCATTTTCAATGTCCGACAACGTTACACGATACTTGTCCCACCAATTCTCAAATGCCAATACCACTTGCTGACGGTGCGCGGTTATACAGCGCCCTAGGATCGCCTCCATGTCGTTGCGCAGAATGGTCAGCAACAGGCCAGCTGCTTTTGTCTCGTTCAGCACATCGACAGCCGCATTAAGCCGCACGGTAAAGTCCTGCTCCAGCGTCTTGATCTCCTTCTTCAACGCGACTAGCTGCGTTTTCAACACCTTGATCTGTGCCTCATCCACGGCAGGCTCGTCATCAGCGGCTTCGGCTTCATCGCCGTCTTCACTTGCGCTCTTGCTGGCCATAGCCGCCTTGATCTGGCTGTCCAGCTCAACCTTGCGCGTTTGCAGCGCCGTCTGTGCATCGACGAAGTCGGCCATCAGGAACTTGACCAGTTTATGATCGAGCGGCTGGTCCTTGCTTTGCTCGTCGTCCATCGACGCCAGTATGCTGGTTCGCCAGGCATCGACGACACCTTTGGCGCCACGCGCCATCAGTGTCATGAATTCATACTTTGCATCGTCCCAAAAGCCGGCCACGATGCCGCGCACCTGGAAGCGTCCCAACACGCCAGCCGGCTCCATCGCCTCGGCAAAGCTGTGCAACAAGTCGTTGCGCAGGCCAACGATACTGGCCGCGCCAGCAATGGCGGTGATGCGCGGGCTGTGTTCACGCCACCATGCGTCGAAGGCGTCGCGCACCGCCTGTTCGCGCTGTAGCAGGCCGGGGTTGGTTTCGATGACAAGCTTGATGGAGTGGCGGGTCGTCAGCTGCGGCGCAAAGTCGAAATAGTGAGCGTCGCGTTCGGTCAGCAGCGCCAGCGGATCGAGGCCGTGCGCGGCCAGTATGTCCATCTTCGCCGCCACTTCGGCCTTGGGCACACCGCCCAGCAAGTGGGCGCGCACGTCGTGCGGTTCAGGCGCTGGGGCGTTGTCGGCGTAGCGGCGGATGTTGAGGTTGTAGTCATTCTCGCGCAAGGTGGCCGTGCTGACGATGGCAGAAAAGCCCGGCTCGGCCTTGAAATTTTCAAAAGTGTTGACGATTTTTTCGATGTGCTCGGGCAGCAGGTAATTCTGCGCACGGCCCTCGAAATATTCGCGGTCGGCGTTGATGAACAGCACCTGCCCACGACGTTCGGCCACCTTGGCCGTAGGTAGGTCTGCATTTGCACCAATGGATGTCGCAATCAACCAGGACGTCAAGGCATTGGAAGACGATGGCACGCCGACCGGTCTGCACGCCGAGCATTTGCAACTGGCCGGGTTGGCGGGGCTGGTGGCCGCGCGTACATCGCCATCGCTGGCGGTCACGGTCACTCCGGTCGCGCTGGGCGCTGTGCATGTGGCGCGCATCGCCATACCCAAGGCGCATGGCGAAGTGGCGACCACCGGCGGCGTGTATCTGCGCCGGCGCCTGAAGGCCGACGGCCAGCCCGAATGCGTGGCGATGTTGCCGCATGAGCGCGCCAGCCGCGCCACCACCTTCGGCCTGGTGGACGCCTCCGCCCAGGCGGTTACCGGCGCCAAGCTGAGTGACCTGGACCCGCTGGAGCGCGAACGCCTGCGCCAGACCGTGCAGCAATATGGCGGCGACCGCGTGCTGCTTGAACTCGATGACGAAGCGCTCGATGGTGCGCTTGGATTGACCGCACGCCAGAGCGATGGCACCCGCGTGCCCACGCTGACGGGTCCGAGATGGGCATGATCGCCCCTGGCCACCTCGCCGACTTCGCGCTGCTGGACAGGGATTACTTCGCGGTTGCGGAGTCGCAGATCAAATCCATTTCCTCCGTCCTGACCGTCATGGACGGCCGGGTGGTGTACGGCGCGCAGGACTACCAATCGCTGTCGCCGGCATTGCCCGAGATCCTGCCCGCCTGGTCGCCGATCAAACACTTCGGCGGCTATCCCCAGGCTCGGTGAGGGCGTGGCGAGCGTGCGCGCGGCGTGGCTTGGCATTCCCTTGCTGCTGGCGGCCGATGCCGCGCTGGCGCAGTTCCGTCCATTGCGGTTCGACGACGATTTCAGCGCGCAGCGTCAGGGATGCGAAGAGATCAACAACCGTAGCGCATGCTGGAAAGACCGCCCGATAGCGGATCACGTCCGCCTGAGTATCGGCGGCGACCTGCGCTGGCGCTACGAGTACGCCGGCAATCCGCGCTATGGGCTGGAACGCCAGGACCGGTGGGGTGTGTTGATGCAGCGCGGTTCGGCCTTCGCGGACCTGCGCCTGGGCGGGCACTGGCGCGGCTTCGCCCAGTTGGCCAGCTCCTACGCCAACGGCCGCGCCGCAGGCCCATCTCCGGTGGACGAGAACCGGCTTGATCCCACCAACCTGTTCGTCGAATGGCAATCGGCGGGGGAGGGGGGAGGCAGGATTGGCGTGCGTGTCGGCGTTCAGGAACTGCAGTTCGGCTCGGGGCGCTCCATCGACGCCCGCGAGGGTCCGAACGTGAGGCGCAGCTTCGAAGCCGTGCGCGCCTATTTGGCCAGCGGTCCATGGCGTGTCGACGCCTTCGCCGCAGCGCCGCGGCAGAACCGTGCGGGCAGCTTCGATGACGCCCGCTCGCGGACCCAGGCGCTGCGCGGCATCTACGCCACCCGCACCGGCGGCGTCACCTCCTGGGACGTCTATGCGCTGCATTACGAGGACACCATTGCCCGTTACGTACAGGGCGTGGCGCATGAACGTCGCTGGTCGGCCGGCACCCGCGTGTTCGGCGGCCGCAATGCCTGGGACTGGAACGCGGAAGTTGCGGTGCAGGGCGGGCGCTTCGGCGCCGCCGGGATTCGTGCCTGGTCGCTCGCCACGGACACCGGCTACACCTTCGATGACGTGGGTGGCCGGCCAAGGGTGGCGCTGCTGCTCGCCATTGCCAGTGGCGACAAGAACCCGGACGACGACCGCCTGGGCACCCTCAATCCGCTCTACCCGCGAGGCAATTATTTTGGCGACGAAGCGACGCTAGGGCCACGCAACTTCTCCAACATCCACCCGGCGCTGACCCTGCGGCCGGCACCTGGGGTTCAGCTGAACGCCAGTCTCGACTTCTTCTGGCGTCACAGCACCCGCGATGGCGTGTATGCGCCCAACGGCATGCTGATCCGGGCCGCTGGTGATAGCCGTGCCCGCTATGTGGCGACCATCGCGTCGCTTGGCGCCATCTGGACGCTGGCCCCGGGCTGGTCCTCGACTGCGGTCGTGGCCTACGCGCAGCCTGGCGCATTCCTGCGCGAGACTGGTGCCGATGATCCGCTGAGCTTCATCAGCCTCAGTGTGCAGTACCGTTTTTGAACAAAGCCCAGTCAGGGCCGCTTTATTTTTTTGATAACGCTGGCCACTTTGGTGGTAATCATATCCACCGCCGGGCCATTGGCGCCGTGCGGAATAATGACATCGGCGTTGCGCTTGGTTGGCTCGATGAATTGCTTGTGCATCGGGCGCACCGTTTCCAGATACTGGCTGATGACGCTTTCCACCGAACGGCCGCGTTCCGTGATATCCCTCTGCATACGGCGGATGAAGCGGATGTCGGAGGCGGTGTCGACGAAGATCTTGAGCGACATCATGTCGCGCAAATCCTCGTCATACAGGGCAAACAGGCCTTCGATCACGATGACCGGTGCCGGCTTGACGGGAATGGTCCGGCTGGAGCGGTTGTGCAGCGTGAAGTCGTACTCCGGCATCTCGATCGCCTCGCCATTGCGCAAGGCTTGCACATGTTGCACCAGCAGCGACCATTCGAAAGCCTGCGGATGGTCGTAATTCGTCTGGCTGCGGACTTCAGGGCTGAGATGGGTCTGGTCGCAATAGTAATCGTCCTGCATGACGACCGAGACCATATCCGCGCCGAACGCAGCCAGCACCTTCTGGGACACAGTGGACTTGCCACTGCCGCTACCGCCTGCGACCCCAATAATAAACGGTTGGAAAGAAATCTTGTTCATACCGAATGATATCAGGGCCGCTTCAGCTGGCCGATAACGCTCGCCACCTTGGTCGTAATCACATCGACCGCCGGGCCATTTGCGCCGTGCGGAATAATGACATCGGCATGGCGCTTGGTTGGCTCGATGAACTGCTTGTGCATCGGGCGTACCGTGTCCAGATACTGGCCGACGACGCTGTCCACCGAGCGGCCGCGTTCGGTAATATCCCTTTGCATGCGGCGGATGAAGCGCACGTCGGAGGCGGTGTCCACAAAGATCTTGAGCGACATCATTTTGCGCAAATCCGCGTCATACAAGGCAAACAGGCCTTCGATCACGATAACCGGGGCTGGTTTGACCAAAATGGTCCTGTCGGAGCGGTTGTCGCGCGTGAAGTCGTACTCCGGCATCTCGATGGCTTCGCCATTGCGCAAGGCCTGGACGTGCTGTACCAGCAATGGCCAGTCGAAGGCCTGCGGATGGTCGTAATTCTGCTGGCGGCGGACTTCAGGGGTGAGATGGGTCTGGTCGCAATAGTAATCATCTTGCATCACGACCGAGACCATATCGGCGCCGAACGAAGCCAGAACTTGCTGGGACACTGTTGACTTGCCACTGCCGCTTCCGCCAGCGACACCAATGACAAATGGTTTGAAAGAAATCGTATTCATGCCGAATGATACCGGAACCGCGGCCGGACCGACAGGGAGCGGCGGTTGTCGGCGTCACCATAGCTGTGCTATTTTTGCATTCCGCGTACGGCGTACTGCGCAATTCTTTGCAGGCGCTGCGCCTGCCGACAACCCTGGAAATTAAACGTCATGCCGACTGACCCAATGTTCTTTTCCGATTCAAGCAAGTTCCGCGCATGGCTGGAGAAGAATGCCGCCACCGCGCCCGAGTTGCTGGTCGGATACCACAAGGTGGGCAGCGGCCAGCCGAGCATGTCGTGGTCGGAATCGGTGGACGAGGCGCTGTGCTTCGGCTGGATAGACGGCGTGCGCAGGCGCATCGACGACCACACTTATTCGATCCGCTTCACGCCGCGCCGCGCCACCTCCATTTGGAGCGCGATCAACATCGAGAAAATGGCCAAGCTTACGGCGGAAGGGCGCATGACGCCGGCCGGCGAGCAAGCCTTCGCGCTGCGCTCCGAAGCCAAGTCCGTCATCTATTCGCACGAGCAAGCCGAGACTGCCGAACTGTCGGCGGCCGAGCTGAAGCTATTCAAGGCCAACAAGCCAGCGCTGGCCTATTTCGAAGCCACGCCGCCCAGCTACAAAAAGCGCCTGCTGCACTGGATCGCCAGCGCCAAGCGGGCGGAGACGCGCGCATCGCGCTTCGCCAAACTGGTCGATGCGTGCGCGGCCGGCGAGCGCCTGGACTGGTCCGGCAAGCCAACTCAATAAGGGAACACGTCATGCCAGCATTCACGCCAGCGGAATTTGTCAAAGAGGAAGATCAAGCCGAGGGGGCGGCCGCTCCCAACCAGACGCTGTGGATTTCGGAGGCAGGCGGTCTGACCCAGTTCGGCGCCTTCGTGGAAGTGCTGCAGCCGGGCACGCGTTCGTCGATCAAGCACTGGCACAGCGCGGAGGATGAAATGGTGTATGTGCTGGAAGGGCAGGTGACGCTGGTCGAAGGCGACACTGAAACGCTGCTGAATCCCGGCGACGCGGCCACCTTCCGCGCCGGCGTTGCGCTGGGCCACTGCCTGTGGAACCGCAGCGCATCGCCCACGCGCTGCCTGGTGGTCGGCACCCGCGCCCCGGTCGACGACATCAGCTATCCGGACCACGACCGCATATGCCACCGCGACCGCTCGCTGCCGGACGACATCTGGCTGGACACGGCAGGCGCACCGGCGTCCAGCCCATACTAGCTGCGCGCTGCCTACTGGAGCGCGCCGTTATCAACTGAAATCAATCAAGTGGCTGGTTAAATCTACCAACGACGCCGCGCCGGCGTGTTGCGCCGTTATGCTATGGAACCCAACCTGGCAGACAAGGACGAACATGCTGAAACGGATTTTGTTGCCTCTGGCACTCGCTGCCGCCTTTCCGGCGCATGCGCAGACGGTTAAACCCATCAAGGTGCTGATCGTGACTGGCGGCTGCTGCCATAATTACCCGGCGCAGCGCGCCATTCTTGAAGCTGGCCTGAAGGCGCGCATTCCCGCCGAGGTCACGCACGCGTTCTACGATCCGAAACCGGGCGAAAAGGCGACGCGGCCCGCGCTGCCGATCTACGGCAATCCCCGTTACGCCGACGGCTATGACGTCGTGATCCACAACGAATGCGCCGCGGACGAAGACAGCGCCGCCATTGTCGATACCGTACTGGCGCCGCACCGCCAGGGCACGCCGGGCGTGAACCTGCATTGCGCCATGCATTCCTTCCGCTCCGGGGAATGGAAGCAGGCCGTGAAAGCGGGCGACGCCAACGCCAAGTGGTTTGAATACACGGGCATCCAGTCCACCGGCCACGGCCCGCAGTCGCCCATCCACCTGGCCGCCAGCACTGCCGGCCACCCCGTGGCCAAGGACTTCCAGCCGTTCGTGACTGCCAACGAAGAGCTGTACAACAACCTGACCCAGTTCAACGTCACGCCCGTGCTCACCGGCACCCAGCCGGAAGCGAAAGCCGAGGCCGAACGGGCGCTGCAGTTCAGCGTGGCCTGGACGCACCGCTACGGACCCAAGCAGGCCAAGGTGTTCAGCACCACGATGGCGCACAACGAAGCGGGCATGGCGGACCCGCGCTACCTGGACCTGGTGGCGCGCGGCGTGCTGTGGGCCACCGGCCACCTGCGCGACGATGGCCAGGCCGAAGCGGGCTACGCGTTGGCGAAGTAGTTGGTGAAGCAATGGGCATCAGTCCCTGCTCCAGCCGGCTGCGCGCTGCACTGCCTTTTCCCACATTGCCATCCGCGCAGCGCGTTCGCCGTGGCGGAGGGCGGGCTCGAAGCAGCGGCCGGCGCGCCATAAGCCTGCCAGATCGCTGACGCTGTCCCACATTCCCACGCCGAGCCCCGCAAGCTGCGCCGCGCCCAGCGCGGTGGTTTCGGTATTCACCGGCCGTACCACCGGCACGCCCAGCGCGTCGGCCATCAGCTGCAGCTGCAGGTCGCTGGCCGCGCCGCCGCCGTCGACACGCAGTTCGGACAAGGCGACACCCGCATCGGCTTCCATGGCGCGCAGCACCTCGGCCGTCTGGCAGGCGATGCCGTCGAGCGCGGCGCGCGCGATATGCGCCCTGGTCGTGCCCCGGTGCAGGCCGAGGATGGCGCCCCTGGCGTAGGCGTCCCAGTGCGGCGCGCCCAGCCCGGCGAAGGCCGGCACCAGGCAGACTCCGCCCGTGTCGCCGACGGTGGCCGCCAGCCGCTCCACCTCGGCGATATCGCCCACCATGCCCAGGCCGTCGCGCAGCCATTGCAAGGTGGCGCCGGCCATGAATACGCTGCCCTCCATCAGATGCGTCACGCCGCCCGTGCCGCTCCAGCCTATGGTGGACAGCAGGCGATGGCGCGACACGGCAGGGCGCGTGCCGGTGTTCATCAGCATGAAGCTGCCGGTGCCGATGGTGTTCTTGGCCATGCCGGGCGTGTGGCAGGCCTGCCCGAACGTGGCAGCCTGCTGGTCGCCTGCAATGCCGGCGATGGGGACAGCGCTGCCGAACATTTCGGGCAGCGTGTGCGCGGCCACGCCGCTGCTCACCACCACCTCAGGCAGCACGCCGGCCGGAATGCCGAACAGCTCCAGCAATTGCGAATCCCACTGCATGGTGGTGATGTTGAACAGCATGGTGCGCGAGGCGTTGCCGGCATCGGTGACGTGCGCGCCACTGAGCTTGAACACCAGCCAGGAATCGATGGTGCCAAACGCCAGTTCGCCGCGCTGCGCGCGCTGGCGGGCGCCGGGGATGTGGTCGAGCATCCATTTCAGCTTGGTGGCGGAGAAGTAGGCGTCGATCTCCAGGCCGGTCTTTTCGCGCACGGTTTCCTGCATGCCCGCTTCATGCAGCCGCTCGCAATCGGCGGCCGTGCGCCGGTCCTGCCAGACGATGGCGTTCATCAGCGGTTCGCCGGTGGCGCGGTCCCACAGCACGGTGGTCTCGCGCTGGTTGGCAATGCCGATGGCGGCCAGCCGGGACGCGCCGACGCCATGCGTGGCCAGCACCTGGCGGGCGGCCGACAATTGCGAGTCCCAGATGGCGCGCGGATCGTGTTCCACCCAGCCGGGCTGGGGGAATATCTGGGGGAAGGCGTTTTGGGCCATGCCTACCACGCCGCATGCGCAGTCGAACAGCACGGCGCGCGAGCTGGAAGTACCCTGGTCCAGGGCGAGGACGTAGCGCCGCACGGTCAGGCGCTCCTTGCGCCGGCTGCGCTGCCGGCAATGCCGCTGCCGCTGTGCAGCCGCAGCCAGTCGCTTACTGCTGCTGTGGCGCGCGCCGGTGCGCCAAGGCCGAGTTTCGTGCGGCGCCACAGCACGTCGTCGGCGGTGCGCGCCCATTCGGTGTTCATCAGATATGCCAGTTCGCGTTCATACAGCTGCGGCGCGATTTCGGCGCCCATGCCGGCGCAATCGCAGCAGCCAGCCAGCATGCGGTGCACGCGCGTCCCGTAGGCGCGGGCATAGCGCTGCAGAAGCGCGGGCGGCAGCCACGGATAGCGTGTCGCCAGGCCGGCCGCGAAGGCTGGAAAGTGTGCCACGGATGCATTGCCTGCGGCAGCGCCAAGCAGGTCGCCGCCCGGAAGGCAGGCGGTGGCGGTCCAGGCTTTGCCTGGTATGGAGATCATTTCTCCCAGCTGGTCCACTGCCTGTTCCGCCAGCGTGCGGTAGGTCGTCACCTTGCCGCCGAACACGGACAGCAGCGGCGCGCTGCGCCCGTCCGCAACGATTTCATAGTCGCGGGTGAGCGCCTGCGCGCTGCCGGCGCCGTTGTCGATCAGCGGCCGTACGCCGGCGTAGCTCCACACCACGTCGCCAGCCGCAATCCTGGTGCGGAAGTAGGTGTTGCTCAACTCGCACAGATAATCCACTTCGCTCCTGCTGATCTGCACCTGCCCCGGGTCGCCGTCGTAATCCATGTCGGTCGTGCCGATCAGGGTGTAGTCGGCCTGGTAGGGGATGGCGAACACAATGCGCCCGTCCGGGTGCTGGAAGATATAGGCATGATCGTGGTCGAACAGCTTGCGTACCACGATGTGACTGCCCTTGACCAGCCGCAGCGGGCGCTGCCGCGCGCCGTCCGCCATCGCGTGCAGCTTCATCGCCCATGCCCCGCCGGCGTTGACCAGGCTGGCGGCGCGCACCGCGATGCGGCTGCCGTCTTCCCGCTGCAGTTCCGCGTGCCAGCGCCCGTTGTGCGCCGCAGCCGACACGCAGCGGGTGCGAGTCAGTATGCGCGCGCCATGTTCCGCCGCCGCGACGGCGTTCAGCACCACCAGGCGCGCGTCGTCCACCGAGGCGTCGGAATAGAGGAAGCCGCGTTCCATCCCGGGGGCGAGCGGAACGCCGGCCGGGTGCTGACGCAACGCCACCTGGCGCGAGGCGGGCAGCAGCTCGCGCCGCGCCAGCCTGTCGTACAGGAACAGGCCGCAGCGCAGCATCCACGCCGGGCGCAGCCCCTTCACGTGCGGCATGACGAAACGCAGTTCGCGGATCAGGTGCGGCGCGCTGCGCATCAGCACTTCGCGTTCGCGCAGCGCCTTGCGCACCAGGCCGAACTCGTAGTACTGCAGGTAGCGCAAACCGCCGTGTATCAGCTTGGAGGAGGCGGAGGACGTGTGGGCGCCCAGGTCGTCCTGCTCGCACAGGATGACGGACAGGCCGCGTCCCGCCGCGTCGCGCGCGATCCCGGCGCCGTTGATGCCGCCGCCCACCACCAGCACGTCGCACTTGGCCGATTCGGTCGGCGTGTCGGTTCTCCCCATCGTCATGCCGTCACGCGGGCCAGCCATGCCAGCAGGTTGGCGATCACCTCGGCGCGGTTGGTTTCGTTGAGCACTTCGTGGCGCGCGCCGCCGTAGACGTGGGTGGACACGTCGCGCATGCCGGCCTGGCGCAGGCGCCACACCAGCACGTCGAACCAGGCCAGCATCCCGTTCACCGGATCGCGGTCGCCGGTGAACAGCAGCAGCGGCAGGTCCTTCGGCAGCCGCTCCAGTTGCGCCGCGTCGGCGGTGCGAGCGCCCGTATCGAAAATCGAGAACAGCGACGCTTCGGTCAGCGGGAAGCCGCACAGCGGGTCGGCCATATAGGCGGCGGGAACGGCGGGGTCGCGGCTGAGCCAGTCCACCGGCGTGGCGGCGTTGGGCACCGTGGCGTTGGCTGTTTCCACGGTCCAGCCGGAGACGCGCGGATCGAGCAGCTCCAGTGCCGTGGTGCCCGACAGCGCGCACGCATGCAGCAGGTGCGCGTGGTCGAGCAGGTAGATCTGCGCGGCCATCGATCCCATGCTGTGCGCCAGCATCACCAGCGGCACGCCGGGATGCGCGGCGCGGACGTGGCGCGACGCCGCCGCCATGTCGTCCACCAGGCCCTGGAAGCCGCGCGCACCGAAGTCGCCCAGCTCGCGGCGGCGCCGCGCAAGCGCGCCGTGCCCGCGATGTTCGCCTGCGTAGACAGCATAGCCGGCCTCCAGCAGCGCTTCGGCCACGTGCTGGTAGCGCGCCGAGTGCTCGGCCATGCCGTGCACGATCTGCACCACGGCCCTGGGCGCCGCCCGCTGCCAGCACAGGATGTCGATGGCCTGGCCGTCGTTGGCTTCCAGGGTGATGCGTTCGGCGGGGTGTTTCATTGCGACCTCCATGTCAGTAGCGCACCGTCAGGTCGACGCCGTAGCGGCGCGGGTAGGGCACGGTGGTGAAGCGGGTCTGCGAGGTGGCGTCCAGCACGATGCCGGCCGGGTTGCGGTTGTCGCTCAGGTTCTTGCCGTACAGCGCCACCTCCACCTTTTTCGAGGGGCTGAGCAGGGCGATGCGGGCAGACACGTCGCGCGTGACGCCGACCCGCGAGGCGGGCACGTTCGTGGCGAGGAAGTACTGTTCGCCGATCACGCTGGCGTCGCCATGGAAGTTCAGCTTGTAGCCGCCCAGCGGCAGGCTGTAGTCGATGCCGGCGTTGGCGGTGTAGCGCGGCGCTTCGATCATGCGCTTGCCCGACAGGTCCACGCCGTTCAGCAGCAGCTCGCGGTACTTCCCGTTCAGCAGGCCCACGCTGGCGTTCACGCGCAGTTCGCGGGTGGCTTGCAGCGCCGCCTCGAACTCGGCGCCGGTGATGCGCGACTGGCCCGCGTTGACCAGCTGCTGCGTGCCGATGCCCACCACGTTGAGGAACTGCTGCTGCTTGAAGTCGTAGCGGAAGGCGGACGCGTTCAGCGTCAGCCTGCGGTCCCACATCTGCGACTTCACACCCGCTTCGTAGGAGTTCAGGTATTCAGGCTTGGCGGTATTCAGGTCGGCCGCGTTGGTCAGCGCGCCGCCGTTGAAGGCGCTGCTGCGGTAGCCGCGCGCATAGTGGCCATACGCCATCACGTCGCGCGAGAGCTTGTAGCTGGCGCCCAGCCGTCCGGTCGGCTTGGCGTCGCTGTAGTCGAGCGTGGGCTGCACCGGCACCACGGGCGTGACGTGGAAGCCGCGCATCTCGCCTTGGTCGCGCGTGTAGCGCAAGCCGCCGTAGATGGTGGCGCGTTCGTTCAGCTCATACGTCCCGTCCACGTAGGCCGCGTTGGAGCGGCGCGCCTGGTTGTATTTCTGGCGCAGGATGGGCAGCACCGGCGGGCCGCCGAAGATGGTGTAGGTGGTGCCGATGTCTACCTTGTCGCGCTGGTGGTACAGGCCGGCGATGAACTGGAACGGGCCGTCGAAGGAGCTGGAGAAGCGCAAGTCCTGGCTGAACTCGTGCGTTTTTGAAGTGAAGTCGATGTGCAGCAACGGGTCCATGGTGCCGTCGGCGTCCACCAGGTTGAGGAAGCGGCCGTTCAGGAAGGAGGTGATGGAAGTGACGGTGCCGTGTTCCAGGCGCTTGTTGAGCGTGAGGTAGCCGCCGCTGCCGCGCACTTCGATGTTGCCCGAACGGTCGGTGGCCACTTCGCGGTCGCCCAGGCGCGCGCCGGTGAAGGGATTGATGCGCGGGTTCTTGCCCAGCGCATTCAAGCCGTCGGCCGCCAGCCCTTCGTTGGTGGCGCCCACCGCCTCCGGGTTGTTGCGCACGGCGAACAGGCGCAGCGTGCCGTTCAGGCCACTCTCGTCCTTGTAGCCCAGGGTCAGGCGCACGGCCTTGCGGTCGATGTTGGACAAGTCGTGGCCGGCCGGGTTCACGTTATGGATGTAGCCGTCCGAATGCGCGCCGGTGAAGGCCAGGCGCGCGCTCAGGCGGTTCTCTATCAGCGGCGCTTCCAGCACGCCCTTGGCTTCGCGGTAGCCGTTGCTGCCCACGCCCACCGTCATTTCCGCCTGCGGGCGGAAGGTGGGCTTTTTCGAAATGAAGTTGACCGCGCCGGCGGTGGTGTTCTTGCCGAACAGCGTGCCCTGCGGCCCGCGCAGCACTTCCACTCGCTCGATGTCGAAGATCTGCGCACCGCCCAGGTATTGCGCGCCGACGTACACTTCGTCGAAGAAGGCGCCGGTGGGCGAGATGGCGTTCAGGTTGAATTCCGAGCTGGAGATGCCGCGCAGCGAGAACTTCGGCTGCGACTCGTCGCCCAGCACCGACACGCGCAGGTTGGCCACCAGGCGCGCGATCTCGGTGCCGGTATCGAGCTTGGCGTTGGCCAGCGTCTGCGCGCTCATGGCGTTCACCGACAGCGGCACCTCCTGCAGCAGCTGCTCGCGCTTCTGGGCGGTGACCACCACCTTGTTGGTGTCGGCGATTTCTTCGGCCGGCGGGGCGGTGTGTTCCTGCTGCGCGTGGACGGTAGCGGCCAGGCCCAGCATGGCAGCCGCGCCGAGGACATTGGTATAGTTCATTGCTTGTCTCCTTCTTTATAGTTGTGGCACTGCTTACATCAAGTGATTGCGGTACTGCTCCCTGATCCTGTTCTTCTGAATTTTTCCCGTCGGTCCCATGGGCAGGCTGTCGACGAAGACCACGTCGTCCGGTATCCACCAGCGCGCCACCTTGCCGTTGAAGTGCGCCAGCAGCGCATGGGGTTCCAGCTCGCAGCCGGGCTTGCGCACCACCACCAGCAAGGGCCGCTCCTCCCACTTCGGATGCGCCACGGCGATGCAGGCCGCCTGCTGCACGGCCGGATGCGCCATGGCGATGTTTTCCAGGTCGATCGAACCTATCCACTCGCCGCCGGACTTGATCAGGTCCTTGCTGCGGTCGGTGATGCGCATGTAGCCGTCGGCGGTAATGGTGGACACGTCGCCGGTGGGGAACCAGCCGCCTTCCAGCGCCGAGCCTGGCGGCTGGCCGAAGTAGGCGTCCGCCACCCACGGACCGCGCACCATCAGGTGGCCGGCGGCGTTGCCGTCCCACGGCAGTTCGGCGCCGTCGTCGTCCACGATCTTCATGTCCACGCCGAAAGGCACGCGGCCCTGCGCCTGCAGCAGCCGGCGCTGCTCCTCGGCCGGCAGGTCCAGGTGGTGCGCCTGCAGCGTGCAGACGGTGGCGATGGGGGACAGCTCGGTCATGCCGAAGGCGTGGACCACCTGCACGCCATACTCTTCGCGCAGGCCATCCATCAGCGCCGGCGGGCAGGCCGAACCGCCGATCACCGTGCGCGCGAACGTGGAGAAACGCAGTCCGTTGGCGCGCACGTGGTTGAGCAGGCCCAGCCAGATGGTGGGCACGCCGGCCGAGAAGGTTACGCCTTCCTGCTCGAACAGCTGGTACAGCGAAGCGCCGTCCAGCGCGGGGCCTGGCAGCACCAGCTTGGCGCCCACCAGCACGGCCGAATAGGGCAGCCCCCAGGCGTTCACATGGAACATCGGCACCACGGGCATGACACAGTCGCGCGCCGACAGGTTGAGCATGTCCGGCGCCACAGAGGCGTAGGAGTGCAGCATGGTGGAGCGGTGCGAGTACAGCACCCCTTTGGGATTGCCGGTGGTGCCCGAGGTGTAGCACAGGCCGCAGGCGGCATCCTCGTCGAACACCGGCCAGCTGTAGTCGCCGTCCTGCGCGGCCAGCAGGTCTTCATAGCAGGCCAGGCGGGGAATGCCCTTGATGCCGATAGCGTCCTTGTCCATCACGATGAAGGCCTTTACCCGCGTGCAGTGGGGCGCAATGGCCTGCACCAGCGGCGCCAGCGAACGCTCGAAGAACAGGTAGTCGTCGCCGGCGTCGTTGATGATGAAGGCCAACTGCTCGGCGTGCAGGCGCGGATTGATGGTGTGGATCACGGCGCCGAAGCCGGACACCGCGTAGTACAGCTCCAGGTGGCGGTAGCCGTTCCACGCCAGCGTGCCGACGCGGTCGCCCATGCGCACGTCCAGGGCGGCCAGCGCGCCGGCCAGGCGCTGCGCGCGGGCGTGGCAGTCGCGGTAGGTGTAGCGGTGCAGGCTGCCGTCGTCGCAGCGCGAGACGATTTCGCGCGCGCCGAAGTGGCGCTCGGCATGGCGCAGGATGGCGGAAATGAGCAAGGGGCGGCGCATCATCTGGCCGGGCAACGGACTGTGGACGTGCTGGTACATAAAGGTCTCCTGGCGCGTGCGGCGGAAAAAGAGCTGTCCGCGCCGCGCTGTTTCGGTGATAGTATTTTGTAGACACTGTAGGCGAGGGGGCGGTGCGCGTCTTGCCCCCGGCGGCCAAGTTATTGTTTTGCGGAGACAGCGCGAAGGCAGCGGCGAAGATCACACGACAAGACCGCGTACACGGAGATAAATGGAAACTGCAATCGAACAGGCGCGCACGCGCAGCCAGCCGACCACGGCTGGATCGTGGCTGCAAGGCATCCGGGACATGCTGCTGAGCGCCGGCCTGGACCCGGCCGCCATCTTCGCCGACGCAGGCATCCCCGCCGCGCACGTGGGCGATCCGCACCAGCGCATCCAGAGCGACCAGTTGAGCCGCCTGTGGAACGTCATCACGGCGGTGTCGGGCGACGAGGCGATCTCGCTGGCCTCGTCCGATTGTCCGCGCCCGGCCACGCTGGACCTGCTGACCTACACCATGATGACCGCGCCCAACCTGGAAGCGGCGCTGCAGCGCTTCATCCGCTACCTGCGCATCATCAGCGACGCCACCACCTTCTCGCTGGAGCCGGACGGCGTGCGCGGCCAATGGCTGCGGCTGGCCATCGAAGGCGGCGAGCTGGCGGTGCCGCGCCAGCGCTGCGAATTCATCCTGATCACCATCCTCAACATCTGCCGCTGGATCAGCAGCAAGCCGATCAACCCGGCCGCGATCGAGTTCGTGCATGCGGAGCCGGGCAGCACGCAGGCGCATGCGCGCGCGTTCGCCGGTCCGCTCACCTTCAGCGCCGCCCGCAACGGGCTGCTGATCGGCGCCGCCGACCTGGCCGCGCCGCTGCCGGCCGCGAACGCCAGGCTGTCCGAGCTGCACGAAAAATTCGCCTGCGATTTCCTGGACCGCATGGACAGCGCGCGCCTGACGCCGCGCGTGCGCGACATCATTGTGCGCAGCCTGCCCGACGGCGATCCGCCGCGCAGCCTGGCCGCCGCCGCGCTGTGCATCAGCGAGCGCACCTTGCAGCGCCGCCTGCAGGAAGAGGGCATGAGTTACCAGGAGCTGGTGGACCATACGCGGCGCGAACTGGCGCGCGACTATCTGGCGAAAGAGCAGCTGGCGCTGGGGCAGGTGGCGTTCATGCTGGGTTTCGCCGACCAGAGTACTTTTTGCCGGGCCTGCCAGCGCTGGTTTGGCAACACGCCCCGGCAGTTCCGCAAACGCCTGTCCCAGCCGGTACAAGCGGACTCGTCCGATGCTGCCTGAGGCCGCCTGATTCATTTCCTCGCGCAAACGTACAGAAGACCGCACAGCGCTGCCGTTATAGTGGACAGTGTTGAATATCTTCGGGACCCTGAGACACTGAATGCGCTCGCATATTTACCGTGGTTTTGAAATTAACTGTGTTGTCGCAAAAGCTGAGACCGGCAAGCCTAGTGCCCGATGGCATTGCGCGCTGACCATCCGCGCGCTGGATGAGCCGGAGCCCCTGCACTATGAGATAGACCTGAACGCCTGGACGCCCGCCGGCGCGCGCAGCCTGTGCATTCAGTACGCCAAGCAGCACGTGGACGAGTCCAAGGGGCCGGAGCAGTATGCCGGGCAGGCGTCCCAGTGTCCGCCCAGCTCCCCGCTGCGCAAAAAGGACGGCTAGCCTGTCTAAGAGCCGAGGCCGCCGCATGCGCCGGGAATGCGCCAAGGCCACTTGGTGCACAGCAACGTGCTACCATGCAATACATGAAGCATAGACTGTTCCTTTTCGACTTAGACGATACGCTGCTCGACTTCAAGGCCTCCGAGAAGCTCTCCTTCACCCGCACCATGCAGCAGCTTGGCCTGCGCGACGGCATGGACGGCTTGTTCGCGCAATACCAGGCGATCAACGTGGCGCTGTGGCGCAGTTTTGAAGCGGGTGCCGTGACCAAGGATTTCCTGAAGGTGGAGCGCTTCCGCAAGACCTTCGCCGAGAACGGCGTCGAATGCGATGCCGAACTGGCCAGCCGCCTGTATCTCGACTCCCTGCCGGATACGGTAGTGCTGATCGAGGGCGCCAAACTGCTGTGCGAGACCCTGTCCGCCATCGGCGAGGTGGGCATCATCACCAACGGCGTGGAACACATCCAGACCCGCCGCATCGCCAGCTCGGGGCTGCAAGCGCATATTTCCTTCGTGTCGACGTCCGAGGCCTGCGGCTACGCCAAGCCGGACGTGCGCTTCTTTGAATACGCCTCCAGGATGGCGCGCTCCTTCCGCAAGGAGGATGCGGTCATCGTCGGCGACCGGCTGGACGCGGACATCCTCGGCGCGAACCGGTACGGCATCGAAAGCTGCTGGTTCAACCCTGACCGGGTGGCCAACGAGTCGGAGGCGGTGCCAACCTACGAAGTCTCCAGCCTGCACGACATCGTGCCTTCGCTCAGGTCCGCAGCAGCTCGGCGCGGCGCTGCGCGGTAAAGCGCATCAGGTCCGGGAAGAATTGCTCGAAGCCGTCGGCGATGGCGGCGTAGTGTTGACGCAGGTCCAGCAAGCCTTCGCGCATCAGGTGGCCGTTGCGGCTCAGGCGCGTCGAGATGCGCGTGACGGCCATTTCCACGCCCGCCAGCTCCTCATAGCCCGCCAGCCACTGCTGCTCGATGATGCGCGGCGCAATGGCTTGCAGCTTCTCCGGCAGGATGTCCATGTGGGCGCGCAGCGCGCGGTGGAAGCGGGCGATCAGCTCGTGCCTCGGCAGGTCGCTGTACCGGTCCCAGCGCTGCGTGAGCAGGTGGTCGTAGAACACGTCGAGCACGATGCCGCCGTAGCGCCGGCGCGGTCCTTCGAACAGCTGCACCGCTTCCTTCACCACCGGGTGGGCGTCGGTGTAGCTGTCGATATAGCGGTGCAACATGATTTCGCGCTCGATCTCGGGCGTGTACACGCCGCTCACGCTGGCCTTGGCAAAATCGCCCAGCATGGCGCCTATCATGGCGGCGTCGCTCTGGCGGGCGAGGAAGATGTGCGCGAGGTAATTCATGCGCCCATTGTAGCCCGGGGCTATACTTTGACGCATGGACCAACGCGAACCGGGGAGCAGGGCGATATGCAAATAGCGGCAATTTCGGACATACATGGCAACCTGTGGGCGCTGGAGGCGGTGCTGGCGGATATCGCGCGGCGCGGGGCGGATATGACGGTCAACCTGGGCGATATCCTGTCCGGCCCGCTGCTGCCGCGCGAGACGGCGCAGCGGCTGATGGCGCTGCAGCTGCCCACCATTGCCGGCAATCACGAGCGCCAGGTGCTGACGCATGATCCTGCGCGCATGGGCGCGTCCGACCTGTACGCGCACCAGCAGCTGGACGAGGATCAGCGCGCGTGGATAGGCGCGCTGCCCACCGAGCTGCGGCTGGCGCACGATGTGCTGCTGGTGCACGGCATCCCCGGCAACGACCTGGTGTATTTCATGGAAACGGTGACGGAGCAGGGCGAGCGTCCGGCCACCCATGGCGAGGTGCTGGAGCGCGCCGGCGATGCGCGCGCGTCGCTGATCTTGTGCGGCCACACGCATGTGCCGCGCAGCGTGCAGCTGGATGACGGGCGGCTGATCGTGAACCCGGGCAGCGTGGGCTTGCAGGCGTATGACGATGAGCACCCATATCCGCACAAGGCGGAGAACTACACGCCGCATGCGCGCTATGCGCTGGTGGAGCGCACGGCGCAGGGCTGGCGGGTGGAGCAGGTGGCGGTGCCGTATGACTGGGAGGCGGCCAGCGCGCTGGCGGCGCGCAACGGGCGGCCTGAGTGGGCCTACGCCCTCAGGACGGGGCGCATGCCGGCCTAAGCCGCAGCTCAGGCGCTGGCGATCTCCGCGCCGGCCAGGAAGCCGGCCAGCAGCGGGTTGACCGCGGCGGCGTGCGTTATCGGCGCCATGTGGCCGCCCTTGGTCTGCACCGCGGCGCCGTTGGGCAGCGCGGCGGCCAGGCATTCGGCCACGCGCCGCGTCGATTGCGGGCTGCGCTCGCCGGACAGCACCAGCGCCGGCATGTCCAGGCCGGCCATGTCGGCCAGCGTCGCCGCTTCGCCCAGCAGGGCCTGGAAGTCCAGCTTGACCTTGGCGATCTGCGCGGCAAAGCGCTGCTGCTGCGCTTCGGGCAGCGCGTCGAAGGCGCCGGCGCGGTTCCAGTAGTCGATGAAAGTGCGCGCGGCGTCCTGCGGGCCGGCGGCGCTGTGGATGTCGGCCACCACGTTTTCAATTTCAATGCGCGCCGCGTCGTCTTCGGACAGCAGGTGGAACGCCACCGGCTCGAACACCGCCAGCGACAGCACGCGCGGGCGCAACTGGCGCGCCATGCGCAGCGCGGTGGCGCCGCCGTAGGAGTGGCCGATCAGGTGGAAGGGCTCGTCCGGCGCCAGCTTGCCGGCAATGGCGGCGTTCACCGCGTCCACCTCGTGCGCCAGCGAAAAGTCCGCTTCGGCGCCGGCCGGGAAGGGCGATTTGCCGTAGCCGAGCAGGTCGACGGCGATGCAGCGGAAACTGCTTTCCTGCTGGGCCATCAGCTCGGCCCACTGGCCCTTGGAACTCATGGAACTGTGCAGCAGTACAACGGCCGGGCGTGCGTCCGGCTGGGCATGGAAGGTGGTCATGTTGACAATCGCAAACGGCAAACCCGCGATTATAGCGCCTTGCCACCCGGCCGGACGCGCGGCGGCCTGCCTCTGCTACAGCGCGCGCACCGGGATGCAGATGTCGCAGATCATGTCGCCGGTGGCCGGGTCGAAGCTGCTGGCCGGGTCGAAGCGCTCGAAGCTGGGGCGGTCGTCGCACTGCAGGCCGCTCGAGGCCAGCCATTCGCGGGTCAGCCACATCCACGCGTTGCCGATGGTCTGCGGCTGGCCCCTGAAGCGCGCCACCGCGTAGCGGCCGCCCGGCAGCGTGGCCAGGCTGGCCTGGCTGGCCTGGAGCGCCGCCTCGAAGCCGTCCGGCACGGTGACGCAGGCGTCGTAGCGGCATTTGTCGGGCGGCGTGACGCTGGGATCGTCGTGGCCGACGCCGTAGCACAGCTGGCCGTCCAGGCCGTGCGACTGCATCCACGGCGCCATGGTCTGGCGCCAGAACACGCCGATTTGCGGACCGTAAGGTCCGATCAGGCGCTGGTAGGCCACGCGCACGGCGGGCAGGTCGGTGATTTGCACGTCCATTTCGGTTTCTCCATAAAGGGTTAAGGAGCCGTCATGGTCGCCCGGCGGGCGCGGGCGCGCCTGACCGGGGTTGCTGTGGACCTGATCAGGATTGCTCTGCATGGCCGCCAGCAGCGCCGCCGCGCGCTGCGGGGCGCCGGCGCGCCATTCGGTCGGCGTGCAGCCGAACTGCTGCTTGAAGGCGCGCGCGAACGCTTCGCCGGAGCCGAAGCCGCACGCCAGCGCGATCTCCAGCACCGGCTCGCCGCTGCCGCGCGCCAGCCGGGCCGCCGCCGTCTCCAGGCGCCGCCGGCGCGCGTAGTCGCCCAGGGTTTCGCCCATCCAGGCGGCGAAGATGCGGTGGAAGTGGAAGCGCGAAAAATTGGCCACGTCGGCCAGCTGCGCCAGGTCCAGCGGCGCGTCCAGATGCTGGTCGATGTAGTCGAGCACGCGATTCATGCGGCGCGCGTATTCGGCGCGGCTGGCGCGCATGAGCGCGTCCGGCGGCAGTTCTCCGTCCACGCCCGCTCCTTAGAGGTAGAGCGCGCCGCTGTCGGCCACGCCCACCAGGCTGACGGGCGGCGGCAGCGGGCCGGTGTTGCCGTCCAGCTGGGCGATCAGCGCGGGCAGCGCGGCCATGGCGCTGGCCAGCGTGGCGTCGTCCTTCACGCCGTCGATCCAGGCCCGCACCAGCGGCCAGTTGAACTGGCTCTGGCTGTAGGCGGCCTCCAGCGCCGGCGTGTTCAGCGCGGCCGTGAATTCGGCTGCCGCCACGGCCTTGTCCGCCAGCGCCACCACATCGCTGCCCTGCGCGCCGCGTGTCATGCTGAGCGCCATACCGGCCACGGTCAGGCCGTTCTCGAGCGCCGAAGACCAGAACTCCAGGCCGCCGGGTTCAGGCGCTCGGCCGAACAGGTTGTGGTACAGCTCGGTGATAATGGCATGGTTGTCCTTGCCCGCGTACTGCGCGGCGAATTCGGGCGCGAGCGCAATGGCGTTGGCCAGCACGTCGATGCTGCCGGTGTTCTGCCAGAAGGTTTCGCCTTGCGGCTCGGCGGGACGGTGCAGGAAGGCCAGGTAGAGCTTGCCGATGTCGAGCGTGTTCACGTCCGGCACGTTGGCGCCGCTGTTAGCCGCGTCGATGGCGGCCTGGTCGTACACGGTGGCCGGATCGATATCGCCGATATGCACCGCCGGGGTGCTGTTGGCCAGCGCCGAGCCCAGGTAGGACGACAGCAGCGCTTCCGGGGTGCCCCCGGCCATGGCGGCGGCCAGCTTGGCGGCCAGCGTGCCCTGCAGCAGGGAGGCGGCCTGGCCGATCTGCGCCAGCCCGCCGTGGATGCCGCCGCTGCCTGCGGCGCCCGCTTCGATATTGTCGATGGCCGCTGCCAGCAGCAGGCCGAACACGCCCTTGTCCGCGGCGCTGACGGCGGCTGCCGCCGTGCTCAGGCCGGCGTTCGCAGCCTTGACGACGCTGCTGTCGAACAGCGCGTTGATGAAGCTGGCGCTGCCCAGGTCGCTCGCGCCGGTGGCGTGGGCCAGGGTGTCGGCCAGCGCGCTGGAGACGGCGCGCAGCGCTTGCGCTTCGCTCAGCTGATTGCCGCTGTTGCCGCCGGCCAGGCTGACCAGCGTCTTGGCGATGGCCAGCTGCAGGCTGTCCACGCTGGCCGTGGCGGCCTGCTGGTGCAGCGCCGACTTGATGGCGGCCGGCGACAGGGCGTCGGCTTCGAAGGCGGCGAACAGCGGATTGCTTTTGTTGACGTCGGCGCCGTTCAGCAGCAGCGCCTGGTCCAGGCGCGCGCTGGCCTGGGCGGCGCTCAGGCCCTGCTGCACCAGCAGCGCGTGCAGCGAAGACAGCGCGTTGACGGCCTTGGTTTCCTGGCCGACCGTGTAGCTGCCGTGGTTTGCCAGCCCGGTGGTGGCGTCGGTGCCGCCGGTGGCCAGCAGCTGCCAGGCGCCCGCCGGGGGCGTCGGGAAGTCGCCCAGGCCGTCGATCAGCACGTAGCGGCCCTGGCTGTCGGTCACGGCGCCCAGCTCGCCCTGGTCGCGCACGCCGTTGCCGTTGGCGTCGCGGAACACGGTGGCCCCTTGCAGGTAGCCGGCCCCTTGCAGCTGGCCGGAGCGCACCGTGCCGCCTGGCGTATTGACCAGGTAGTCCAGCATCTCGGGCATGCCGGCCTTGAAGGCGAGCAGCGACGCTTCGTCGCTTACGCGGTCGAAGTAGGGGCTCAGGGCGGCGCCCGCGGCGGATTGGTAGCTGAGGACCTCGGCAGCCGTATCCAGCTCATTGGTAAAGGCCAGCGCGGCGGCCGTCTTGTATTCCAGGGTGTCGACGTCGCCGCCTTGCGCGCCAAGCGCGAGCCGGGCCGGCAGGTCGTTGCGGGAGATGGCGCCGCTGTCGACCAGGGCGCTCCAGAATGTCACGCCGCTGGTTTCCGCGGCGCGGCCAAACACGGCGTGGTAGACCGACTGCACCAGCTGGGCGCTGGTCTGGTTGGCGTGCAGCGTTTGGAATTCCTGCGAGGCGCCGAACGCGGCGGCGACCTCGGCGCTGTCGCGCTCGGTCCAGAACGCCAGACCCGCTGGGTCCGGCGCCCGGTTGAAGTACGCGATGTAGAGCTTGACGATGTCGAGCGGTGAAGTTGCCATGGACGGACCTCCTTGTATTGGAGTTTTAAGATTAACAACATTGTTAACTTTAAAATGTGTCGGCCATCACATTTCAGTCCATCCATTCAGCCCATCCGCTCCCTGTGTTTTAGAACTTGTATTTCAGGTTCAGGTAGAACTGGCGGCCCGACACGTCCAGTTTCTGCGGCTCCTCCTCGCTGTAGCGGTACTGCGCGCGCACCTGGTTCAGCAGGTTGGTGGCGTCGAACGTCACCTGCCAGTTCCTGGCGAAGGTGTAGTTGGCCGAGAACGCCAGGGTGGTCACGCCGGCCGCCATGGTGGGGGCGGTCGGCATGGCCACGCCGTTGATGACGGACTGCCCCTGGCTGTTGGCGGTGGGCGAAGGCGCGGTGGTGCTGCTGACGTATTTGCCGCGATAGTTGGCCACCAGGCGGGTGCTGAACACGTCGTTCTCGAAGTAGGCGCCCAGGTTGCCCGCCCATTCGGACGCGCCCACCATCGGCCGGCCGTCGTCGACCTTGGTCTTGGCGCGGCTGACATTGCTCTGGAAGCCGAAGCCGCCCCAGATCGGCTGCTCGTACGACAGCTCGATGCCGCTGATCTTGGCGCCCTGCTGGCTGGACGAGTTGATCGAGAAGGTTTTCACCTGCTGGTCGCGCGGGTCGACCAGCTGCACGGTGGCGCCGGACGGGTTGCCGCCGGTTTTCACGTAGCCGTCTATCTTCGAGTGGAACACGTTTACCGCAACCAGCGAGCGCGGCTTGAAGTACCAGGCCCAGGACAGGTCCACATTGTCCGAGGTGAGCGGCTTCAGGTCCGGGTTCGGGCCGCTCACCACGCAGCCGCTGGCGTCGCAGGTGGGCGTGCCGAAGCCGGTGCCCAGCACGTTGTAGTTCTGGCGGCCGATGGTGCGGCTGGCGCCGAAACGGGCGATCATGTCCTTCTGCAGCTCGTAGCGCAGGTTCACGCTGGGCAGCAGGTTGTTGAAGCTGCGGTCGGTGGCGGTCTTGTAGTACAGGATGCCGCTCTTCGGATTGAACGGCACGCCGTCGTAGTAGGACTGGGCCTCGCCGGCGGTGGTGATGGCGCCGGGGTAGGCGGCGCAGGTGGTGGCCGGCTTGCCGGGCTCGGTGCGGTCGCAGGCGCCGGCCGGGATCGGGGTCGGGATCTGCGCGTTGATCTGGGTGCGCACCCAGCGCACGCCGACGTTGCCGGACCAGCGTTCGCCTTCCAGGTTGCCCATCAGGTAGGCCGAGGTCTGGCGCTCGCGCATGTCGATCTCGGTGGCCACGCGGCGTTCCCACTCGGGCGTGGTGGTCTTGGTGTTGGCCGCCATGTAGGCTTGCAGCGCTTCCGGCGTGAAGCTGAAGCCGGTGTTGTCCCAGTTGCCGCCGCCCAGGTCGTTGCCGAAGTCGCCAGGGTAGGGCACGATGCCGCTGCCGGACGGCTCGGCCACCGAGGCGCCCTTGAAGGCCGGGTTCCAGCGTCCGCTCTTGCGCTTGTGGTCGGCAAAGCGCACGCCCGATTCCAGCGACTGCAGCACGCCCTTTTCCACCTTGTACTCGGCGTCCAGCGCGCCGCTGCTTTCCTTGTCCACGGTGCGGATGCCGGAAATGGTGCGGCCCACCAGCTTGTAGCCGCTGCCGTCCGGGTTCAGGCCCACGGTGTTGCTGCCGGCGCCGATGTAGCGCGAATCCGGCGCGTCCTTCAGGCCGTTCAGGCTGTAGGAAATGCCGGTGCCGTAGCGGGCGTAGGTCAGGCCCTGGTCGGCCTGGGTGGTGCCCACGCCGCGCGTGATGCTCAGCAGGGATTTCAGGGTCAGGTCGTTGTTGACGCGGTACTTGGCGTCCAGGTCCAGGAAGCCGCTGGTAGCCTTGGCGCCTTCGCGGAAGAAGCCTTCCGAGTTGCCCACGTACTGGGGCGTGGTGCCGTCCGGGAACACGATGTCGGCGCTCTTGAGCACGCGCAGCTCGTGGCCGTACATCGTGGTTTCCTTGACGATGACGGGGTTGCGGATCTGCGCATACACGCGCTGGCCGTTGGAGCTGGTATTGGCGCTGGTTGCCGCCACGCCGCCCAGCGGATCGTTCTTGCCCAGCAGCATGCTGTACATGGCGCCGGAGGTCAGGCGGCCGTTGTTGTTGGCCTTCATTTCCGAGTAGAAGCCGGTGGCCGTCACGTCCAGGTCGGCGTTCGGCTTGTACTGCAGCGACACCATGCCGCCCGAGCGGTCGCGCACGCCTTCCACGAACTCCGAGCTCATCGAGCCGGGCATGCGCACGCCGTTCAGGTCGGCCGCCTTCAGGCCGGTGCCGGCCAGCGAGGCGTCGGTGATGCCCAGCATGGTGCTGGTGTTGATCACGTCCCAGCCGCTGCTGGCGCCGTAGGCGAAGCGCGACACCGAGTCGCGCCGGCTGTAGCGTTTTTCCTTGAAGCCCTGCACGATCACGCCCAGCGTGCTGTCGGCGTTTTTCCAGTTGAAGGTGGCGTTCAGGTCGGGCGAGGTCTTGTCCGGCAGCTGGGCGTAGGTCAGGCCGGCGCTGATGACGCCGCCGAAGCTGGTCTTTTGCGCCAGCGGCTTGCGGGTGGTGACGTTGATGGTGCCGGCCAGGCCGCCGTCGACGATGTTGGCTTGCGAGGTCTTGTAGACGATGGCCTGGTTCAGCACCGAGGACGGCATCAGCGACAGGCTGGTGCTGCGGCTGCTGGAACCCTGGTCGGCCACGTACCAGTCGCCGCCGGAGACGGTATGGCCGTTGAACAGGATCAGCGACATGTCCGGGTTGGTGCCGCGCATGGACACCTTCTCGGCTTCGTCGTAGTCGGTGCGCACCGCCACGCCGGCCAGGCGCTGCAGGGAGTCGGCCAGGTTCTTGTCCGGCATCTTGCCCACGTCTTCGGCGGTGATGACTTCCACGTTGGCGGTGGCGTCCTTCTTCACGCCCAGCGACTTGGCCAGCGAGGCGCGGATGCCGGACACTTCCACCGTTTGCATGGTGGTATCGGCAGCCTGGGCCGCCTGGGGCTGCTGCGCCCGGGCCGGCGCCGCCATGGCGCACAGTGCAATCGAAATGGCCGCCGCTACCGGTTTTTTGTTCAAGTTCATGCCTTGCTCTCCCTGGTTTTAATTGGTATGCAAGTGGCAGTATTGATGAACAGCGCCGGGCTGAATAATGAGTTCTGTTGTTGGAACTATAACCTTGAGGAATGAGCAGGGGAGCCGGGCGCTGGATCAGCGCTTCAGCCAGCGGCTGAACGGCGCCGGGTCGGTGCCCGGCTCCAGGTACCACGCCTTGCGCGTCCAGTCGAATTTGGCGCCCAGCGCCTTTACTTGCTGCGCCTCGTGGATGGTGGCGCTGAGGTAATTGCGCTCGGTCTGATGTTGCGACTGATGCTGCGACTGTTGTTGTGCAGCCTCACCGTTGCGGGCGATGGCCAGTTCGGCGGCGGCGGCGGTGGGGCCGAGGCGCATGCGGGCCAGGTAGGCGCTGCGCCGCGCCGCGTCTTCCGGGGACAGCAGCGTGAGGCGGGCCTTGGCGCGCGTGGCGGCCACATAGAACAGGTTTTCCTCCTCGCTGGCGGCGAACATGGGGTTGGGGAATTCGCCCGTCTCCAGGAAGGGCAGGATCACGTGCGCGAACTCCTTGCCCTTGGCGTTGGCGGCGCAGTCCAGGGTCACGTAGTCCTTTTCGCGCTTGCGGCTGGCGAAGGCTTCGGCCGCGTTCAGCGTTTGCCAGAACTCGGCCAGCGTCTGGCCCGACTGCTCGGCGAAGGCCAGGAAGCCGGCCACCGATTTGGACACCACGCTGGCTTCGTAAGGGCGCACGAAGATGCGCTTGGCGGCCTGCTCCAGGTTCATCTGGCTGCCGATGGCGCGCAGCGCCTCGGCTGCGCTGGTGGCGGGGTCGAGCGCGGCGGCGTAGGCGATGGCGGCGGCGATCACGCCGCGCATGGCGCTGCTGCCGTTGCCACTGCCGTTGCCGTAGCTGCCGCCGTCGCCTTCGATGTACAGCGTGTAGAAGTCGCCCAGCAGCGAGGGCGTGCGCGCCACTTCGCGCTTGGCCATCTCCAGCCGCTGCGGCGCCAGGTTCACTTCGCCGAACACCGCCAGTGCCTCGACGATGGCGGCGCGCACCTCCAGCGACTTGACCGCCTCCAGGTCGCGCAGCGCGATCGCCACCATGCCGCGCAGGAACAGGATCTCGTCGCGCTGCAGATAGCCCGCCATGGCCGGCGTGCGGTAGCCTATTTTCGCCTTCAGCAGCGCGTTTTCCACGGCGATGGACTGGTGCCGGTCGCGCAGCAGGATGGCGCAGCCTTCCAGCGCATGGCCGTCGCGCTTCCAGGCCTTGATGGCCGCCACCGCCTGCTCGCCGCAGGCGTCGGCATCGGCGTAGTGCGCCTGCCTGATTTCCGTGTGCAGCGGCAGGCTCGATTCCACCGGCTTGTTCTTGAACTCCTTCATCGCATAGGCCAGGTGCGGGCCGTGGCGGTAGGTATAGGTCAGCGGGTAGTGCTTCAGGCCGGGATAGTGGCGGGCGAAGCGGTGCTCCAGGAATTCCTGGCTGGCGCCCAGCTTGGAGTAGATCACCTGGTCCTTGTCGCCGGCGCCGACGAAATAGCAGTCCGGCCGCGCCAGCAGCGCGTTCAGGATGCGGAAAGCCGCTTCGTTCAGGTCGTGCAGCTCGTCGCACACCACCACGCGGTAGGCCGGCAGCGCCTGCGCGTTCTCGGACGATTGCGACAGCATGCAGGCCAGGTCGTAGGTGGCGTCGAAGGGGCCGCGGAACTCGGCGCCCTCGTCGCCGCCCAGGCGCATGGTTTCATACTCGCAGGTGGTGAGGTAGTCGGTCAGCGGCACTTTCAGCAGGTCGGCCGCTTCCTCCAGCTCCATGTACTCCAGGTCCGCGTCCAGCGCCATGGTGGCTTTCAGCGTGAGCTGGATGTCGAGGAACTGCGACAGCGCGATGTTGTGGGTGCGGATGTCCAGGTAGTCCACCTGGCCGGTGTAGCGCTCGCTCACGCGCTCCAGCGCATGCAGCACGTAGGGCTTGAGCTGGCGCGCCTGGGGCAGGCGCTCGGCGCCGCCGCTGCCGCTCTGGGCCAGCATGCGCGCCGCGAAGTCCTCGAAGGTGGCCACGTCCACCCGGGCTGCGGTGGCGTAGGGGATGCCGATGTCCAGCAGGCGCTGGCGCATCACGTCGCGCGCTTCGGGCGTGAACACCAGCGCCAGGATCTGCTCGGGCGGCAGCTTGCGCGCCAGCGCTTCGCCGATGCGCAAGGCCAGCGTGGTGGTCTTGGCCGCGCCGGCGTTGGCGTCGATCAGCACCACCTTGTTCTGGGCCAGCTGGATGGCGGTCTGTTCCGGGGTGCGTATCAGGCCTTGCGGGGTGAAGCGGGGCGTATTGGATTCGGTCATCCCGCCAGTATACCCCGGGAGTCCTAGCGCACCGTCTCCACCTCGGCCGTGAAGCGGTAGCCGGCGCCGCGCTCGGTGCGGATGAAGGCCGGCGCGCCGTCCGGCTCCAGCTTCTTGCGCAGGCGGCCCACCTGCACGTCGATGGCGCGGTCGTACACTTCGTCATTGTGCAGGCGCGACATGTCCAGCAGCTGCTCGCGCGACAGCACGCGCTGCGGCGCGGCCAGGAAGGCGGCCAGCAGGTTGAATTCGTTGTTGGTGAGCGCCACGTCGGCGCCGGCGGGCGAGGTCAGGCGGCGCAGCCGCACGTTCAGCACCCAGCCGGCGAAACGGTAGGCGCGCACCCGCGCCAGGCCGTCGGCCACCGACTGCTGGGCGCGCGCGCGGCGCAGCAGGGCGCGGATGCGGGCCAGCAGCTCGCGCGGCGAAAAGGGCTTGGTCAGGTAGTCGTCGGCGCCTAGTTCCAGGCCCATCACGCGGTCCGCCTCTTCCCGGCGGCCGGTAAGCATGATGATGGGCAGGTTGGAATGGTCGCGCAGGCGGCGCGCGATATGCATGCCGTCCTCGCCGGGCAGTTTCAGGTCCAGGATCAGCAGGTCGATCAGCTCATCGGCCATCACGCGGTCCACCTCGCGGCCGTCGGGCAGGGCGGTGGTGCGGATGTCGTTGTCGCCCAGGTAGTCGATGATCATCTGGCGCACGCCAGCGTCGTCGTCCACTACCAGCACGTGCGCTTCGCCTGCCATGGAAGTTCGCCCTGTTGGAAAAACGGCATGCCGCCGCCACAAGATTGTATCAGGATAGTTACCGCTCCCATTGATGTCAATTGACACATTCCAGCCCCGGCGCAGCATACTGTTGCTTTGACCGCAGTGCATAACTGTGACACAGTTAACCACTCACTCCGCCCACGCCATGGACCGTCCGACCGCCACCGAGCCCGCCATGCACGAAGCCAGCCATGCCTCCGCCAGCCAGGCCGCCGCGCCGGCCGGGCAGGACGTGCCGGCGCGCCTGCTGGCCGGCGAAAAGCGGCTGCTGGAAATGATCGCGCGCGCCGAACCGCTGGCCGGCATCCTGGAGGCCTGCTGCCGCCTGTTCGACGAAGTGGCGGAGGACGCCGTCAGCTCCCTGCTGCTGATGGACGAGGGCGGCACGCTATTGCGTCCCGGCTCGGCGCCGAACCTGCCGCCGGACTTCATGCTGGCGCTGGAAGGCTCGGCGCTGATCGGTCCCGGCGAAGGCTCCTGCGGCACCGCCGCCTGGCGCCGCGAACCGGTGTTCGTGTCCGACATCGCCACCGACCCGCTGTGGGACAAGTACCGCCGCCTGCCGCTGGAGCATGGCCTGCGGGCCTGCTGGTCGATGCCCATCCTGTCCAGCAGCGGCAAGGTGCTGGGCACCTTCGGCGTGTACTCGCGCCACGCCGCGCTGCCCACCGCAGCGCAGCGCAATGTCATGGCGCGCTTTTCCGACCTGGCCAGCATCGCCATCGAGCGCTGCACGTCGATGGCCGCCTTGCGCCGCTCCGAAGAGCGCTACGAGCTGGCGGTGGACGCGGCCGGCGACGGCCATACCGACTGGGTGGTGGCCACCGACACGTTCTACGCCTCGCCGCGTTTCCTCGAGCTGTGCGGCATGCCGCCGGACACGGTGTTCGCCAGCCGCGCCGACTTCACGGCGCGCTTTCCCTACCATCCGGAGGACCGCCAGCGCGTGATCGACCAGCTGGCCGAACACTTCGCCGGCAGCACCAACCGCCTGCAGCTGGAGCTGCGCATCATCGTGCGCGGCGAGGTGCGCTGGCTCAAGCTGACCGGCCTGTGTTCGCGCGACGCCCAGGGGCGGCTGGTGCGCTGGAACGCCGCCACCACCGACGTGACCGACCGGGTGCGCAGCGAAACGGCGCTGCGCGCCTCCGAGCAGCGCTACGCGCTGGCCATGAGCGCCGCCGGCGAGGGCCACTGGGACTGGGACATCCTGAAGGACGAGTTCTACGGCTCGCCGCGCATGATGGAGATGTATGGCTTCCCGCCCGACACCGTGTTCGCCGGGCGCGCCGACTTCCTGGCGCGTTTCCCCTTCCACCCGGAGGACAAGCCGAAGTGGGAAAAAGCGGCGGCCGAGCATTTCGCCGGCCACAGCGCGCGCTTCGACCTGGAGATCCGCATGCTGCCGCGCGGCGAGGTGCGCTGGATACACCTGACCGGCATGTGCCAGCGCGACGCGTCCGGCACGCCGGTGCGCTGGACCGGCGCCGTCAGCGACGTGACCGACCGCCGCCGCCTGGAAGAGCAACTGCGGCTGGCGCAGCGGCTGGAGGCCATGGGCACGCTGGCCGGCGGCATCGCGCACGACTTCAACAACATCCTGGCCTCGATACTCGGCTATGGCGAAATGGCGCTGCGCGACGCGCCCGAGGGCAGCCGCCTGCGGCGCGACGTGGGACACATCGTCGCGGCCGGGGAGCGCGGGCGGGCGCTGGTGGACCGCATCCTGGCGTTCAGCCGCAGCGGCATGGGCGAACGGGTGGCGGTGCACGTGGAGGCCGTGTTGCGCGAAGCGCTGGACCAGCTGGCGTCCAAGCTGCCGGAGGGGGTGCAAGTGAGCGCCCGCTTGCAGGCCGGCCGCGCGGCCCTGCTGGGCGACTGCACCCAGGTGCACCAGGTGCTGAGCAACCTGATGCTGAACGGCGTGCAGGCGATGGAACACGGCGGCCTGCTGCGGGTGGCGCTGGAAACGCGCAGCATCGGCGAGCATTCGCTGGCCACCATCGGCAGCATCGCGGCGGCGGACTACATCGTGCTCACCGTGAGCGACACCGGCGCCGGCATCCCGCCCGCCATCCTGGGACGGATTTTCGATCCCTTCTTCACCACCAAGGAGGTGGGCGTGGGCACCGGGCTGGGGCTGTCGATGGTGCACGCCATCGTGACGCAGCTGGGCGGCGCGGTCAGCGTGGCCAGCACCGAGGGCGAGGGCAGCACCTTCACGGTGTTCCTGCCGCGCTGCGGCGACGTGGCGGCCGACAGCGGCGCCGCCGCGCAGCCCGATCCGCCGCGCGGCCAGGGCCAGCGCGTGCTGGTGGTGGACGACGAGGAAGCGCTGGCGCGCCTGGCCGGCGCCATGCTGGACGACCTGGGCTACCGGCATGCGGCGTTCACTTCGCCGGCGCAGGCGCTGGCCGCTTTCTCGGCGGCGCCGCAGCAGTACGACGCGGTGATTACCGACGAGCGCATGCCCGGCATGACCGGTTCGGAGCTGATACGCGCGCTGCGCGGCGTCCGCTCGGGCATTCCCATCGTGCTGGCCAGCGGCTACATGGGCGCGGCGCTGGCCCAACAGGGGGGCGCGGGCGGGGTGTTGCGCAAGCCGTATTCCATGATGGAGCTGGCGCACGCGCTGGCGCACATCTTCGGGCCGCATGTCAATTGACATAATTGCAGGCATTCACGTCATGCCAACGCCACGCATCGCTGGCATACTGCAAGTTCGAACAGGTATCGCGTCTGAGAGGACAGCATGTTTTACGATGCCACTGAGGCAGGCGAGCCGGTATTGGCTTTCAATTCGTTCCGGTTTTTCCCGGCGCGCCGCATGCTCTATGAGGAAGACCGTCCGCTGCGGCTGGGCAGCCGCGCCATCGACATCCTGCAGGTGCTGCTGGAGCGCGCCGGCGAAACCGTGACCAAGGACCAGCTGATCGCGCGCGCCTGGCCCAATACGGTGGTCGAGGAAGGCAATTTGCGGGTGCACGTGGCGGCGCTGCGCAAGATGCTGGGCGAGCGCCACATCGAGAACGTGGTGGGGCGCGGCTATTGCTTCATCACGCCGGTGGTGCGCGGCGAGGCCGGGCCGGAGGGCGCGCAGGGGGCGCACACCGCGCAGGCGCTGCCACTTTCCGATGGGCAATCAAGAATGGCGCAGGCCAAGACGGTGTATCTGCCGCAGAGCGACGGCCTGCCGCCCTGCGCCACGCGCATCTTCGGCCGCGAGCAGACCGTGGCGGCGCTCAGGCAGCAATTGTCCGAGCGGCGCTTCGTCACCATTGTCGGCACCGGCGGCATGGGCAAGACCACGGCGGCGCTGGCCGCCGCCGAGCGCATGCAATCCCACTGGCGGCAAGGCACGGTGTTCGTCGACCTGGCCCCGCTCACGCGCGCCGACCAGGTGCCGCAGGCACTGGCCGCCGCGCTGGTGATGGAACGCCCGGCGGCGATGGACACGGCGGCCATCGTGGCCGCGCTGCACAGCCACCACCTGCTGCTGATACTGGACAGTTGCGAGCATGTGCTGGAAGCGGTGTCGCTGCTGGCCGAGCAGATACTGCACGGCGCGCCCGGCGTGCGCCTGCTGGCCACCAGCCGCGAGCCGCTGCGTGCCGAGGGCGAATGGGTGCACCGCCTGCCCGCGCTGGAGCTGCCGCCTGAACCGGAGCAGGGGTCGGGCCAGCCGCCGCTGACGATGGCGCAGGCCATGGCCTACCCATCGGTGCAGCTGTTCGCCGAGCGCGTGCAGGCCAGCGCGGCCGGGCTGGCGCTGGGCGACCAGGAAGCGCCGCAGATCGCCGGCATCTGCCGCCGTCTGGACGGCATACCGCTGGCGATCGAACTGGCTGCCGCGCGCGTGGAACTGCTGGGCATACGCGGCCTGGTGGCGCGCCTGGACGACTGCTGCTATCTGCTCAAGGGCGGCCGGCGCACGGCCAAGGTAAGGCACCGCACGCTGGAGGCAACGCTGGACTGGAGCTATGACCTGCTGGGCGAACGGGAACGCAAGCTGCTGCACCGGCTGTCGGTGTTCCGGCGCCGTTTCTCGCTGGAGGAAGCGCTGTCCATCGGGGCCGATAGCAGGGAAGGGCTGGAAGACGCCATGGACGCGCTATCCAGCCTGGTGAGCAAGTCGATGCTGGCCACGGTGGCCGACACCGGCGCGGCGCGCTACCGCATGCTGGAAACCACGCGCAGCTATGCGGCGGCCAAGCTGGCCGAAAGCGGCGAACATGATGTGATCCTGGCGCACTACGTGGCGCTCGGCGGCCCGCCGCTCTGAGCGTTTCCGCGGCGTCGTCTCCGCTCAGGCTCCGCGCATCGCCAGCAGGCGCGCCCAGGCCGGCACCGCGCCGCGCCAGAACTGCTCCACGCTGTCCGCCTGCCGCTCCAGCCCCTCCAGCCCCAGGAAACGCGCCGCCGGCAGCAGCGCCGATTCCAGCAGCTGCGCCACCGGGGCGCCGTTGTCGAAGGCCTGCGCGCCGGTTTGCTTGGACAGTTTTTCGCCGTCCGCGTTGGCCACCACCGGCACGTGCAGATACCTCGGCTGCGGCAGCCCCAGCAGCTCCTGCAGGTAAATCTGGCGCGGCGCCGAATCCAGCAGGTCCGCGCCGCGCACGATGTCGGTGATGCCTTGCGCGGCGTCGTCCACCACCACCGCCAGCTGATAGGCCCAGAAGCCGTCGGCGCGGCGTATCACGAAGTCGCCCACCTCGGCGGTCAGGTCCTGGCACACCTCGCCGTGCCAGCGGTCGGCGAAGCAGATCGTGCGGTGCGGTTGCTGCGGCGTGCGCAGGCGCACCGCGCGCGCGGCTTTGCCCGGCGCCAGCCCGTTGCGGCAGGTGCCCGGATACACCAGCGCCGGCGAGGCCTGCCCCAGGCGCAGCTGGGAATCCTGGATCTCCTTGCGCGAGCAGGCGCAAGGGTACACCGCGCCCGCCGCCTCCAGCCGCGCCAGCGCCGCCTGGTACAGCCCCGTGCGCAAGGTCTGCCACGTCACCTCGCCGTCCCACTGCATGCCGCAGCGCTGCAGCGAGGCCAGGATGTGCTGGTCCACGCCCGCCACGTTGCGGTCGCGGTCCAGGTCCTCGATGCGCACCAGCCACTGGCCGTGGTGGACTTTGGCGTCCAGATAGCTGGCCATGGCCGCCACCAGCGAACCGAGGTGCAGGGGACCGGTGGGGGAGGGCGCGAAACGGCCGATGTAGGGAGGGCGTGCTGACGTCATGTGAAAAGTATCCCCGACCGGCGCGGTGCGCGTCAACCGTCGCTTGCTGCAGCGCGCAATGGATATGCGGGAAACTTCGCATACAATGCTCGGCGCGGCGATGTGGCCGCCTTATCGACTCCATATCAGACCATACAGACACTATGCAGAAACTGTTCCCATCCGCGCTCGCATGCGCCGTTGCCGCCAGCCTGGCGCTGTCCTTCCCGGCGTACGCCGCCGCGCCGGAAGCTGCCAAAGCCGCCCGGCAAAAGCAGCCCAAGGTGCAGGAAGCGCCGCTGCGCGCGCACCTGGCCTTCCTGTCCAGCGACCTGCTGGAAGGGCGCGGCACCGGCCAGCGCGGCGGCGACCTGACGGTGGCTTACCTGGAAACGCAGGCGCTGGCCGCCGGCCTCAAGCCGCTGGCCGGCAAGAGCTTCCGCCAGGCGGTGCAGATCGCGGGCGTGAAGTCGCTGCCGGCTGAGAGCTCGCTGCGCCTGGAAGCCAACGGCGCCGCGCTGCCGGCTTCCTTCGGCAAGGACTGGGTATGGGCGCCGGGCGACGCGCAAGCCGCGCACAGCCTGGACGCGGAACTGGTCTTCGTCGGCTACGGCGCCACCGCCTCCGAAGAAGGATGGAACGATTTCAAGGGCCGGAACCTGAAAGGCAAAGTGCTGGTCATGATGGTGAACGACCCGCAGCCGACCGCCGAACAGCCCGACCGTTTCGGCGGCAAGGCGCTGACCTACTACGGCCGCTGGACCTATAAATTCGAAGAAGCCGCGCGCCAGGGCGCCGCCGGCGTGCTGCTGATCCACACCACGCCGAGCGCGTCGTACGGCTGGAGCGTGATCCAGAACAGCTGGGACAACGTGGAACGCTTCCAGCTGGCGCAAGGCGCTGCTGGCACCGGCCTGCAAGGCTGGCTGACCGACGACACCGCGCGCGCCCTGTTCAAGGCCGCCGGCCAGGACCTGGACGCGCTGCGCGCCGCCGCCGAAAGCAAGGACTTCCAGCCGGTGCCGCTGAACGCCAAAGTGGCCGGCGAGATGAAGGCCGCCGTGCGCCGCCTGGAGCAGTTCAACGTGGCCGGCGTGGTGCCGGGCACCGATCCCAAGCTGAAGGACGAAGTGGTGATCTACAGCGCGCACTGGGACCACCTGGGCAAGCAGGGCACCGAAGGCGACACTATCTTCAACGGCGCCGTCGACAACGCCTCCGGCATCGCCGCGCTGCTGGCCATGGCCAAGGAAGCGTCGCTCAGCCCGGCCAGGCGCAGCCAGATGTTCCTGTGGGTTGCCGCCGAAGAGCAGGGCCTGCTGGGCAGCGAAGCCTACGCCACCGCGCCGCTGTGGCCACTGGCCAAGACCGCCGCCAACCTGAACCTGGACAGCCTGAATTTCATCGGCGTCACGCGCGACATCGGCGCGGCGGGCAGCGAGCGCACCGACCTGGGCAAGATGGCCGAGGCCACCGCCAAGGCCATGAACATGGTCATTGCCGAAGCCAAACCGGACCTGTCGGGCGGCTATTTCCGCAGCGACCACTTCGCCTTTGCCAAGGTGGGCGTGCCGGCCTTCTCGATCACCTCGGGCCGCGACTACCTGGGCGACAAGGCGGCCGCGAAAGCCAAGGCGGAGGCCTACAGCAAGCGCTATCACCAGGTGTCGGATGAATACGACCCGAGCTGGGACCTGGCCGGCATGACGCAGCACGCGCAATTCGCGCTGAACCTGGGCCGCATGGTGGCGGACGCACCCAAGATGCCCGAATGGAAAGCCGGCGACGCCTTCGGCAAAGCCCGCGCCAAGTAAGGCCCCGCTAATCCCCAGCCGCCTCCGGGCGGCTTTTCTTTTGACGACAGCACCGACAGCACCATGACTGCCACGCGCCTGACCTCCCTCGACGCCTTTCGCGGCTTCACCATCGCCGGCATGCTGCTGGTGAATAATCCCGGCGACTGGAGCCACCTGTATTCGCAGCTGGCGCACGCGCACTGGAACGGCTGGACCTTCACCGACTGGATCTTTCCCTTCTTCCTGTTCATCGGCGGCATCTCGATGGCGTTCTCGCTGGGGCGCGCAGCCGACGCGGGCGCGGACAAGGGCGCCTTGCTGCGCAAGCTGTTCAAGCGCGCGCTGCTGATTTTCCTGATCGGCTTCCTGCTCAACTACATTCCGCGCTTCGACCTGTCCAGCGTGCGCATCCCGGGCGTGCTGCAGCGCATCGCGCTGTGCACCATGCTGGCGGCGCCGCTGGTGGTGTACTGCAACTGGCGCCAGATCCTGTGGTGGATCGCCGGCCTGCTGGCCTTCTACAGCGCGATGATGCTGCTGGTGCCGGTGCCGGACGTGAACGGCGTGGTGGGCGCCGGCGTGCTGGAACCGGGCCGCGACTTCGGCGCGTGGCTGGACCGCCAGTTCCTCAGCGGCCACATGTGGGCGCAATCGAAAACCTGGGACCCGGAAGGTCTGTTCACCACCATCCCGGCCCTGTGCAGCCAGCTGATCGGCGTGCTGGCCGGGCGCTGGCTGATGGCGGAACGCGCGCGGTCCGAGCAAACCGTGTGGATGATGCTGGCCGGCCTGGCGCTGCTGCTGGCGGGCGCCATGCTGGACGTGGTGCTGATGCCGATCAATAAGAGCTTGTGGACCACGTCCTACTGCCTGTTCATCAGCGGCTGGGCGCTGCTGATGTTCGCCGTTTTCTACTGGCTGCTGGACGCCAACCCCTCGGCATGGCTGCGTGCCAGGGCGCAAGGCGGCTCGGCGTTCTTCATCATCTACGGCATGAACGCGCTGTTCATCTTCGCCTTGTCTGGCCTGGTGGCCAAGATGCTGGGCTTCGTCAAGTTCGCGCAGGCGGACGGCACGCAGCAGTCGCTGGGCGCCATGCTGTACGCGCCCATCAAGGCGCTGCCCCTGCAGCCGGAGGCCGCCTCGCTGCTGCACGCGCTGCTGTTCAACGCCGCCATGTTCGCGGTGGCCTGGTTCATGTGGCGCCGGCGCTGGTTTGTAAAAGTATGATAGTTGCCAAGATGAAATATCGAGACGATAATGCTTATTCTTTGACTTCAGGCCTCGTCTCCCATGGAAAGCACCAATCCGTATCAGGCACCGCAAACCGTTTTTGAAGAGGGCGACGCCGGCGCGGCGCCGGGCGAGCTGCAGTATGCGGGCTTCTGGCGCCGCTTCGGCGCTTTCTGGCTGGACGCGCTGTGCCTGGCGCCGCTGACCGGCATCGTGCTGTTCCTCAGCACCACCACGCGCTACTTCCATGCGCTGTGGCTGGTGCCGGGATTGCTGTTCGGCTTGTGGTTTAACGTTTACCTGGTCAAGCGCTACGGCGGCACGCCGGGCAAGCTGATGATGAAAATCCGCGTGGCCATGGTGGATGGCGCGGCCGTCACCGGCAAGGCCGCCCTGCTGCGTTACAGCGTGATGTTCGCGCTGAGCGCAGCGTCGTCGGTGGCGCTGGTCATGGCCAGCCTGGCGATGGGCGACGAGCTGTATCTGTCGCTCGGCTTCATGCGCATGAACACGGTGCTGGTGGAGCAGGCGCCGCTGTGGTATCCGGCGGTGAACGTGGCCCTTCAGATCTGGATCTGGGGCGAGTTCGTCACCATGCTGCTGAACAAGCGCCGCCGCGCCGTACACGACTATATGGCCGGCACGGTGGTGGTGCACAAGCCCAAGGCCCAGGCTTAAGCCCAGGCTTCAGCCTTCCTTGCGCGGCGCGTGGCTGACGAGGTCGGACGGCGTCATGCCGAACCAGCGCTTGCAGGCGCGGTAAAAGGCGCTCGGCTCCGAGAAGCCGAGCTGGAAGCTGAGCACCTTGAGCGACAGCTCGCCGGCGGCCAGCGACTGGCGCGCCAGTTCGCGCCGCGTGTCGTCCACCAGCGCGGTGAAGCTGGTGCCTTCCTCGGCCAGCCGGCGCTGCAAGGTGCGCTCGCTCATCATCATGTGCGCCGCCACGTCTTCGCGCTGCGGCGGACCTTTGGGCAGCATCGCCGCCACCATGGCTTGCACGCGCGCGCCGATGGTGGGCGGCTGCGCCTGCGCCAGGCTGGCCAGCACGCCGCTGCCGCCCCGGTAGCCGGGCAGCGCCGACACCAGGTCGGCGTCGGCGAATTCCATCACGTTGTGCGGGCGGTTGAAATGCACCGGGCAGCCGAAGGTCTGCGCGTACATGTCGGCGCTGGCCGGTTCCGGGAACGCGTATTCAACCTGCACCGGCCTGGCGTCGTCGTTGCCGGCCGCGCTGCGCAGGCTGCGCAGCAGCACGCACCAGACGAAGTCGTAGCGCTGCTGCGGCACCACGCGCTGCGCGCCGGGCAGCACCAGGCCCACGCGCGTGTGGCCGTGGCAGCGCTCGATGGTGCTTTGCACGGTGGGCGACACCAGCATGATGTGGCCCATCACGCCCAGCCAGCCGAGGCGGTTCGGGGTGGATATTTTCAGGCCGATCAGCGGGTCGCGGGAATGCTCGACCAGCAGCGACCACAGGTGGCTCAGTTTATCGGATAGCGCGAGGGCGTCGCACGCGAGGCCGTCGCCTTCGTCCAGGCCGGCCTGCTGGAACAGCGCTTCGGCCTGCACGCCGGAATGCGCCAGGCGCGACTTCACGCCCCGCACCAGGTGCAGGGCGGAGGAGTACCCCATGCCGGGCCCCAAGAGTGCTTCGTTCATTTCCCATGTCTCCATTGCGAACGACCGTGCTTATTTTTGACGGTTCGCTCTGCGTCTTTTTTGTAAATTATTAACGCATGAAATTTACCAGGCCAGCAGCAAAAAATTAGACGGGGGACTCTATCGCGCAGGGCGCGGTTTCGTGCTAGACGGGGCGGGACGGATAGGGGACAGGGAAGGGGCGGCGGGCGCCGCCCCGGCGGGATATTACTGCTGACTAATTACTTGCCGCCTTCGTTGGCGTGCTCGCCCAGGATCTGCTTGGCGTAGCGGATGCCGATGCCGTAGGCCGAGTGGGCCTTGAAGATGTCCATGCAGCCGTCGTAGGTTTCGCCGCGCGCCCAGTCGCGCTGCAGTTCGCACATCCATTGCAGCGAGTTGGTCGGCGTGGCGCCGGCCTGGATCATGCGCTGGACGGCGCGCTCATGCGCTTCCATGGTGGTGTCGCCGCAAGCGTCGGTCGGCACGAAGATCTCGTAGCCTTCGGCCAGCATCTGCAGGGTCGGGAAGGTCACGCACACTTCGGTCCACAGGCCGGCGATGATGATGCGCTTGCGGCCGGTGGCCTTGATGGCGGCCTTGAAGTTCTGGTCTTCCCACGAATTCATCGAGGTGCGGTCGATCGGCTTCTGGTCCGGGAACACGGACTGGATCTCGGGGATCAGGTGGCCGCTGAAGGTTTCCGACGCGATGGTGGTCAGGATGGTCGGCACGCCGAACAGCTTGGCGGTCTTGGCCAGGATCTGCGCGTTGTGCAGGACGGCGGTGCGCTCGTGCGACATGGTGCCGAACAGCATTTGCGGCTGGTGGTCGATCAGCGCCAGGACGCAGTCTTGCGGATTGAGCAGGGTGTTGTAGGACATGGTTTTCTCCTTGAAAAGTCGGGGTGGCAAAGTACGTTCGCACTTTGCCAGCTTTGCCTGAATTGCACGTCTGCTATAAGGACTGCCCCTGCTCTTGCTTACGGGAGAGCGTTACTCCTTGCCGATAAACTCCGTGGCGTATACCAGCAGCGCGATCAGCGGGAACGCCAGCCCCGTCATCAGCACGCCGTGCCAGCCGTGGTGCGCGTACATCCAGCCGCCCAGCGAGGAACCGATGGCGCCGCCGCAAAAGAAGATCGCCATGTACAAGCCGTTCAGGCGGCTGCGCACGTCTTCGCCCAGCGCGAAGATGGCGCGCTGGCCGGTGACCAGGCTGGCCGACACGCCGGCGTCGAGCACGATGGAGGCGGCCACCAGCAGCCCCAGGTCGAACACGCGGCCGCCCTGCAGCAGCAGCGGCGCGCCGAAGGCGAGCAGCGCGGCGGCCAGCGCCATGCCGGTGGTGGAGCGGCTCTTGCCCTGGTCGGCGCGGCGGCCGGCGTACGGCGAGGCGATGGCGCCGGCCACGCCGGCCAGCGCGAAGATGGCGATGCCGGTTTGCGACAGGCCGAAATAGGGCGCCGCCAGCACCAGCGGCACGGTGGTCCAGAACAGGCTGAAGGCGCCGAACATGCAGGCCTGGTAGGCGGCGCGGCGGCGCAGCACGGGCGTAGTCTTCAGCAACTGCCACAGCGAGGCCAGCAGCGCGCCGTAAGGCATGGCCGCCACCGGCTGGCGCCTGGGCAGCTTGCGGTGCAGCAGCAAGGCCAGCAGCGCGGTGCCGATGGCCGACAGCACGAAGATGGCGTGCCAGTTCAGCGCGTCGGTGACCAGGCTGGAGACCGGGCGCGCCAGCATGATGCCCATCAACAGGCCGGACACCACCTTGCCCACGATCTGGCCGCGCATGTGCGGCGGCGCCAGGTGGGAGGCGAACGGCACCACCACCTGCGCGGCCACCGAGCCCAGGCCGATGCACAGCGCGGCGGCCAGGAACAGCCCGGCGTTGCTGGTGCTGGCGGCCACCAGCAGCGCGGCCGAGGTGGCGGCCAGGCAGGTGACGATCAGGCGGCGGTTCTCCAGCAGGTCGCCCAGCGGGACGATGAAGATCATGCCGAGGCAATAGCCGATCTGCGTCAGCGTGACGATCAGCCCGGCCGCGCCGGGCGACAGGCCGGTGGCCAGGCTGATGGGGCCGACCAGCGGCTGGGCGTAATACAGATTGGCGACGATGAGGCCGGTGGCGGTCGCCAGCAGCAATACCATGCCGGAGGAAATCCCCGGTACGGCGATGGTTTGGTGGGTGGTCAACGGAACTCCTGGATGCGCAACGACAAGTGCCGGGCCCTGCTTGGAAAAAGGCGGGCTCAGCCGGACAAACATTGTAGTGGGGAATCCAGATCCCTGCTGGCGGCGGCCGGATATGGCTGGCATATCCGGCCGGGCATGGCGCGCCGCTACAGCGTGCGCAGGAAGGCGGTGAGGTCGGATTTTTCCTTGTCGCTGAGCTTGGTTTCCAGGATCAGGTTGAAGAATTCCACCGTGTCTTCCAGCGTCAGCAGGCGGCCGTCGTGCAGGTAGGGCGGGGATTCCTTGATGCCGCGCAGCGGGAAGGTCTTGATGGGGCCGTCCGCCGTGGCCATCATGCCGTTGACGATGCGCGGCTTGTAGAAGCGCTCCGCCTTCAGGTTGTGCATCAGGTTGTCGGTGTAGTAGGGCGCGGCGTGGCAGGTGGAACATTGCGCCTTGCCGAAGAACAGCGCCTGGCCGCGCAGCTCGCTTTCGCTGGCCTTCTCCGGATCGAGCTTGCCGTTGATGCCCAGCTTGGGCGCGGGCGGGAAGTCCAGCAGCGCCTGGAACTCGGCCATGAAGTGCACCTGGCTGCCGCGCTCGAGGACGTTGACGCCCTTCTTGGTGGCGATCACCGGGTCGCCGTCGAAGTAGGCGGCGCGCTGCTCGAACTCGGTGAAGTCTTCCACCGTTTTCAGCGCGCGCTGCGAGCCGAACAGGCGCTGGATGTTGAGGCCGCGCAAGGTCGGCGTGTCGATGCGGTGGCGGAAGATCTGCGGGCGGATGTCGCCCACCAGATGCGTGGCGCCGTTGCTGTGGCCGTTGGAATGGCAGTCCAGGCAGGCCACGCCACGGCTGGGGCGTTCGGAGCGGCGGTCTTCGGTCTGGTTGAACTGCTGCTGCGGGAACGGCGTGAGCAGCAGGCGCAGGCCTTCGAGCTGCTTGGGGTTGAGCAGGCCGTTGAACATGCCGTGGAAGTTGTCGATGGTGAGCAGCTTGCCGCCGGAAACGTCGCCCAGGTCGGGCCGCGTGGTGAGGAAGATCGGCGCGGGGAACTCGGGCAGGAAGTGGTCGGGCAGGTCGAAGTCGAGGTCGAAGCGGTTCAGGTCGCGCTGCTCCTGGCGTTTCAGCTCGTCGATCTGGAATTGCGGGAACAGCATGCCGCCTTCGGCGTGGTTGGGATGCGGCAGCGGCAGGAAGCCGGCCGGGAACAGGTCGCGCGCGCGGATGTCGTCGGGGCCCAGTTCGGCCAGGCGCTGCCAGCTCGTGCCCGCCGGCAGCTTGACGCGCACCCCGCCTTGCACCGGCTTGCCCCGGAACATGGCGGCGCCGCTGGGGCGGTTGGACAAGTCGTAGCGCTGGGCCAGCAGCTCGCGCTGGCGCTGCATCAGGGCGGCGCGCGCGGCGCGCATGCGCGCCAGCGTTGCGCCGAAGTCTTCGGTGATGTCCACCTTCATGTAGCTGGTGGGACGCTCCGCCGGCGGCGGGTGGCGCTGCGCGGCGAAGGCGGCGGCCGCGATGGCCGCTGCCGCGGCAAGCGTGGCGATGCGGATGGCAAAGGCGGCGACGGCGCCCTTGGCGGTGGGGGTCTTCATGGCACTCTCCTGCTGCGTGGCCGGGCAAGCTGCCCTGTTCCAGTTAAGCAGACAGGAGAGTTATGGCTATGCTTAAGGCGTGCGCTTTTGCGCTGGCTCAAGCCGCTCGCGGATGCCGGCCGTTATCTCGTACGAACGCAGGCGCTTGCCGTGCTCGAAGATCTGCGAGGTGATCATCAACTCGTCCGGCTGGGTGCTGTCGATAAAGCCTTGCAGCTGTTTGGCCACCGTCTGCGGCGAGCCGATCGCCGAGCAGGACAGCACCGAATCGAGCATGGCGTTTTCCTGCTGGCCCAGGGTCTGGCGGTAATTGGCCAGCGGCGGCGGCAGCTGCGACGGCCGGCCGGTGCGCAGGTTGACGAAGGCTTGCTGCATCGAGGTGGCCAGCAACTGCGCTTCCTCGTCGGTGTCGGCCGCGAACACATTGAAGCCCAGCATCACGTACGGCTGGTCCAGCTGCGCCGAGGGCTTGAAGTTGGCGCGGTACAGCGCCACCGCCTGCATCATCTGCGCCGGCGCGAAGTGGGACGCGAACGCATAGGGCAGGCCGAGATGGGCCGCCAGCTGCGCGCCGAACAGGCTGGAGCCGAGTATCCACAGCGGCACCTTGGCGCCCCGGCCCGGCACGGCCAGCACCTGCTGGCGCGGCGCGTCGGACAGATAGTCTTGCAGCTCCAGCACGTCCTGCGGGAACTCGTCCGCGTCCGACGCCAGGCTGCGGCGCAGGGCGCGCGCGGTGGTCTGGTCGGAACCGGGCGCGCGCCCCAGGCCCAGGTCGATGCGCCCCGGATGCAGCGCTTCCAGCGTGCCGAACTGCTCGGCGATCACCAGCGGAGAATGGTTCGGCAGCATGATGCCGCCCGCGCCCACCCGGATGGTGCGGGTGCCGGCGGCCACGTGCGCCATCACCACCGAGGTGGCGGCGCTGGCGATGCCCGGCATGCCGTGGTGTTCCGCCAGCCAGTAGCGGTTGTAGCCCCAGCGTTCGCCGTGCTGCGCCAGATCCAGCGTGTTGCGCAGCGAGGCGGAGGCATCGCTGCCGAGCGCGATGGGGGAGAGGTCGAGTATGGAAAATGGAGTCATGGCTGTGATATGGCGGCGGTAAGCCGGGTTTCAATGAAGGCCCTGACGCGCTCATGGCCTTTCCGTTACACTTGCAAAACCATAACAAAAGAGACACGCCTCATGCTGAAAAAAATTGCCTTGATGACCATGCTGGCGCAGGCCGCGCTCTACCCGAGCGCCCAGGCCGCCGCGCTGAGCGAGGCGGCCACCGCCACCGCCCGTTACGCAGTTGAAACCTATCCGCAGCAGATGACCGCCGCGCTGGCCGCCATGGTCAGCTACAACACCGTGGCCGATCCGGCCTACACGGCCGACAAGAACCCGCAGCACATCGCTTTCAAGCAGATGCTGAAAGAGGAGGCCGCGCGCCTGGGCCTGGACTATCAAGACCATGGCTACGTGGCGGTGATCGGCCTGGGCGAGAGCGCGGACCGGGTCGGCATCATCACGCACGGCGACGTGCAGCCGGTGAATCCTGCCAAGTGGGCCAAGTCGCCCTTCGAGCTGGACAGCACCAGCGAGCCGGGCCGCCTGGTGGCGCGCGGCTCGGAAGACGACAAGGGCCCGATCGCCACCGCCATGTATGCGATGAAGGCTATCAAAGACCAGAAGGTGGCGCTGAAGAAGCGGCTTGAGCTGTACGTCTACATGGCCGAGGAATCGGACTGGGCGCCGCTCGAGGCTTTCCTGAAAGACCACACGCCGCCGCAGATGAACATCACGCTGGACGCCGAGTATCCGGTGGTGACGGCCGAGAAGGGCTGGGGCGCGGTGAAGGTGACCATGCCGGCGCTGCCGGCCCCGGCAGCCGGCAAGGGCCCGCTGCTGCGCGAATTCGCCGGCGGCTTCTTCGGCAGCCAGATCCCGGAGGACGCCAGCGCCGTGATCGCCAACGCCACGCCGGCGCTGGAAAAACAGATCCGCGCGCGCGCCGCCGCGCAGAAGGGCATGCGCTACCAGTACGCGTGGCAGGGCCGCGACCTGAAAATCACCGCGCTGGGCCTGTCCGCGCACTCGTCCAAGCCGGAAGACGGCGTCAACGCCATCAGCATGCTGGCGGACGCGCTCAAGGTGCAGCCATGGAAAGCCACCGCCGCCGCCGGCATGGTGACCATGCTGAACGACCTGGTCGGCACCGGCATCCACGGCGAACGTTTCGGCAAGGCGGCCTACCGCGACGATTTCATGGGCCCGATGACGGTGGCGCCTACCGTGCTCAAGCAGAAGGATGGCGGCATCGAGCTGAACATCAATATCCGCCGCCCGAAAGGCAAGCCAGGCGCCCAGCTGCAAGCCGAGTTCCAGCAGGCGTTCGACCAGTGGAAGCGCACGCATGCGCCGCAAGCGGCCATCGCCATGCAGATCGGCGAGCCGTGGGTGCAGGCGGACGCGCCGCAGGTGCCGGTGCTGCTGGACGTGTTCTCGCACTACACCGGCATCCAGAATGCCAAGCCGATCTCGATCGGCGGCGGCACCAACTCGCGCCTGTTCCCGAAAGCGGTTGCCTTCGGTCCGGCCATGCCGGGCATGGCCTACACCGGCCACTCCGAACATGAGTTCATCACCACCAAACAGTTGATGCTGAACCTGCAGATGTACACCGCTGTGCTGGTCGAACTGGCACGTTAATGCAAGGATGTTATCGGCGCGGCGCACCTTTGTTGGTGCGCCGCGTTTTTTTTGTCCAGTCCGCCCCGTTATGTATTCCCATGCGGAAAAATAAGCCTTACTATCAAGCGCAATAAGGCTTACTTTCTCGCCGCTTCTTACCGAAACCTCATCTTTTCAACTTCATCTATTGGGATGCCGGATCACCAACGATCCCGGCAGGGGACTCTGCATGCCACGTAAATCATTGTCAGTTTGTGCATTGCTGTTTGCTGTTTGCCAGCTTGTGTGCCGGCCCGCGTTCAGCGCCGAGATGGAAATGAGCGCGCATGCGCAACCGGCGGGCGCCATCGCCGCTTCCATGGAAGAGGCGGCGCCGCGCCGCGGCGCGCTGTTCAAAGTGCGGCACGACGGCCGCACCAGCTATCTGTTCGGCACGGTACATGCAGGCAAGCAGGCCTTCTTCCCGCTGGAGCCGCAGGTGACGCGCGCGCTGGCCGATTCGAACGCGCTGGTGCTGGAGCTGGACGTGCGCGCCAGCGAACCGTTCCAGCAGGCGCTGGCGGCGCACGGCCGCTATCCGAAGGGCGATTCGATCCGCAACCACCTGTCGCACGAAACGCTGGCACTGCTGCAGCAGGCGCTGGCCCGCGCCGGCATGTCGCTGGACAACCTGGAACAGTACCGTCCGTGGCTGCTGGCCAATCTGCTGATCGGCGCCGAAATCGAGCGCCACGGCTATATGCGCAGCCAGGGCGTGGAGCAGTTCCTGCTGAAGGAAGCCGCGCAGCATAACAAGCCGCTGCGCGAACTGGAGAGCGCGGATTATCAGCTGGGCCTGTTCGCCGACATGAACGACGCGCAGCAGGAAACCTATCTGCGCGAGAACCTGGCCGAACTGGCCAGCGGCGCGTCGCTGAAAAAGACCGCCAGCCTGATCGACGCCTGGGGCAAGGCCGACGCGCCGGGCATGAACGAGGCCTGGCAATCCATGATCAGTGGCGACAGCGTGTCCGCCGCCTTCATGGACCGCACGCTGCTGGGCAAGCGCAATCCCGAGATGGCGGCCTCGATCGAAAACATCATGAAGGCGGACCAGACCGCGTTTGTCGGCGTCGGCTTGCTGCATCTGCTGGGCGCGCAGGGCGTGCCCGAGCTGCTGCGCCAGCGCGGCTACCAGGTGGAACAGATTTACTGATCCGTTTTACTGGGATTCGCGCGAGACCATGCCGTTGGCGTAGCGTACGCGGTCGCCGCTCCTGTAGCTGGGCATGCTCTCCGCCAGCACGGTCTGGGTGGTGCCGTCGTCCATGCGCACGGTGACGCGATAAATCCTGTCGCTGGGCGAGCCCAGGCTGCCGCCCGCCGCCGCTGCGCCGGCGGACAGGCCCATCGACACGGCGTCCTGCCGTGTGATCTGGTCTATGCTCTGGACCACGCCGCTTCCCGGACTGCCGGTCTGCGCCATGCTCGCGGCGCCGCGCGCTTCGGGCGACGCGGTGGCCGGCGCCGACTGGCCTACCGTGCCGGCCGTATTGGCTGCACTGGCGGTGCCGGTGCCGGTGCCGCCGCTCTCGGTGCTGCTCGTGCTGGCTGTGCTGCCGCCATTGTCCATCGAGGTGCTGCGGTCCGAGGCGCAGCCGGCCAGCGCGATCAGCGTGCAGGCCAGTAAAGTGCTTTTTATCTTCATGATGATCTCCGTTATACGAGCGTCCGCTCGAATAGTTTGGAGTTCCTATGATGCCACCCGTTCCAGCGGAAGCGCGCACCCTTGACGCACATCAAGCGATTACCTGAATTGCGTGACCATAATTGCGTGTCAGAAATTTATAGGGGTGGCTATGTTTAATCGCAGGACGGACAAGGTAATCGAAGATTTGATCGCAGCTACCTGCGGGCTGCAATCGGAAGTGCGGCAGCGCCACGTGTACACACAGGCGCTGCAAGGACTGGTGCGCCTGGCGAAAGCCGAGCAATTGCTGGAGATGCGGCTGGACGCGGAGCGGGCCGCCGGCAGCCTGGCCTGCGCCAGCCGCAAGCGGCAAACCCGCGCCATCCTGCGCAAGATCGGCATGGACGTGAAGAACCGCCAGCGCGAGCTGGAGTTCGGCCAGTACTACCCGGAAGGCAAGGACGATCCGGGCTAGGCCGCGACCTTGTTGCGGCTCCACAGCAGCCACATGATGCTGGCAGTGACGAGGGCGGCGGCCGTGTCCACCGCCCAGTCCGATACCGCGCCGTGGCGGTAGGGCAGGAAGCTCTGTACCAGCTCATCCAGCGCCCCCATGGCCATGATGGTCAGCACCGCCTTGATGGCGCGTAAAGCCGCGCTGCCGCTGCTGCCGGTGAACAGCAAAAAGGTCAGGCCGGCATAAGCGCAGGAGTGCAGCACCACGCCGGGCGCGACCGCGCCGATGTCGCTGCGCGCGCCGGGGATGGAGCCGAGCACCAAGATCATCAGGTAGAGGACCAGCGCGGTGCGGTAGCGCAGATTGGCGTGGGCGGAGGTGAGGACGACTTGCTGAAGTAGGGAACGCATAGCGCAAGGATAGCATGCGGCAAAAAAAATGCCCGCTGGTGAAAGCGGGCCGAAAAACCCATATCCGGGTCAAGAGAGCAGAGAATTCGGGGTGGTGCGCACGGGGCGCACCGTTCTGTTGCCACGCATATCGGTTGCATGTGCAGCAGATGAAGCAAGTTTATATCCCCCATGTGACGCCACCGTGACATATCTCAAGGGGCGCCAAGAAAATTTTGGATAAAAAAAAGCCCGCTGATCAAAGCGGGCTTGAAACTATTATCTTGGAGGAGAATAGTGGAGACAGGTGCAATTATGCTGCAGCACAGCATATATGTCTAATTTTCGTTTTCGATATCATATATTAGTTTTCCATATAACTCTCCGCCGTCATTCCTTCACCGGCACCGTGTAGTTCAGCGCCAGGCGGCCGCCGTCCACGAACAGGGTCTGGCCGGTCATGTAGGTGGCGTCGTCGCTGGCCAGGAAGGCGGCGATGGAGGCGACTTCCTCCGGCTCGCCGCAGCGGCCCATCGGCGTGCGCGACAGGATGGTGTGGCGCGCCTCCGGGCTGCCCAGCACGGCTTTCTTGGCCAGTTCGGTGAGGATGGTGCCGGGGCCGATGCCGTTCACCCGGATGCCGTGCTGGGCCAGGTTCAGCGCCATCACCTTGGTCAGCTGGTTGATGCCGCCCTTGGACACCACGTACGGCACCTGGTCGGGAATGGCCAGTTCGGAGTTCACGCTGGACATATTGATGATGCAGCCGCTTTGCTGCTTGACCATCTGGCGCGCCACGGCCTGGCTGCACAGGAACATGGATTTCAGGTTGATGCGCATCACGCGGTCGAAATCGTCCTCGGTCAGGTCGAGGAAGTCGGCCTTGTGGGTGACGCCGGCATTGTTGATCAGGATGTCGATGCGGCCGAACACGGCCATGGTTTCGGCCACCAGCGCGTCCACGTCCGCCTTCTGGCTCACGTCGGCGGTATAGAAGCGGGCCTGGTCGCCCAGCGCCTCGGCCGCCTGCGCGCCCTCCGGCTTGATGTCCACCAGCATGACCTTGGCGCCCTCGGCGATCAGCCGCTGTGCGCAGGCGAGGCCGATGCCCTGGGTGGCGCCGGTGACAATGGCTACTTTTTGAGATAGTTTCATGGTGTGGGTCCTGAGGGTTGATCGATGGAGCGAATTTTACTTCACGCTATAATGGCGGGTTTGCATTTAATTTGGAGGGGTCGTCGTGAATTTTATTAACAAGCTGAATGCCGCATGGACGGCCAACGACTCCCTGCTGTGCGTCGGCCTCGATCCCGACATGGGCAAGCTGCCGCCGCAGTTCCAGCAAGACCCGAACGGCATCTTCCACTTCTGCAAAGAGATCATCGACGCAACGGCCGACCTGGCCTGCTCCTTCAAGCCGCAGATCGCCTATTTCGCCGCGCTGAGCGCCGAGCGCCAGCTGGAAGACATCTGCGCCTACGCGCGCGAGCACTATCCGCACATCCCGCTGATCCTGGACTCCAAGCGCGGCGACATCGGCGCCACCGCGCGCCAGTACGCGCGCGAAGCCTACGACCGCTACGGCGCGGACGCGGTGACGGTGAGCCCTTACATGGGGTCGGATTCGGTGGAGCCGTACATGGAATGGGCCGACCGCGGCGTCATCATCCTGTGCCGCACGTCGAACGCGGGCGGCTCGGATTTGCAGTTCCTGAACGTGGACGGCAAGCCGCTGTACCAGCACGTGGCGCGCCTGGTGGCGGAGAAGTGGAACGCCAACGGCCAGTGCGCGCTGGTGGTGGGCGCCACCTTCCCTGAAGAGCTGGCGCAGGTGCGCGCGATTATCGGCGACATGCCGCTGCTGGTGCCGGGCGTCGGCGCGCAGGGCGGCGACGTGGCCGCCACCGTGAAGGCCGGGCGCACCGCGAACGGCACCGGCATGATGATCAATTCTTCGCGCGCCATCCTGTACGCGGCGCAGCAGCCGGGCGAGGACTTCGCCATGGCCGCCCGCCGCGTGGCCCTGGAAACCCGCGACGCGATCAACCAGCACCGCGCCGGCTGAGCAACGGCGGGTGACGGCGCGATGCGCCTAAGCCGCCGGCGCCCCTAGTAGCGCTGCGGCGCCACCATCTCCGCGTAGTCGTACAGCGCGCCGAGGATTTCCTCTCCGCGCTCGTCGGCGGTCTCGGACAACTGGTCGATTTCGCCGAACAGCTGCTCCACCGTCCTGGCCCCGGCCGCGCCGTCGAACAGGCGCGCGGCGCGGTGCGCTTCCCAATGCTCGGCTTCCTGCTCGCTCAAGGTTTGCGGGAAGTTGCGCGCGCGGTAGCGGAACACCAGTTCGCCCAGGCGCGCGTCGTCGAACGGCGGCGTCATCATGGCCAGCTTGGCCGGCGTCTCCCGGCGCATCGCGTCCAGCAGGCGGCGGTCGTCCTTGCCGACGAAGCCGCCATACAAATCCTCGTCCACATCCGTTTCCTCGGCCGCGCCGGGACGGTGGTAGACCTGCGCCCACAGCGCGCCCAGGTCCGGCCCGGCCGCCGCCGTCTGCGCGTGGCGCCTGGCTTGCTCCACGTCGATGCCCCAGCGCGCCGCCATCGCCGGCGACAGGGTCTTCAGGTTGGACACCAGCATGGGCGATTTGTTCAGGTGCACGCTCTTGATCGGCAGGCGCGTCACGCCTTCCGGCAACTCGCTGCTGCGGGTGAACATGCGCATGCGCACCGTGTCCGCGTCCAGCCCGTACAGCTCGGCGGGGTCGTAAGCGCAGTCCCAGACGATGATTTCATTCTTGTTGGTGGGGTGCGTGCCCAGCGGCCACACCAGGCCGATGCAGCCGCGCTCGGCAGGGAACATGCCGGACACGTGCAGGAAGGGCTGGCGCAGATGCGGCAGCAGGTGCATGCCGATCTCGTCGGCCACGCGGTCCTTCTTGTGCAGCGCGAAGCAGAAGTCCCACAGCTTGGGCTGCTTCTGCTTGATCAGGCGCGCCAGGCCGATGGTGGCGCGCACGTCGGACAGCGCGTCGTGCGCGGACTCGTGCAGCAGGCCGTTGGCGGCCGCCAGGTGCTCCAGGCGGAAGCTGGGCTTGCCGTCCTCGCGCAGCGGCCATTCGATGCCTTCCGGGCGCAGCGCGTAAGTCATGCGCACCACGTCCAGCAAGTCCCAGCGCCCGCACTGGTTCTGCCATTCGCGCGCGTACGGATCGATCAGGTTGCGCCAGAACAGGAAGCGTGTCACCTCGTCATCGAAACGGATGGTGTTGTAGCCCACGCCCACGGTGCCGGGCTGGGAAAACGCCTGCTCGACGGTGGCGGCGAACTTGTGCTCCGGCACGCCCCATTCCAGGCATTGCTGCGGCGTAATGCCGGTGATCAGGCAGGACTGCGGGTCGGGCAGGAAGTCGGGCGCCGGCTGGCAGTACAGCATGATAGGTTCGCCTATCTCGTTCAGGTCCGCATCGGTGCGGATCGCGGCAAACTGGGCTGGGCGGTCGCGGCGCGGCTGCGCGCCGAACGTTTCATAGTCGTGCCAAAGGAAAGTTTGCTGGCTCATGGATTCGTTGTATTTGTTGGTGACGCGGCTACAGTTCGCCGCTTTCTGGCCGATATGATAAAGGGGAATGGCGCAAACAAGGAGAGCGATTATGGTAAACCCTACTTCAGCGAGGTCCGGCGGCAAGGCGGTCGAGGTGCCGGGTGCGGATGGCACGGCGCGCAGCGGCGCCGTGGCCGCACCGCCGCGCGTGCAGGCCAGGCAGCAACTCAATACCGCGATCGTGCAGTCGTCCATGTCGGTGGCGATCAGCTCGGGCAACGAGCCGCTGGCGCTGCTGTACAAATCGGCGCTGACCGGCATCAACGAGGCGCTGGCGCCGGATTTCGGGCCGAATGCAATCCAGAACGCCAACGGGCAGGACAACACGCCGGAAGGCACGGCGGGGCGCATCGTGTCGCTCAGCACGGCGTTTTTCGACGCCTTCAAGGCGCAGAACAAGGGCCTGGACGACGAGGCGGTGCTGCAGAAGTTCATGGACACCATCCAGGGCGGCGTCGACCAGGGTTTCGAAGAGGCGCGCGGCATACTGGACGGCTTGCAGGTGCTGAAGGGCGATATCGCCGCCAACATCGACAAGACTTACGATCTGGTCAAGCAGGGCTTGCAGCAGTTTGCCGACGGCAAGCGGGCGCCGGCCGCTAGCTGAACAGGGTTTCCTGCACCGCCACCTGGTTGCGGCCGCCGTCCTTGGCGCGGTACAGCGCGGCGTCGGCGGTGGCGATCAGGCCATGGTCGTCCTGTCCGGGCAGCAGGCTGGCCACGCCCAGCGACGCGGTCAGGTGCGGCAGCGGCACGCGCATGTCGCGGAACACCACCGCCTGGCGTATCCGTTCGCACAGGCGCTCGGCCACCACCACGGCCACCTTGTCGCTGGTGTCGGGCAGCAGCACCATCATTTCCTCCCCGCCGTAACGCACCGCGCAATCGGAGGGCCGCAAGGCGCCGCTCAGCACTTGCGCCGCCGTCCGCAGCGCCTGGTCGCCGGCCAGGTGGCCGTGGCTGTCGTTGAATTGCTTGAAATGGTCCAGGTCGATCATGATCAGCGACAGCGGCTGGCCGGCGCCGTGCGCGCTGGCCACCATCTCCGGCAGCAGGTCGTTCAGCCAGGCGCGGTTATACAGTCCGGTGAGGCCGTCTATCATCGACATCTGGCGGTAGAACTCGCCCAGTTTCTGGCGCCGGCGCAACTGCGCGTTGGCGGCGCGGATGCGGAAGGACAGCAGGCGCAGCAGGTTGCGCGCCACGCCGTTCGATTCGTCGATCAGCCGCCACACGATTTCCGCTTCCACCACCAGCAGCTCGCTCGCTTCCAGCGCCGTCATGGCCGACAGGTTGGCTTCTTCGTCCAGCACCGACTGCTCGCCCACGCTCTCGCCCGGCAGCACCTTGCTGACGGTGCCGTCCGACATGCCGGTGCGGGTGTCGGCGGTGACCGACAGCGCGCCGCTGAGCACGATGTACAGGCGCGCGCGGCTGGTGTCGGTCACCGATTCGCCTTGCTGCAGTTGCACCACGGGGCAGTGCGCCAGCGAGCGCGCCGCCAGCGCCACGTCGGAATCGCGGAACAGTTGCAAGTCGTCGATCCGGTAGGCGGACTCGCCAAAGGTGGTGATCTGCTTCAAGATAAGTTCCGAAAAAGAATGAATACTGTGCGGCAATCATATCGCAAACGGCGCGCCTGGCTACACTGCGCGGCCGCCTTGTGTTTCAATACTGCGACGAACCCCAACCACGACCGACCCATGACGCATACCGACGCCCTCGGGCAGCCGCATCCCGCCGATCCCGACGCCCGCATCGTTTCGCTGGTGCCCTCCATCACCGAGCTGCTGTGCGAGCTGGGCCTGGCCGGCAAGCTGGTGGGCCGTACCGGATTCTGCATCCACCCGGCTGACACGGTGCGCGCGATTGCCAAGGTGGGCGGCACCAAGGACGTCAACCTGGGCAAGATCCGCGCGCTGGCGCCGACCCACGTGATTGTCAATATTGACGAAAACGAGAAGCCCACCGCCGACGCGCTGGCCGAATTCGTGCCGCACGTGGTGGTCACGCACCCGCTGGCGCCGCGCGACAACCTGGACCTGGCGCGCTTGATGGGCGGTATCTTTTGCGTGCAGGACAAGGCGGAAGCGTGGTGCGCCGCCTTCGAGGCCGAGTACGCCGCGCTGCGGGCCATGCGCCAAGCCAGCCCGGCGCCGCCGCAGACCGTGCTGTACTGCATCTGGCAGGATCCGTGGATGAGTATTTCCAGCGACACCTATATCGCGCGCATGCTGGCGGAAATCGGCTGGCAGGTGCCGCAGTTGGGCAATGAGCCGGGTAGCGAACGCTACCCGCGCTTCGACTGGACGCCGGAACTGCTGGCGCGGATCGACCGGGTGCTGCTGTCGTCCGAGCCCTACCGTTTCACGGAGGCGCACGTGGACGCGCTGGAACGCCAGATCGGCAAGCCGGTGCAACTGGTGGATGGGGAGATGATGTCGTGGTACGGCAGCCGTGCCCTGGAGGGGATGGCCTACCTGCGCCGGCTGGCGCAGAGCTAGCGCCTGAACTGGCTGCTAGCTGCTGGCTGGCCGGCGGCCTATGGTGGAATTATTCGGTGGTTTCTTCGTCGGCTGCTTCCGACACGGCTTTCGACAGCGGCACGTTGCGCTTGTCGTACAGGCGGCCCAGGGCGCTGTCGATGGCGCGCTTGAGCTTGTCGGCGGCGCCGTTGATGGCTTGGTGCAGGGTGGCGGCATGGTCGCTGACGGCGATCGGCTGGTAGCCGGTGATGCGCGCTTCCATGAGGCAACGATTGTCGCCGTCTACCGATTTCTGGCTGTTGTTGTCGCTCAGGTGGACTTCGACTCGGGTGATGTGTTCGGCAAAGCGGCTGATGGCTGCGGTAACCACGGTTTGTACATGGTCGTCCAGGCCAGCATGACGTTCGATGGTCTTATCGGTGTTGACATTGATCTGCATACACTGCTCCCGTTTGTTCATCAAAGCCTGCCCGGGTAGGGGCAGGCGATTCCATCTTACTCCTTTTGGCGGGGCTTGCCATTGACTGAAGCTTAGCGTTTGCTTAAGCCGCTTTTTTAGCCGGCATTCTCAAGCGGCCTTCGCTTGCGTCTCGCGCTCGGCGTGCGGGAAACGGTCCATGCGCGACAGCACCGGGAACAGCACGCTCCACAGCCCGGTGACGGCCAAGGTGGCCGCGCCGCCGAACACCACCGCGCGCGTCAGGCCGAACCAGCCGGCCGTCACGCCGGACTCGAATTCGCCCAGCTCGTTGGAGGCGCCGATGAACACCGAGTTGACCGCGCTCACGCGGCCGCGGATCTCGTCCGGCGTTTCATACTGCACCAGCAGATGGCGCACATACACGCTGATCATGTCGCCGGCGCCCATCAGCAGCAGGGCCAGCAATGCCAGGATGAAACTGGTGGTCGAGCCCAGCAGCACGGTGCAGGCGCCGAACAGCGCCACGCCGCCGAACATCCACAAGCCCACGCGGCGGGTGATGGGGAAGAAGGCCAGCGCCACCGAGCACAGCGCGGCGCCGACGCCGGGCGCGGTGCGCAGCAGGCCCAGCCCGCTCGGCCCCACGTGCAGCACGTCCGCCGCCAGCGCCGGCAGCAGGGCGGTGGCGCCGCCGAACAGCACCGCGAACAGGTCCAGCGACATGGCGCCCAGCACCACCGGGCGCGACATCACGAAGCGCAGGCCCTCGAGCACGCTGTGCCAGCTGGCCGGCTCCTTGCTCACCGCCTGCGGCGCGGTCTTGGTCAGGCACATCAGCACCACCGACACCACCAGCAGCGCGGACGCGGCCAGGAACACCGTGGTGGCGCCGTAGAAATACAGCAGCCCGCCCAGCGTGGGGCCGAGGATGACGGCAATGTGGAAGGTGGACGAACTGAGCGCCACGGCCTTGCTGAAGTCCTCGGGCGGCACCATGTTCACCAGCACCGCCTGCGTGGCCGGCATCATGAAGGCGCGCGCGCTGCCGAACAGGGTCAGGATCAGGAACACCGGCCAGACAATGCTCAGTCCGGTCAAGGTAAAGCCCAGCAGCAACAGGCCGCACAGCAGTTGCGCGGCCAGGCAGAAGGCGATGATGTTGCGGCGGTTGTAGCGGTCGGCCACGTGGCCGGCGGGCAGGATCAGCAGCAGGAAGGGCGCGAACTGCGCCAGGCCGATCAGGCCCAGGTCGTACAGGTTGCCGGTCAGCGAGTACACGTGCCAGCCGATGGCCACGTGCTGCATCTGCACGGCCAGGGTGCCGAGCACGCGGGCCGACAGGTAGAAAGCGAAATTGCGGTGCTTGAGGACGGAGAAACCGTTACTGGAAGAGGACATGGGGCACAATGACAGGCTGGCTTAGCCCGTCATTGTGCCTGATGTCCGACAACCGCGCTTGCGGCCGCCCCGGCTGATACTCGGCCGTTTACTTGGCCAGGTCGGCTTCGCTGGTGAAGGCGTCGGCGTAGAATTCGTCTTCCGGCAGGCCGCACCGGGCCACGAAGTCTTTCTTGGCCGATTCAACCATGATGGGGGCGCCGCAGGAATACACCTGGTAGCCGGACAGGTCGGGCAGGTCGGCCATCACGGCCTGGTGCACGAAGCCGGTGCGGCCGCTCCAGTTGTCTTCCGCCTCGGCGTTCGACACCACCGGCACATACTGGAAGTTGGGCAGCTTGGCGGCCCATTCGCGGCACAGCGCGTCCATGTACAGGTCCTGCGGGCGGCGGCCGCCCCAGTACAGCGCTATCGGGCGGGTGGAGCCGGTTTGCACCAGGTGCTCGACGATGGCCTTGATCGGCGCGAAACCGGTGCCCGAAGCGAGCAGCACCATCGGCTTGTCGCTATCGTCGCGCACGAAGAAGGTGCCCAGCGGGCCTTCGAAGCGCAGGATGTCGCGCTCCTTCATGGTGGAAAACACCTGGTCGGTGAACAGGCCGCCCGGCATGTGGCGGATGTGCAGCGTGAGCGGGCCGTTGTCGGGCGCGGTGGCGATGCTGTAGCTGCGGCGCTTGCCGTCGCGCAGCAGGAATTCGATGTACTGGCCGGCGCGGTATTGCAGCGTTTCGTTGGCGGGCAGCTGCAGCGAGACCACCACCACGTCCGGCGCCACCTTGTCGATGGTGGACACGCGCGACGGCATTTTCTTGATCGGGAAGTCGCCGCTGCCGGCCACTTCGCGCGCCTCGATCACCAGGTCCGCGTGCGGCATGGCGCAGCAGAACAGCGACATGCCGGCCGCTTCCTCTTCCGGCGTCAGCGCGCGCGCCTGGTGCGCTTTATGCGTCACGCTGCCGGAAACGACCTTGCCCTTGCACGAGCTGCAGGCGCCGTTCTTGCAGCCGTACGGCAGCCCGACGCCGGCGCGCATGGCCGCCGCCAGGACGGTTTCGTCCTCGTCGCAGGAGAATTGATGGCCGCTGGGCTGAACAGTAATCTGGAAAGTCATACAATCCTTCAAATGAATATCTTGGAAACCAATATCTTGCACACTAAAAAAATCTCCCGGCCGCGCTTGCTGGTGCTGGGCTGCGGCGACGTCGGCATGCGCTTGCTGCCGCTGCTGCGCGCGCAATTCCGCGTGTTCGCCGTCACCAGCCAGCCGGGGCGCCGCGCCGAACTGCGCGCCGCCGGCGCCGTGCCGCTGGTGGCCGACCTGGACGATCCAGCCAGCCTGCGCCGCCTGAAGGGGCTGGCGCCGTACGTGGTGCACCTGGCGCCGCCGCCCGCCGAGGGCATGCTGGACCGCCGCACCCGCCATGTGGCCGCCATTTTACCCGACGCCGCACGCGTGGTTTACATTAGCACCACCGGCGTTTATGGGGATTGCGGCGGTGCGTGGTTCGACGAAAGCCGGCCGGTGGCGCCGCACAATGCGCGCGCCCGGCGCCGGGTGGACGCGGAACAGGTGCTGCGGCGCTGGGCCGTGCGCAGCGGCGGCACGCTGTCCATCCTGCGCGTGCCCGGCATCTACGCGTCCGACCGGCTGCCGCTCAGGCGCCTCGAGCTGGGCACGCCCGCGCTGCTGGAACAGGACGACGTCTACACCAACCATATCCATGCCGACGACCTGGCCCGCATCATCGCGCGCGCGCTGTTCAAGGGCAGGCCCAACCGGGTTTACCACGCGGTGGACGACAGCGACATGAAAATGGCCGCCTACTTCGACGCGGTGGCGGACGCGTTCCAGCTGCCGCGCCCGCCGCGCCTGCCGCGCGCGGAACTGGCGGCGGTGGTTACGCCGGCCTTGCTGTCGTTCATGTCGGAGTCGCGCCGCATGCGCAATGCGCGGCTGAAAAGCGAGCTGGGCGTTCGCTTGCGCTATGCGCGCGTTGTAGATTGTCTACAACAGCTGCGCACGACAGGTGTAAATTGAAAGGCAGGTGTAAGCAAAAAGGCTGATAATAAATAAACAATGTTCCGGCAGGAGACGCCATGCATGCCACCCCGCAGCCCAGCAAGGAGCAAGTTCGCGCTTATATGACGCAGCGTTGCCGGGCCCAGCTGCCGCCGCCGGCGCCGGATGAAATCCGCCGGCAGCTCGGCTGGTGTTGGCAATGCGACAACGACCAGTCCTGCCTGGTTTTCCCTTCCCCGCAGTTCACCCTCGTGCTCCCCGGCAATCTTGCCCAGCTCAGCGCCTTGCTGACCATGGAATGGCTGTTCCTGGCCGCCGGCTACAGCGTTGCACATTAACTATGTCTTTTCCGGAAACACGTTTTAACCTTTCCTAGCACATCATGTGGTGAGGAAATCTATCTAATTCTCACTTTTTTCGTGCCGGATTGGCCTTTGGGCAATTAAAACGTGTATCATACGGCTTAGATGCTATAAAACATAGCAAATGCCCTATGTACGCTAGTGTCATTCTTGTACTTTTCCGGTAAATATTTTGTCAATGTGTCGTTTTTTTTCCAAGAAGACGACCCGAACCTGAACGAATCCGATGACGTCTCTTAAAGAAATTACTGCTTCGGCAACTTACAATCCGAACCGAGTCCTCGACGCAATTATTGAAAAATTGCAACTCAAGAACGATGCGGCCCTGTCGCGCGCGCTCGAGGTGGCTCCTCCCGTGATCAGCAAGATCCGCCACAACACGCTGCCTATCGGCGCCACCATCCTGATCCGTATGCATGAAATCAGCGATTTCAGCATCCGCGAACTGCGCGAAATGATGGCTGCCTGATCAAGCGCATGCCAAAAACAATGGCCCCCGCCTGTCGCCAGGAGGGGGCCATTTTCGTTTCGGCGCCGTCTTCCGCGCCGGGTATGGCGCTTAAGGCGTGATGCGCGGGCGGACCGTGTACATGGCGGAAGGCTGCTGCGCCTGCTGCTGTGCTTGCTGCTGGGTCGCGCCCGAGTAGGCTACCGTGGCGCCCGAGTAGGCGGTCTTGCCGGTGGTCGCACCCGAATAGGCGGTTTTGGCCTGCACCGTGGCGCCCGAGTAGGCCACCGTGGCGCCGGAGTAGGCGGTCTTGCCGGTGGTTGCGCCCGAATAGGCGGTTTTGGCTTGCACCGTGGCGCCGGAATAGGCCACGGTGGCGCCCGAGTACGCGGTTTTGCCGGTGGTCGCGCCCGAGTAGGCGGTTTTCGCCTGCTGGGTGGTGGCGCCCGAATAGGCTACGGTGGCGCCCGAGTAAGCGGTCTGGCCGGCGGTGGCGCCGGAGTAGGCCGTCTGCGCTTGCTGCACGGTGGCGCCCGAGTAGGCGGTGTCGGCGCGCACATAATCTTCGCCGAAGGTGGCTTCATACAGCTCCTTCATGCGCTCGCCAACCCGGTGGTGCGCTTCCACGTCGTCTTCGCCGCGCAGGCCGATGTAGGGGAAGTGGTGCAGGAAGTAGCCAAACACCGCCTGGCAGTCTACCGCGTACTTCATCGTGTCCAGGATGTGGTAGTGCCAGAAGGTGTCCACGTCCATCAGCGGCGCGGTCTGCTCCTGGGGGAAGGTTTTCATCAGGTACAGGAAACGGCGGTATTCGAATTCCACGGCGTTGGCTTTTTGCAGCGACCAGCCTTCCCCGGATTCTTCGTGCATCAGTTTGACTTTGATAGGCTCCAGATCGAGGTCGGCAATGGCTTGGAAGCTTTCAGCAGAAATCATGAGTGACATCCTTTACTGAGTGGCATAGTTGAGAGATACGCGGTTTGGTCTGGGCCGAGGCGGCGAGCGCATGGTCGTTCGGAGCTGGGAACGAGTGTTGATGTGGGTCAACGAACCAAGTATATGCAAGTCAGTGCTGAATGCAAGGACTGATTTCTATCGTGCTCAGCTATCAAAATACAAGTAGCGCGGAGGCCGGACCGGTCTCCGCGTTACTTTTGAAAAGCAAGTAAATCAAATACTTGCGGCCAGGCGGGGACGTTCGGAGTAGAACTCGGCGGTGCCTGCCGAGGCCACGCCGGAAAAGGCGGTGTTGCTGGCGACACCCGAAAACGCGGTTTTGGCGGCCACGCCGGAGAAGGCGGTTTTGGCCGCCACGCCGGAGAACGCGGTCTTTGCGGCAACGCCGGAGAAGGCCGTCTTCGCGGCCACGCCGGAGAACGCGGTTTGCGTGGCCACGCCGGAGAACGCCGCCTGGTTGGCCGCGCCGCGCGTGTAGTCTTCGCCGAAGGTGGTTTCGTACAGTTCCTTCATGCGTTCGCCCACGCGCTGGTGGGCCGCTTCGTCGTCTTCCCCGCGCAGGCCGATGTAGGGGAAGTGGTGCAGGAAGTAGCCGAACACCGCTTCGCAGTCGGCCGCGTATTTCATGGTGTCCAGGATGTGGTAGTGCCAGAAGGTGTCGACGTCGACCAGCGGCGCGGTTTGTTCGTGCGGATACTTCTTCATCAGGATCAGGAAGCGCCGGTACTCAAACTCGATGGCGTTGGCGCGTTCCAGCGTCCAGCCCTCGCCGGATGCCTCGTGCATCAGCTTGACCTTGATCGGTTCCAGGTCCAGTTCCGCGATAGCCTTGAAGTCGTCGTTCGAATTCATGTGGTCGTTCCTTTCAAAGGTGGAAGGGGTGCTGCAGGAACGATTCTTGACCAGTTGAACCGGCTTGCTATTGAGAATTCTCAAGCTTTTGTCAGGAAATTCCTAATCGCAACAGCAATGTCCTAGACGAACGTTCAGACAGTTCCCAGGCGATGTTGGAAGGCGGGGGCGCCGTGGTTGACCGGTACGGTGATGAGGACGGTGGTGCCGGCGTTGGGCGCGCCGGTGATGGTGCAGGTGCCGCCGAGGATGCTGACGCGCTCTTCAATGCCGACCAGGCCGAAGGAGCCGAATTTGTTGCGGCTGCGGTCTTGCAGGCCGACGCCGTTGTCGCTGATGCTCATGCTGAGCACGCCGTCCTGGCGCCGCAGTTCCACCCGCACCAGGCTGGCGTTGGCGTGCTGCAGGATGTTGCTCAGGGATTCTTGCAGGATGCGGAAGTAAGCGACGGCACACTTGTCGTCGATGCCAAAGTCGATGTCGGCACCGTTTTCGATCAGCTCGCAAACGATGCCGCTTCTCTGTCGGAACTGGCCTATCTGCCATTCCACCGCCGCGCTCAGGCCCAGGTCCAGCACGTTGGGCCGCAAGTCGTTGATGATCTGGCGCACGCTCTTGATGGTGTTGTCGATCTGCGCCAGCGTGCAGCGCGCGCGCTCGTGCAGGCGCGAGTGGCGGTGGCTGGTGCGGGTGGTCAGCACGTCGGCCTCGATGCGCAGCGCCAGCAGGTTCTGGCCCAGGTCGTCGTGGATTTCGCGCGCGATGCGCTTGCGTTCTTCCTCCTTGATCTGCTCGGCGTGCGCGGCCAGGCGGCGCAGCTTGTGGTGCGACAGCTGCAGCTTGGCCTGGCTCTCGCGCAGTTCGCGCGTCATGGCCTTGGCCATGCGGATGGCGCGCAGGCGCGACGAGGACAGGGTGTGGAACAGCGCGTAGATCAGCATGGTGCCGATAAAGCCGGTCAGCAGCGCCAGCCACGGCAGGAACACGTCGACCCGCGAGTACAGCGAGCTCATGGGGGCGGTGAAGCGCGCCTCCCACTGGCGGCCGTTGAAGTCGATCGGCAGCACGCAGCTGATCAGGCGTTCGCTGCTGGTGCTTTCGGCATCGGTGTCGGCGCTGTCGTACAGCAGCGCGGCGCCGTTGGCCGGGTTGCCTTCGCTCACGTCCTGCAAGGTCAGGCGCGCGTTGCGCACCGGGATCTCGGCCAGCGCCTCGGACACCAGGCGGTGCACGCTGAAGCCGATGCCGACCGAGCCCACGTAGGCGGCGCGGCGTTCGGACACGGTGCTGATGGGCATGTCCGGGCGGTACACGGGCAAGCGCATGGCCAGCGCCTGGCGGTTGGGCAGGGTGTCGAAGCCGATCGGCAGGCCGGACGCGCTCAGCATGCCGGTGTCGCGCGACAGCGCCAGCGATTCGGCCACCGCCGGCCGGGCCGCGATGTCGACGCCGAATTTCGCCTCCAGGCCCGCCATGGGTTCCATCAGCGACAGGATGGCCGCGTCGGCCTGGCCGGCGCCGGGTTTCAACACCAGCTCCGGGTAGCCGTCCACGCCCGGCCGCGCCGTGCGGCGCACGTGCTGCTCGAAAGCGGCGCGCTGATCGGGCGGCACATGTTGAGCGAAATTAATACTGACGATGGCGGGGAAGTTGTGCTGCAGGTCCAGCCCGCGCACATAACGGTGGAAATTCTCGCGCGTGATGGTGTCCACCGACTGGAAGAAGCTGGCCGTGCCGCGCAGCACGTCGGTATAGGCTTTGATGCCGGTGGCGATATTGAACTGGCTGCTGCGCGCCTGGTTGCGGAAGCGCTCGCTCGCTTCCGCCTCCAGCGAGTTGGAGGTGAACGCGTGCAGCGCCACCCCCACGCCGAGTGACAGTAGCAGCCCTGTCCACCACAAAGGCTGGGTTGGGGAGAACAGTTGTTTTCTTGCGATCAAAGCGCGCATTCCCCAAGGTGCCACATGAAAAAGTTGATTAAATATATAGATCGGTAATTGATTCCGTCAAGTATCTTTTCTTGCATTTCAGGTAGTTTGTTGCGCCGCGCAACAAAAAAAAACCGCCCGGAGGCGGTTCTTCTAAACAGGTATGCGGTTGGTATCTATTTTGCAGACCAGCTGTCTTTCAAGGTGACGATGCGGTTGAATACCGGCTTGCCCGGCAGGCTGTCGACCCTGTCCGCGACAAAGTAACCGTGCCTTTCAAACTGGAAGCGTTGGTCGGCGGCCGCGCTTTTCATGCCCGGCTCCAGGTAGGCGGTGACGGTTTCCAGCGCGTTCGGGTTCAGCGCGGCCAGGAAGTCCTTGCCGCCGGCGTCCGGCTGCGGGTCGGTGAACAGGCGGTCGTACAGGCGCACTTCGGCTTCCAGCGCGGTGGCGGCCGAGACCCAGTGGATGTTGCCCTTGACCTTGTAGGTGTCCGAACCCGGGGTGCCGGATTTGCTGTCTTCGAAGTACTTCACGCGCACGGCGGTCACCTTGCCGTTCTCATCCTTGTCGTAGCCGGTGCATTCGGTCACGAAACCGTGGCGCAGGCGCACGCGGCTGCCGGGCTGGTCGCCGATCGGCGGGTAGTAGCGGAAATAGCCCTTGCTCGGCGCTTCCATGAAGTCCTCTTCCTCGATCCACAGCTCGCGCGTGAACGGGAAGGTGCGCAGGCCCATTTCCGGATGGTGCGGGTGGACCGGCGAGGTGCACTCTTCGCTCTGGCCGTCAGGGTAGTTCTCGACGATCAGCTTGAGCGGGCGCAGCACGGCGGTGGCGCGCGGCGCTTTCGGGTCCAGGTCTTCGCGCAGGCAGCCTTCCAGCGTGCTCATGTCGATCCAGCCGTCCGACTTGGTCACGCCGATGCGCTCGCAGAACAGCTGGATCGATTCCGGCGTGTAGCCGCGGCGGCGCAGGCCGACGATGGTGGGCATGCGCGGGTCGTCCCAGCCGGTCACCACTTTTTCGTCCACCAGCTGGCGCAGTTTGCGCTTGGAGGTGATCACATAGGTCAGGTTCAGGCGCGAGAACTCATACTGTTTCGGCACCGGCAGCTTGAAGAAGCCGCCTGCCGACAGGGTTTCCAGCAGCCAGTCGTAGAACGGGCGGTGGTCCTGGAATTCCAGCGTGCACACGGAATGGGTGATGTTTTCCAGCGCGTCCGAAATCGGGTGCGTGTAGTCGTACATCGGGTAGATGCACCAGGCGTCGCCGGTGCGCACGTGGTGCTCGTGCCGGATCCGGTAAATCGCCGGGTCGCGCATATTCATGTTCGGCGAGGACATCGCGTCTTCGCTGATCTTGGCGCGCAGGATGTGCTCGCCATTCGCGTACTTGCCGGCCTTCATGTCGCGGAACATCTGCAGCGATTCTTCGCGCGGGCGGTCGCGGAACGGCGAGTTCTTGCCCGGGGTGTTGAAATTGCCCCGGTTGGCCGCCATGTCGTCGGCGCTCTGGCTGTCCACGTAGGCGTAGCCTTGCTCGATCAGGTACTCGGCCATGGCGTACAGCTGGTCGAAATAGTCGGACGCGTGGTGCAGGTGGTGCTCGACGCCGGACGGGCCTTGCCAGTCCCAGGAAAAGCCCAGCCATTGCACGCTGTCCTTGATGGTGTCGACGTATTCCTGTTCTTCTTTTTCCGGATTGGTGTCGTCGAAGCGCAGGTGGCAGCGGCCGTTGTAGTCGCGCGCCAGGCCGAAGTTCAGGCAGATCGACTTGGCGTGGCCCACGTGCAGGTAGCCGTTCGGCTCCGGCGGGAAGCGGGTGATGACGTTGGGCAGGCCTTCGCGCGCGTGCGCGCCGGAAGCCAGGTCGGATTCGATGATGGCGCGCAGGAAGTTGGACGGCAATGCCGGTGCGGCAGGGGCGGTATTTTTTTTGTCGTTGCTCATGTAAGAGGCAGGGAAAAGGGGGCTAATTCCGGGCATTTTACCGTACCGAAGCGGCCCGGCGGGACGGCGGATGCTTTTCTATAGGATAATTCGTCTTTGCATCACGGCATACAACCCTACGGAGTTTCCCAAATGGAAAATTTATATAACGTGCTGGGTGTGGCGCCTAACGCCTCTGACGAGGAAATCAAGAAGGTTTACCGGTCGCTGGCCATGCGCTACCACCCGGACCGCAATCCCGCCCCTGGGGCCGAAGTGCGCTTCAAGGCCATTACCAAGGCCTACGAAATCCTGTCGGATCCGGTCAAGCGCGAGGAATACAACCAGAGCGTGAACCACCGCATCATTATCGACCCGGAAGCCGAAGCTTACCAGCTGTGGCGTTCCGTGTTCGGCCTGCACGGCGTGACCCTGCCGGCAGCGTAGTCTAGAAAAGAGAACAACATGAGCAGAAGAGTACATCCCGAATTCGCCTACCAGTCGCGTGAGCTGGAAGGCCAGATCGAAGGCATCCTGGGCGACCCGCCCGACCACAAGAACTACAAGATGATGCTGAACGCGCTGATGTCGGAGTACGCCGGCGGCGGCGGCATCGAGGACGTCAACATGATGGCGTTCGCGCTGGTGGACGTGATCAAGTTCGACAACCCGAAAGCGGTGCTGGCCGAAGCCCAGGACTATGAAGAGGGCGACCCGGCGCGCGTGTTCGCGCTGGTGTCGGCCGCCGAAGGCGAGCCGGCCAAGATGCTGGCCGCCATCGAGGAGAATTTCCCGGACATCGGCCGCCAAGCCATCATCACGGCCTGCCTGCACAAGCACCCGCGCCTGTGGGACGACGACGACACCTCGCTGGAGCAGCTGTCGGCCGGCGACGATGGCGACGATGAAGACGCATACGACGAAGCAGGCGAAGCCACCGACGACTTCGCCCAGATGTTCGACCAGGAAGGAGAGCGCTAATGTCCGACAACGCATCCAACAGCAATCTGCCCGCCCTCAGCAAACAGGTCACCGAGCTGGTGCTGGCCGGCTCGCTGGGCCACGCCGAGCAAGCCTTCGCCGAAGCGGCCGACCAGTTCGGCGACTACGCGGTGGCCGAGGTGCTCAACACCATCCCGCCGCAAGTGACCGCGCTGCACCTGGCCGGCTTCGACGGCGGCAAGATGTCGCTCGCGACCCTGCTGGTGCCGCCCAAGGCCTGGGCCGACAGCCTGGCCTTCTTCGCCGCCACCTTCCCGGACGACCTGATCGAGGACGACCCGGAACGCCTGGCCGAACAGCTGTTCGCGCACATCCACGGCGTGGTGTTCTCCACCGAGGACGAAGCGCGCCGCGAAGCGCTGCTGCAGGCGGCCTCGGCCACCGACCACGGCTGCACCGCCTTTGCCGTGCTGTTCTCGATGGCGCCCAAGGAAATCCTGGAAGTGGCCGGCGAGATCATCTCGAAAGGCCCGTACGTGAGCGGCCTGACCTCGGCCGACAACGACATCGTGCCGCTGGCCGTGGCCTTGGCGCAAGCCAGCGAAGACGGCTGGGACCGCGCGCTGTTCGAGCTGTTCCCGGACTTCCGCCACAGCGCCGACCTGGCCGACGCCGAGTTCAGCGACGACCCGGACGACGAGCCGAAGTTCCTGCAGCGCAGCACCAAGGAGCTGCTGTACCGCCTGCGCAAGCAAGTGCCGAGCACCCGCAGCGCGCCCAAGGCGGCCAGCACCCGCCGCTCCATCGGCACGGGGATCTTCTCCTGATGCTGCCGGCTTTAGTCAAGGAAAGCCTGCCGCGCCTGGTGCGCGCCATGAAGCTGCTGCCGGGCGACGAGCGCCCGGACGCGGCCGTCATCCTGGCCGACGAGCTGACCGGCATCACCGCCATGGTGGCCGAAAAGTTCACCAACGACCGCACCGCGGACGGCATCGCGCGCGCGCTGCAGCTGGCGGTGGGCGGGGTGTCGCTGGGGCTGGAGCAGGTGCTGAGCGTGGACAGCGACGAGGCAGCGCTGGATTTCCTGGTCGATAACGGCGCCGAGGCGGCCTTCCAGGCCGGTTTCCGCCTGATCAAGGACCTCGCGGCCATGCCGGAAGACTCGCTGGTGGGCGAATACGACCAGGACCCGGTGTACGCGCAACGGCGCTTGCGCGACTTGTTTGTCGATATCTGCCTGGCCGACCCGAACCAGAACTGGAACGGGCACGAGCGCTACCAGGTGCTGCTCAAGCAGCGCAAGGAAGTGCAGGCCATCGTGCGCCTGGCGGGCTGGCTGCGCCGCCACCACGACAACGGCCCGGTGACCGATACCGACCTGAACGCCGAAGGCGTGATCGCGCTGGCCATCATCTTCGCGGTGGAAGGCGGCGGGCGCATCGTGGCGCGCACCGGGCAGAAGGAGTTCGAGCGCTTCGTGAAAGCGGTGCGCAAGGCCAAGCCCGATTTCGAAGCGGGCTGGGCCGCGCTGGTGGCCAAGGTGCCGGCGCAGCACCACGCGGTGCTGCTGGACCGCATTGCCGTCTACCGCAGCAACTGCACGGTGCTGCAGCACATCCCCGGCCGCACCGCCATGAAGACCCTGTTCGCCGAGCTGGAAAACTACGCCGGTTCCGAACTCGAAGCCGATTACGGCTGATCATGACGCCGGGCCCGGGCCGCCTCCGCCGTGCGCTGAAAGTCGGCCTCCTGCTGGCCTGTGCGTGCGCATTGCCGGGCTGGGCCGCGCCGGCGGTGCACACCGTGCGCCACCAGACGCCGCAAAACAGCTTCGACGCCAGCCAGCTGCGGATGCTGGCGCTGGCGCTGGAGAAGGCGCCCGGCGCCTATGCGCTGGAGCAGTGGGGCGGCAGGATGGAGCGCGGCCGCTCGGTGCAGGAAGTCATGCTGGGCCGTAATCTCGACGTGCTGTGGGCCGTCACCACGCGCGAGCGCGAGCGGCAAATGCTGCCGGTGCGCATACCGCTGGACAAGGGCCTGTCCGGCTGGCGCCTCGCCCTCATCATGCAGCAGCACGGCGCCCGCTTCGCCGCCGTGCGCCAGCTGGGCGACCTGGCCGCTTTCACGGCCGGGCAGGGCTACGGCTGGGCCGAAGGCCCGGTGTGGCGCGCCAACGGCCTGCCCGTGGTGGTCGGCAACAACAGCGAGAGCCTGCACGCCATGCTGGCCGCCGGCCGCTTCGACTACTTTCCGCGCGCGCTGGGCGAGGCGGTGCGCGAGTCCGACCAGTTCGCCGCGCGCGGCATCGTCGCGGCGCCCGGTTTCGTGCTGCACATGCAGTCGGCGATGTATTTCTTCGTCAACAAAAACAACCACGCGCTGGCGGCCGCGATCGAGCAGGGCTTGCGCAACGCGATCCGTGACGGTTCCTTCGACAAGCTGTTCCGCGAGCTGAACGAGGGCGCCATCGAGCGCGCCAGGCTGGCGCAGCGGCGCGTGATCGAACTGGCCAATCCCGAGCTGCCGGCGGAAACGCCGCTGGCCGACAAAAGCCTGTGGTTCATGCCGGAGCACGCCCACGGCGCGGCCGTTAGCGAGGCTCGGCCTCCTCGGCAGCGGCCCGCGCCAGCGCAATGAAGCCCTGCACCAGCGCGCCGTGCGCATCCTTGCGCTGCGCCAGCGACAGCACGGTGTTGGCGTCCGGATCGGCCAGCGGGCGGTAGCACGCGCCTTCCATGTGGATGCTGTCGAACGAGCCCGGCAGCACCGTGATGCCGCAGCCGGCCGCCACCAGGCCGATCATGGTGGACGCCTCGCCCGCCTCCATCACCACCTCCGGCGCGAAACCCGCCTCCTTGCACAGCCTGAAAATCTGCGGATAGATGCCGGTGCCGGCCGTCTCCGGATACATGATGAAGGGCTGGCCCTGCAGGTCGCGGATCTCCACCTGGTCCTTGCGCGCCAGCGGCGAGCCGGCCGGCAGCACGGCGATCAGCGGATCGTGCCGCAGCACCGTCAGGCTCACCGCGTCCGGCAGCGCCGTTTCCGGCGGGCGCACGAAGCCCAGGTCCAGTTCGCGGTTCTCCAGCATGGCGATCTGCGGCAGGGTGGCCAGTTCGCGCAGGGTCAGCAGCACGTCCGGGTAGCGCGCGCGGTAACGGTTGATGACGGTGGCGAACAGCGGCGTGAACGGGGTGGAGAACGTGAAGCCGATGCGCAGCTCGCCCGCTTCGCCGCGCTGCGCGCGCCTGGCGGTGAGCTTGGCCTGCTCGGACAACGCCAGCACGCGGCGCGCGTCGTCCAGAAACAGCTTGCCGGCCTCCGTCAGCCGCACCCAGCGCTTGCTGCGTTCCAGCAGCTGCGCGCCGACCTCCGCTTCCAGCGCCTGGATCTGCTGGCTCAGCGGCGGCTGGCCGATGTGCAGCCGTTCGGCGGCGCGCGTGAAGCTTAATTCTTCCGCAACGGCGATGAAGTAACGCAGGTGGCGCAGTTCCATGTTATCTGTTTAAAGTATTACTAACGCCTTAAATATATATTGGACAGTAATACAGCGCAATCCTAAGATGAGGCCATCTTTCACCAGCCAGGCCGTCATCATGGGCATCGAAGCAGGCTCTCCCACTTTCAAACGCACCAACCGCGCGCTGTTCTTCAGCGGCTTCTCGTGCTTCGCCTTGCTGTACAGCGTGCAGCCGCTGATGCCCATGCTGGGCCGCGAATTCGCGCTGACGGCGGCGCAGAGCAGCCTGGCGCTGTCGGTGTCGACGGCGGCGCTGGCGGTGTCGCTGCTGCTGTCGAGTTTGCTGTCCGACCGCATCGGCCGCAAGCCGCTGATGGGCGCCGCGCTCACCATTGCCGCGCTGATGACGGTGCTGTGCGCGGTGGCGCAGAACTACGGCCAGTTCCTGGTCATGCGCGCGCTGCTCGGCTTTGCGCTGGGCGGCATGCCGGCCGTGGCCATGACCTATTTGAGCGAGGAAGTCGAACCCGGTTCGCTGGGTCTGTCGATGGGCTTGCTCATCGGCGGCAACGCCTTCGGCGGCATGGCCGGGCGCATCCTGGTGTCGGTGATGAGCGACTTCTTTTCCTGGCGCGTGGCCATGGCGGCCATGGGCGTGGCCGGCCTGCTGGCGGCGGCCGAGTTCTACCGCAGCCTGCCGCGTTCGCGCAATTTCCGTCCGGCAGAGGGCGGCTTGCGCGAGCTGGGCGGCGGCCTGCGCCGCCAGTTCACCGACGACGGCATGCCGTGGCTGTTCGGCATGGGTTTCCTGCTGATGGGCTGCATGGTCAGCGCCTACAACTTCATCGGCTTCCGCCTGCTGGGCGAGCCGTTCGGCCTGCGCCAGAGCGTGGTGGGCGCGATTTCCTTCCTCTACCTGCTCGGCATGTTCAGCTCGGTGTGGGCCGGCCGCCTGGCCGACAAGCTGGGCCGCCGCCGGGTGCTGTGGTGGCTGCTGCTGGCCATGCTGAGCGGCATGCTGCTCACGCTGAGCGGCAATCTGGTGCTGATCTACGGCGGGCTGGCGCTGTTCACCTTCTGCTTCTTCGCTTCGCATTCGGTCACCAGCAGCTGGGTGGGGCGGCGCGCGCAGTCGGCCTCGGCGCTGGCGTCGGCGCTGTACCTGTTCTTCTACTACCTGGGCTCGGCCGTGATCGGCTGGCTGACGGGCGTGGCCTGGGGCTTTGCGGGCTGGACCGGCGTGGTGGCTTTGCTGGGCTGCGCGCTGGCCGGCGCCTTGCTGATCGCCCTGCGCCTGCGCACCCTGGCGCCGGCTGCGCCGGCCGAACCGGCACGGCTGGCGGCGGCCTGACCGTGGCCCGGGCCGTCACGGGCAGTTGCTGTAGCGCGGTCCGCTGTTGCCGCCCACGCCGCCGCCGCTGCTGGGGTCCGCCATGCTGATGCAATAGGTGCCCAGCGCGGTGCGGATCTTGTAGACGCGGGTGCGCGAGCCGGGCGCCGAAATCTCGCTCACCTTGGCCGCCTCGTACCACTTGGGCTTGACGGCCTGGTGCGCGGCCTCGAAGGCGGCGTCGATTTTCCCTCTTATCGTGTCCTTGGCGGGAGGCAAGGGCGCCAGTTTGCCCTGGCGCAGCTCGTTGTCGACTTTGCCGGCGCTGTACAGGGTCAGCCGCAGCAGATCGGCTGCGGGCATGGGCGGCGCTGCGGGCTGGGCCGAGAGGTCGCCGATAACAGGTTCGCTGCCCGGCGCCGGGGCCGTATCGGCTGCGAGCGGCACCGGCTGGGCCTCCTTGCTTTCCGCGCGGCTGTCGGGAGCGCTGGCAGGCACTGCCCTGCGCGGCATGGTGACGGCGGCCGGCGCCGGGCTGGCTGATTGCTTGCGGTTGGCGGCTGGCGCTTGCGCCGGGACGGCGGCCGGGGCCGGGCCGGCCTTGGGCATGGCGGGCAGTATCCACGTGATGGCGTTCCGGTCTGCGCTGCGCACGGGCTTGCCGGCTTGCCGGTCCCAGAGCAGGGCGGCCAGCAGCGCCACGTGCAACAGCGTGGTCAGCAGCAGGGCGGGGCGGGAGCGCGTCATGCGGCTGGCGCCGCGCGTAGCCATCCTATGACCTGGCGGTCCTGGTCCGGCGAGCTATGGGCACGCTGGGCAAGGCGCGCGAGCACTGACCATAACAGCGCCAGGTGGAGCGTAACAGTCAGCAGCAGGCCGGACTTGTCGCGGGGTAATCTTGTCATTTTTTAAATGTAACGCGGCCAGCGCCGAACTTACCATAAATGTAACAAGTGCTTACACCTTCGCCGGGGATGGCGGCTTGAGGCGGCTCAAGCGCGCAGCGGCAACTTTAGGCTGAGATCGCTGTCCAAAGCGGACAGGCACGCCGTGCCTGCTCACCGCAAGGAGGAGACCATGCTGCAAGAGTATGAAATACGGCAACGATTCATTCGGGTGGGGCGCGCCATCGGCGAGGCGGCGCAAGCGTGTTCGGCGGAACGCAACCTGCCCGGCGAGCTGCGCGACTGCATCCACAAGCTGGACCGGCAAGCGGATTCGGCCCATCAGGTACTGGAACCGTACGACGTGACGCGGCTGCGCAAGATGGTGGATGAGCTGGAAGTGCTGGGCGACCGCGCGCAGCGCGTGTGCCGCAACATGCCCGCGCTGACGGCGCAGATGCGCAGCGCGGTCCAGCATGTGCATGACGAACTGGCGGAGTTGAAGCACGATTTGCGCTGAGGGCGGCGCGGGCGGGGTGGCGGGTGGCGCGTTACGCCGGCGCCCGGCGCGCCCCGCCAACCCGCCCTGCGGCCCTGCAGGAGGGGGCGCGGCCTGCGTTACAACACGCCCTTGCCCTTGAGCGCGCCGATTTCCTCGGCGCTGCGGCCCAGCAGCTCGCGCAGCACTTCGTCGGTGTGCTGGCCCAGCAGCGGCGGGGCGCCGCCGCCGTCGGCGGGCGTGGCGGACAGCCGCATCGGGCTGCGCACCAGCTTCACCTTGCCCGCCGTCGGATGCGGCACTTCCGTCACCAGCCCGCGCGCCTGCACCTGGGGATTCTGGTACACGTCGCCGATGTCGTTGATCGGCCCGCACGGCACGCCCACCGCCTCCAGCTGTTCTATCCACTCCTTGCGCGTCCTGGTCTTCACCATCCCGGCCAGGATGGGCACCAGCTCGTCGCGGTTCTGCACCCGCAGCGGGTTGGTGGCGTAGCGCTCGTGGAAAGCCAGCTCGGGGCGGCCGCCCGCTTCGACGAACTTCTGGTACTGCCCGTCGTTGCCGGTGGCCACGATGATGTAGCCGTCGCTGCAGGCGAAGGTCTGGTAGGGCACGATATTCGGGTGCGCATTGCCCCAGCGCTTGGGCGCCTTGCCGCTGTTCAGGTAGTTGCTGCCCATATTGGCCAGCATGGCCACCTGCACGTCCAGCAGCGCCATGTCGATGTACTGGCCTTCGCCGGTGCGGTCGCGGTGCATCAGCGCGGCCTGGATGGCGATGGTCGAGTACATGCCCGTCATCAGGTCCACCAGCGCCACGCCGGCTTTCTGCGGGCCGCCGCCGGGCAGGTCGTCGCGCTCGCCGGTCACCGACATCAGCCCGCCCATGCCCTGGATCAGGAAGTCGTAGCCGGCGCGGTGCGCGTAGGGGCCGTCCTGGCCGAAGCCGGTCACCGAGCAGTACACCAGGTCCGGCTTGACCGCCTTCAGCGACTCGTAGTCCAGGCCGTAGCGCTTCAGCTGGCCCACCTTGTAATTTTCCAGCACCACGTCGGACTGCGCGGCCAGCTCGCGGATCAGCTGCTGGCCCTCGGCGCTGGCGATGTCCACCGTCACCGAGCGCTTGCCCCGGTTGGCGGCCAGGTAGTAGGCCGCTTCGGTGGTGTCGCGGCCGTCCGCGTCGCGCGCGTAGGGCGGGCCCCAGGCGCGGGTGTCGTCGCCGCTGCCGGGGCGCTCGATCTTGATCACGTCCGCGCCCAGGTCGGCCAGGTTCTGCGAGCACCACGGGCCGGCCAGCACGCGGCTCAGGTCCAGTACGCGGATGTGGCCCAGGGCCTTGTTCACGGTCATCACTTCCACCTCGTCGCAGTTAGCAAGAGCGCCAGCTTAACGTCTTGTGGTATGTTTTGAATACAAGAGAAGCGACATGCGTTTTCAACATCAACCGAGGCAATCAGGGGGAATCCATGTGGCCCTATCCTAAAGTTCTGGCCCACCGGGGCGGCGGCACGCTGGCGCCGGAAAACACCATCGCCGCGCTGCGCTGCGGCCTGGCCTACGGCTACAAGGCGGTGGAGTTCGACGTGATGCTGTCCAAGGACGGCATCGGCGTCATCATGCACGACCCGGATTTCGGCCGCACCGTGGCCGGCGAGGGCAATGTGGCGCGCACGCCGGCGTCGGACCTGGTGCGCAAGGACGCGGGCGCCTGGTTCGGGCCGCAGTTCGCGGGCGAGACGGTGCCGCTGTTTACAGAGTACATCGACTACTGCCGCTCGCAGGGCATCTGGATGAATATCGAGATCAAGCCGGTGCCGGGCTTCGAGGCGGAGACGGGGCGCTGGGTGGCGCAAAAGACGCGCGAGCGCTTCACGCAGGAGTTGCGCGCGGGCGACGCGAAGGCGGTGCCGCTGCTGTCGTCCTTCAGCATGGCGGCGCTGGCCGCCGCGCGCGAGGCCGCGCCCGAGCTGCCGCGCGCCTGCCTGTTCGACATGCTCCCGGAGGATTGGCGCGGGCAGGCCGCCGCGCTGGAGGCGGCGGCCATCCATACCAACCAGAAGCACCTGACGCCGGAGCTGGCGCAGGCCGTGAAGGCGGCCGGCTACGGCCTGTTCTGCTACACCGTCAACACGCCGGAGCGCGCCGCCGAGATCCTGGGCTGGGGCGTGGACGGCTTCTGCACCGACCGCATCGACCTGATCGGCCCCGGCTTTTCGGCCCAGGGGGTGGCTTAGAAGCGCTCGAAGCTGCCCTGGTCCGGCTCCCAGTCCGCCGCCTGCAGCGGCGCGCCCGGCGCCGCGCGCCGGGGCTTGGCCGGGGTCTGGCGCAGGTGGCGCACCGTTGTGCGCGCCGCCGGCTTGCCGCTGCCGGTGTTGAAGAAGCCCATGGTGCTTTGCAGGTCCTCGGCCTGGGCGCTCATTTCCTCCGCGGTGGCGGCCAGCTGTTCGGACCCGGCGGCGTTCTGCTGGGTGGCCTGGCTGAGCTGGCTGATCGCCGAATTGATCTGCGCCAGCCCGGTCGACTGCTCTTCCGAGGCGGCGCTGATTTCCTGCACCAGCCCGGAAGTGCGCTGGATGTTGGGCACCATCTGGTTCAGCAGCTTGCCGGCCCGTTCGGCCAGGTCCACGCTGCTGCCGGCCACTTCGCCGATCTCCTGCGCCGCGATCTGCGAGCGCTCGGCCAGCTTGCGCACCTCGGCCGCCACCACCGCGAAGCCCTTGCCGTGCTCGCCCGCGCGCGCCGCCTCGATGGCCGCGTTCAGCGCCAGCAAATTGGTCTGGTAGGCGATGTCGTCGATGATGACAATCTTCTTGGCGATCTGGCGCATGGCGTCCACCGTGCCGCCCACCGCGTTGCCGCCTTCCACCGCCTCGGCCGCCGCCTGGCTGGCCATGCCGTCGGTGACGCGGGCGTTTTCCGTGTTCTGCGCCACCGAGGCCGTCATCTGCTCGACCGAGGCGCTGGTTTCCTCCACGCTGGCGGCCTGCTCGGTGGCGGCCTGCGACAGCGACTGCGCGGTGCCGCTGACCTGTTCCGAGGCGCTGGCCAGCGCGTCGGCGCTGCTGTTGACCCGGCCCACCACGTCGGCCAGGCGCTCGACCATGTTCTTCATGCTGTACAGCAGGCTGCCCTGGTCGCCGGCCCGGGTTTCGATCTGCACCGTCAGGTCGCCGTCGGCCACCCGGTTGACCACGCTGGCCGCGTAGCCCGGGTCGCCGCCCAGCTGCTTCAGCGTGTTGCGCAGGATCAGGATGCCCAGCGCCGTCACCACCAGCGCCGCAGCGCCGAAGATGATGGTCATATTGCGCTGCGACGCGGCGATCGCCACCCCGGTCTCGGCGTTGGCCTGCTCGGCCACCTTGACGTTGAGGTTCACCAGCTTGTCCAGCGCAAGCTGTACGGCGGCCACGTGCGGCGCCACGTCGTTGGCGGCCTGGGTGAACTCGTCGGCCGCCAGCTTGATGGCGGCCGCGTCGCCACCCCGGGCCAGCCGGTCGGCCGCCGCGATCACGCGCTCGCCGCCCTTCAGGCGCAGCTCCCAGGCCGCCAGGAACTCCTTGTACAGCACGGCTTCCTCGGCGGTCTGCGGCAGCGGATCGTAGATCTTGCGGCCGGCCGCCACTTCGGCGAAGCCGGCCCGCATGACGGCGGTCTGGGCGGCGATCTTGCCCAGGTCCCTGGTGTCCTCCATCAGCCGGAACACGGTCAGCGCGCCGATGCGCACTTCGCGGTTGCCCAGTTTCATCTGGTACAGCCCTTCGATCGAGGGCATGCGCACGTCGGCCACCTCGGCGAAACCGGCGCGGGCGCTGCGCAGGCCGGCCAATCCCGCCGCCCCCACCAGCGCCACCGCCAGGATGGCCAGCACCAGCAGCAAAATCAACTTGGTCCGAAGCAGGAGATTATTCAGCATGACAGCCTTTCGCAGAGGGGGAGGGCGTGTTTGGACGGATTTCAGTATAAGGAATATCGGGCCGCGATAGCGGGCGCTTTCTTGCCGTTGTCGCAATGCGGCAACGCCCGGCCGCATGCCCGGGGCCCGCCACATCACGTATAATCAACCCTTTGCACCAGCCAGCAACTTAACCAATACGACATGAAATCATCTGAAATCCGCGAGAAGTTCCTTAAATTCTTCGAGTCCAAGGGTCACACGATCGTCCGGTCCAGCCCGCTGGTGCCAGGCAATGACCCTACCATGCTGCTGACCAACTCCGGCATGGTCCAGTTCAAGGACGTGTTCCTGGGCCTGGATAGCCGTCCGTATTCGCGCGCCACCACCGTGCAGCGCTGCGTGCGCGCCGGCGGCAAGCACAACGACCTGGAGAACGTGGGCTACACCGCGCGCCACCACACCTTCTTCGAAATGCTGGGCAATTTCAGCTTCGGCGACTACTTCAAGCGCGACGCCATCCAGTACGCCTGGGAACTGCTGACCAAGGTCTACCTGCTGCCGGCCGACAAGCTGACCGTCACCGTCTATATCGAGGACGACGAAGCCTACGACATCTGGGCCAACGAGATCGGCGTGCCGAAAGAGCGCATCATCCGCATCGGCGACAACAAGGGCGCGCGCTACGCGTCGGACAACTTCTGGCAGATGGCCGACGTCGGTCCATGCGGCCCGTGCACCGAGATCTTCTACGACCACGGCGCCGACATCTGGGGCGGCCCGCCCGGCTCGCCCGACGAAGACGGCGACCGCTTCATCGAAATCTGGAACCTGGTGTTCATGCAGTTCAACCGCGACGAAGCGGGCGTGATGCACAAGCTGCCCAAGCCGTGCGTCGACACCGGCATGGGCATGGAGCGCCTGGCCGCCGTGCTGCAGCATGTGCACAGCAACTATGAAATCGACCTGTTCCAGGCCCTGATCAAGGCCGCCGCGCGCGAAACCGGCGCCACCGACCTGGAAAACAAATCGCTGCGCGTGATCGCCGACCACATCCGCGCCGCCTCCTTCCTGATCGTCGACGGCGTGATCCCGAGCTCGGAAGGCCACGGCTACGTGCTGCGCCGCATCATCCGCCGCGCGCTGCGCCACGGCCACAAGCTGGGCCAGACCAAGCCGTTCTTCTACAAGCTGGTGGCCGACCTGGACGCCGAGATGGGTACCGCCTATCCGGAGCTGAACGAAGCCGCCGCCCGCGTGGCGCAGGTGCTCAAGGCCGAGGAAGAGCGTTTCGGCGAAACGCTGGAACACGGCATGAAAATCCTGGAAGCGCAGCTGGCCAAGGACAGCAAGAACCTGGACGGCGCCACCGCCTTCACCCTGTACGACACCTACGGCTTCCCGCTGGACCTGACCGCCGACATCTGCCGCGAACGCGAAGTGACGCTGGACGAGGCCGGCTTCCACGCCGCCATGGAGCAGCAGAAGAAGACCGCCAAGGCCGCCGGCAAGTTCAAGATGGCCGCCAACGTGGAATACACCGGCGAGAAGAACAAATTCGTCGGCTACGACCAGCTGAGCTTCGACTCGAAAGTGGTGGCGCTGTACGCCAACGGCGCGCCGGTGCAGGAACTGAAAGCGGGCCAGCAGGGCATCGTGGTGCTGGACACCACGCCGTTCTACGCCGAATCGGGCGGCCAGGTGGGCGACCAGGGCGTGATCGCCAGCGCATCGGCCAAATTCGAAGTGGAAGACACGCTGAAGATCCAGGCCGACGTGTTCGGCCAGCACGGCGTGCTGGCCACCGGCACGCTGAAAGTGGGCGACGCCGTGTCGGCCCAGGTGGACGAAGAGAAGCGCGGCCGCACCATCCGCAACCACTCGGCCACCCACCTGATGCACAAAGCCCTGCGCGAAGTGCTGGGCTCGCACGTGGCGCAGAAGGGCTCGCTGGTCGACCCGGACAAGACCCGTTTCGACTTCAGCCACAACGCCCCGCTGACGGCCGACGAGATCGCCAGGATCGAAACCATCGTCAACAAGGAAATCCTGGCCAACCACGCCACCCAGGCGCAGCACATGTCGTTCGACGACGCCGTCAAGCATGGCGCCATGGCGCTGTTCGGCGAGAAGTACGGCGACGAAGTGCGCGTGCTGGACATCGGCTCCTCGAAAGAGCTGTGCGGCGGCGTGCACGTGCACAGCACCGGCGACATCGGCCTGTTCAAGATCATCGGCGAGGGCGGCGTGGCGGCCGGCATCCGCCGCGTGGAAGCGGTGACCGGCGAAGGCGCGCTGGCGCTGGTGCAAGGCATGGCGCGCAAGCTGAATGAAGCGGCCGCCGCGCTGAAGGCCAACCCGGAAGAGCTGACCGCCAAGATTGTTGCGGTGCAGGACCACGTCAAGGCGCTGGAGAAGGAACTGGCCGCGCTGAAGTCGAAGCTGGCGTCCGGCCAGGGCGACGAGCTGGCCACCCAGGCCGTGGAGATCAAGGGCATCAAGGTGCTGGCGGCAACGCTGGAAGGCGCCGACGTGGCCACCCTGCGCGAGACCATGGACAAGCTGAAGGACAAGCTGAAGAGCGCCGCCATCGTGCTGGCCAGCGTGGCCGACGGCAAGGTTTCCCTGATCGCCGGCGTGACGGCGGACGCCACGTCCAAGGTCAAAGCGGGCGAGCTGGTGAACTTTGTTGCACAGCAAGTGGGCGGAAAAGGCGGCGGACGCCCCGATATGGCGCAGGCCGGCGGCACCGATGCTGCGGCGTTGCCGGGCGCCCTGGCCGGCGTTGCAGCCTGGGTGGAACAGCGCGCCTGAGAGTGAAAATGCCGTAACCATGCGGCCTGCGCGAGCGTGCGGGCCGTTAACTTAATGACTTCTCTCGTTGTGAACTTGCAACGAGAGAGGAACTATTTTGGTGCACCGCGTCACAACCGTCGAATTGGAGTAGACTGTGCAGAACTGGTCAACCAATTTTGCGGGATTTTGATGAGCGATACCCTAGTTGATACCGAAATCATGGAATTTCAAAAAGAACTCGACGCGCGGGGCCTGAACTGCCCGCTGCCGATTCTGAAGGCCAAGAAGGCCCTGGCCGAACTGCAGAGCGGCGAAGTGCTGCGCATCATGGCGACCGACCCCGGTTCCGTGCGCGACTTCCAGGCTTTTGCCAAACAGACCGGCAATGCGCTGCTGTCGCACGCGCAATACGGCACGGAGTTCGTGTTTCTGATGCAACGCAAGTAAAAGTCAAGTAAGCTGTTATTCTTTGAGCGGGAAGCCGGGCTGGCTTCCCCCGTCCGCAGGCCCTCCACGATCACGGTGCAAGATGAAAATTAGACGTTTTCTACTACCAAAAAAACGCACGATCGTGCTTTAATTCAGCCTGGTGATTGAATTTCTCATATAATCTAGCCCACATATCAGTTCACACTTTATTAATTTTCCCAAAGGCAGAGCTATGAAAGTCTTGGTACCCGTCAAACGCGTGGTCGACTACAACGTCAAGGTGCGCGTCAAATCCGACGGCACTGGCGTGGATATCGCCAATGTCAAAATGTCGATGAACCCGTTCGATGAGATCGCGCTGGAAGAAGCGACCCGCCTGAAAGAAGCCGGCAAAGTCACCGAAGTGGTGGCCGTGTCCTGCGGCGTGACCCAGTGCCAGGAAACCCTGCGCACCGGCATGGCCATCGGCGCCGACCGCGGCATCCTGGTGGAAACCGCGACTGAACTGGAACCGCTGGCCGTGGCCAAGCTGCTCAAAGCGCTGGTCGACAAGGAACAGCCGCAGCTGGTGATCCTGGGCAAACAGGCCATCGACGACGACTCCAACCAGACCGGCCAGATGCTGGCAGCCCTGCTGGGCTGGCCGCAAGCGACCTTCGCCTCGAAAGTGGTGCTGGAAGACGGCAAGGCCACCGTGACCCGCGAAGTGGACGGCGGCCTGGAAACCCTGGCGCTGACGCTGCCTGCCATCATCACCACCGACCTGCGCCTGAACGAGCCGCGCTACGTGACGCTGCCGAACATCATGAAGGCCAAGAAGAAGCCGCTGGACACCGTCAAGCCGGAAGAGCTGGGCGTCGACGTGACCCCGCGCCTGAAGACCCTGAAAGTGGCCGAGCCAGCCAAGCGCTCGGCCGGCATCAAGGTTCCGGACGTCGCCACCCTGGTCGCAAAACTGCGCACCGAAGCTAAAGTAATCTAAAGGATAAATCATGGTCGCATTAGTTATCGCAGAACACGACAACGCCAGCCTGAAGGGCAGCACCCACCACACCGTTACCGCAGCCGCCCAGTGCGGCGGCGACGTGCACGTGCTGGTGGCCGGTTCCAACGCCGCCGCCGCCGCTGCGCAAGCGGCGCAGATCGCCGGCGTATCGAAAGTGCTGCTGGCCGACGCCGCCCACTTCGCCGACGGCCTGGCCGAGAACGTGGCCGAGCAGGTGCTGGCCGTTGCCGCCGCCTACTCGCACATCCTGGCGCCAGCCACCGCCTACGGCAAGAACATCCTGCCGCGCGTGGCCGCCAAGCTGGACGTGGCCCAGATCTCGGAAATCACCAAGGTCGATTCGCCCGACACCTTCGAGCGTCCGATCTACGCCGGCAACGCCATCGCCACCGTGCAGTCGTCCGATAAAGTCAAAGTCATCACCGTGCGCACCACCGGTTTCGACTCGGCCGCATCGACTGGCGGCTCGGCTGCCACCGAAACCATCGCCGCTGTCGGCGACTCGGGCAAGTCGGCCTTCGTCGGCCGCGAGCTGGCCAAGTCGGACCGTCCTGAACTGACCGCCGCCAAGATCATCGTTTCCGGCGGCCGCGGCATGGGCTCGGGCGAAGCGTTCAAGATCCTGGAACCGCTGGCCGACAAGCTGGGCGCCGCCATGGGCGCATCGCGCGCCGCCGTGGACGCGGGCTACGTGCCGAACGATTGGCAAGTGGGCCAGACCGGCAAGATCGTGGCGCCGTCGCTGTACATCGCCGTCGGCATCTCGGGCGCGATCCAGCACCTGGCCGGCATGAAGGATTCGAAGACCATCGTCGCCATCAACAAAGATCCTGAAGCGCCGATCTTCTCCGTGGCCGACTACGGCATCGTGGGCGATCTGTTCGACATCGTGCCTGAACTGGTCAAAGAACTGGGTTAATCCACACGTTTAGTACCGAGGCCACGCTGGCGAGGCATTGCGCCGCCGCGTGGCTTTTTTCTTGGAGAGTAGAAGATGAGCTATCAAGCGCCCCTGAAAGACATGCTGTTCGTGATGAACGAGCTGGCCAACCTGCAAGCCGTGAGCCAGCTGCCGGGCTGCGAAGACGCGACCCCGGAAACGGCCGAAGCCGTGCTGGAGGAAAGCGCGAAATTCGTGGCGGGCGAAATCGCGCCGCTGAACCACGCCGGCGACAAGGAGCCGAGCTACTGGAAGGACGGCGACGTCTTCACCTCCAAGGGTTTCAAGGAAGCGTTCAAGCAGTTCGCCGAAGCGGGCTGGCAAGGCCTGCAGCACCCGACCGATTTCGGCGGCCAGGGCCTGCCCAAGCTGGTCGGCACGCCGTGCGTGGAGATGCTGCACGGCGCCAACCTGGCGTTCGCGCTGGTGGCGCTGCTGTCGGACGGCGCCATCGAAGCGCTGCTGACCGCGGGCAGCGATGACATGAAGGCCACCTACCTGGAGCCGCTGGTGACCGGCAAGTGGACCGGCACCATGAACCTGACCGAACCGCAAGCCGGTTCCGACCTGGCCGCCGTGCGCACCCGCGCCGTGCCGCAGGACGACGGCACCTACAAGATTTTCGGCACCAAGATCTTCATCACCTACGGTGAGCACGACATGGCCGAGAACATCATCCACCTGGTGCTGGCGCGCACGCCGAACGCGCCGGAAGGCGTGAAGGGCATTTCGCTGTTCATCGTGCCCAAGTTCATGGTCAACGCGGACGGCTCGCTGGGCGCGCGCAACGACGCGCACTGCGTGTCGATCGAGCATAAGCTGGGCATTAAGGCCAGCCCCACCGCCGTGCTGCAGTTCGGCGACAACGGCGGCGCCATCGGCACGCTGGTGGGCGAAGAGAACCGCGGCCTGGAATACATGTTCATCATGATGAACGCGGCCCGCTTCGGCGTCGGCATGCAGGGCATCGGCCTGTCCGAGAACGCTTACCAGCAGGCCGTGGCCTTCGCCAAGGACCGCGTGCAGTCGCGCGACCTGGCCGGTTCGGCCGGCCCGGTGTCCATCATCCACCATCCGGACGTGCGCCGCCTGCTGATGAACATGCGTTCGCAGACCGAGGCGGCGCGCGCGCTGGCCTACGTCGGCGCCGCGCTGTACGACGCGGCCCACCACCACGCCGACGCGGCCACCCGCGCCGAGAACCAGGCCGTGTACGAATACCTGGTGCCGATCATCAAAGGCTGGTCGACCGAGCTGTCGCAGGACGTGGCGCGCGACGGCGTGCAGGTGCACGGCGGCATGGGCTTCATCGAAGAAACCGGCGCCGCGCAGCACTACCGCGACGCCAAGATCCTCACCATCTACGAAGGCACCACCGCGATCCAGGCCAACGACCTGGTGGGCCGCAAGACCGTGCGCGACGGCGGCAAGGTCGCCAAGGGCCTGATCGCGCAAGTGCGCGCCACCGAAGCCGAGCTGGCCAAGCTGGACGGCGCGGACTTCGCCGCCATCCGCAAGCACCTGGCGCAAGGCGCGGCCGACCTGGAAGCGGTGGTCGAGTACGTGGCCGGCAACATGAAGACCGACATCAAGGCCGTGTTCGCGGGCAGCGTGACCTACCTGAAGCTGGCCGGCATCGTGCTGGGCGGCTGGCAGATGGCGCGCGCCGCCGTGATCTCGCAGCAGAAACTGGGCGCCGGCGCCGGCGACGCCAGCTTCTACCAGGCCAAGATCGTCACCGCGCGCTTCTTCGCCGACCACTTCCTGGCGCAATCGTCCGGCATGCGCAGCTCCATCATCGACGGCAGCGCCGGCGTACTGGCGCTGAGCGAAGACCAGTTCTAAGTCTTACCCTTGGACAAAAAAAGGCAGCTTCGGCTGCCTTTTTTATTGTATTCTTGCAATCTAAATTTCTCCGGGAGTCACGATTGCAGTCCTCGATGCGTTTCTTGTTGTTACCGGCCATACTGGCCACCGGCCTGGCTCACGCTCAGCTGATGAGCCAGGATGAATTGAAGCGCCAGGCGCAGGAAGCTGCCGCGGATGCTGAAATGGCTGCGTTGCGCGCGCCGGTCGGCAAGACGTACTGGATAGTACCGAAGCTGCAAGTCGCCCTGAACGCCCGTAACCACTTCTACTCTCGCTACGAGAGGGACTCTACCTGTGCGAACCTGAAGTATGCCGACAAGGTTTACCCGACCGAACCTGTCAGTTTTACCGTCGTGGAGTTGATCAGCTTCCGGGAGTACAGCAGGTCGTGTCATCTGTACCGGGCCACGTTGAATAGCGGTCAGCAACTTTATCTGGCGAGGAATTTTACGAGCTACGTTTCGCGCAAAATCGAGCATGTGAAAAGCGACTACGTGGAGCCCGTTTTGCCGGTTCCGCTGGAGGAAATCCTGGCGGAGGACGCTGCGGAGCAGAGCAAGCTCGCAGAGGAAAAAGCGCGCAAGGATGCCATCGCGGCGCGGGAAGAGGAAATGCGGCAGAGGCAATGGGCGGCGGATCAGGCTGCGTACCGCAAGCTGCCGGATGCCAGGGTGGGGATGAAGGCGGAAGCCGTGTATAACTCCCGTTGGGGTGAGCCGGACAGCGTCAACACCTTGAAAGTGCAAGGCCGCGTGCGCGAGCAGTGGGTCTATGCGCGCGGTTACCTGTATCTTGAAAACGGCAAAGTGGTCGCCATCCAGGAATTTGGCAGGCGCTAAGCGCTGGCGGCGCGAAGTTCGCTAGAATGGTTCATCACCTACCGGAGCTGCTTACATGGAACTGTCCACGCTTGCGCTGTTTGTCCCCGCCTGCTTCGCGCTGAACATGGCGCCCGGGCCGAATAACCTTCTTTCCATCAGCAACGCCACGCGCTATGGTTTCCGCCAGGCGTGCACCGCCGGGGCGGGGCGCCTGCTGGCGTTCGGCGGCATGATCGCGCTCGCTTCGGCCGGGCTGGCGGCGGTGCTGCACACGTCCGAGCTGCTGTTCTACGGCATCAAGACGGTGGGCGCGGCGTATCTGTTCTACCTGGCGTACCAGCTGTGGCGCGCGGCGCCGGGCGGGCAGGCGGAATCGGCGGCGCCGGCTGCGGGCCTGGTGCAGCTGGCGCGGCAGGAGTTCCTGGTGGCGGCCGGCAATCCGAAAGCCATCCTGATCTTCACCGCCTTCCTGCCGCAGTTCGTCGATCCGGCGCAGCCCATGGCGGCGCAGTTCGCCGTGCTGGGCACCCTGTTCCTGGCGCTGGAGATGGCGGCCATCGCCATCTATGCCTGGATGGGCACGCGGCTGCGGCGCTGGTTCGCGCAGCCGCGCGGCAAGCGCATCTTCAACCGCAGCTGCGCCGGCCTGCTGGCCAGCGCCGGGCTGGGACTGCTGCTGTCGCGCCGGGCATAGGCACAGGCCCCGCTGCCCGGGGTGCCGGCCGGGCCCTCGGGCGGGCCGTCAATACTTCAGTTCTTCCGGCACGTTGTAGCTGAAGCTCTTGGTGTCGAACACCAGTTTCCAGTTCTTCGCTTCCACTGCGGCGCCGTTCATCATGCCGCTCATGGTGACCGTGAACGGCACCGGCACGCTGCCGCTGACGGCCGCCGTGCGGTAGCTCCAGCGCCGCTTCTCGCAGCGCAGCGGCTCGTCGTACTCCGGCTCGGCGCCGGGCGCGGCGGCGGCCTGCTCGGCCTGGTAAGTGTCGTAGCGGGCCTGGGCTGCGGCGCAGCCGTCTTCCGGGGCGTGCTCGGCGGCGGCCAGGAACTCGGCCAGCGTGGCGATCTGGTTGCCGTTCGGCGCCAGCACCACGTTGTGCGTCACCGCCCGCACGTCGCGCGGGTCTTCGCCGTCGCGGGTCTTGACCACCCAGCCCCACAGACTGTCGCTCAGCGCCTCGAAGCGCACGTCCTCCGGCTGCACGGCGCGCGTGCCGGAATGGATGGCCGGGTTGCTGATCTCGGACAGGCCGCCGTCGGACGGGTCGGGGCGGATGTAGAACACGCCGTAGATGGCGGCCTGGTCGCCCTCGGCCACCGAGGCGCCGCTGGCGATGAAGTACAGCTCGTCGCCGTCGGCCCCGTCCTGCAGGCGCGCCTGCTGCACCACCCGCATCAGGTAGGTGCGGTTGTCCTCGCCGACGTAGAGCCAGCCTTTCCTGGCGGTGGAGTATTTGCCGTAGTTGCTGCCCATTACGCTGTCGATGACGGCCGCTTCGTCGATGACGATGCGTTCTGCCGGTGCGGGCGCCTTGAACATGGCGTAGGCCACGATGCCGAGGAACAGCAGGCCGCCAGCGGCCAGCAGGTAGAGCAGCACGCTGACCCAGCGCTGGCGGCGCGGCGGCGTGGCGGCGGTGGCGTAAGAGGAGCGGGAGGAGGGGGCTGCGGACGTGTCAACCGGCGAGGCCTGGGCGGCCCCGGGTTCGTTCAGGTCTTCCATGATTACCTTGTCTTGTGGAAATTATCAAATCGTACACAAGACAAGGAATTCCCGGCGCGCAATTGGCGCCGGGGATGCTGCGGACCGCTTGGCGGACTGCTTAGCGGCGCACGATGGTGCCGTTGGCGCTCTTGACCAGGTCGCCGTTCGCGTAGCCAGGGTCCTTGTCGAAGCTGAACTCGCCCTGGGTGCCGTTGTCGTACTGGACTTTCACGTGCCACACCTTGGTGGACTTGACGTGCTCTTCCACCTTGTTGCCGGCGTAGGCGCCGCCGGCCGCGCCGGCGATGGTGGCCAGCTTGCGGCCGCCGCCGCTGCCCACCTGGTTGCCCAGCAGGGCGCCGGCCACGCCGCCGGCGATCACGCCCACCGCGCTGCCTTCGCCTTTTTTATCCTCCACGTTGACCGCGATCACGCGGCCGCAGTCGTTGCAGGCGGCCGGCTTGGCGTTGGCGTTCTTCAGGTCGGCCTTGGCGGCGGCCAGGGCCTTGTCGTATTCGGCCTTGGCGTCGCGCTGGCACTGCATGCGCGCGCTGGAGCTGCTTTCTTCGGCGCACAGTTTTTTGTCTTCCGCGTAGCGGGTGGCAGCCTGCTTGGTGTCGGCCGCGTATTGCGCCTTGGTGTAAGGCTGCGCGGACGCGGCGCTGGCCATGCCCGCCAGGATCAGGGACAGGGCGATGGTGCGTAAATTCGTGCGTACATTCATTTGGTTTCTCCGTTAACTGGGTTGTTCACGCAGTATAAACGGTAAAAGTGGCTTTACAGCAATTGTGTGATCGTATCGTGCTCAACGGCATTACGGCCATTTTGTTTGGCGCGGTACAGCGCGGCGTCCGCGCGCGCCACCAGGCCGGGCAGGGTTTCGTCCGGGCCCAGCGCGGCCACGCCGAAGGAGCAGGTCTTGCGGCCCACCTCCGGGAACTCGGCGGCGGCGATGCGCAGGCGCAGCATCTCGGCCAGCGCGCACGCGCCTGCCAGCTCGGTTTGCGGGCAGATCACCATGAACTCTTCGCCGCCCCAGCGGCCCACGCTGTCGATGCTGCGCGCGCCGCTGCGCAGGATGGACGCCACCGCCGCCAGCACGCGGTCGCCGGCCGGGTGGCCGTAGCTGTCGTTGGTCTGCTTGAAATGGTCGATGTCGAGCAGGATCACGGCCAGTCCGCCGCCGTAGCGGTGCACGCGCTCCACTTCATAGCCCAGCACCTCGTCCAGCTTGCGCCGGTTGTGCAGGCCGGTCAGCATGTCGGTGCTGGCCACGCGCTGCAGCTCGCGGGTGCGCTCGGCCACCTGCGATTCCAGCGTGCGGTTCATTTCCTTCAGCTCGGCGTACAGCCCGGCGTTCTCGGCCACCTGCTTGCGCAGGGTGGCGGCCATCTGGTTCAGCTTGTCGGTCAGCTGGTGCAGCTCGTGCTTGCCCTTGTCCTTCAGCACGAAGTGGCGGTCGCCGATGTTGTCGATATTGAGCTGGCCGACAAAGTCGCTCATCTGCCGCAGCGGCTGGCCCAGCGTGCGCTTGATCACGTACAGGAAGATGAACCACAGCGCCAGCGTCTTGATGACGGAGTTCACCAGGATCAGGAAAAAGCCGTAGGCCACCTGGCGCACCACCACCTGCTGGCTGGAGTAGACGGTCCAGCGCCCCACCGGGTGGCGCTCGCCCGCCTCGTCCACGTAGACGGCGGCAAAGCTGCGGCTGAACATGCGGTCGAACAGGATGGCCGGCGGCGCGGGGACCAGCTCGCCGCTCGGGCCCGCTTCCAGGCGCTTGCCGGCGATGTCGTTGACGGTGCCGATGGCGCGCAGCAGCTTGCCCTGTTCGTCCTCCACCTTGACGCCGATGACGATGGGCAGCGCCTTCACGCCGGTGACGATGCTGGCCAGCACTTCGCCGTTGAAGCGCCACAGCGCGCCGGTGATGCCGGGGCCGAAAGTGTGTTCCATGGCGCCGATTTCCTCGCTCAGGCGCTGCTGCGTGTGGCGGTATTCGGCCGCCAGCTGCACGCAGGTGACCACCAGCGTGACGATGAAGTAGCAGCCGAAGATAATGCGCAGCAGGCGTGCCGCCAGGTTGCTCTTCATTCGGATTTGAGGATCTGGGTGGGGTAGATGGCGCGGATGATGCGCAGCGATTCCTCGTCGGACCAGCGCTCGACGATGGCGCGGTAGCGCGCCGTGTTGCGCTGCGCGTGCAGCACCGCGTTGACCCTGGCCACCACCTGCTTGCCCCATTCGGTGCGCGGGCACATCACCCGGTTCACGGTGGGGTCGGCGTGTTCGCGGATGGTGAGCGCGGCCAGTTCGCCGTCGCGGCCCAGCTGGCGCGCCGAGTAGGTGCTGATGATGGGCAGCTCGAGCAGATAGTCGAGGCGGCGCGCCAGCAGCATCTGCAGCGCTTCGTTGAATTCCGAGTGGTACTGGCGGTTGGGATGCTGCTCCAGCAGCGCGTTGATCTGCGGCGAGAAGGAACGCCCGCGCAGATAGCTGGTGCGCACGCCGTCGCGCGCCATCAGCTCGGCCAGCGAAATGCTGCCGCCGGGGCCGGCCGCGCCGCTGAACTCGGCCAGCCGGTCGCGCCGCACCACCACTTTAAACGGCAGGAACACCGCCACCGGCGCCGAGAAATAGGCCAGCGCCTCGCGCTCCGGGTTTTTCACGCCGCCCACGAAGCACCACGGGTTGCCGTTCTTGATTTCCTGGAAAATGCGCGGGAAGGGCGCTTGCACGTCCTTGTGCTCGTAGCCCGGCATTTCGTCCTTGAGCAGGCCGCGGATCTGGTCGAAGATGCCGGCGCCCTTATCCGGCCCTTCGGCAATCATGTAGGGGGCGGCGTTGAACCAGCCCCAATTCAGGCGCTCGGTGGCGCGGGCCTGGGTGGTGACGGCGGCGGCAAGCGCGCAGCACAGCAGGGCGGAAAGGCGGAACGTCATCTGGTCGTTGCGGTGAAGGGCTGGATCAGCCGTAAGCGCCCCCAGTGTACAGCAAGTCAAACAGCCGGGATATCGTGGCGATGAGGCTGGCGCACCCGACCAGCATGGTCGCCACCAGGATCACCGCCAGCGGCCAGCGCGTTTCCGAGCCGCGGCCGGTGCCGGCATTGTAGGTGGCGTCCCACTTCTCGTCGGACATCAAGCCCAGCACCAGCGCCTGCAGGAAGCCCGCCAGCACCGACAGGAACAGCGGCAGCAGCTTGAAGAATGGGTCGGCGTCCGGGGCGGCCGCCATCACCAGGCCGATGGCCGGCACGCTGGCCGCGTGCACCCAGCCCCATGTATCGTTTACGCCACGCAAGTAGAAGCGGTGGGCGCCTATGCCGCCCAGCAGGAAGGCCAGCAGGGTCGTGAAAGTCTTGTTTTTGTGTTTAGGTGTCATGAAAACGATAACGATTGCGAAAATGAAACGGCGGAGCGGCAAGTATCGGTCATAATCCGCTTCCGGCCCAGCCTTTTTGCACGCAATGCTTGCCCTGCTTGCCGGACTGGGGGATAATCTTCGATTGCCCCAAACCCACCCCAATTGTTATTAATGCTTGCTGGCGGAAGAGAAAGCGCGCTATAATTTGCGGCTTTTTCCGTCTCAGCACACTTTTTGGAAATATTATGGTCGTTATTCGTTTAGCTCGTGGAGGCGCCAAGAAGCGCCCATTCTTCAACATCGTTGCAACCGACTCGCGCAATCGCCGCGATGGCCGTTTCATCGAGCGCGTTGGCTTCTACAACCCAATGGCTTCCGGTCAAGAAGTGCCGTTCAAGGTCACCGAAGACCGTCTGGCGCACTGGATCGGCGTTGGCGCACAGCTGTCCCCAGCCGTTGCCCGCCTGGTCGCTTCGAACAAGAAAGCAGCCTAATTCGGCGTTCAGGTTTTGGCAGATAAATTGGCATCCGGGGTGCAACTCCCCGACGATCTGGTGCAAGTGGGCTTTGTGTCCGGCGCCTATGGCGTAGCAGGTGGAATCCGGGTCCGCCCCTTTTCCGACGACGCGGATGCCTTGTTGCATGTTAAGACCTGGTGGCTGGATAAACCCAGCCTGCACGAAGTAAGTGTGCGCCGTGCGAAACTGCACGGCGGCGACGTCGTGACCCAGCTGGACGACCTGACGGACCGGGATCTCGCGGAGGCGCTGAAAGGCACCGGCGTGTACATCCCGCGCAGCCAGTTCCCCAAGCTGGACGACGGCGAGTTTTACTGGTCCGACCTGATCGGACTGGCGGTAGAGAATTTGCAGGGCGAAAGCCTGGGTGTCGTGGCCGACATGATGAGCAATGGTCCGCAGTCGATACTGCGCATCACCGCTCCGGTGGGCGCGGAATCCGGCGATGCCGAGTCCGCGGCGCAAGAGCGCCTGATTCCATTTGTGGACCAGTTCATCATCACGGTGGACAAGGAAGCGAAAAAGATCACGGTGGACTGGGGCCTGGATTACTGATCCGGGAGCCTGTATGCAATTCGACGTCGTCACGCTGTTCCCTGAAATGTTTGCCGCGCTGACGCAATCGGGCGTGACCCGCCGCGCGTTCGAGCAGCAGAAGTGGCATTTGTCGCTGTGGAATCCGCGCGACTTCACCACCGACAATCACCGCACCGTGGATGACCGCCCCTATGGCGGCGGCCCCGGCATGGTGATGCTGGCCAAGCCGCTGGAGGCGACCATCGCCGCCGCCAAGCAGCGCCAGATCGACGCCGGCTTGCCGGCGCCGCGCGTGGTGTTCATGTCGCCGCAAGGCAAGCAGCTGACGCACGAACGCGTGATGCAGCTGAAAGCCGAGCCCGGCCTGGTGATCCTGTGCGGCCGCTACGAAGCGGTGGACCAGCGCCTGATCGACCGTTGCGTCGATGAGGAAATCAGCCTGGGCGACTTCGTGCTGTCGGGCGGCGAATTGCCGGCCATGGCGCTGATGGACGCGGTGGTGCGCCTGCTGCCGGGCGTGCTGAACACCGAGGCGTCGGCGGTCGAGGACAGCTTTGTCAACGGCTTGCTCGATTCGCCGCACTACACGCGGCCGGTGACGTATGAAGGCGAGGATGTGCCCGCTGTGCTGATGGGCGGCAACCACGCCGAGATAGAAAAATGGCGCCGCCAGCGCATGCTGGAAGCGACCGCGCGCAAGCGCCCGGATTTATTGCCCAAGGCGCGCGCAGCAGGCTTGCTGACGCGCCAGGACGAGAAATTTTTGGCCGGTTTAGAAAAACCGGCACTGTAGCAGCAAAGCAGTAGAGACGAGAGGCATGTTGCCTCTTTGTTTAACCCCATCCTCTACCGGGTTTAGTACGCGCCGGCATGATGGTAATTGGAGTCATCAAATGAACCTGATTCAACAACTCGAGCAAGAAGAAATTGCTCGCCTGGGCAAAAACATCCCTGAATTTGCACCTGGCGACACCGTGATCGTCAACGTCAACGTAGTCGAAGGCACCCGCAAGCGCGCCCAGGCATACGAAGGCGTGGTCATCTCCCGTCGTAACCGCGGCCTGAACTCGAACTTCATCGTTCGCAAGATCTCGTCCGGCGAAGGCGTTGAGCGTACCTTCCAGCTGTACTCCCCGCTGATCGCTTCGATCGAAGTGAAACGCCGCGGTGACGTACGTCGCGCCAAGCTGTACTACCTGCGCGACCGTTCGGGCAAATCGGCACGTATCAAGGAAAAACTGCCAAACCGTCGCCCAGCAGCGGCAAAAGCAAGCGCTTAATCGCGTTTGGGTTTGGGGCAGGGGCGCCTGGGTGGCGTCCCTCAAAGGGCGCCGCTGGCGCCCTTTCGCTATTTGGAGGTGGCATGGCCAAGCTTTTGTTCGACCCGCAGCAACTCCCGATCGACGCCATCGCCGGCGAGCCGGCCGTGCCGGCCGAGCGCCTGGCGCCGGACTGGCTGCGCGCGCGCTTCGCGGCGCCCCCGCAGTGGGTGCCGGAAGACTCGGAAACCAGCTTCACGCCGCAGGCGGCGCCCAAGCCGGCCGCCGTGCTGGTGCCGCTGGCGCAGCGCCCCGGCGGGCTGACGCTGCTGCTCACGCAGCGCACCGCCCACCTGAGCAGCCACGCCGGCCAGATCAGCTTTCCCGGCGGCCGCGCCGAGGAGTACGACGCCAGCCCGGCCGACACCGCGCTGCGCGAGGCGGAGGAGGAGATCGGCCTGGACCGCCGCCGCGCCGAAATCATCGGCACCCTGCCGGTCTATTACACCGGCACCAACTACAGCGTGACCCCGGTGGTGGCGCTGCTGCACCCGCCGTTCGAGCTGCGCGCCGATCCCGGCGAGGTGGCCGAGATCTTCGAAGTGCCGCTGGCCTTCCTGATGGACGGCCTGAACCACCAGCGCCTGTCGGCCGAACTGGCCAGCGGGCGGCGCAGCTTCTACGCCATGCCCTACCAGCGCTACTACATCTGGGGCGCCACCGCCGGCATGCTGCGCAATCTGTTCCATTTCCTCAGGGCGTGACACTGCGGTCCCGGATCGCTAATAAGTTTGATTCCGGCGCGCCGCTGCGCTATCGTAGCGGGCATTGCGGCAATGCCAATCTTAAGGACGTTTAATGACTTTTCTTTCCATTCTTTGCGCGCTGCTGATCGAGCAGATGAAGCCGCTGCGGGCGGACAATCCCATCTACGCCGAGATCAAGAGCCTGGCGGTGCGCATGGAAGCGTGGTTCAACGCGGGCGACTCGCGCCATGGCCGCATCGGCTGGTTCCTGATGATGTTCGCGCTGGTGGCGCCCACCATGCTGATCTACTGGGTGCTGATCCGCTTCGACTGGTTCCTGGCCGCGTTCGCATGGAATGTGCTGATCGTCTACCTGACGCTGGGTTTCCGCCACTACAGCCATTATTTCACCTCCATCCAGCTGGCCCTGAACGCGGGCGACGAGGCCGCCGCGCGCGCGCTGCTGGCCGAATGGACCAAGCTCGACACCGTGGGCATGGAGGCGGGCGAGATCTCGCGCATCGCCGTGGAAAAGGCGCTGATCACCACGCACCGCAATGTGTTCGGCGTGTTCTTCTGGTTCCTGATGCCGCTCGGCCCGGCCGGCGCGGTGCTGTACCGCGTGTCCGAATACCTGGCGCGGGCCTGGAACGAGCCCGAGCACATGCGCAACGAAGCCTTCGGCGAGTTCGCCACCCGGGCCTTCTACTGGATCGACTGGGTGCCGGTGCGCCTGACCGCCGTGGCCTTCGCCGTGGTGGGCAATTTCGAGGACGCCATCTACGCCTGGCGCAACTTCGCCCACCGCTGGGCGGACGAGGCGCGCGGCATCATCCTGGCCGCCGGCGGCGGCGCCATGGGCGTGCGCCTGGGCACGCCGCATGAAAACGCGGCCCGCGTGCTGCCGGCCGACGCGGCCGTGGTCGACAGCGGCGACATGGAGGCGGATGCGCTGCCGGGCGAAGAACCGGGCGTGCGCGCGCTGCAAAGCACCGTGGGCCTGGTCTGGCGCGCGCTGCTGCTGTGGATGATGCTGCTGCTGTTGCTTTCCGGCGCAGTCTGGCTCGGCTGACGGCGCCGAAAGAAAACCGATAGCTGGAACGGGTTACAATGTCGGGATTGGCGGTCGCGAACAGACAACGCGGCCGCCAATGCGTGTTTCAAATCAAGTACTTACCTTCTTAGGTCTTCTATAAGATATAATACCTAGGATTTTTCACGCATCCAGGTCCCGCGAGTCATCTATGGCCGAGTCAGCTCAATCCCCCAAAGAACTGGCCAACGAGTTCTTTATCCTTGGCATCACTGCCGATGGCAGGCAATTCCGTCCCAGCGACTGGGCCGACCGCCTGTGCGGCGTCATGTCGTGCTTCCGTCCGGAAGGCACCAGCGGCCGAGATTCCCATCTCGGTTATTCCACCTTTGTGCGCCCGACCCATATCAATGGCGTCAAGGCGGTGGTGGTGAACGAAGCGCTGCGGGACTTCGAACCGATGGCATACCACTTCGTCCTCAATTTCGCCAAGGACAACGGCCTGCAGGTGGTGGACGCCTGCCTGGTGCCCCTGCCGGGAGAAAAATAAGCGTAGGATAGGGCTCTTTCAACCAAGCCAGCCCTGCGATCGCTTATGAATTTATCCAAGTCCGGTTTCGCCGTTACGCTGCTGCTGTGCAGCGCCTCCTTTCTGCCCGCCGCCGCCGCCCCGGCGCTGCCGCCCGGCACCGTCAAAGGCCCGTCGGTCGAAGGCATCACCGAATACCGGCTGCCGAACGGCCTGAAAGTGCTGCTGTTCCCGGACGCCTCCAAGCCCACCGTCACTGTCAACGTCACCTACCTGGTCGGCTCGCGCCACGAGAACTACGGCGAGACCGGCATGGCCCACCTGCTCGAGCACATGCTGTTCAAGGGCGCGCCGAAGAACCGCAGCATTCCCCAGCAGTTCGCCGACCGCGGCATGGAGTACAACGGCACCACCTCGTACGACCGCACCAACTACTACGAGGTATTCCAGGCCGGCGGCGACAACCTGAAATGGGCGCTCGACATGGAAGCGGACCGCATGGTCAACTCCTTCGTGGCGAAGAAGGACCTGGACTCGGAAATGACGGTGGTGCGCAACGAGTACGAGAGCGGCGAGAACAGCCCGTTCGAGGTGCTGCTCAAGCGTATGCAGAGCGTGGCCTACGACTGGCACAGCTACGGCCGCTCCACCATCGGCAACCGCAGCGACATCGAGAACGTCAAGATCGAGAACCTGCAGGCCTTCTACCGCACCTACTACCAGCCGGACAACGCGGTGCTGCTGGTGGCCGGCAAGTTCGAGCCGGCGCAGACGCTGGCGTGGATATCGAAGTCGTTCGGCGCCATCCCCAAGCCGAAGCGCAAGCTGCCGCCTTTCTGGACCGTGGAGCCGACCCAGGACGGCGAGCGTTCCTTCATCGTGCGCCGCAAGGGCGACATCCAGATCGTCGCGCTGGGCTACAAGATCCCGGCCGCGCTGCACGAGGACAGCGACGCGCTGGCCTTCATGTCCGAAATCCTGAACGACACGCCGAACGGCCGCCTGCACAAGGCGCTGGTGGAAACCGGCAAGGCCGCGCAGGTGTTCAGCTTCGGCCAGACCGGCTATGCGCCCGGCCTGCAGCTGATCGGCGCCGTGGTGAAGGCGGGCCAGCCGCTGGAGCCGGTGCGCGACGAGCTGATCGCCGCCGTCGAGGGCTTTGCCAACACGCCGCCCACCGAGGATGAAATGGAGCGCGTGCGCCGCAACATCGGCAACGGCATCGAGAAGGCGCTCAACGATCCGCAGAAGGTGGGCGTGGCGCTGTCCGAGCAGATCGCGCTGGGCGACTGGCGGCTGCTGTTCCTGGGCCGCGACAGCCTGCCCAAGGTGACGCCGCAACAGGTGGCCAAGGCCGCCGCGCATTACCTGAAGCGCGACAACCGCACCGTCGGCAGCTTTGTGCCGGAGGACAGCGTGCAGCGCGCCGAGATCACCGCCGCGCCGTCCATCGAGAAGGTGATGCGGGACTTCAAGGGCAAGGAAGACACGCTGAAGTCCGAAGTGTTCGACCCCAGCCAGGCCAACATCCTGAAACGCACCGAGCTGAAAACCATCGGCGGCCTGAAGGTGGCGCTGCTGCCGAAGCAGAACCGGGGCGAGACCGTGTCGGTGGACCTGCGCCTGCACTGGGGCGACGAGAAGAACCAGTTCGGCAAGGCCGTGATTGCCGCCGCCACCAACCACATGCTCACGCGCGGCACCAGCAAGTACAGCCGCGCGCAGCTGGCGGACGCGATGGAAAAGCTGAAGATGTCCGGCAGCGTGTACCGTTTCGACACCACGCGCAGCAACCTGGCCGCGGCGCTGCGCCTGGCCGCGCACGTGCTCAAGGAGCCGGCCTTCGACGCGGCCGAGTTCGAGCAGTTGCGCCAGCAATGGCTGGTGGGCGTGGATGCGTCGCGCAACGAGCCGCAGGTGCTGGCCACCAACGCGCTGGCCAGGCACTACAACAACTACCCGAAAGGCGACGTGCGCTATGCGATGAGCACGGACGAGCAGATCGAAGCCATCAAGGCGCTGACGCTGGACGACCTGAAGGCCTACCACCGCGAATTCTACGGCGCCTCGCACGGGGAGCTGGCCGTGGTCGGCGACTTCGATTCGCCCGCCGTGCAGGCGGTGGTGGCCGAGGAGTTCGGCAACTGGGTGAGCAAGGCGAATTACGCGCGCGTGCTGAACGTGAACGTGGAGCGCCCGCCGCTGCGCACGGTGATCAACGCGCCGGACAAGGAGAACGGTTTCTACGCGGCGCAGGTGAACATCGACATGAACACCGAAGACCCGGACTTCGTGGCGCTGGAAGTGGCCAACTACATCCTCGGCGAAGGCGGCCTGAAGTCGCGCCTGATGGACCGCATCCGGCAGAAGGACGGCCTGTCCTACGGCGGCGGTTCCAGCCTGTCGGTGAGCGACGTGGACCGCGCCAGCAACCTGTCCATCTCGGCCATCGCCGCGCCGCAGAACCTGAAGAAGCTGGAGCAGGCCATCCACGAGGAGGTGGCGCGCGCGCTGAAGGACGGCTTCACGGCGGCCGAAGTGGCTGGCGCCAAGTCCGGCATGCTGCAGCAGCGCATCCAGAACCGCTCGCAGGACAATGTGCTGGCCGGCGGCTGGGCCAACTTCCTGTACCTGAACCGCACCTACGCGTGGAGCCAGGCCTACGAGGACAAGCTGAAGGCGCTCACGCCGGCGCAGGTCAATGCCGCCTTCCGCAAGGCGGTCGATCTCAACAAGCTGAGCGTGGTGACGGCCGGCGACCAGGCCAAGGCCAAGTAAGCACGGGCGCCGGCTACGGCGTACTCAGCTCGGCGACAAAGTCGTACATGTCGCCCCTGAAGTAGGAGCGGCAGAACTCCACTGCGCGGCCGTCGCGCAGGAAGCCGAGCCGCTCCACCGCCAGGCCGGCGTCGCCTTCCCTGGCCTGCAGCAGCGCGGCCTGCTCGCCGGTGAGCAGCAGCGCGCTCAGCCGCTGCAGCGCGCGCACCGGCCGGTTGCCGGCCTGCTCCAGCGCCTCGTACATCGACACGTCCACCGCCTCCAGCGAGGGCAGGGCGCCGGCCACGATGGTGGCGTATTCCAGGCACATCGGCATGTCGTCCGCATAGCGGATGCGGTTGAAGCGGTACACCGGCGCGCCCGGGCTGAGCCGCAGCCGCAGCGCTTCCTCCGGCGTCACCGTCCCCTCCGCGCGCTTCAGCCACACGCTGCGCGGCGTGCGCCCGCGCGCCCGCATGTCCTCCGAGAAGGAGGTCAGCTTGGCGAAGTTCTTTTCTATCCGCGTGTTGATGAAATTGCCCGAGCCGGCCCGCCGCACCAGCAGGCCTTCGTCGACCAGGCCGTCGATCGCCTTGCGCACGGTGATGCGGGAAATGGCCAGGTCGTTGGCCAGCTGGCGCTCGGCCGGCAGGGCTTCGTCCGGGCCGAATATGCGCTTGTCTATCGCTTCGCGCAGCGCGCGCTGCAACTGCTGGTACAGGGGCTGGCTGCTGGTCTGCCCCAGGTGCTGCATGATCTGTTGAAGCGATGTCATGTCTCGTCCCCTGTTGTTCTTGTCTACTTTTATGCGATCCGATAATACCAAAAAAAGACCGGCATGCTAGCGGTTTGCATTGCGCTGCCGCAAACGTAGAGGGAGGTAGCGCTAACTAGGGCGGAATATTGCCAAAGTGGTCTGTGTGGTGCAAACAACATGTGAAAAAAATACGAAAATTGGTAGTGTTCTGGTATTGGATGAGAGTATATTGGCGTTGAATTGGTTTTGTTAGTGGTTGTATAGATGGATCTGCGGGGCGTTGCGGGGAGCGCAGCGGTCTGCAAGAGGATCTACTTAAAACGGACGGGCTTTCACTGAAGGCCACAATCAAGGGGGAGTACATGAAGCGCAATTTGACACCGATCGCCACTGCGGTCGCCATCCTGATCACCAGCACCGCAGCCATGGCGCAGGATGCATCCAAGTCGCCAGACGCGGTTGTGACCGTGACCGGCGTCCGTGCCGCATTGGCGCAGTCGATCAACCAGAAGCGTAACGCCGACTCGCAGGTGGAAGTGATCACCGCCGAAGACGTGGGCAAGATGCCGGACAAGAGCGTCGCCGACTCGCTGCAGCGCGTGCCTGGCGTGTCCGTCGCCACGGCCGGCGGCGCCGAAGGCGGTTTCGGTGAAAACGATCGCGTGAGCCTGAAAGGCACGCCGTCCAACCTGACCCTGACCACGCTGAACGGCCACACCGTCTCCAGCGGCGACTGGTACATCTCCAACATCACCGGCGGCGGCCGTTCGGTCAGCTACTCGATGTTCCCGTCCGAACTGATCGGCCGCGTGACCGTGCATAAGAGCTCGCAGGCCAACCTGACCGAAGGCGGCGCGGCCGGCAACGTGGACATCGAAACCCGCAAGCCGCTGAGCTTCAAGAAGCCGCTGACGCTGATGGGTTCCATCGAAGGCGCCTACGGCGACGCGGCCAAGAAGACCGACCTGCAGGTGAGCGCGCTGGCGAACTGGAAGAACCAGGAAAACAACCTGGGCGTGCTGGTGCAGGTATTCGACGAGAAGCGCACGCTGCGCCGCATGGGCCAGGAATTCCTGTGGTGGGACAAGCTGACCAAGGGCTTCGCACCGGACTGGATCGCGAAAAATCCTGAAGTGGAAAACAAATACCTGTCCATGCTGACCGGTTCCTCGCTGTTCCAGCAGAAGCGCGAACGCAAGGGCGGCATGATCGACGTGGAAGTGAAAGTCAACAATGACTTCAGCTTCGACGTGAGCGGCCTGTACACCCGTCTGGACGCGGACAACATCAACGCCAACTTCATGCTGGCGCCATACCAGCCGCTGTCGAACAACTGGTCCGGCGTGGGCGGCGTGGTGCCGTCGGCGTACACCATCACCGGCAACCAGATCACCTCGATCACCTTCCCGAAAACCTGCCCGGTCGCCAGCTGCGCCAATATGGGCCCGTCGGTACAGGACATCATCGCCCGTCCGGGCTCGTACAGCGATTCCAAGTTCGTCAACGTGGACTGGAAATACCGCGTCAGCGACGACCTGAAAATCACCGGCCAGGTCGGCACCACGCGCGGCACCGGCTATGCGCGCGACTACGGCTACGAAGCCTGGCTGGCCTATTCGGGCACCAGCCTGACCATGAACGGCATGTCGCCGGCCACCGTCACCGTGGACAACGCCGGCACCTTCAGCCCGCGCACCGGCGCCGACTTCTTCGGCGGCTGGGCATCGGACACCACCGCCAAGGACAAGGAAACCTACGGCCAGGTGGACGGCACCTACAAGACGCCATGGGACATGGTGCCGACCATCCGCATGGGCCTGCGCACCGCCAAGCATGACCGCCAGCTGACCTGGCTGCAAGGCACCGTGGCCGACGCGGGTAAAACGCTGGCCAACCGTCCGACCGGCCTGACGACCTACCCAACCAGCCCGCTGAGCAACGTGCTGCAGAATCCGTGGACCTTCACCGCCGAGTCGATGAAGGAATGGGGCGACAAGTACGTGAAGTTCGACAGCCACGCCTACCAGAACGAGTTCCAGATCGCCGAGAAAGCGCATGCCGCCTACGCGATGGCGGACCTGAACGTGGGCGCGGTCACCGGTAACTTCGGCGTGCGTTTCGTGAAGACCGAAATCGACGTGGCCAACGGTTCGCCGAACACCGTCTGGAAACCGGTTTACACTTCGAAGACCTATAACGACTTCCTGCCCAGCCTGAACCTGCGCACCGACCTGACCCCGGACGTGGTGCTGCGCGGCTCGGCCAGCCGCACCCTGGCGCGTCCGGACTTCGGCGCCCTGGGTTCGCTGAGCCTGAACGACCTGACCTTCTCTGGCACCGGCGGCAATCCGAACCTGAAGCCGATCTACTCGAACAACGTGGAAGCGGGCGTCGAGTGGTACTTCATGCCGAAGTCGCTGATCGCCATGAGCGTGTACGACATGCACCTGGGTTCCTACGTGACCTTCGGCTCCTCGGTGGCGCAGTTCTACAACCAGTCCACCAACTCGGTCACCAACTACAACATGAGCTCGGCCCTGAACACCAAGGCCCGCGTGAAGGGCGTAGAGCTGCAGTACTCGCAGGATCTGGGCAACGGCTTCGGCGCCAGCGTGAACTACACCTACGCGGACGGCAAGGAAACCGGCAAGGCGCCTAAATCGGCCTGCGCGGACCTGGGCGATTGCAGCATGATCGGCACTTCGAAGAACTCGTACAACGCCAGCGTGTTCTACGAGAACGACAAGTTCAGCGCGCGCGTGAACTACAGCTTCCGCTCGGCCTTCCTGAATGGCCTGGACCGCAACAGCGCGATCTACCAGGACGACGTGGGCACCGTGTCGCTGGCGCTGAACTACAACCTGACCGAGAACCTGACGCTGTCGTTCGAAGGCAAGGATCTGAATGATCCGCTGCTGAAGTCCTACGCCACCACCAGGGACCAGCCGCGCGCCTTCTACAAGAACGGCAAGCAGTTCTTCCTGGGCGTACGCGGCAAGATGTGATGCAGGCTGAAGTCTGATGCAATGCAGGGCAGGGCTTCCTCGGAGGTCCTGCCTTTTTTCTTATTGGAGCGGAAATGCACTATCTGATTAAAACGGCGCTGCTGGCGGGCGCCGTATTTGGTTCGGCCCACGCTGCGGACGCCGCGCCGCGCGTGGTCTACAGTCCCTACAAACACCTCGCCATCCATAACGACCCGGCCAGCAACGTCATCACCATCGCCCCGGACGGCCAGCGCGTACCCTACATCGGCCACAGCAAGCAGACCCTGACCTGGGCTTTCGCCAGCGGCGAATGCGGCGAGGAGAACTGGGGCGGCCAGCCCGCGCAAGCGGTGGCGGACGCCAACGTGGCCGCCTTCGCGGCGGCCGGCACCGGCTACATTATTTCCACCGGCGGGCAGGGCAATGTCTTCACCTGCGGCAGCGACGAGGGCATGGAGCGCTTCATCAAGCGCTACGAATCGCCGCAGCTGATCGGCATCGACTTCGACATCGAGGCCGGGCAGACCAGGGAGCAGGTGGACTCGCTGGTGCAGCGCATCGTGGCGGCGCAGGCGCGGCGCCCGCAGCTGCGCATGAGCTTTACCGTCGCCACGCACGCGGCCTCGGACGGCAGCCGCCGCAGCCTGAACGGGATGGCCGAAAGCGTGCTGGATTCCGTGCGCCGCAATGGGCTGAAGGACTACACGCTGAACATCATGGTGATGGACTACGGCCCGGCGGCGAAGAAGGTGTGCGTGGTGCGCAAGGGCCGCTGCGACATGGGCGCCTCGGCGCTGCGGGCGGCGCGCAATGTGCACGAGAAGTACAAGGTGCCGTACAGCCGGATCGAGCTGACCGCCATGATAGGCGTGAACGACGTGGTGGAAAACGTCTTCACCATGGCCGACATGGATACGATGGCGCACGGCGCGCGCAAACTGAAGCTGGCCGGCCTGCATTTCTGGTCGACCGACCGCGACACGCCGTGCCGCACCGAAGTGAAGGGGGCGGACGCAGCCTGCAGCGGCATGCCCGGCGTGCCCGCCGGCGCCTACGCGCGCGCGCTGGAAGGGCACGAAAAAGCGCACGCAAAAGCGCACGCAAAAACTGCGGAGGCGGGCAGGTGAGTGCTTTGCCTTCCGCGGCAAGCCGCTACCTGTCGCTGGACGTGCTGCGCGGCCTGACCGTCGCCCTGATGATCATCGTGAACACGCCCGGCGACTGGAACACCGTATTCGCGCCGCTGCTGCACGCGCAATGGCACGGCTTCACGCCCACCGACTGGGTCTTCCCCACCTTCCTGTTCGTGGTCGGCAACGCGCTCAGCTTCGCGCTGCCCCGGTACGCGCGGATGGGCCATGGCGCCGTGCTGGCCAAGGTCGGCAAGCGCAGCGCCATCATTTTCCTGCTCGGTTTCCTGCTGTTCTGGTTCCCCTTCGTGGCGGTGGACAGCGCCGGCAACTGGGGCATGATCCCGCTGTCCGGCACGCGCATTCCCGGCGTGCTGCAGCGCATCGCCCTGTGCTTCGGCCTGGCCTCGCTGATCCTGCACTTCTGGAAGGAGCGTGGCGCGCTGGCCTACTGCGTGCTGGCGCTGCTGGGCTACTGGCTGGTGCTGGCGCTGGGCGGCGACTACACGCTGGCCGGCAATGCGCCCGGCAAGGCCGACCTGTGGCTGCTGGGCGAACGCCACCTGTACCGCGGCGAAGGCTTGCCTTTCGACCCGGAAGGCATGCTGGGCACCATCCCCGCCACCGTCAACGTGATCGCAGGCTACTTCGCCGGCAGGCTGATACTGACGAAAGGCGCAAGCTACGAAACGCTGGCCAAACTGATGATGGCGGGTGTGGCCTGCGTGGCGGCGGCGCTGTGCTGGGACATGGTCCTCCCGATCAACAAGAAGCTGTGGACCAGCTCCTACGTGCTGTACACCATCGGCCTGGACCTGCTGGTGCTGCCGTTGCTGATTTATGTGGTCGAGATGCGCGGCCGGCGTGGCTGGACCTACTTTTTCGAAGTGTTCGGCAAGAACACGCTGTTCATCTACCTGCTGTCCGAACTGGCGGTAGTGATCCTGGTGAAAGCGCAAGTTGGCGCGGGCAATGGCTACGACTGGCTGTACGCGCACACCTTCCAGGGCCTGGCGCCGCCGAAAGCGGCGTCGCTGCTGTTCGCGGCGAGCTTCATGCTGGCCTGCTGGGCGGTGGGCTACGCGATGGACCGCCGCCGCATCTACATCAAGGTGTAATCAGAACTTGAGGCGCAGGCCGGAGCGGTTGGCCAGCGCCGTCAATCCCATCATGGCCACGGTCAGCGCGGCGGCGTTCAGCAGTCCGGCGCCGCCGCCCGATTCCAGGTAGGGCCACCACCAGCGCGGCATCCGCAGCACCGCCGCCAGCTGCTCCCACAGGTCCGGCGCGATAAAGGCGAACAGCGCGTTCGCGCCGGCCGGCATCAGCGCCACGCTCCACCAGCGGCACTGCAGCACGTCGATCAGCACATAGAACAGGATGAACAGCGCCAGCACCAGCCCCGCGCACACCAGCGTGTACGACTCGGTGGCATGGACCTTGTTGATGCCGTGCAGGGGGCGCAGCAACATGCCCGAGCCGAACAGCGCCACGGCGAAGCAGGCCATCAGCATTACGCGGCGCCGGTGCAGCACCGCATTGTTGGCCGGCGCCGGCGGAACCGGCGACACCGCCTGCAGCCCCTCGGGTTGCGCGCGGCGCAGGAACAGCGTTCCCACCAGTGTGCCCGCCAGCACATTGGCCGAAGTGGACCCCAGCACCTGCGGCACGTTGACCAGGTCGTTCAGCGCCTGCGGCAGCGGCAGCAGGCCGGCGGTGCCAACAAGGTACAGCACGATCAGCAGCACGAAGGCGGACAGCAGCAGCACCGGCTTGCCGTTCACCGCCACATAGATCACGCTGCACAGCAGGTAAGCCCAGCCTATCATGCCCAGGATGCCCCACCACGTGTGCTGCAGGTAGACGCTGCTGAACTCTTCGTTCAGCTGGCCCCGGAAGGACAGCAGCAGGAACAGCATCAGCGCCAGCCCGGCCCAGAAGGCCGCGCCGCGCTGCGCGGTTTGCCGCCACAATAAAATCATCGCCACGTAGAACAGCAGGAAGTAGACCGCGCGCGGCAGCAGCGCGGCGGCCGCGTCGTAGCGGTAAGCGTTGGCCAGCACCACGCCCGCCACCATCAGGCTGCCCGCGCGCCACAGCAAACGCCCCAGCAGCGCAGCGCTGAAACGCCCTTGCTCCTTGTGCAGCGCCAGCGGAATGGCGATCCCCACGATGAACAGGAAAGCGGGGAACACCAGGTCCGGCACGGTGATGCCGTCCGCCTTCGGCCCCGGGTGCTCCAGCCAATAGGGAATGCCCGGCATGCCGGCAATATAGTTCACCCAAATCATGGCCAGGATGACGAAGCCGCGGAAAGCGTCGAGACTGAGGAGGCGGGGCATGGATAAAAAAAAGGATCACATCGCAGTGCGGTGTGATCCCGGTCTTTCTAAGTATGGAACAATTTATTTGGCGGCGGAAGCGGCTGCTGCCGAGGTGCTTGGGCGGTTAACCCACAGGATCCAGTAGCGGGCCAGGTCGGCGCGGCCATCGGCGCCTTGCACGGTCTCCAGTACCTTGATCGCTTCTTCCTTCTTGCCGGCCAGCGCGTAGGAGTAACCCAGGCGCAGCTTGGCATCGTCGGCGTTCTTCAGGCCGCCCTTGGCGATACCTTGCTGAATCAGGTCGATGCCTTTGTCGAACTGGTCCAGCGTCACGTAGGCGTAGCCCAGGTTGACCAGGCCGGTGCCGTCTTTCGACTTCTTGGCCGACGCTTCGCCGCTGGCGATGTTCTTCACGTCGTCCGCTGCCTGCTTGTCGGCTTGCGCCTTGATCTTCTTGTGCTTGTCCGCGTTGCCGCCGGTGCCCAGCACGCCGGCTGCGTAGCCTGCGTCCATGGCTTTCTTGGCTTCGATCGGCTGGCCAGCCAGCAGCGCCAGTTCAGCCATTTCCATGTAGTCTTCCTGCGCCATCTTCGATACGGCGGCTTTCTCCAGGCGGTACACGTCCAGCGCGAAGCGGGTCGAGTAGGTGGCCTTGCCCTGGGTGCGGCTCAGCAGGTCGATCCAGTAATCGTCGGTCGGGTAGAACTGCACCAGCTTCTCGACGGCGATCAGGTAGGTGGCGGTGTCTTTCGACTTGGCGCCGGTGTTGGCCAGCAGCTGCAGCTCTTCCAGCGCAGGCGTCTTGCCGGCCTTGGTGTTCGCTTCCAGGTCCTTCAGCAGTTCGGCCTTGGCGGTGGCGAAGTCGTTGTTGAAGTAGTAGGCGCGCAGCACGTAAGGACGCAGCTTGGTGGCGTCGCCGGTCACTTCGGCATACTTGTTGAACGTGGCGATGGCCTTCGGGTAGTCCTTGGTGTTGTAGTACAGATTGCCCAGCGCCTGGATGAAGTCACCCTGGTCCGCGGCCGGCAGTTTGCCGGAGGCCAGCACGGCTTCCAGGCCCTGGATGGTCATTGGGTTGTTCTGGGTAACGGAACCCAGCGACACTTTCATGCGGTTCAGCACGAAGATTTCGTACGGGGTCAGGTTCGGCAGCGCTTCGGCCTGGGTGATGCGGTTCTGGACTTCGGCGTAGTTCTTGGCCGCCATCAGTTCCTTGATCTGGGCCGGGTCCATCAATTTGAAGAGTTCAGGACGCACGGTGTCAGGCTTCGGTGCTTCCGGTGCGGGCGCGGCCTTTTCGGCGGCGGTCGCAGTAACCAGCAGGGCTGGCGCAAAGTTCAGGCCGAGTGCGGCAACGATCAGGCTGGTACGTGCGAAACGAAACTTGGACATGGATAATCCTTCAATCTAAATAAAGACAAACGCATATTCTCCCATAAAAAGGGAAGCGCGCCGGGTTTCAAAAGTGCGTGAATTGTAACCGCTGTTACACGGCGCGTGCGTAAGCTTGTCCATCGGAATTAAATAACAGGCAGCGCGCCGCCGGCAGGTGCAGCCGGGCCGCGCTGCCGGGCGCCAGCTGCAGGCCTTCGGCGGCCTGCTTGACGGCCACCATGTCGTCCACGCCCGGCAGGTTGGCGTAGACAATGGACAGGTCGCCCAGGTTTTCCACATGGCCGACCGAGGCTTCCGGCAGGTTCGCTTCCTGCGGCTTGAGCTGGTCTTCCAGCACGGCGGCGGGCCGCAGCGCCATGTGCTCGGCGCGGATGCCGATGGTGACGCGGTCGCCGCGCTGCGCCTGGTCTCCTTGCGCGGCAACCTCGATCAGCGTCCCGCCGGCCGCCAGCACCGCCACGAAGTGCGGCCCGGCCGCCATCACTTCGCCGGGGATGAAGTTCATTTTCGGCGAGCCGAGGAAGCCGGCCACGAACAGGTTGGCCGGGTTGTTGTACAGCTCCAGCGGCGCACCCACCTGTTCGATGCGGCCGCCGTTGAACACCACGATGCGCTCGCCCAGCGTCATCGCTTCCACCTGGTCGTGCGTCACGTAGATCATGGTGGTTTTCAGCTCCTGGTGCAGGCGGCTGATTTCCACCCGCATCTGCACCCGCAGGCTGGCGTCCAGGTTGGACAGCGGCTCGTCGAACAGGAACACCTCCGGCTTGCGCACGATGGCGCGGCCGATCGCCACGCGCTGGCGCTGGCCGCCGGACAGCTCCTTCGGCTTGCGCTTGAGCAGGGGCGTGAGCTGCAGGATGGCGGCGGCGCGCTCCACCATCTGCCGCACCTCGTCCGCCTTGTGGCCGGCCAGTTTCAGGGCGAAGGCCATGTTCTCGTACACCGTCATGTGCGGGTACAGCGCGTACGACTGGAACACCATGGCGATGCGGCGCTCGGCCGGCGCCACGTGGTTGGCCAGGCGCTCGCCGATATGCAGCTCGCCGCCGGTGATGCTCTCCAGGCCGGCGATCATGCGCAGCAGCGTGGACTTGCCGCAGCCGGACGGGCCGACGAAGACCACGAACTCGCCGTCGCGGATGTCGAGGTCCACGCCGTGGATGACGGGGTGCTTGGCGTCGTAATGCTTGACGACGCCTTTCAGGCTGACACTGGACATGGGCTTAGCTCGCGGTAACCGGGTTCTGGGTCGGCTCTGCCGGCTGCTCCCTGGCGGCGCGCGAGGTCATCGGAATCAGCTGCGACAGCACCGCCACCGGGATGGCGGACAGCAGCACCCAGATGAAGAACTTCTGGTAGCCGATGGCCAGCTGGATGCTGCCGCTCACGTATTTGAACAGCACGAAGCCGAGCTGCATGATGCCGGTGGAGAAGGCGTAGTGCGCGGTCTGGTATTTGCCGGGGGCGACCACCTGCATCATGTACAGGATGATGCCGACGAAGCCGAAGCCGTAGCCGAACATCTCCGCGCCCAGCGCCAGGCCGATCACGGTGAGGTCGGTGGGCTGGTAGGCGGACAGGAAGTAGAAGGCCGCGTTGGGCAGGTTCATCGCCAGGATCAGCCACAGGATGGCGCGCCGCAGGCTGAGCCAGGAGGTGAAGTAGCCGCCGGCGATGGAACCGATGAGGAAGGCGATGGTGCCGGTGGTGCCGTAGACGGCGCCCACTTCGGAGGTGGTCAGCCCCAGGCCGCCGAGGTTGCGCGCCTCGCGCAGGAACAGCGGGCCGATGGTCTGGATCTGCGCTTCGCCGGCGCGGAACAGGATGATGAACAGGATGGAGACCCAGATGCCCGGCTTGTTGACGTAGTCGACGATGACGTCCTTCAGCGTGCGGGCGATGCCGGAGGCGGTGGCGTCGGCCGTGACGGTGTTCCAGGCCGGCGGCAGCGCCCAGCTGTGGTACAGGCCGAGCGCGATCATGGTGGCGGCCAGGATGCAGAAGATGATGGTCCAGGCGGGCACCACGCCCTGCGATTTCTCCAGGTAGCCGGCCAGGATCACCAGGCCGCCCAGCGAAATGAAACGGCCGGCGTTGAAGAAGGCGCCTTGCCAGCCGGCGTATCCGGCCTGCTGCTTCTCGGTCAGGCTGGCGATGTACAGGCCGTCGCAGCCGATGTCGTGGGTGGCCGAGCAGATCGCCACCAGCGCCAGCATGGCCACGCAGGCCGACAGCCAGAACGGCAGCTGCAGCGCCAGCCCCACCAGGCCGAGGCACACCCCGCCGGCCAGCTGGAAGCCGACCACCACGACCTTCTTGCTGGCGGCCAGTTCCAGGAAGGGGCTCCACAGCGGCTTGAGCACCCAGGCCAGGCCGATGTAGGCGGTCCAGTGCGCGATGTCGTCGTTCGGCACCCCCATGGACTTCAGCATCAGGCCGGCGATCAGCGCCACGGCGAAGAAGGGCAGGCCCTGCGCGAAGTACAGCGTAGGAACCCAGGCGAGCGGGCTGCGGGTGGCGGTCTTGTCCATTATTGCGTCATCCTGTCGTTGTTGTTGTCCGGGCCTGGCTGCGGCGTTATTCGAAACCGGGCACGGGGCAGCGGCCCTGGGCTTCCAGCTCGCCGGACAGCCAGGCGTTCACCGCCTCCAGCGCGGGCGCCGCGAAGCCGTAGGTCATCAGTGCGGCGGCATCGATATCCAGCGCCTGGTAGGGATTCCACAGCGCCAGGTGCAGGTCCGGTTTCCACGTTGCGCGCGGATGGGCGCCGTAGCGCAGGCGCGAAGTGGAAGCGAGCATGGTGTAGCGGCCGTCCTGCGGCAGCGCGGACCAGTCGAAGGCGTCGGCGTCGGAATAGGTCACCAGCTCCACGTCGTACAGCTTGCCCAGCGAGGCTGCCACCACGGCGGCCGGTACGCCCGCTTCGGACACGCCGTCGCTCACCACGTCCTGGCGCGCCACCAGGCGCACCCTGGCGCCGGCGGCGGGGCGCTGCGGATTGCCGCGCGCGGTCAGGGCGCGGCGCCAACCTTCGGCCATCACCAGCCGGTCGGCCGCGTCTTCCTTGTACGAGCGCGGCTTGCAGGGATAGGCTTGCGCCAGCGCGCTCAGGCGCGCCAGGCGCTGGTCCACGGCGGCCTGCGGCAGCGAGCCCTCGGCCAGTGCGGCGGCGATGGCGTTCAAGGTTTCATCCTGCGTTTCCGGGGTGCCCAGCGCCATCACCATGTCCGCGCCGGCGACCAGCGCGCGCACGGCGGCGTTGCCCACCCCGTAGCGGCCCGCGATGGCGTGCATGTCCATGCCGTCGGTGATGATCACGCCACGGTAGTTCCACTGCTTGCGCAGCAGGCCGTCCAGGATGGCGGGCGACATGGTGGCCGGATTGCCGGCGTCGATGGAAGGGTAGACGATGTGCGCCGTCATCATCGCCGGCGCCTGCGGCGCGGCCAGCTTGAAGGGCTTGAACTCGAAGTTCTCCAGCTCGGACAAGGGCTTGTCCACGGTGGGCAGGTCGCGGTGCGAATCGACGTGGGTGTCGCCGTGGCCGGGGAAGTGCTTCACGCAGCAGGCCACGCCCTCGGCATGGCTGCCCGCCATCCAGGCCATCGCCAGTTCGGCCGCGCGCTGCGGCTCGGCGCCGAAGGAGCGCTCGGCGATCACCGGGTTGTTGGGGTTGTTGTTCAGGTCCAGCACCGGCGCGAAGTTCCAGTTGAAGCCCAGCGACTTGACCGCGCGCGCCACGGCGGCGCCGGTGCGGTAGGCCAGGTCGGTGTCGTCGGCCGCGCCCAGGCCCATGGCGGCCGGCGGCGCCGGCACCCAGGTCGAGCGCACCACGGCGCCGCCTTCCTGGTCGATGGCGATCAGCGCGTCCGGCCCCATCACGGCGCGCAGGTCGGCGGTCAGTTTGGCCAGCTGTTCGGAGTCCGTCATGTTGCCCCGGAACAGGCACACGCCACGGATGCTGTTGGTGCGGATGAATTCAGCGGTGGCCGCGTCCAGCACGGTGCCGGGGAAGCGGATCATGATCAGTTGACCGGCGATTTTTCGAAGTTCCTGGTGGTTCATTTGACTGCTCCGTCCATGCCGCGCATGAAATAACGTTGGGTGAAAAGGAAAGCTGCCAGCGTGGGCAGGATGGTGAGCACCGTGCCGGCGGCGATCACGCGGGTGCTGCTGCCGAAGGTGCCGCGCAAATACAGCACGCCCACCGATAGCGGAAACTCGTCCGGCTTGCTCATCACGATGGACGGCCAGATGTATTCGTTCCACGCCTCCACCGCCGTCAGGATGCCGACCGTGGCCAGCCACGGCGCGATCAACGGCAGCATGATGCGGGTGAAGATGATCCATTCGGAAGCGCCGTCCACGCGGGCCGCGTCGATCAGATCCTGCGGCACTTCCTCGAAAGCCTGCTTCAGCAGCAGGATGGCGACGGCGGTCACAACGTTGGGCAGGATCACGCCGGCGTAGGTGTCCACCAGGCTCAGTTTGGTGACGGTGATGAAGTTGACCAGGAAGTTCACTTCGGAAGGCAATACCAGCGTGGCCAGGATCAGGCCGAACACCAGGCGGCGGCCCTTGAAGTGCATGCGCGCCAGCGGGTAGGCGGCCATGGAGCACAGCACCAGCTTCCAGAACACCGTGAACGCGGCGATCAGGATGGAGTTCTTGAAGAAGGCCAGGAAGGGGATGACGCGGAACGCCTCCTCAAAGTTCACCAGCGACGGCGACTTGGGCCAGAAGGTGGGCGGGAAGGCGAAGATGTTGCCCTCGGTGGAGACGGCCGTCACCACCGTCCACCAGAACGGGAACACGCACACCAGCGCGATGGCGCACAGCGCGGCATAGTGCAGGACGATGCCTGGCTTGACTGCGTTCTTCATTTGCGGCTCGGCTTCAGATAGCGCAGGCACAGCATGGCGATGCCGACGCAGAATACGGAGACCACGAAACTGGCCGCCAGCGCGCGCGGCAGCTTCAGGTGCTTCAGGCCCTGGTCATAGGAGTAGTACAGCGCGGTGAAGGTGGAGTTCATCGGGCCGCCCTGGGTGAGCACGTCCACTTCCTGGTAAGCCTTCAGCGCGGCCAGCACGGACAGGATGGTGCAGACCATGATGGTGGGGCGCAGCATGGGCACGGTGATCTTCCAGAAACGCTGCCAGCGGTTGGCGCCGTCGAGGATGGCGGCCTCCTGCATGTCGGCCGGCACGGCCTGCAGCGCGGCCAGGTACATCACCATGTACCAGCCCAGGCCGCGCCACAGCGTGACGAACATGATGCAGAACAGGGCCAGGGTATCGTTCGACAGCCAGCCGATGGGTGCATCGACGAAGCGCATTGCCATCAGCACGTAATTGAGCGCGCCCTGCTCGTGGAACATGAAGCCCCACATGATGCCGACCACGGACACGGTGGTCACGACGGGCACGTAGAAGGCCGCGCGGAACAGGCGGATGCCGGGCAGCTGGTTATTCACCAGCACCGCCAGCCCCAGTGCGCCGAGCTGCACGAAAGGCACCATCAGCAGGAACACCAGCGAGTTTTTCAGGCCGGTGACGAACATCTCGTTATCGAAGATGTAGCGGAAATTATCCAGGCCGACCCAGGACGTGGGGCGGATCAGGCTGTAGTCGGTGAAGGCCAGGTAAGAGCCGAAGCCGACCGGCCAAAACGAAAACGCCGCCAGCAAAATCAGCGCCGGCGCCAGGAACAGCCACGCCGTTAGCGTGGTGCGGCGCGCGCTCACAGCACCGCTCCCACAACCAAGCCAGTCTCAGCCGCATTCGGGGTCAGACCCCCAATGCGGCTCAGCTCGCTGTGTGGCATCAGAGCCGACGGCGGAATAGCGATCTCAGCCGCAATAGGGGTCTGACCCCGAATGCGGCTCAGCTTGCTTTGGCTGGCAAGCTTCTTGTTCCAGATGGCGGCTGCGGCGTTGAGGGCTTGTTGAATGTCCTGGCGGCCGGTGACGCCGGCTTCGACGGCTTTCACCAGCGAGCGGCGCAGTTCGTCGTAGTCGGTCACGCCGGACACGTACAAGGTATGCGAGTGCGGCATCGAGACCGCGCCGGCGCTGACGGCTTTCTCGGCGGCGCCTGCGTTGGGCGGCACGGCCAGGAAGAACGGGTCGCGCGCGGCTTCGGCGGCGGCGGGGTAGACGCTGGCCTGCTTGGCGAATGCCAGCTGGTTGGCGTCGTTGGTCAGGTAGCGCGCGAATTCGCCGATCTGCGGCAGCAGCTTCTTGTCCACTCCGGCCGGCACGGCGAAGTGCACCAGCCAGCCGCCGTCGGCGATGCCGGTCGGGCCCAGCGGCGCGGGGGCCACGTCGGTCTTGGCGTAGATGTCTTTGGCGTCGGTTTCAATGCGCTTCACGGCGGTCGGCGGCGCCAGCAGCATGCCGAGGCGGCCGCCCTTGTAGGCGTCGATGGCGGCGGGGAAGTTGTCCTCGGCGAACAGGCTGTCCTTCAGCAGGCCGCCTGCCTTGTAGGTTTCGGCCAGCTTGGCGATCAGCGCCACGTGCGCCGGCGAATTGAAGGCGGCGCGGCCGTCTTTGATGACGGGCAGGCCTTGCTGCATCATCAGGCCGTCGATCTTGGCCAGCGCCGGGCACAGGCCGGCCTTGCCGGTGCGCTGCGCGATCTGGCGCGCGAAGGCAAGCTGCTCGTCCAGGCTGCGCGGGGCGCGCGTCAGGCCGGCGGCCTTGAAGATCTCGGTGTTGTAGCTGATGACGGCGACGTTGCTGTACATCGGGAAGCCGTAGGTCTTGCCGCCGAAGGTGAGGTCTTCCAGCGTGCTGGCGAGGTAGCGCTGGCGGGCGCCCTGCAGCAGCTCGTCCACCGGCGTGAGCAGGCCGTCGCGGGCGAATTCGTCGGCCCAGGGCACGTTCAGGTTCACCAGCGCGGGCGGCGTGCCGGCCACGATGCGGGTGACCAGCTTGGTCTGGATGATGTCCCACGGGAAGTCGACCCATTCGACTTTCACGCCGGGGTGGGTGGCTTCGTAGTTGCGCGCCAGGCCCTCGAAATAGGGCGTGAATTTGGGCTTCATGCTGAAGGTCCAGAATTCGATTTTTTGAACCGGCGGCGCAGCCAGGGCGCACGTTGCCGCGCCCAGGGCCATCAATGCGGTCAGCAGGGTCTTGATCTTCATCGATGGTCCGGGGCAGGGCGCGGCTTGGCGTGCTTAATTGGTCTTGGTGACTTTGCTCAGGTGGCGCGGACGGTCCGGGTCCAGCCCGCGCGCGGCGGACAGCTTGGCCGCCATCACGTAGAACGCCTGGATCGCGACGATAGGATCGAGGTCCGGCGTGGCGGCCACCGGCAGGGTCAGGTCGCGCGAGGCCACGTCGTCCGGCGCGGCCAGCAGCACGCGCGCGCCACGGCCGCGCATTTCGTCGGCCAGCGCCAGCAGGCCGGCCTGGGTCGGGCCACGGGTGGCGAAGATCAGCAGCGGGTAGCCTTCCTCGATCAGCGCCATCGGGCCGTGCTTGATTTCGGCGCCGCTGAACGCTTCGGCTTGCAGCGCCGAGGTCTCCTTGAATTTCAGCGCCGACTCCAGCGCCACCGGGAAGCTGATGCCGCGTCCCACCACCATGATGTTCTTGGCCGGGGCCAGCACGTCCAGCGCCGGCGACCAGTCGGCCTCGGTGGCCTTGGTCAGCGACTCGGGCAGCGCCTGCAGGCCGGCCAGCAGTTCCGGGTCGTTCTGCCATTGCGCCACCAGGCGCGCACCGGCCACCAGCGAGGTGATGAAGCTCTTGGTGGCGGCCACGCTTTGCTCTTTGCCGGCGCGCAGCGGCATCGACCACTCGGCGGCTTGCGCCAGCGGCGAGTCGATGTCGTTCACCAGCGCCACGGTGGTGGCGCCGCCGTCGCGGAAGTAGCGGATAGGCTCGACCACGTCCGGGCTCTGGCCCGATTGCGATACCGCGATGGTCAGCGTGTCGCGCGTGATCAGCGGCGATTTGTGCAAGGTCACCAGCGACATCGGCAGCGAGGCCACCACGCGCCCCAGCCGCGCCATGATCAGGTAGGCGATGTAGTTGCAGGCGTGGTCCGAGCTGCCGCGCGCCACCGTCAGCGCGGTCGAGAAGGGCGTGCTCCTCAATTTGCGTCCCAGGTCCGCGTAGCGGTCCGCGTCGTTCGCCAGTTGCAGCGCGACGCATTCAGCGGCGGACAGGGCTTCTTTAAGCATCATTGAGGTCACAACGTTCTCCTTCGATATATACGGCTTTGAGTTTGAGATCGCGATCCAGTACCACCAGATCGGCATACGCGCCCGCCGCCAGGCGGCCGCGTTCCTGCAGGCCGATGTAGTCGGCCGCGTTGGTTGACACCCGGGCCGAGGCATCCGCCAGGTCCAGTCCGAGTCCGACCAGGTTGCGCAGGGCCTGGTCCAGTGTGAGGGTGCTGCCGGCCAGCGTGCCGTCGGGCAGGCGCACGCCGCCCATGCATTTGTGGACGATGTGCCGGCCCAGCATGTATTCGCCGTCCGGCATGCCGGTGGCGGCGGTGGAGTCGGTGACGCAGTACAGGCGCGGTATGGCGCGCAGCGCGGTCTTGATGGCGCCGGGGTGCACGTGCAGCAGGTCCGGTATCAGTTCGGCGTATTCGGCGTGCGCCAGCGCGGCGCCCACCATGCCGGGCTCGCGGTGGTGCAGGCCGCTCATGGCGTTGAACAGGTGCGTGAAGCCGGCCGCGCCGTGCTCCAGCGCCGCCACGCCGTCTTCGTACGATCCCAGCGTGTGGCCGATCTGCACCCGCATGCCTTCGTCGGCCAGTTCGCGCACCAGGCCGAGATGGCCGGCGATTTCAGGCGCCACGGTGATCACGCGCAGCGGCGCCATGCTTTCCAGGCGCTGCACTTCGGCCAGGGTGGCGGCGCGCGCGAAGTTGGGCTGCGCGCCGAGCTTGCCGGAGTTGATGTACGGGCCTTCAAGGTGGGCGCCCAGCACCCGCGCCTCGTTCTTGCCGCGCTGGCGCACCGCCTTGCCGATGGCCGTCAACGCGATGTCGATGTCTTCCGGCGGCGCGGTCATGGTGGTGGCCAGCATGCTGGTGGTGCCGTGCTGCGCATGGATTCTGGCGATGGTGTGGACCGCGTCGCCGCCTTCCATCACGTCCTTGCCGGCGCCGCCGTGCACGTGCAGGTCGATGAAGCCGGGCAGGATGTAATCGTCGCCGTTCTGCTTCGGGTCCACCGCCGCGCCGTTGATGCCGGCGATGCGTTCGCCGAACGAGATTGCGCCGCTCAGCCAGCCGGCCGGGGTCAGGATATTGCCTTGGATCGTTACATCGCTCATCTGCGCGACTCCGCTACAAATTCATAATAATCGCTGCGGCAGTAGGAGTGCGTAAGCTCCACCGCTGCGCCGTTTTCAAGATAACTCACGCGCGTGATATGCAGCATGGCCTCGCCGGGCTGGATGTTGGCCAGCTTGGCTTGTTCGGTGGTGGCGTTGACCGCGCGGATGTGCTGCAGCGCGCGCATCGGCACCGTGCCGTTGGCTTCCAAGAAGCCGTACAGGGAACCCGTCACGCTGTGCGGGTTGGGCATGTAGGTGGCCGGGATGGTGGTGGTTTCAATCGCCATCACCACGTCGTCGGCGGTGCGCAGGCGCTTCAGGCGCGCCACCGCCATGTTGGGCGACAGGCCCAGCGACAGCAGTTCCAGCGGCGCCGCCACGCCGATCTCGCGCTGCAGCCAGCGCGAGCCGGCCGTGAAGCCGCGCTGGCGCAGCTCTTCGGAGAAGCTGGTCAGGCGCGACAGCGGCTGTTCCAGTTTCGGGGTGATGTAGGTGCCGGAGCCGCGCTTGCGGGTCAGCATGCCGCGGTCGCACAGCATGTCGATGGCCTTGCGCGCCGTGACCCGCGAGATGTCGAGCATTTCAGAGAGCACGCGTTCGGACGGCAGCGCCTCGTTGGCGCGCCAGTCGCCGCTGGCTATGCCGTCGGACAGCTTGTTGGCCAGCTGCATGTACAGCGGCGTGTCGCTTTCATGGTCCGGCCTGAAATCGCTCAACTGGTCTAACACGGGTGGCTCCTTGCTCGGGGTTTGCTCAGGATTTGCTGCTCAGGGGTTGCCGTCAGGGTTTGCCGCTAGGGTTTGCTGAGGTGCTGCTGGATCAGCCGCAGCGCGCCGGCGGCCGAATCGCCCTGCGGCGCCACGATGCGCTGCAGCAGCCCGGACGGCAGGTAGGCGCGCAATGGCTCGCCCAGGCCGCCGCACAGCGCGATCGGCAGCTTGCCGGAAGCGTCCAGCGCCTGCGCGATCAGCGCTACCTGGCGGCCCGCTTCCAGCAGGATGGCGCGCGCCACGTCGTCCGTGTCGGCATGCTGGAGCACGATGCGCGCCAGGTGCGCATAATGGGTCTGCGTCGCGTTGGCCAGCCACACCTGGATGGCGTTGCGTTCGCCGCCGCAGGCGTTGATGACGGTGGCGGCGAAGGCGCCGCCTTCGGCGCGGCCGTCGATCACTTGCTGGATATGGTTGATGGCGCGCAGGCCGATCCAGGCGCCGCCCGCTTCGTCGCCGGCCGGGAAGCCCCAGCCGCCCACTTCCTTGCGGCTGCCGTCGGCCAGCAGGATCTCGCCCACGCTGCCGGTGCCCAGCGCGATGATGGCGCCGGGCCGGCCCTGGTGCGCGCCCAGCACGGTGGTGTAGGCGTCCGTTTCCAGGGCCACCGCCGCGTAGCCGGGATTGGCCGCCACGAAGTTGGCCGCCCACTGGCGGTTATGTACGCCCGCCAGGCCGAGGCCGACGGCGATGCGCTCGCGCGCAGGGTAGTCCAGGCCGCTGGCCTTGAAGGCCTTCGCGGCCGCATCCTCGACCGAGGACCACGCGTTCTTGATGCCGTGCAGCAGGCCGGATGGACCGCTGTCGCCTTCGCCCAGCGCTGCGCCGTTGGCGCGCATCAGGCGCACCCGGGTACCGCTGCCGCCGCCATCGACGCCGATTAAGAATTCGATCATGTTCATGTGTGTGTGAGGAGCTGTGGGGCACTATATGGTTGCCTAACCAGCTTGTCAACAGGTATTTAACTGGTATTGTATTTGGGGTAAGTGGACTTGCTTTCCAGGGCGGCAATTGTTTGCTAAGTTAATGTTTTGTAAGGATAAAATATTTTGTTGCGTTGGTATTGAATCTGGTCTGGCATAAGGCCAATTTTCCGGGCCGTAAACGCAAAAACGCCCGGCTCCGGGCCGGGCGTTCGGGAAAGTCTGGCTGGGCGGACCCTCGGGCCCGCCTCCACCGTCAATTGTCGCGGCCAGGTTTCACGCCGCTGCGATCTATCATCACCATGCGCGAGCCTTCCATGCTGGACGGCTTGCCTTCGGTGTTCAGTTTGCCCTGCACGTGGACCCAGGCGCTGCCCGGGCCGCGCACCACCACGTCGGCCTGTTTGGCCACCAGGCCGCTGGCCTGCAGGTTGCCGGAGCCGCTCAGGCGGGCGTTCAGGTTGGCGGTGTTGCCGTCCAGGTGGACCTGGCCGGGGCCGGTCATGGTCACCTTCACGTCCTTGCATTCGGCCCAGGTCTTCAGCTCGCCCGAGCCGCGCACTTCGGCGTCCAGCGTGTCGCTCACCTTTTTCAGGAAGATGTTGCCCGGGCCGCGGTTGCGGGTGACGGCGCGCGCCACCACCAGGCCTTTGGCGTCCAGGTCGCCCGAGCCGTTCACTTCGGCGCTCAGGGTATTGCTGGTGCCCGACAGTTCCACGCTGCCCGAGCTGTCCAGGATCACGCGCACATTGTTGCTGGCCAGGCCGCGTGCGCTCAGGTCGCCGGAACCGTGCACTTCGGCGTCGAATTTCTTGATGTTGCCGGCGATGCAGGCGTTGCCCGAACTGCGCAGCATGGCGCTGGCGTTTTCCACTGCCAGGCCGCACGCTTCCAGGTCGCCCGAGCCGGTGATTTCAGCGCGGATTTCCTTGCTGCTGCCGCCCAGGGTCACGCTGCCGGAGCTGTGCATCAGGGCGTTGACGGTGTTGGTGCGCAGCTCGGTCGCGTCCAGGTCGCCCGAGCCGCTCAGTTCGGCGTTCAGGTCCATGCTGATGGCGCCGGCCTGCACGTCGCCGGAACCGCTCATGTGCAAGTTCACGCTGCCGCTTTTCAGCTGCCGCATGTCCAGGTCGCCGCTGCCGCCGGCCTTCACCACCAGGTTGCCGACCGCGCCGCTGGCTTCCACGTCGCCGGAGCCGCTGGCGGTCAGCGCGAACTGCTGGCCTTTGATCATGTCGGCGCGCACGTCGCCGGAGCCGCCTGCGGTCAGGCTTTTCAGGCCGGCCGCGCTGATGCGCACGGTAGGCGGTTCGGCGCTTTTGCCGAAGTGGAAGGAGAAGCCGCTGCGCTTGACGGGGCGCACGATCAGCGTGCCGTTCTCCACCACGGTTTCCAGGTTGTCCAGCTGTTTGCGGGTGCCGCGCACTTCCACCGCGCGGCCGCCGTCGTCCTTGATGACCACGTTGAAGGGACCGGCCAGTTCGATCGCCGTGAACGCCGCCACCGGGCGCGATTCGCTGGCGACAGCGCTGGAGGGGGCGGTCTCCGCGAGGCTGGCCTGGGAGATGGCGCCGCCCGTTACCAGCAGGGAGACCATGGCCGTTTGTTTGATCAGCTTATTCATATAGTTTTCACACTGTAGTTTTCACCCAGGGGGCGGGAAGTGTGTGAACAATATGATAAAAAGCGCCAGGCGGTGGGCGGAATGGGACGAAAGCGCAAAATCGCGGGATCAACTGCAAAATAGCGGCGCTGAAATGCAAGCGCCGCGCAGGCCGGGCAGGGGGTTACTTGGCGTAGAAGCTCAAGTCCCTGGACAGCGTGCTTTCGTGGTTGCGCACGGCTTCGACGGCTTCGCGCTGGACTTCGGCGCGCGAGCGGCCGCTGTCCTTCTTGGCCAATGCGGCGGGAACGGCCGCTGCCGTGGCGACGCCGGCGGCGGCTGCCTGCGCGGCGGCGCTGGCCAGCAGCACCGGCGCCGGCTTGGCTTCGGCTTGCGCGTCGGTCTTGGCGGGCGCGTCGGAGGCGAACGCCGAGGCGGTGGTCAGCATGGTCAGGGCGGCAATCAGCTTCAGCGATTTCATGGTCTGGCTCCGGTGGGGAAAGGGTTGAGTCCAGTGTATCCAATGCGATTGGGGTGAAAAAGGCGCATAATCGCAATGCACAATTTCACGCTCAGCAATGATCGCCGTCCTACAGATTTCGCTGTTTCATACCGTTAAGTTATGTAGCGGCATCGCCACGGTAAATAGCAATGCCCGGGCGTAGAGCTGTCATAATGACTGCAGAGCGTCGCCGGCAGAGCGCATGCCAGGCCGGGAAGGAGAATCAGCATGATCAAATACATAGGGACCAGGAAAACCAGTGAAGGCGGTACCCTTTATGTTTTCCTGATAAATGGGTTGCAAAAAGAGGTGCGGGAAAGCGCGCTGAAGCAGTACCCCGGCTGCTACGACGCCTTGCCGGCCGCCGCCAAGGCCAAGATCAGCGCCAACCGCGCCTGGATGTCCAAAATCTAGCAATGCGGTTCCTTACCTCTCCCTCTTCAGCCGTCTTCGCGCTGAGCCTGCTGCTTGCCCTTTCCGCCCAAGCCGCGCCGCCCACCACCTTTGGCACCGTCATCGGCAGCGGCCTGCTGTGCCGCGACGAAACCAGCAACCGCTACTATTACGACTACATGGTCAAGTTCTTCGGGCCGCCCTACAAGCGCGAAGGCGGCGCCTGGTGGTTCCGCACCGAGGACGCGCGGCTGTGGGGCACGGAGATCGTGGAAGTGATCGTCAGCGACGACACCTGGCCCATGGTGTTCGTCGGCGCGGTGGCCGAAAGCACGCCGGAACAGCTGGAAGAAGCCATCATTGCCCAGGATGGGCTGCGGTATGCGAAAATTGACAGTTCGCGCTATCCGGTGCGGCAGGCCAAACCTGGCAGCCGCATCGTGTATGCCGACCGCAGGGCCAAGATATACTGCGCCAAGTTCAAGCCGCTGCCGCCCGCCCTGCGCTGACGGCAGGGCCGCACCGCGGGCTTGGCCGGGCGTTCATCCAGGGACACCATGTACACGCAATTTTTCAATCTGAAACAATCGCCGTTTTCCATCGCGCCCGACCCGCGCTATCTGTACATGAGCGAACGCCACCGCGAGGCGCTGGCGCACTTGCTGTACGGCGTGGGCAGCGGCGGCGGCTTCGTGCTGCTGACCGGCGAGATCGGCGCCGGCAAGACCACCGTGTGCCGCTGCTTCATGGAGCAGATTCCGGACAATTGCCAGCTGGGCTACATCTTCAATCCCAAGCTGTCGGTGGAAGAGCTGCTGCTGTCGGTTTGCGACGAGTTCCGCATCACGCTGGCGCCGCAGGGCGCGGGCGCGGTGAGCGTCAAAGGTTATGTGGACGCCATCAACAAGCACCTGCTGGAGAGCCACGCGCAGGGCCGCAACAACGTGCTGGTCATCGACGAGGCGCAAAACCTGTCGGCCGACGTGCTCGAGCAGCTGCGCCTGCTGACCAACCTGGAAACCAGCGAGCGCAAGCTGCTGCAGATTATCCTGATCGGCCAGCCCGAGCTGCGCGCCATGCTGGCCCGGCCCGAGCTGGAGCAGCTGGCCCAGCGCGTGATCGCGCGCTACCACCTGGGCTCGCTGTCGGTGGAGGAGACCGGCAGTTACATCGGGCACCGGCTGGCGGTGGCGGGCGCGGTTGGCGCGGCGCCGTTCCCGGCCGGCCTGATGCAGCAGGTGCACCAGCTCACCAAGGGCGTGCCGCGCCGCATCAACCTGCTGTGCGACCGCGCCATGCTGGGCGCCTACGTTGAAAACGCGCAGCAGGTCACGCGCACCATTTTGCGCCGCGCCGCCGCCGAGGTGTTCGCAAGCGAGGCCGGTCCGGTGCCGGCGAAGCGGCTGTGGCCGGCGGTTGCCGCCGGCGTGCTGGCCGGCGCCGCGCTGACCGCCACCGCCGCCTGGCAATTGATGCCGCATGGCGTGCCTTTCGTGGCGCCTGACAGGACAGGGCAAGCGGGCGCGCTTCCGGCCTCGGCTGCGCATGCCGCAGGAGCGCCGGCCGCCGCCACCGGTGCGCCGCTGCCGGCATCGCAGCGGATTGCGCAGCCGATGCCGGCGCCAGGCCCAGCGTCAGGCCCGGCGGCAACCTCGGATCTTGCGCTGCGGCAGATGGCGGCGCTGTGGGGCCAGACTGTGCCGGCGGGCGAGTTTTGTCCGGCGGCGGCGAAGCTGAACCTGCGCTGCCTGTTCGGCAAGGGCGGCCTGGACGATCTGCGTCTGCTGGACCGGCCTGCGGTGCTGAAGCTGATCGACGATCCGGTGGCGCCGCGCTTCGCGGTGCTGACCGCGATGGACGGGCAGGGCGCCACGCTGGAGATCGCGGGCAAGCGCGAGACGGTGCGGCTGGACGCGCTGGCCGCCAGGTTCGACGGCAGCTTCATCACGCTGTGGCGCGCGCCGCGTGCTTGGCGCGACGAGGTGTCGGCCGGCGATCATGGGCCGGATGTGGACTGGCTGGCCAAGCGCCTGGCCGCGCTGAGCGGCGCGAAAATGCCGCAGGAAAACCGCCCGATGGATGCGGAGACCCAGCGCCTGTTGCGCGAATTCCAGCTCAGCCAGAGCCTGAAGGCGGACGGCGTGGCGGGACCGAAGACTTTTATCAGGCTGAACCAGGTGGGCGGCGTGAACGAACCGCGCCTGCTGGCGGCGGCTAAGCCCGGCGTGGCCGTGGCGGGGAAATAATATGTCGTACATACTTGAAGCGCTGAAGAAGGCGCAAGCGGAACGCCAGCTGGGCGCCACGCCCACCATTCACGCGCCGACGCTGGACGCCGCCAGCGCTCGCGGCGCGGCCGGCACGCAGTGGAAACCGCTGGCGCTGGCTGCCGGAGCGCTTGTCATCGCCGGCGCCGCCGTGCTGGTGTGGCGCCAACAATCCGCCCCTGCCGCGCCCGCATCCGCCGCACCCGCCGCCGTGCCCGCCGCGCCCGGTGCCGGAACGCTGGCCGGCGCCGGATCGCCTGTCGCGGGTGCCGCCGCGGTCCCTGCGGCGCTTGCTGGACCCGCGCCCGGAACCGCCGCCCCTGCCGGCGCCCTCCCTGCGTCTCCCGCCGCCACCGTCGGCGCAGCAGCGGCCCCTGGCGCCCCCGCGTCAGCCCTCGCGCCGGTGCCGCAGCCCCAAGGCGCCGCGTTGCCGGCGAATCGCGTTGCCGCATCGCCGGCCCCATCCGCCGCGCCCTCGCCAGCCGCACCGCCTGCGCCGCCGCTGCAAGCCGCTGCCGAACCAGTCAGGCCCGCCCAGTCCGCGAAACCCGCGCCGGCCGCCGTCGCCGAGGCCGCGGAAGAACCGGTGCAGCTGCTGCGCGACTTGCCCGAACCGATACAGCGCAGCATCCCTCCCATCACCATGGGCGGCTATATGTACTCCAAGAACCCTGCCGACCGCCTGCTGCTGATCGACAAAATATTGCGCCGCGAAGGCGAGGAGGTGGCCCCCGGCCTGGTGCTGGAGAAGCTCCTGCCGAAAGCCGCCATCTTCACCTTCAAGGGCTACCGCTACCGCGTGCCGTACTGAAAGAATTTCTGATGCACCAAGACCTCCCCGCACTTCCCGGCAACGTTATCGGCATCGTCGGCACTTCCGGCAGCGGCAAGACCACGCTGCTGGAATTCCTGGTGGCGCAACTGGCGGCGCGCGGCCTGCGCGTCAACATCATCAAGCATAGCCATCACGACCTGGAGCTGGAGCCGCCGCGCAAGGATTCCGCGCGCCTGCGCATGGCCGGCGCGGCCGAAGTGATGGTGGCCTCGCCTTATCGTTTCGCCATCATCCAGGAGCTGCGCGGCGCGCCCGAACCGACGCTGTACGAGCAGCTGGCCCGCCTGGCGCCAGCCGACCTGACCCTGGTCGAAGGCTTCAAGTCCTACCCCTACAACAAGCTGGAGGTGTACCGCCCGCAGGCGGGGCGCCCGCCGCTGTACCCGTCCGATCCGCACATCGTGGCGGTGGCCTCGGACCAGCCGCCGCCGGACCAGTTGCGCGACGGCCTGGACTGGCTGGACCTGAACGATCCGCCGGCCATCCTGGCCTGGCTGCAGCGGCGCGTGAAAATAATTTCGCCGGCGCCCTAAAGCTTCCTGAAAATCGTCCGTAAATAGGGGATAGCCGATAGTGGAGGAAGCCATGGACGTTTCAGGAATTGCACGCGTAGCAACCAGCATTGCAGATACCGGCCTCAAGCAGGACGTGGCCTTGGCCGTGCAGAAGAAAGCCCAGGATGTCCAGGCATCGAGCGCCCAGGCGCTGATCGAAGCGATCCCTCCTGTGCCGAAGGCGTCCAACCTGCCGTCCAATCTCGGCAACACGATCAATACCACGGCGTAAACGCCGCCGCGCTTTCTTGCGCACCAGCAAGCCCGGATTCACCGCTCGGTGACGCCGGGCTTTTTCTTTTGTAAATTCAAGAAAATATGTAAGGATGCGAACTCGGTGGGCGACTATGCCTCAGTCGCAGACTTCTGCGCACCGAGAAAGAACCTTACTTTATAACCGTCGTTACCCTAGGAGATAGTCATGAACAAACGTCAAGCCCTGATCGCCGCCGCCCTGGCAACCGTCTGCAGCGCCGCTACCGTTTCCGCTTCGGCCATGGAAGCTGCCGCCGACAAGGAAAAATGCTACGGCGTGGCCAAGGCAGGCCAGAATGATTGCGCCTCGTCCAACGGCACCCACTCCTGCGCAGGCCAGGCCAAAGCCGACAACGCTCCTACCGAGTGGAAATACGTGGCCAAGGGCACCTGCGAAAAAGCCGGCGGCAAGACCACCGCGCCAGCCAAGTAAGCGCATCAACCTTAGCTTTCCGAGGAGCCGCCATCATGCCGCGCGACGCCCATCCATCCCAGGCGCTGGGCGTTGGCGTCGGCCTGAGGACGCCGCATTACCGCCGCTTCCTGGAGCAGCGGCCGGATGCCGGCTGGCTCGAAGTCCACACCGAGAACTATCTCGACCGGGGCGGCTGGGACTGGCATGTGCTGCAGGCGTTGCGGCGCGACTATCCGGTGAGCCTGCACGGCGTGGGGCTGGGGCTGGGTTCGGCACGCGGCTTTTCCGGGCCGCATCTGGAACGCGTGCGGGAACTGGTGCGGGCGGTGCAGCCGGCGCTGGTGTCCGAGCATTTGTGCTGGGGCGCGGTGTTTGGACGGCATCTGAACGACTTGCTGCCGCTGGCCTTGAATGCCGCTGCGCTGGATTTGCTGAGCGAGCGCGTGCAGCGCGTGCAGGACAGGCTGCAGCGCCCGATTTTGCTGGAAAACGTGTCCACGTATGTGCGCTTCCGCGACGACGCCATGAGCGAGGCGGAGTTCCTGGCCGCGCTGGCGCGGCGCACCGGTTGCGGGCTGCTGCTGGACATTAACAATTTGTACGTGAATCAATGCAATCACGGCGAGGACGCGCTGGCCGCGATCGCCGCGATTGCCCCGGGCACGGTGGGGGAGATCCACCTGGCGGGCCACCTGGCGACGCCGGATGCGGTGATCGACCACCATGGTGCTGCCGTCGCCGAGCCGGTATGGGCTTTGTACGAAGCCGCGCTGCGCCGCTTCGGCCCGCTGCCCACGCTGATCGAGTGGGACACCGATATTCCCGAGCTGGAGGTGCTGCTGGGCGAGGCGGACAAGGCGCGCGCAATGTCCGGCAAGCTCGCCGGCGCCGAAACGCTGCGGGAGCCCGTGCCGCCGCCGGGTGCGCCGGCTGCCGCCGCAGGCGCCGGCCACGCGCCCGCTGTGCCAGCCGCGCTGGCCGGGTTGGCCGGACTGGCCGATAGCCAGCAAGCCTTCGCCGCCGGCCTGCTCGACGCCGCCGCGTCCGGGCCCGCGCTGGCTGCCCTGCAAGGCGGTGCCAACGAGCAGCGCTACGCCCTGTACCGCGGCAACCTGGCCGTTACCTGGAACAAGACCCTGTCGAACGCCTACCCGGTTATCGCGCAGCTGGTGGGCGAGGAGTTCTTCGGCGGCCTGAGCGGTGAATACGGCCGCGCGCACCCGTCCGCCAGCGGCGACCTGAACCAGTTCGGCACCGGCTTCGCCGCCTTCCTGGCCGCCTTCCCGCACACGGCCGACCTGCCGTACCTGCCCGACATGGCCAGGCTGGAATGGGCGCTGCACCGCGCCCATTACGCGGCCGACGCGCCGGCCCTGTCGGCCGCCGACGTGGCCGCCGTGCCGCCCGAGCGGATGGAAGAGGCGCACCTGCCGCTGCGCCCGGCCTGCAGCCTGCTCGGATTCAACTGGAACGTGGTGCAGCTATGGCTGGCGCATCAGCCTGGTGGCCCGCCGTTCCCCGCCAGCATGGACGCGCCCAGCCACGCGCTCATCACCCGCGCGCACTGGAAAACGGCGGTGCTGCCGCTCAGCGCTGCCGGCCACGCCGCGCTGGCCGTACTGCACGGCGGCGGCAACTTCGGCGCCGCGCTGGACGCTGCTTTTGAGCTCGACGAGGCCTTTGACGTCGCCGCGCACCTGCAGCAATGGCTGGAGCACGCCGTGTTCAGCGGCATCCGCCCCCCGCATTGACCCCGCAGCCGCCGGCTGCTTCAACCCCGAATCGAGACCGACATGAAAAACCTGTCTGCATTGCATCGCCTGTCCACCCGCTACGACGCCGCGCTGAGCGAGTGGGGCGGCTCCCTGGCCAGCCTGGCGATCCGCCTTTACGTCGGCTGGCAGTTCCTGAAAGCCGGCATGACCAAGCTGAATGACTGGAGTTCCACGCTGGCGCTGTTCCGCGACGAATACAAGGTGCCGCTGCTACCGCCGGACCTGGCTGCCTACCTTGGCACCGGCGGCGAACTGCTGCTGCCGTTGCTGTTGTTCGCCGGGCTGTTCTCGCGTCCGGCCGCATTGGCGCTGTTCTGCGTCAACGCGATGGCGGTGGTCTCGTATCCGCAGCTGTTTGGCTTTGAATGCCCGGCGGCCATCAATGACCATTTCTACTGGGGCGCGATGCTGCTGGTGGTGGTGATGTTCGGTCCGGGCCGTTTTTCGCTCGATGCATTGATCGGGAAGAAACGGCCGGCTTAAGAGGCAGGGGCTACCGGAAGGCGCGCATCAGTTTGGCTTCGCCGGTGCTGTCGCGGTGATGCAGGCTGGCGGCGTGGGTGGCAGCGATCATGCGCGCCAGTTGCGCGTCTTCGAAACGCGCCAGTTCTTCGGTGGCGGCCTGCAGCGCCTGGGTGAGCTTCGCGCGCGCGCTCTGGTACAGCGCGCTGGTGTGCTGGTCGGTGTTTTTCAGGAGTTCTTCCGCGTTTTCGATCACTTGCCGCAAATCGCCGATCAGGCGCTCCTGGGTTTGCAGCTTTTGTTCAGGGCCGTCCATGGCGATCCCCCTCCGGCTGGTTGAGCAATATCACCGCGCGGAGCAGGTCCAGCCCGCCCCACCTTCAGCTTAGCAATTGATTGCCCAAATGCAAGATCTATTGTAGTTGCGATCCCTGCCTTGCCACTCAAGCCCGATCAAGCGCCGTCCGCGCCGCTGTCACCCTCGACGCTGATGCGCACATCGCCTACGCTGACTTGCTGACCCGCGCGTATCTTGCAGGTCTTGCGCAATTCCTGCTTGCCGTCGACTTTCACCTGGCCGCTGGCCACCAGCACCTTGCCGGCGCCGCCGCTGTCGCACAGGCCCACGTTCTTCAACAGCTGGTTCAGTTCGATGAATTCCGACGTCAGTTCAAAACTAACCTTTTGCATTTATTTTATCCTTTGTCGCGATGACGTGTTGTTCAGTTATCAAAAAAATCACCCGAAGCGCACAGGCTCAAGCCTTGGCGTTGGGCTGCGTCATCTCCAGCGGCACGATCCACTGGTCGAACTGTTCCGCGCTGACGAAACCCAGTGCCAGCGCCGCTTCCTTCAGTGTCGTGCCTTCATGCTGCGCCTTCTTGGCAATTTGCGCGGCGCGATCATAGCCTATATGCGGCGCCAGCGCAGTGACCAGCATCAGCGACCGTTCCATCAGCTCGCCGATGCGGCCGAGGTTGGCCTCGATGCCCTGCGCGCAATGGTGGTCGAAGCTGCGCATGCCGTCCGCCAGCAGGCGCGCGCTTTGCAGGAAGTTGTGCGCGATCAGCGGTTTATAGACGTTCAGCTCGAAGTTGCCGGAGGCGCCGCCGACGGTAATGGCGACGTCGTTGCCGAATACCTGGCAGCACAGCATGGTAACGGCTTCGCACTGCGTGGGGTTGACTTTGCCCGGCATGATGGAGCTGCCCGGCTCGTTTTCCGGGATGGTGATCTCGCCCAGCCCGGAGCGCGGGCCGGACGCCATCCAGCGCACGTCGTTGGCGATTTTCATCAGCGCGGTGGCCAGGGTCTTCAAGGCGCCGTGCGCGGCCACCAGCGCGTCGTGCGCGGCCAGGGCGGCGAACTTGTTGTCGGCGGTTTCAAAGGGCAGCTGCAAACGGTCCGCCAGCTCGGCGGCGATGCGGGTGGCGTATTCCGGGTGCGCGTTCAGGCCGGTGCCCACCGCCGTGCCGCCGGCCGCCAGTTCCAGCAGCGGGGGCAGGGCGGCGGTGATGGCCAGGTCCGCGTAGTCCAGCTGGGCCACGTAGCCGGAGAATTCCTGGCCCAGCGTGAGCGGCGTGGCGTCCTGCAAATGGGTGCGGCCGATCTTGACGATATCGGCGAAAGCCTTGGCCTTGGCGTCCAGCGTGGCGCGCAGGTCGCGCAGCGCGGGCAGCACGGCGTGCGCGATGGCGTTGGCCGAGGCCACGTGGATGGCGGTGGGGAAGATGTCGTTGGACGACTGGCCCATGTTCACATGGTCGTTCGGGTGCAGCAGGCGTTTTTCGCCGCGCTCGCCGCCCAGGATTTCCGAACCCCGGTTGGCCAGCACTTCATTCATGTTCATATTGGACTGGGTGCCCGAACCGGTCTGCCACACGGCCAGCGGGAATTGGGCGGCGTGCTTGCCGGCCAGTACCTCGTCGGCAGCCTGGGTGATGGCGGTGGCCTTGGCGTCCTCCAGCAGGCCGAGGTCGAAATTGACGCGGGCGGCGGCGCGCTTGACGCTGGCCAGCGCATGGATCAGCTCGGGCGGCATGCGTTCGGTGGAGATGGCGAAGTGTTCCAGCGAGCGCTGGGTTTGCGCGCCCCACAGCTTGTCTGCGGGAACGTCAATCGGGCCAAAACTGTCGCGCTCGGAACGGGTGCTCATGGATGCCTCTCGTGATGGAATATGCAATTAGTGTAGCGCAGAGTCCAATTTCCGGCGCAGGACTTCAAAACCGGGAATTCCAGCCGTTAAGACTGTTACACTTTAGAAATTCGCAGCTTAGCGACCCCGAATACATGCAGCGTCGTCCTTACCGTTTTCCTGCCGCCCGCACCGGCGCCCTCGTACTGGCGGCGGTGCTGTCGTGCGCTGCATGGCCGTCCGCCGCGCTGGCGGCCGAGCTGGGCGACGTGGTGGTGCGCTCGCATATCGGGCAGCAGTTGTCGGCCGATATCGAACTGGTGATGCTGACGCAAGAGGACCAGGCGGGCGTGCAGGTGAGGCTGGCCGGGCCGGATATCTATCTGGGCGCGAACGTGCGCATGCATCCGGCGCTGTCGTCGCTGCGCATGTCGGTGGTCAAGCGCGACAACCGGCAGTTTTTGCATCTGACAACTCTGCAGCCGCTGGATGCCGAGCTGGTGCACCTTTACCTGGAACTGGGCACGGGCAGCCGCGCCAGCGTGCGCTCGGCCACGCTGTGGCTGACGCCGGAGCCGGCGCCTGTGCGCGCAGCTGTGGCCGCGCCTGCTCCTGTCCCTGCCCCTGCCGCCGGACCCGCCGCTGCGCCGTCCGCCGCTGAGCGGGCCGCGCAGGAGGCCCAGGCGACGGCCAACCGCGCAGCCGCCATGCGCGCCGCCAGGATGCGCGCGGCGGCGAACGCGGCGCGCGACGCTGCCGGCGACAGCGCTTCCAGCGCGCCGGCGGCAGCCGAAGTCAAGCCCGGCCCGGCGGCGGTGCCCATCAAGCTCGGCCCCGAGCCGCGCGTGGCCAGGAGCAAAACCGGGGCGGCCAAGGCCGGCGTCTGCGCGCCCGGCCAGACCGACGGCGAGGCGCAGCAATGCGTGGCGCTGGACCAGACCAATGCCGAGTTGAAGACCAAGCTGGTGGACTTGGAAGACAAGGTCAAGCAGTTGCAGGCTGCCCTGGGGCAGGGCGGCGCCGCCGCACCAGCCCCCGGCGCTGCCGCCACAGCCGCCGCAGTCACGGCCGCGACGGCCGCCGGCGCCGGCGCGCCCGCATCCGGCGCGCCGGAGGCGGCCAACAAGGCGGGCACGGTCATTCCGCCTTCCGCGCCGTCCAAGGCCAACGGCAAGAAAAAGCGCGAAGCCGGCGGCGTCAACACCACCGCCATGGTGGTGGGCGGCGTCCTGCTGCTGGCGTTGCTTGGCGGCGTGCTGGCCTACCTGATCCGCCGCAAGAAGATCAAGTTCTCCACAGCGCCGCTGAAGGTCTGGCAAGGCTGGCGCAAGGACAAAAACGCCGCCGCGCCGGAAGCGGCGGCCGCCGCCGAAGCTATACCCGACAAGGAATAAGCACCATACGAGCGGGGCCGGCGGCGGCGCGCAAAACGCGCTATACTCGCCAGGTTGCCATCCCGGCATGGGCAACCGCGCCAACCCCGGCGCCATGAATGACCTGGCGCCGCTCGCCAGCATCCCTTTCCTTTTCCCCAGTACCGCCAGCGCTTCCGCCTGGCGACAGGCGCTGGGTGGTGCCCGCGCACTGCGCACCCGCTTTCAATACAAAAAGGAAAGGCATCATGAGCACCGCATCAATACAGTCGCAATACGACGCATTCAAGCAACTCGGCCTGAAACTCGACATGTCGCGCGGCAAGCCCGCGCCCGAGCAGCTGGACCTGTCCAACGCCCTGATGGCCGCATTGGACGGCTACGCCGCGCACGACGGCACCGACACCCGCAACTACGGCGGCGGTGTCGGCCTGCCGGAAGCGCGCGCCCTGTTCGGCGAACTGCTGGACGTGCCGGCTGCGCAAGTGGTGGTCGACAGCAGCGCCAGCCTGTCGCTGATGCATGACGTCATCGTCTACAGCCTGCTGCTGGGCGTGCCCGGCCATGCGCCATGGATGGCGTCCGGCCAGCCGGTCAGTTTCCTGTGCCCGGTGCCGGGCTACGACCGCCACTTCGCCATCTGCGAGCAGCGCGGCATCAAGATGATCAACGTGCCGATGACGGAAGACGGCCTGGACATGGACCTGGTCGAGCGCCTGGTGGCGGCGGACGCCAGCATCAAGGGCATGTGGTGCGTGCCGAAGTACAGCAATCCGGGCGGCGTGGTCTACTCGGACGACACCGTGCGCCGCCTGGCCGCGATGAAAACCGCCGCCCCCGACTTCCGCCTGATGTGGGACGACGCCTACCGCTTCCACCACCTGGGCGACGAGAAAATCGGCATGGCCAGCATCCTGGACGAGTGCGCCAAAGCGGGCAACCCGGACCGCGCCATCGTATTTGCCTCCAGCTCCAAGGTCAGCTGGGCCGGTTCCGGCGTGGCCGCGCTGGCCGCTTCGCCGGCCAACATCGCCTGGTGGACCAAGCACGCCGGCATCCGCAGCATCGGCCCGGACAAGGTCAACCAGCTGCGCCATGTGCGCTTCCTGAAAGACAAGGCCACCGTCGAAGCGCTGATGGAACAGCACCGCGCGCTGCTCAAGCCCAAGTTCGACATCGTGCTGGCGCAGTTCGAGGAATTCCTGGGCCAAGTGGAGGGCGTAAGCTGGACCCGTCCGAAGGGCGGCTATTTCATCGACCTGGTCACCCCGCCGGGCGCCGCCAAGCGCACCATCGCGCTGGCGAAAGAGGCCGGCATCACGCTGACCCCGGCCGGCGCCGCCTACCCCTACGGCAACGACCCGGACGACAGCCACATCCGCATCGCCCCCAGCTTCCCCTCGCTGGACGAAATCCGCCAGGCCGCCAAGGGCATCGCCCTGTCCCTGCGCGTAGCGGTCAGCCAGTAATTCAGCCAGTAATTCAGCAAGTAATTGCGTGCAAGGAAAATGGGGTCAGGCTCCATTTTCCTCGTAGGAAATAAAAAAGCGCCGTGAGGCGCTTTGATCGTTGGGGCGGGGGAGGCTTACTGGGCCATGCCGGGCGTGCGGTTCAGCCACGGTTCGGTCACGTCGCGGATGGCGCGGTCGTTGGCGAGGATTTGCTTCAGCAGGTCGATCTTGCGCTGGCGGGCTGCGCCGTCCAGCGGGGCCACGGTGGCGCCGGCTGCCACGGTGGCGGTGGCCATGGCGGTTTGCTTCTCCAGGCGGCCCAGGCTTTCCCAGTCGCTCGCGCGCGCTGCCATGGCCATGTTAGTGGTCAGGCCGGCAACATTTTCGTACATAGCGAGCACTTCGGTGGCGTTCATGGCGCATCCTGAAAAAGTAAAATGGATTACTGCTTGTCTGGATTAACGTCATGCGTTCCGGGAACTTTAGGGTTTTCGAAAAATAATTTGAAAATATTTTGGGGTGCTCAAAAAGACAAGCCGGCGCGGCCCCGAAGGGCGGCGCCGGCCGATGGTGGCAACGGAGGGCAGGGCGGGATTACTTGACCAGTTCTTCCAGGCCGGCGCTCAGTTCGCTAGGCGGCGGCATGTCGTCGATCAGCGCGTTCGGCTCCAGGCCCAGTTCTTCAGCGATCTCGGTCGGGTAGCAGGCTTCGATTTCCTCGTCCGTCAGCTTGTTCTCTTCCACCCGCGCGCGCCAGGCCGCCAGGTGGATGATGCCGGCCAGGCGGGTGCCGTGCTCGTGGTTCATCGGGTCCGGGAAGGCCATGATGGTCTCGGAGAAGGCTTCCGGGAACTTCCAGCGCCTGGCCAGTTCCGCGCCCACGTCGGCGAAGTTGTAGGCCAGCGAGGCTTGCTCGGCGTCCAGGCGGCGCGAATCCAGCGGACCGGCAACCTTGTCCAGTTGCATGGCTTGCTCCGGCATGGCCGCGTGCATTACCAGCTGGCCGATGGCGTGCATCATGCCGATGGTAAATGCCAGGTCGGTGTTCTCCTTGGTTTTTTTGGCAATCCACTTGGCCGACACCGCGGTGTACAGGCTGTAGCGCCAGAACTGTTTCAGGTCCAGGCCCGGCACGGTTTTGAAGCCGCTCACCAGGCCAGAGCTGATCACCAGCGTGCGCACGGTGACGAAGCCCAGCATCAGCACGGCGTCTTCAACGGTGCCGATGCTGCGCGAGACGTGGTAGTAGGCCGAGTTGGCCAGGCGCAGCAGCTTGGCGCTGAGCACGGGGTCGGTGGACAGTTTTTTCGCGATCTCTTCGGTGGAAACGCTGGCCTTGTCGAAGCTGCTGATGAGTTCTTCGACAACTTTGGGAGCCGTGGGCAACGCAGTCGGGTTCTGGAAAAGGGCTTCAAGTTTCATAGGGGGCTCTCCTGGTTTTATGTGCGTTGCTGTAGGTGAACTATATAGCGATTCGCCGCAATTTTGTGGCCTTTTTATGCCGCGCGTAGCATTGATGCACAGCATTCCCTGTATTCTGCAGCGCATCCCCGGAATCCGCAGTCTGTCGCACGGCGCTCGCTTCCCGCCGGGCACTTGCTTAGAGTGGATGCTGGCGTATCACGCCGACCAAAATCACAACAACAGGAACAGGACATGCACGCACCCATCAAGACCGTACTCAGCTTTGCGCTGGCCGGCGCCCTCCAGGCTATCGCGCCTGCCTGCGCGGCCCAGGCGGACGCCCCTGCCGCCAATGCCCCCGCCGCCCTGCAGCCCGGCGACGACTTCTTTGCCTACGCCAACGCCGACTGGCTGAAGTCGACCCAGATCCCGGCCGACCGCGGCAGCTGGAGTTCCATGGCCCAGCTGGCCGAGGAAACCAACCAGCGCATCATCAAACTGATCGAAGCGGTGCCGGGAGACAGGCAGGCCGGCCCCGAGGCGGTGAAAGTGAGCGACTACTATCGCGCCTTTATGGACGAGGCCGCCATTGAAGCGCACGGCACGGCGCCCATGCAGCCGGCCCTGAAGAAGATCGCCGCCATCAAGGACAAGACCGAGCTGACCCGCGCCCTGGCCGCCACCGTGCGCGCCGACGTCGATCCGCTCAACAATACCGATTTCCATACCGAGAACATCCTCGGCTTGTGGGTGGCGCAAGGCTTGAACGAGCCCAAGCGCAACATGCCCTACCTGCTGCAGGGCGGCCTGGGCCTGCCGGACCGCGTGTACTACCTGGAGGACAACGAGCGCATGCACAAACTGCGCACCGCCTACCAGGCCCACATCGCCGCCATGTTCAAGCTGGCCGGCTATAGCGACCCCGAAACCCGCGCCGCGCGGGTGTACGAGCTGGAGCGCAAACTGGCGCTGACCCACGCCAGCCGCGAAGACTCGGCCGACGTACTCAAGGCCAACAACACCTGGAGCGCGGCCGACTTCGCCAAAAAAGCGCCGGGCATGGACTGGAAGCTGTTCTTCCATACCGCCGGCCTGGGCAAGCAGCACAGCTTCATGCTGTGGCACCCGGGCGCGGTGGTGGGCGTGGCCGCGCTGCTGAAAGAGTGTTCGCTGGACGCCTGGAAGGACTTCCTCGCCTTCCACACCATCAACACCAATGCCGCGCACCTGCCGCAAGCGTTCACCGAGCAGCATTTCGACTTCTACGGCCGCACGCTGGGCGGCACGCCGCAGATGGCCGCGCGCTGGAAACGCGGCCTGGACGCCGTCAACGGCGGCATGCCGGACGCGGTTGGCAAGCTGTACGTCGCCAAGCACTTCCCGCCCGAAGCCAAGGCCAAGCTGCAGCAAATGGTGGCCAACATCGTGCACGCCTTCCACGGCCGCATCGACCGGCTGGACTGGATGGCGCCGGCCACCCGCAAGGAAGCGCACGCCAAGCTGGACGCGCTGTACGTCGGCGTCGGCTACCCGGACAAATTCACCTCCTACCACCAGCTGGCGGTGAAAGCCGACGACGCCTACGGCAACGCCGGGCGCGCGTCCCGGCTGCGCTACGTGCAGCAGCTGGCCAAGCTGCAGCAGCCGGTGGACGGCAAGGAGTGGTGCATGCCGCCGCAGCTGGTGAACGCCGTCAACATGCCGATGCAGAACGCGCTGAACTTCCCGGCCGCCATCCTGCAGCCGCCGTTCTTCGATCCGAAAGGGCCGGACGCGCAGAACTACGGCGCCATCGGCGCCATCATCGGCCACGAAATCAGCCACAGCTTCGACGACGCCGGTTCCCAGTTCGACTCCGAAGGCCGCCTGCGCGACTGGTGGACCCCGGCCGACGCGGCCCACTTCAAGAGCGCATCCGCTGCGCTGGTGGCGCAATACAGCGGCTACAAGCCGTTCGCCGACCTGGCCATCAACGGCCAGCTGACCCTGAGCGAAAACCTGTCCGACCTGGCCGGCCTGGCCGCGTCCTACGACGCCTTCAAGATTGCCAACCCGCAGGGCGACGACCGCGCCTTCTTCCTCGGCTACGCGCAAGGCTGGCGCAGCGTGGCGCGCGAACCGTCGCTGCGGCGCCAGGTGATGACGGACGGCCACGCGCCGGCCCAGTGGCGCACCTACACCGTGCGCAACCTGGACGCGTGGTACAAGGCCTTCAACGTCCAGCCCGGCCAGCAGCTGTACCTGGCGCCGCAGCAGCGCGTGCGCGTCTGGTAAAGTAGGGGCATGGAACCGGATAACGACATCAAGCAAATCACGCAGGCCACGCTGCGCCACTACGAGCACAGCGCGCAGCAGTTTTTCGAAGGCACGCGCGACCACGACGTGAGCCAGAACGTGTCCGCGCTGCTTGGCGCCATCCGGTCCAGCCCCCCGTACCGCATCCTCGACCTGGGCTGCGGACCGGGGCGCGACCTCAAGACCTTCACCGCGCTGGGCCACAGCGCCGTCGGCATCGACGGCTCGGCCGAGTTCGTGCGCATGGCGCGCGCGTGGAGCGGCTGCGAAGTGTGGCAGCAGGACTTCGTGCAGCTCGACCTGCCCGCCGCCGGGTTCGACGGCATCTTCGCCAACGCCTCCCTGTTCCATGTGCCCAGCGCCGCCCTGCCGGACGTGCTGCTGCGCCTGTACGCCGCGCTCAAGCCGGACGGCGTGCTGTTCAGTTCCAATCCGCGCGGCGACAACCGCGAAGGCTGGAACGGCCCGCGCTACGGCAGCTATTACGACTACGAAACATGGGAACGCTACGTGACCGCCGCCGGCTTCGAAGCGCTGGGCCACTACTACCGTCCGCCCGGCCTGCCTCGCGCAGAGCAGCCCTGGCTGGCCAGCCTGTGGCGCAAGCCGCTGAGCCGGTAAGCCTATATCGGCCTAGTGTGCGCGAGCGTACAGAAGCGTACATGCCCGAGGGCTACGATGCACTCCAGCACACCGCAATTGCGTGTGAGCCTAACCAACCAAGGAGAGCATCATGAACAAGGACCAAGTCAAAGGCAAAGCGAAAGACATCGCCGGTAAAGTTCAGGAAGAAGCTGGCAAACTGGTAGGCAGCTCCGAGCAGCAGGCCAAGGGCCTGGCCAAGCAGTCCGAAGGCAAACTGCAGAAGGGCGTAGGCGACGCCAAGGAAGTGGTCAAGGACGCCATCGACCGCGGCAACCGCTAAAACGGAAAAGCCCGCATCACGCGGGCTTCCAGGCGGCAATATGGGGTCAGGGTTAATTATCCGCATGGATAATTAACCCTGACCCCATTTTTCTTTACTGAATCGTTTCGGGCTTGAGGTTCTTCTTGAAGAAGGCTTCGATGTTGCCGTACACATGGCGCTGGCTGGTGGTGCCGGAGATGCCGTGCTTGGCGCCCGGGTAGGTCATCAGCTCGAACTGCACATTGCGCTTGACCAGCGCGTCGATCATGCGCGTGGTGTTGGTGAACAGCACGTTGTCGTCGGCCATGCCGTGCACCAGCAGCAGCGGCGACTTCAGGCCGTCCACGTGGGCGTAGATGCTGCTCTGCTTGTAGCCTTCGGCGTTGTCCTTCGGCGTGCTCATGAACTGCTCGGTGTAGTGGGTGTCGTACAGTTTCCAGTCCGTCACCGGCGCCACCGACACGCCCATGGCGATCTTGTCGGACGCTTGCGACAGCAGGCGCAAGGTCATGAAGCCGCCGTAGCTCCAGCCGAACACGCCGATGCGCTTGGCGTCCACGAAGCTTTGCTTGCTCAGCCATTCGACGCCGCTCAGCTGGTCTTCCACTTCCACCGTGCCCAGGCGCTTGTAGTTGGCGTCGGTGAACACGCGCTCGCGGCGCGAGGAGCCCCGGTTGTCCAGGCGGAACACCACGAAGCCTTGCTGCGCCATGTACTGGTCGAAGTAGTTGCCCCACTTGCGCGCCACGTGCTGCGCGTGCGGCCCGCCGTAGGTGGACAGGTAGACCGGGTAGCGCTTGCCGGCGTCGAACTTGTACGGCTTGATGATGGAGTAGTGCAGCGTCTGGCCGTCTTTCGCCGGCAGGGTGCCGAATTCGGTCGGCAGGTGGTCGGCCTTGAACCGGGCGTACGGGTGCTTGTCGTTCAGCTCGTTGTGTTCCAGCCAGTCGACCATGCTGCCGTCCGGACGGCGGATGCTGACCTGCGGCGGCGTGCTCGGGTTGGAATAGGTGTCGACGAACACTTCGCCGTTGCGCGAGAACGCGGCGTCGTGCCAGCCGTCGCCCTGGGTGATGCGCTTGGGCTTGTCGGCCGTGCTGCCGTTCAGGGCCAGCACGTAGGTCTGCTTGTCGATCACCGCGTCGCGGTTGGAGGAAACGTAGACCTTGCCGGCCTTCTCGTCCACCGCCAGCACGTTGTCGATGCCCCACTCGCCCTTGCTGATGGCGTGCAGCAGCTTGCCGTCCAGGCTGTACAGGTACAGGTGGTTGCGGCCGCTGCGCTCGGAGGACCAGATGAAGGCGTCGCGGTTTTTCAGGAAGCGCAGGTCGTCGTGGATGGTGGTCCAGGTGTCGGCTTTCTCGGTGATCAGCACGCGCTGCTTGAGCGTGGCGGCGTCCACCGAGATCAGTTCCAAGGTCTTCTGGTCGCGGCTCTGGCGCTGGAACAGCAGCGCCTTGCTGTTGGCGCTCCAGTCGGCGCGCACCAGGTAGATGTCCGGGTTGGCGCCCAGGTCCACGTCGCGCGTCTCGCCGCTCACCGGCGAGACGATCTTCAGCTGCACCGTCACGTTCGGGTCGCCGGCGGCGGGGTAGCGCTGCTCCACCACGTCGGTGCGGTCGGCGTAGATTTCAAAGCGGCGCGCCACCGGCACCGGGCTGTCGTCGTAGCGCTTGTAGGCGATGGCGCTGTCGTCCGGCGCCCAGTAGTAGCCGGTGCGCTGGCCCATTTCTTCCTGGGCGATGAACTCGGCTTCGCCATTGTGGATCAGGCCGCCGCCGTCGGTGGTCAGCTGGCGCTCCTTGCCGGTGGCCAGCTCGATCACGAACAGGTTCTGGTTGCGCACGAAGGACACGAAGCGGCCCTGCGGCGAAATTTTCGGGTCCAGCACGGCGCCGGACGCCACCAGGCGCGCCGAGTCCGGCTTTGCGGTGTCGATCAGGTACAGGTTGCCGGCGATCGGCACCAGCAGCTGCTTGCCGTCCGGCGACCAGCTGTAGCTCAGGATGCCTTTCAGGCTGGCTGTGCGCTCGCGCTCGCGCTTGGCTTTTTCCGCGTCCGACAGGTTCTCTTCCGGCACCAGGGTTTTCGAGTCCACCAGGCGCTGCTGGGTCTTGTCCTTCATGTTGAATTCCCACAGGTCCAGCTGGTACTGGTTGTCGTCGCGGCCGCGCAGGAAGGTCACGCGGGCGCCGTCGGGCGACACCTTGAGGCTGCGCACGCCGGCGCCGGCCAGGGCCTGGTCGCCGTAGATGCGGTCCAGCGTCAAACGTTCAGCGTAGGCCGGCATGGCCGCCGCCAATGCCAGGAAGGAGAGGATAAAGCGCATGGAAGATCCCGAAATGTTCAAGTGGGCAAGACAATACCAGAGTGCCGCATTGCTGGGATTTGGAAAACGCGCCGAAAAACCGTGTTTCATTCGGCGCGCTGGGCATGCTCAAGCATGCTCATGCGCGCGCGTGCAGGCGCTGCAGCGACAGCCGGTTCAGGAAGCCGGTCAGCAGCACGGCCGCGATGGTCAGCCCCAGCACCAGGCCGATCCAGAAGCCGCTGGCGGCCATGGGCGCGGCCGGCGCCAGGGACAGGCCATGGGCCCATTCGGGCGCCAGGCCCAGCAGGTAGCCGGCCGGCAGCGCGAACACCCAGAACGCCAGCAGCTGGATCTGCATCGGCTGGCGCGTGACCTTGTAGCCGCGTATCGCGCAGGAGCAGGCCACCTGGGCCGCGTCCGACAGCTGGAACAGCGCGGCGAACAGCAGCAAATGGGCGCACAGCGCCTGCACCGCCGTGTCGGTGGTGTAGGCGGCGGCGATCTGGTGCCGGAACAGGGCGATGAAGATGGCCGACAGCAGCGCGAAGATAAGCGACATCGACACCCCCACCCAGGACGCGAAACGGGCCCGCGCCGCATTGCCTTCGCCCATGGCCTGGCCCACGCGCGTGATGAGGCCGATGCCGAAGCTGAGCGGCACCATGAACACCAGCGAGGCGAAATTGAGCGCGATCTGGTGCGCCGACACTTCCACCACGCCGAAGCGCGCCACCAGCAGGCTGACCGCGCCGAAGGCGCTGACCTCGGCGAAATAGGTCACGCCGATCGGCAGGCCCAGCCTGAGCATGCTGCGGATTTCCGGCCAGTGCGGCCACTCCCAGTGCGTGAACGGGTAGGTCTGGCGGTAGGCCGGGGCGTGGCGTATCCACAGGACCATGGCGCCCAGCATCAGCCACATGCAGCCGGCGGTGGCCACCGCGCAGCCCACGCCGCCCAGCTTGGGCAGGCCGAAGCGGCCGAAGATCAGCAGCCAGTTGACCAGCACGTTGAACAGCAGCCCCAGGATGGCGATCACCATCACCGGCTTGGTCTGGTTGATGGAGGTGGAATAGCCGTACAGCGCGCGGTAGGCGGCGAACGGCGGCAGGCCGAGGCTGATGATGTGCACGAACATGGAGGCGCGCGCATTGATCTCCGGCTCCAGGTACAGGTGGTTGAACAGCAGCGTGGCCAGGTTGGCCAGCAGCGCGGCGACCACGCCCACGCCCAGCGCCTTCCACAGCGCCTGGCGCACCGAGTGCGGAATGGTGCCGAAGGCGCCGGCGCCCACTTCGTGCGCCACCACGCTGTTAATCGCCATCATGGTACCGCTGACGGTGACCAGGATGATGGACCAGATCGACGCGCCCAGCGACACGGCCGCCAGCTCGCCGGCGCTGGCGTGGCCGGTCATGGCCACGTCGGCCACCGCCATGCCCACCGTGGCCAGCTGGCCCACCAGCACCGGCCAGGCCAGCTTCCACAGGGCGGCGGCTTCGGTGCGGATATGGGGCAGGGTGAAGGTGGTCGGCATGGGGGGAAATCTTAGGACTAAAGCAACGATTCTACTAGGTACAGTAGGAATTTGTTACACAGTCGTGTAGGCTGATGCTCCGGCTAAATCGTTGATAGAAGGCATCGACCGGCTGGATGAGAAGAACTAACGGAGCATAGACCCATGAAACGCACTACCATCAAGACCCTGGCCTTCGCGGCCGCCCTGCTGAGCCAGTTCGCCGCCGCCCAGGCCGGCGAAGTCACGCTGTTCTCGCGCGATAACTTCCGCGGCGAAGAAGTGACCATCCGCGACGGTGCGCGCGACCTGCGCGCGGCCGGCTTCAACGACCGCACCTCCAGCCTGGTGGTGCATTCGGGCGTCTGGGAAGTTTGCGAACACAAGGATTTCGGCGGCTACTGCGCCGTGTTCGAGCGCGGCGAGCACAACGACCTGCGCCGCTTCAACAACAGCATTTCCTCGCTGCGCCAGGTGGAGCGCGGCGGCCGCGGCCACGGCGGTGGCGGCTTCCGCGACCGCGACCGTGACGGACGCGACGATCGAGACGAGCGCCGCGACGAACGCCGCGAGGAGCGCCGCGAAGAATGGCGCGACCGACACGACGACCGCCAGGGCGGCGGCTACAACCGTCCCGACCCGATCGAGCTGTTCGAGCACGCGCGCTTCGAAGGCCGCCGCGTGTCCTTCCAGGGCGAAACCCGCAGCTTCCGCGCGGCCGACTTCAACGACCGCGCCAGTTCCATGGTGATCTATGAAGGCCAGTGGCAGCTGTGCGAGCACGACAACTTCGGCGGCCAGTGCGTCGTCTACGGCCCCGGCCGCTACGACAACCTGGGCCCGATGAACGACAAACCGTCATCGCTGCGCCGCATCCGCTAACGGCGGCCAACCGCGCGCCTGGCAGGCCGGGCGCCGGTTCGAATCGCGCGCTGGCGGCGCGCGATTCCTTGTAATCTGGACCTGACAGGGCAGCCTGGAGACACTCTATCGTGGAATACAAGGACTACTATCAGGCGCTGGGCGTGCCCAAGACCGCCAGCGCCGACGATATCAAGAAGGCGTACCGCAAGCTGGTGCGCAAATACCATCCGGACGTCAGCAAGGAAGCGGACGCGGACAAGAAAACCAAGGAATTGAACGAAGCCTACGGCGTGCTGGGCGACGCGGAGAAACGCGCCGCCTACGACGCGCTGGGCAACAACGGCCAGTACCGCGCCGGCCAGGAATTCCGCCCGCCGCCGGACTGGGGCAATATGGGTGGCATGGGCCGCGCGCCCGGCGGCGCCGGCTTCGACAGCGATTTCTTCGCCGACCTGTTCGCCAACATCGGCGGCGGCCGCGGCCGGGCGGGCCGGGGCCGTCCCATGCAGCAGCGCGGCGAGGACAGCCACGCTTCGCTGGAAATCGACCTGGCCGACGCCTACCACGGCGCCAGCCGCACCGTCAGCATCCGCCTGCAGGAGGAGGACGCGCACGGCCGCGCCGTCACGCGCGAGCGCACGCTGGACGTGCATATTCCGCAAGGCATCACCGCGGGCCAGCAGTTGCGCCTGTCGGGCCAGGGCCATCCGGGCAGCGGCGGCGCACCGGCCGGCGACCTGTACCTGGAAATCCGCTTCCGCCACCACGCGCGCTACCGCATCGAAGGACGCGACGTCTACCAGACGGTGCCGGTGGCGCCGTGGGAAGCGGCGCTGGGCGCCGAGATCGCCGTGCCCACGCCGTCGGGCCGCGTCACGGTGACGGTGCCGCCCAAGTCGCAGGGCGGGCGCAAGCTGCGGCTCAAAGGGCGCGGCATTCCGCCCTCGCGCGCGCAGGCGCAGGCGGGCACGCCGGGCGGCGACCTATACCTGCTGCTGGAGCTGGTGCTGCCGCCGGCCGACACCGAGCGCGCGCGCCAACTGTACGAAACCATGGCGCGCGAGCTGGACTTCAATCCGCGCGCCGGCATGGAGGGGTGATTATGCAGATTCATGGCCAGCTGCTGGATGAAGCGGCGCTGACACTGGAGGAACTGGCGCGCGCCTGCGCCGTGGAACCGGACTGGGTGGTGCGCCACGTGAGCAGCGGCGCGCTGCTGTGCAGCGTGGCGGAGGCTGCCATCGTGGTGGACACGGCGGGCGCGGCCACTGCGGCCCCGCAGCAAGCGTGGCGCTTCGCCAGCGGCGAACTGCGGCGCGCGCTCAGCCTGCTGCGCGTGGAACGCGATTTCGAGGCCGACGAGGAACTGGCCGCGCTGGTGGTGGACTTGTGCGAGGAAGTGCAGCGGCTCAAGTCAAGGCTGCATAGCGCGGGAGCGCGATAGCAGGCTTGCCGGACGCCGGTTCGCCGCTCGCCAGCTCACGCATTGCCGGCTTGCCCCCGGCCGCAGCCGCTTCTTCCGGCTGCGCCTGGCGGCTCCACACATTGCCGCTGCTGATATCGAAGATGATGCTGCGGTGGCCCACGCCGTACAGGCTTTCCGACACCACCGGTATGCCGTGCGCGCGCAGCAGGCGCAGCGCCACTTCGCCGTTCTGGCGCCCGATATTGCTGGGCTTCTTGTCTTCCAGCCCGGGGAACATCTTGCTGCCCCCGAAAATCTTGGCCTGGCACCCGGTCGGGTCCACCCCCATGGCGCGCAGCTCGGCCAGCATCAGCTCCAGCGCCTCCTCCCCGTAGCGGCTGTTCAAGCCCATTTCCTTCGACGAGTTGCGCGCCGACAACAAGAAATGCGACATGGTGCCGATGCGCCGCACCGGATGCCACAGGGTGATCGACACGCATGACCCGAGCAGGGTGCGGATGCGGTATTCCGGCCCGCCGACGAAGTACTCGCCGGGCAGCAGGAAAATATCGATCATGTTGTTATTTCTAGCCATGTCCGCACTCTAACGGCGGAGCGGGCCGCTGTAACTTGTACTTTGGTGCATGGAAGAAACGTCACACTGTACCAAAGTACAGGTTACAGGGAGTTCCCTGCTGGATACAGTTCGCTGGCGACTCCACCCGGCTGGACGGGGAGCGCATCCCTAGGAGAATCCCGGCAGTGAACAACTTCGTACGCAGCAATGCCTGTCTGCTCCTTCCGCTGTCGCTGGCCGTGCTGGCTGCCGTCGCGGTGCTGGCCTTCAGCGGCTTCAGCCTGGCCGGCTTCCTCACCGTATTGCTGCTGGTGGGCTGCGGCTATGTCAGCGGCCTGTATTTCAAAGCCATGCACAGCGGCTTTCACCGGTCGGTGGACCGCTACCTGGACGGCCAGCGCGCGCTGGGCGTGTCGGTAGCGCCGATCTGGTCGCGCCACATAGAAAATTCGATATCCCAGATGGACGAGGCGGTGGCCGCGCTGGCCGGCCGCTTCGGCGGCATCGTCGAGCGGCTGGACCAGGCCGTGGGCGCCTCCAGCGTGGCCACCGCGTCCATGGACGGCGGCGGCCTGGTGACGGTGTTCGCCAACAGCGAGCGCGAGCTGCAAGGCGTGGTCGCCTCGCTGCGTTCGGCCACCGAAAGCAAGGCGGCCATGCTGGACAAGGTGAACGGCCTGGCCCAGTTCGTGCGCGAGCTGAAGGAGATGGCGGCAGACGTGGCCAGCATCGCCGCGCAGACCAATCTGCTGGCGCTGAACGCGGCCATCGAGGCGGCGCGCGCCGGCGAGCGCGGCCGCGGCTTCGCCGTGGTGGCCAAGGAGGTGCGCATGCTGTCCAACCAGTCGGCCGACACCGGCCGCCGCATCGCCGACAAGGTGGCCCTGGTCAGCAACGCCATTGTCGCCACCGCGCAGGCGGCGCAGCAGTCGGGCGCGCTGGAAGAAGAATCGATGCGGGTGTCCGAACAGGCCATCGCCGGTGTGCTGAACGGCTTCCGCGGCGTGACCGACGCGCTGGTCCAGTCCAGCAAGCTGCTGAAGGAAGAAAGCGTGGGCATCCAGTACGAAGTGGGCGAGGCGCTGGTGCAGCTGCAATTCCAGGACCGCGTGACCCAGATCATGAGCCACGTGAAGCAGAACATCGATTTGCTGCGCAGCGCGCTGGAACAGAATTGCGACAGCTTCGAGCAGGACCGCCGCCTGCAGCCGCTGGACGCCGCCGGCCTGCTGGCCGAGCTGGAAAAAACCTATGCCATGGCCGAGGAATATGCGCTGGACAGCGCCGCCGCATCTGCACCGGCATCCGCATCCGCAACTGCGCCGGCCTCCGGGCAGCGCGCCAAACCTGCGGCGCTGCCTGCGCCGGCCGATGAAGTCACGTTTTTTTAAGGAGTAGGGTATGGCCAAGACCATTATGGTGGTAGACGATTCGGCTTCGCTGCGGCAGGTCGTGGGCATTGCGCTGAAAAGCGCGGGCTATGAAGTGATCGAAGCGGCCGACGGCCAGATCGCGCTGAGCAAACTGGGCGACAAGAAGATCAACCTGATCGTGTGCGACGTGAACATGCCCAATATGGACGGCATCACCTTCGTGCGCGAACTGAAGCAGCAGGCCAGCCACAAGTTCACGCCGGTGATCATGCTGACCACGGAATCGCAGGAAGCCAAGAAGCGCGAAGGGCAGGCGGCCGGCGCGCGCGCCTGGGTGGTCAAGCCCTTCAAGCCGGAAGTGCTGCTGGGCGCCGTGCAAAAACTCTGCCTGCCTTGAGCGAGCGGGAGCCGCCATGCCAGATGAAACCGATCAGGATCTGCTGTTTATCGAAGGCGACCTGACCATTTACCGCGCCGCCGAACTGAAAGAAGCGCTGCTGGCGGCCGTCAACTGCGCCCACGCCGCCGGCCAGGTGCTGGAAGTGGACCTGGCCGGCGTGACCGAGATCGACACCGCCGGCGTGCAGCTGCTGATGCTGGCCAAGCGCGCCGCCTTGCAGCTGCAGCGCCAGCTGCGCCTGGTGGCGCACAGCCCGGCCGTGCTGGACGTGTTCGAACTGCTGGACCTGGCCGCCTGGTTCGGCGACCCGCTGTTGATGGCGGCCGAGGGCGGCCATGGCAACGGGAGCGCCGCATGAACCTGGACGACGCACTGCAGACCTTCATCGCGGAGAGCCGCGAACTGCTGGAGGACATGGAGAACGCGCTGCTGTCGCTGGGCCGCCATGGCGACAAGCTGGAAGCGGTGAACGCCATCTTCCGCGCCGCGCACACCATCAAGGGATCGGCCGGGCTGTTCAGCCTGGACCATATCGTCGCCTTCACCCACGTACTGGAAAGCGTGCTCGATGAAGTGCGCGCCGGCACGGTGGATACCGACAGCCAGCTGGTCAGCCTGCTGCTGTGCTGCTGCGACCATATCAGCAGCATGACGGACGCGGTGGAAGCCGGGCAGGCCGGCGCCGACGCCGCCATGCAGCAGCGCGGCGCGCCCCTGCTGCAGCAGCTGTCGGCCTATCTCGGCGAGGCACACCAGGACGCGGCAGTTGCCACTGTTACTGTAGTGGCCGAGGCGAACGGCGTGGAGCGCATGGAGGGCAGCGGCAGCGCCGCCCATGGCGACCACTGGCACATCTCGCTGCGGTTCGGCCCGGACGTGCTGCGCAACGGCATGGACCCCTTGTCCTTCCTGCGCTACCTGAACCGGATCGGCCGCATCACCGGCATCGCCACCTTGCCGGACGCGATGCCGGACAATGACCAGATGGACCCCGAGTCCTGCTACCTGGGCTACGAGATCGCCTTCGACAGCACGGCCGACAAGGCCACCATCGAAGCGGTGTTCGAGTTCGTGCAGGACGAGTGCACCTTGCGCATCGTGCCGCCGCGCAGCCGCATCGAAGAATACGTGCAGCTGATCCGCGAGCTGCCCGAAACCGACGGCCGCCTGGGCGAAATCCTGGTGCGCTGCGGCAGCGTGACCGCGCGCGAACTGGCGGCGGCCCTGGACCAGCAGCTGGAAGCGGCGGACTGGCAGCCGCACCCGCAAGCGGCCACCGCGCCGCTGGGCGCCATCCTGGTGGGACAGGGCACGGTGGAGCCGGAAGTGGTGGCCGCCGCGCTGCACAGGCAGCAGCTGAACAAAAGCCAGCACGGCGCCGGTGAGGCGAAACCGGCCGAGGCGCGCACCGTGCGCGTGGACGCCGACAAGCTGGACCACCTGATCAACCTGGTGGGGGAACTGATCATCGCCGGCGCCTCGGCCAACCTGATCGCGCGCCGCGTGCGCAACCCCGAGCTGCAGGAAAGCACCTCGCGCCTGTCCACGCTGGTGGAGGAAGTGCGCGACAGCGCGCTGCAGCTGCGCATGGTGAAAATCGGCGCCACCTTCAACCGCTTCCAGCGCGTGGTGCACGACGTGTCGCGCGAACTGGGCAAGGATATCTGCCTGGTGGTCAACGGCGAGGACGCGGAGCTGGACAAGACCGTGGTGGAAAAAATCGGCGACCCGCTGATGCACCTGGTGCGCAACGCCATCGACCACGGCATCGAACCGGCCGCGCAGCGCCGCGCGGCGGGCAAGCCGGAGCGCGGCACCGTCCGGCTGAACGCCTACCACGACTCGGGCAGCATCGTCATTGAAGTGAGCGACGACGGCGGCGGCCTGAAGAAGGAGCGCATCTTCGCCAAGGCCGTCGAGCGCGGGCTGGTCGAGGCCGACCGCAAACTGAGCGACAGCGAAATCTACGCGCTCATCTTCGAACCGGGCTTTTCCACCGCCGAGCAGGTAACCAACCTGTCCGGCCGCGGCGTGGGCATGGACGTGGTCAAGCGCAACATCAACGCGCTGCGCGGCAGCGTGGGCATCGACAGCGCGGAAGGCAGGGGCACCATCGTCACCGTGCGCCTGCCGCTGACGCTTGCCATCATCGACGGCTTCCTGGTTGGCCTGGGCAAGTCCACCTACGTGATCCCGCTCGACACGATAGAAGAGTGCATCGAGTTCACCGCCGAGCCGGGGCACGACTACGCCAACCTGCGCGGCCAGGTGCTGCCCTTCGTGCGCCTGCGCGACCTGTTCGGCGTGCAGGGCACGGCGGGGCGGCGCGAATCCATTGTGGTGCTGAAGCACGCCGGCCAGCGCGCCGGGCTGGTGGTGGACGCGCTGCTGGGCGAGTTCCAGACCGTCATCAAGCCGCTCAGCCCCGTATTCAGCGGCGTGCGCTGCATCAGCGGTTCAACCATCCTGGGCAGCGGCGAAGTGGCGCTGATACTGGATGTGGCGGCACTGCTGCAGCAGCTGGGCGCCGCCGCACCGCCGCAGCATCTGCCGGCGCTCGCGCAACAGGCAGCATAACAATTTCACGATATTTGGAGAAAAACATGTTCAACAAACTCAAGGTAGGCACCCGCCTCGGTATCCTGGTTGCGCTGCTGTCCATCATCGTGATGGCGGTCGGCTACGCCGGCATGCGCGGCATGAGCTTCAGCAACGGCAAGCTCAAGACCGTGTACGAGGACCGCACCGTCGCCCTCGGCCAGCTGGCCAAGATCGGCGACGCCATGCTGCGCATCCGCCACCGCAGCGTGCAGGCATCGTTCGCCGCCACGCCGGCCGAAGTGGAAGCCGACCTGGCCGCTGCGGAAAAGAACGACGCCACCCTCAAGAAGAACATGGGCGACTACCTGGGCACGGTGCTCACCGCCGAGGAAAAGAAGCTGCTCGACGAATTCACGCCGAGCTGGAACGCCTACAGCGACAAGCGCGCCGCCGCCATGGCGCTGGCCAGGTCCGGCAACCAGAAGGCCGCCGCCGAAGCCATGCGCGCCATCGAGAAGGATTTCTACCCGCCGCTGGAGCTGCTGACCAAGCTGCGCACCCTGCAGGAAGACGTGGCCAAGCAGGAATACGAGGACGCGGTCAAGCAGTACGGCGAGACCACGCGCCTGAACGCCGGCGTGATAGGCGGCGGCCTGCTGATAGGCGTGCTGCTGTCCTGGGCCCTGATCCGCAGCCTGCTGCGCCAGCTGGGCGGCGAGCCTGACTACGCCGCGCAGATCGTTGGCGAAGTCGCCAATGGCAACCTGGCGATCGACATCCGAGTGCGCGAAGGCGACCGCAGCAGCCTGCTGTATTCGATGAAGCAGATGGTGGACAAGCTGTCGCAGGTGGTGGCCGAAGTGACCAACGGCGCCCAGGTGCTGGCCGGCGCTTCCGAGGAAGTGAGCGCCACCGCGCAGTCGCTGTCGCAGGCCGCCAGCGAGCAGGCCGCCGGCGTGGAGCAGACCAGCGCCTCGGTCGAGGAAATGACCGCCTCCATCGCGCAAAACACCGAGAACGCCAAGGTGACCGACGCCATGGCCAGCAAGGCCGCGATCGAAGCGACCGAGGGCGGCGCGGCGGTCAAGGAAACCGTGGCGGCGATGAAGCAGATCGCCAACAAGATCGTTATCATCGACGATATCGCCTACCAGACCAACCTGCTGGCGCTGAACGCGGCCATCGAAGCGGCGCGCGCGGGCGAGCACGGCAAGGGCTTTGCCGTGGTGGCGGCCGAGGTGCGCAAGCTGGCCGAGCGCTCGCAGGTGGCGGCGCAGGAAATCGGCGAAGTGGCGGCCAGCAGCGTGAGCCTGGCCGAGCGCGCCGGGGAACTGCTGAACTCCATGGTCCCCAACATCAAGAAAACGTCCGACCTGGTGCAGGAGATCACGGCGGCGTCGGAAGAGCAGTCCACCGGCGTGGCCCAGATCAACGCCGCCGTCGGCCAACTGTCCAGCACCACCCAGCAGAACGCCGCCGGTTCCGAGGAACTGGCTTCCACCGCAGAGGAGATGAGCAGCCAGGCCGAGGAACTGCAGGCCGCCATCGCCTTCTTCCGCGTGGCCGGCGCCGCGCCGGTGCAGCACCGCGCCACGGTGCAGGCGCTGCGCAAACCGGCCGCGCGCACCGGCGGCCGCAAGCTGGCCTCGCCCTCGGGCGGCCATGTGAGCACCGCCCATTTCCCGGAAGGCGAGCCGGATGAAGCGCACTTCACCAAATTCTGAGCGAGAGGGCAGCGTATGAACTCGCAAGCGAACGCGCTGGCGCAATCATCCACGCCGGTATCCGCGCCGGCATTGGCCCCGGCCGGCGCCGCCGAGCCGAGGCAGTACCTGACGTTCATGCTGGGCGGCGAGATCTACGCGGTCGGTATCCTGGCGGTGAAGGAAATCATCGAGTACGCCGGCCTGACGCCGGTGCCGATGATGCCCGCAGCGATTCGCGGCGTGATCAACCTGCGCGGCGCCGTGGTGCCGGTGATGGACCTGGCCGCGCGCCTCGGCCGCAAGGCCAGCGAGATCACCAAGCGCACTTGCATCATCATTGTCGAAGTGGCGCAGGGCCAGGCGGACGGGCAGCATGTGATCGGCGTGATGGTGGACGCCGTCAACGCGGTGCTGGAGATTGCCGCCGCCGACATCGAACCGGCGCCGGCTTTCGGCGCGCGCATCCGCAGCGATTTCATCGCCGGCATGGGCAAGGTCAACGGCAAGTTCGTGATCCTGCTGGACGCTGCGCAGGTGCTGTCGGCGGACGAGATCAGCGCGCTGGCCTCGACCGGCGAACGCGCCCTGGCAGCCGAAGCCTGAACCCTGCCCTCGATCGAACGCCATGACCCCGACCGCCATCAGCGACCACGAGTTCGCCCAGTTCCAGCGCTTCATCTTCGACGCTGCCGGCATCACGATGGCGCCCAGCAAAAAGGCGCTGGTCAGCGGGCGCCTGTCGAAGCGGCTGCAGCACCACCGCGTGAACTCCTACGGCGAGTATTTCAAGTTGCTGTCCAGCGGCCGCGAGCCCGGCGAAACCCAGTTCGCGGTGGACCTGCTGACCACCAACGAAACCTACTTCTTCCGCGAGAACAAACACTTCGACCTGCTGCGCAAGGTGGCGCTGCAGGCGCGCGAGGGCGGCCGGGGCATGCGCGTCTGGAGCGCGGCCTGCTCCACCGGCGAGGAGCCGTACAGCATCGCCATGGTGCTGGCCGACGTGCTGGAAGAGCGGCCGTGGGAGATTGCCGCATCCGACATCAGCAGCCGCGTGCTGCGCAAGGCGCGCTTCGGCCACTACCCGATGGAACGCACCGGCAACATCCCGCACAGCTACCTGCAGCGCTTCTGCCTGAAGGGGCTGGACCAGTACGCGGGCACGCTGCTGGTGCAGCGCCCGCTGCGCCAGCGCGTGCAGTTCCTGGAAGTGAACCTGAACACCGCGCTGCCGCAGCTGGGCAGCTTCGACGTGATCTTCCTGCGCAATGTGCTGATCTATTTCAGCGCCGAGACCAAGCGCCAGGTGGTGGCGCGCGTGGCGCAGCAGCTCAAGCCGGGCGGCTACCTGTTCATCGGCCACTCCGAAAGCCTGAACGACATCAATGGCGACGTGGCCATGGTGGCGCCGTCGATCTACCGCAAGCCGTGAGCCCATGAAAGACTGGTCCGGCCACACCGCGCTGGTGGTGGAAGACAGCGCCGTGCAGCGCGCCGGATTCAGTAAGCGCCGTGCGGCAGCTGGTGGTCCAGGTCCAGGAACTGCTGCGTGAGCCAGCGGCCCGCCGGTCCCGGCTCCTCGTCGCCGCGATGGATCACGAACAGCGGATACTGGAACGCCTTGCCGTCCGCGATATCGAGCTGCACCAGGCGGCCGCTGGCCAGGTCGTCGTAGATCATGGCGTGCGGCATGCTGCCCCAGCCCAGCCCTCCGCGCAGCAGCGCATGCTTGGACGCCAGGTCGCCCAGGCGCCAGTTGCGCAGTCCCAGCACGCCGAAGTCCTTGCCGGCGGTGAGCGAGCTGCGGTCGGTGAGCACCAGCTGCATGTGGTCGCGCAGCGCCGACACCGGGATCTTGCCCTCGATCTTGGCCAGCGGATGGTCCGGCGAGCACACCGGCATCATCGTCACCTCGCCCGCCGCGCGGCGCTCGATGGCGTCCGGCGGCGCGATCACGCCGCCGCAGATGCCGATGTGGCAGACCCGCTCCAGCACCAGCTGCGTTACCGCACCCAGCGCCTCGGTGCGCAAGCGCATCGCCACGGTGGGGAAGTGCTGCTGGAAGTCGTTCAGGATGCGCACCAGCAGGCAGGTGGGGAACATCACGTCCACCACCAGCGACACCTCCGCCTCCAGCCCGGACGACAGCGCCTTGGCGCGCGAGCGCATGCTGTCGACCCGCATCGACACGGCGCGCGCGTCCGCCAGCAGCGCGCGGCCGGCCTCGGTGAGCGTGGGCTTGCGGTTGCGGCGGTCCAGCAGCGCGATGTTGAGCTGCTCCTCCAGGTTGGCGATGGTGTAGCTGATGACGGACTGCGTGCGGTGCAGCGCGCGCGCCGCATGGGCGAAGCCGCCATGGTCGATAACGGCGATGAACACGCGCAGCTGGTCGAGGGAAGGGTGGCCGGGATCTCTCATGATCTAAAAAATCGATGCTATCGATTGAAATTTACAGTATTTCATCGATACTAAACCCGTTTTATGATGCATGCAATCCCAACCGGGTCCCACTTAGGTTCCACATCTTGAAGGAGCAGCATCATGGCAAACGTACTTTACATCAACAGCAGCGTGCGCAATTCCGGTTCCCTGTCGCGCCAGCTGTCGGCTGAATTCATCGCCAAATGGAAGGCCGCCAACCCGTCCGACACCATCGTCGAGCGCGACCTGGCCGCCAACCCGGTGCCGCACCTGACCGAGCAGATGATGGGCGCCTTCTTCACCCCGGCCGAAGCGCGCAACGCCGAGCAGGCCCACACCGTGAAGACCTCCGACACCCTGGTGGCCGAAGTGCAGGCGGCGGACGTGATCGTGATCGGCGCGCCGATGTACAACTTCTCCGTCAGCTCCACGCTGAAAGCCTGGATCGACCACATCGCCCGCGCCGGCGTCACCTTCAAATACACCGAAACCGGCCCGGTCGGCCAGCTGACCGGCAAAAAAGTCTACGTGTTCACCGCCACCGGCGGCGTGTACAGCGAAGGTCCCGGCGCCGCCTACGACCACCTGAGCACCTACCTGCGCGCCGTGCTGGGCTTCCTGGGCCTGACCGACATCACCTTCGTGCAAGCCGAAGGCGTGGCGCTGGGCGAGCAAGCCGTGGCCGACACCCTGGCCAAGAGCCGCAAGTCGATCGACGAGCTGGTCGCCGCCTAAGCAAGCTGAGCCGCATTCGGGGTCAGACCCCGAATGCGGCTCAGGCCGCTGACCCCGAATGCGGCTGAGGTCGCTTGTAGGAATCCGTGGTGTTTTGTAGGAAATCCGGGCAGACGGTATGATGGGGCTATCGCGCCACGGAGCCTGCCCATGAAACGCAAACTGCACCTGCTTGTCATCGACCCGCAAAACGATTTTTGCGACCTGCCTGCCGCTTATCTGCCGGAGAATCCGGCCACCAAGGGCCTGCACGCGCCCGCGCTGCCGGTGCCCGGCGCGCACCAGGACATGCTGCGCCTGGCGGGCCTGATCGACCGCGGCCGCCACGGCTTGACGGCCATCAGCGTCACCCTCGATTCCCATCACCGCTACGACATCGCGCATCCCACCTTCTGGCTTAACGCGGAGGGCGCCGCGCCCGAAGCGTTCACCCAGATCACCGCCGCCGACGTGCGCGCGAAAAAATTCCTGCCGCGCGATGCCGCCGCCTTGCCGCGCGCGCTGGCCTACCTGGACGCACTGGAACAGGCCGACCGCTACCGCCTGATGATCTGGCCGGTGCACTGCGAGATCGGCTCCTGGGGCCACAACGTGCACGAGGACGTGCGCTCGGCCTACAACCGCTGGGAAGACGCCTCGCTTGGCACCGTCGCCAAGATCGCCAAGGGCGCCAATCCCTGGACCGAGCACTATTCCGCCGTGATGGCCGAGGTGCCCGACGACGCCGACCCGGACACGCAATTGAACCGCACCCTGATCGACCGCCTGGCCGAGGCGGAGCTGGTCTATATCGCGGGTGAAGCCGGCAGCCATTGCGTCAAGGCGACCACCGAACATATCGCCGCGCAGTTCACCGCGCGCTTCGGCGAGGACGGCCGGCGCCGCCTGGTGCTCATCACCGACTGCATGAGCCCCGTGGCCGGCTTCTGCGACCAGTACCAGGACTTCCTCGAAGAGATGGAAGAGAGCGGCGTGCGCCTGGCCCAGTCGGGCGACGTGCTGCAGGAGCTGCTGCTCAACGCAGGCCGCTGAAGCGATTGGAGAATAACTTGATGATCCCCGTGGTACGCAGCCTGCTTGAAACCGATCTGTATAAATTCAGCATGTGGCAGGCTTTGCTGCATGGCCATCCGGGCGCGCACGCCGAGTATGAATTCCTGTGCCGGAACACCACCGTGTTCCCGCTGGCCGAACTGGCCGATGAAGTGAACGCGCAACTGGACCACCTGTGCGCCATGTCCTTCGCCGACGACGAGCTGGATTACCTGCGCTCGCTGCGCTACATGAAGGCAGACTTCGTTGACTTCCTGGCCGTGTTCCGCTTCCAGCGCAAATTCATCCACGTGGAAGTGAAGGGCGACTCGCTGGCCATCACCGCAGCCGGGCCGCAGGTGCATGTGATGGGCTTCGAGATCTTCGTGCTCTACATCGTCAACGAGCTGTATTTCCGCCGCTTCGACCAGGAGGCCGCGCTGGCAGAGGGCCGCGAGCGGCTGGTCGACAAGATCGCTTCGCTGAAAGCGTTCGGCCTGCAGCCCGGCCTGCGCCATCCCTTCGAATTCTCCGACTTCGGCCTGCGCCGCCGCTTCTCCGCGGCGTGGCACGACGAGGTGGTGCTGCGCCTGGCGGCCGAGGTGCCGCAGTACTTCAAGGGCACCTCCAACGTCTACCTGGCCAAGCGCCTCGGCATGGTGCCGATCGGGACCATGGCGCACGAGTACATGCAGTCCTTCCAGGCTTTCGGCGTGCGCCTGCGCGACTTCCAGAAGGCGGCGCTGGAGGACTGGGTGCAGGAGTACCGGGGCGACCTGGGCGTGGCGCTGACCGACGTCGTGGGCATGGACGCCTTCCTGGACGACTTCGACCTGTACTTCGCCAAGCTGTTCGACGGCCTGCGGCACGACTCGGGCGACCCGGTGGTGTGGGGCGAGAAGGCGCTGGCGCACTACGCCGCGCTGCGCATCGACGCCAACACCAAGCGCCTGGTGTTCTCGGACGGCCTGGACCTGCCGACCGCCTTCAGCCTGTACCGCCACTTCGCCGGCCGCATCATGACCGGCTTCGGCATCGGCACCAACCTCACCAACGACGTCGGCCTGACGCCGCTCAACATCGTCATGAAGCTGGTGCGCTGCAACGGCCAGTCGGTGGCCAAGCTGTCCGATTCGCCGGGCAAGACCATGTGCAAGGACGAGACTTTCCTGGCTTACCTGCGCCAGGTGTTCCATCACCCGGCTTGATTTTCCAGTTTGGTTCGCATTCAGTTCGCGGCCTTCTGGAAGCGCATGCGGTAGTCGCCGGGGGTGACGCCCAGGCGGCGCTGGAAGGCGCGCCGCAAGCCGTTCGGGTTGCCGAAGCCGCTCCACGCGGCCACGCGCTTGAGCGGATTGGTGGTGTCCTCCAGCAGGCGCCGCGCGGCGTCGATGCGCGCGCCTTCCACGAAGTCGGCCGGCGTCATGCCGGTGTCCTGCTTGAACTGGCGCGAGAAATTGCGCGTGCTCATGCCGGCGCGCGCCGCCATGTCGTCCACCGTCAGCGCTTCGGCCAGGCTGGCCAGCACCCATTCCTGCACTTCCCGTATCGCGCTGCGCTCGGACGATTGCGCCGCCAGGTGCGCGCTGAACTGCGATTGCCCGCCGGGACGCTTGAGGAACATCACCAGTTCGCGCGCCGTCCTCAGCGCCACTTCGCGGCCATGGTCTTCCTCCACCAGCGCGAGCGCCAGGTCCATGCCGGCGCTCACGCCGGCGGAGGTGTAGAGCGCGCCGTCGCGCACATAGATCTGGTCCGCCTCCACGTGCACCTTGGGGAAGTCGCGCGCCAGCCTGGCGGAGCTGTTCCAGTGCGTGGTGACATGCTTTCCGTCCAGCAGGCCGGCGCGCGCCAGCAGGAAGGCCCCGCTGCACACGGAGCCCAGCCGCCGCACCTGGCCCGCCTGCGCGCGCAGCCAGTCCAGCAGCGCGGCCTCGTCATCCACAGCGTCGATATGCGGGCTGCCCGCCACCAGCAGCGTGTCGATGCCGCCGGCGACGGCGTCCAGCGCCACGTCCGCGTGGAACACCATGCCGTTCGACGCGCGCAGAGGGCCTGCCTGCGGCGCCACCAGTTCAAGCCGGTAGGCGTCCGGCCGGCCGGTGTGGCGGGCGGCCTCGTTGAACACTTCGATGGGGCCGACCGCGTCCAGCATCTGCACTCCGGGGAAGACCAGCACGGCGATGCGCATCGTGAGCTCCTGTGAAATTAGGCACTGAGCAGCTTACCGGAAAACAGGGCGTGCAGCGTGCGTACCAGCAGGATGGCGATGGCGGCCGTGAGGAAGGACAGCAGCACGGCGGCCAGCACGGTGAGTACGCCGCTGCCGGTGGCGCCGGCGTACTTCAGCGCGGCGTTGGCCAGGGCGGCCAGCGGGAAGCCGATGGCCCACCAGGAGGCGGCAAACGGCACCGATGGGCGGAACACGCGCAGCGACACCACCACGAAGATGAACAGGCCGAAGTAGAACAGCATGGAGGCGAACATGTCCACCTGCTGCACCAGGTTGATGTAGGCCAGGAAGCCCACTTCGAAAGGGGCGACCAGTATCATCAGCGACGGCGTCATGCCCGCCGGCAGCGGTTCGCTGTGCACCAGGCGCGAGAAGATCAACACGAAGAACACCACGGCCAGCACGCCGCCGATGGCCACGGCCAGCAGGTTGGCTTCGTGGGCCCAGGCCATGGGCATGGTGGCGCCGGTGACGGCGATGTCCAGCGTAGCCACGCCCGGAATCAGCCAGGCGGGAACGGCGCTGCCCGGCCCGGCATTCCCCCGCAGCAGGCGGCCGACCACGACGAAGCTGAGCGCGATGGTGGCCACCACGCCCAGCGTCCACAGGGCCTGCTGCAAGAAGGCGCTGTAGACGTCCACCACGGCGGACAGCAGCAGGAGGGAGATTGTGATGGTGCCGAAGAAGTTGCCGGCCACCGGGTGCATGAACTCCTTGCGCACGGTGTCCGGGTAGCGCACCGCTTTGACGAGATAGCCTGCGGCCATTACCACGAACGCGAGGAGGGCCAGTACGCCGATGCCGTGAGCGATGGCGATATCGGCGCCGAAGGTGGCGGCGGCGAGACGCCAGGCCAGCGCCAGGCCGGACAGCCCCATCACCGAGGCGAACAGGTTGACGGGCAGGTGCTGGATGGATGAGCGGCTGGCGGGCAGGGCGGCGTTGCCGGTGTTGGTGCCGGTGGCGGCTTGCATGGGGACTCCGTTGCATGGGTTGCGATGAGTCCATTATCGGCCGCGCCATCGTTGGCTGAAAGCGATCCAAAGCATCACTTTCAGCCAAATTGGGCGCGATGCCGGCCATGCCCGCCGGGTGCGCCGGCGTTGGCCGAAAAAGGCGCCAGCCTGGCCGTTACCGGCGCTGCGCGCGCCTTACGCGGCGCAGGCGCCGCGTTGCACAATGCCCGCTTTTACAGGGGACTATCATGGCTTGGATTTACCTGGCGATTGCCGGGCTGCTGGAAATTGCGTTCGCGCTGGGGATGAAATGGTCGGAGGGATTCAGCCGGCCGCTGCCCGGCGTGGCGACCGCCGTGCTGGGCGTTGCCAGCATATGGCTGCTGTCGGTTGCGCTGCGCTCGCTGCCGGTGGGCACGGCCTACGCGGTATGGACCGGTATCGGCGCCGTAGGCACGGCGCTGGCGGGCATCCTGTTCCTGGGAGACGCCGCAACGCCGGCACGCCTGGCCTGCCTGGCCCTCATCATTGGCGGCCTGGTAGGCCTGAAGCTGGTCTCCTAGGCGTCGATGGCGTTGTGGCGGCGCAGGATGGCTTCGGCCTGCTCGCGCTGTTCGTCGTCCAGCACGTCCACGCTCAGCAGCGCGACCGGGCGTGGGCGCCGCTCATCGGTTTTGTCCGCGTCGTCCGGGGTGAGGGAATTGAAGATATTGTCGACCGCCGACACGGTGGTGCTCTGCGCGAACGAACGGTGCGGCGCCAGGTTGAGGGCGGCGGCGGGGAAGCCTGCGGCCAGCAGCGCGCTGCGGGCCGCTTCGGCGTCGTCCTGCGACATGAAATTGCGGTGGATGGTGGTGGCCATGACGGCGTGCTCCTTGAATCGATGCGTGATGGCGTATTGTGTGCGAAAGCGGCGCGCTGCGTCGCCGCTTTCGCAGGGGGGGGCTTAAGTTGGCTTAGAAGCCGGTGACGACGGTTTCGGTATGCTCAACCTTGGGCGGCTGGGCAAAGAAGCCGCCCACCAGCGCGCGCCAGGCCTGGAAGTCCTCGCTGCCGCGGAAGTCGACGGTATGGTTCTCCAGCGTGGTCCAGTTGATCACCAGGTGGTAGGTGTCCGGACGCTCGATGATGCGCTCGAGGCGCATCGCCTCGCAGCCCTTGGCGCGCTTGAACAGCGGCACCGCTTCCTTGACGGCTGCTTCGAACGCGGCGTTGGTGTCGGGTTTGATCTGAATTTCGGCGACTTCGTAAATCATGGTCAGGTCCTCTGGTTGGCAATCCAACCATTTTGCCCGAAAGCACAAAACCATGCAGGCCGCTGAGCTAATACCAGATGCTCAAGGCGGCCTAGCCGCCAAAGGCCGGCCAGGATCAGGGCGATCCGGTTCCAAACCGTCCTGCTTGCACTGTTCAAGGTAGTGCTGGACCGACGCGATAAATGCCTCCTTCAGGCCGCTTACCGTGTCCGCTTCATAAGTGACGAGATCTCGAATCTGAAGAAGCCTTCCAAACAAACAGTCATCTTCAAGGCTTACTTCTACAGAACCTGTGTATCCGCCATAACTTAAGTAGACTTCGCTCATGTATGCTCCTTGATGGCGACACCATAGCTTCTTAACGCTGCAATAACCTGCTTCATCATATAGCGCTTCACAATATTGCCGGGAGGTGGTCGATGCAGGTGAATTTTTTGACCTTGCGAAGACACGAAAGTTCTGCGCGATCCGCCGCTGCCAGAGGTCTCTACAAAGCCCAAACTCGCCAGCACGGCCACTAACTCTTGCCATGTGAAGTCTTGCAAGCCCTGCGTGAAGCGCCGCAGTAGCTTGGCCGTCGTGTTCATGAATGTAGTCTCTCGGACTTGGATTCATGAACAATAACGGCTAAGTCTACTTGGCTGTTTGATAGAGATTAAGCGCTGGGCCGGTTGGCCGAGGCTGTCAAGCGAATGCTATTGGCGGTTGCCGCCGCTGCGGGGCGTAGCGGGCTTTTCCAGGCCTTGGCGCAGGGCGTCGGCGTTGCAGTCGCGCTGGAAGCCTTCGGCGCGCTGGTCTTCGGTGCAGCCGCCGGACAGCAGGTCGTCGGTGCGGCCGGCGGACTGGCTGTTGCCGGGCACGGCTGCGTCACGGATGCCGGACTGGCTGCTGCCGCCCGTGGCGCCTGCGCCCATGCTGCCGGCGCTGGTGGTGCCCGAGTGGGTTTGCTGCTCGAATTTGCGGCGCCGTGGTTCGTATGCGTCCATGATGGTCTCCTCCTTCTGGTTGCACGTGGGTATGAGGAGTATAGGACTCGCGCCGGGGATGTCCAGCAAAATAGATTCAGCTATAAATCAAGCTCTATCCAGGTGGGCGCGTGGTCGCTGGGCTTCTCCCGGCCGCGCACGTCGCGGTCCACATTGGCCGCTTTCAGCTTGCCAGCCAGCGCCGGGCTGAGCAGCAAATGGTCGATGCGCAGGCCGGCGTCGCGGCCGTAGGCGTTGCGGAAATAGTCCCAGAATGTATAGATGCGCTCGCCGGGATGCATGGTGCGCAGGGCGTCGCACCAGCCTTGTTCGAGCAGCCGGTGAAAGGCTGCGCGCGTTTCCGGGCGGAACAGCGCGTCGTCCACCCAGCGCTCGGGCTTGTACACGTCCAGCTCGGTGGGCATGACGTTGAAGTCGCCCGCCAGCACCACCGGCGCGCCGGTGGCCAGCAGCTCGGCGGCACGCGCGGTGAGGCGCTCGAACCATTTCAGCTTGTAGTCGAACTTGGGACCGGGCGCGGGGTTGCCGTTGGGCAGATACAAGCAAGCTATCACCACGCCGTTCACCGCCGCCTCGATGTAGCGGCTTTGCGCGTCTTCCGGATCGCCCGCCAGGCCGCGCCCCACCTCCAGCGGCGCCTTGCCGCGCGCCAGGATCGCCACCCCGTTCCAGCTCTTCTGGCCGTGCCAGATGCATTGGTAGCCGGCTTCGTTCAGCGCCGCCTCGGGAAATTTTTCCTGCGGCGCTTTCAGCTCCTGCAGGCAGGCGACGTCGGGCCTGGTTTCGGCCAGCCACTGCAGCAGGGCGGGCAGGCGGCTGGTGATGCCGTTGACATTGAACGTGGCGATGCGCATGGCCCCTCCGCAGTCGTATGGAGCGTCTATTGTGACTGCAAGCGGCCAGGTCTGCCGCACGCTTTCAACGGCGGCGCTGCATCAATCGCACGGCAGCTGCACCGGGTCGATGCAGTAGGGCCGCTCGCGGTAGTCGAAATAGTCGAAGTCTGCGTGCAGGCCGCTGCCGGCCATGTCCTGGCACGCCATGCCGACAAAGGTGCCGGTGAAGTTGGGCTGGCCGGGGGCGTTGGCTTCGTCCGACAGGATGCTGGCGTCGAATTGCTGCGGCAGCCATTGCCACTCGCCGCCGTCCCCGTCCACTCGGTACCCGAAGTACAACCGCTCCTCGTCCACTTCCACGCGCAGCTGCACCGGCACGCCCGGCGGCAGCGCAACCGGCGCGGTGAAGGCGTCCGCCTGCACGTGGTTGGGCAGGCTGCTCATCACGCGCAGATGCTTGCCGACGGCCTCGTCGTGCGTGATGTACAGGTAGTGGAACTTGGCGCCGCCGTAGTAGCACACCAGGCCGGCCTGCTGCTGGTAATGCTCGGGCTCGAACTCCACCACGGTGGACGCGCTGTAGCAGTGCGCCTGCTGGCGGCGCGCTACCAGCGCCTGGCGGAACTGGCTGCCCAGGCTTTCGCGGCCGTACAGGCGCAGATGGCCGGGCCGCGCGGTCAGGCTGAACAGCTCTTCCGGCCATGGCGTGCGCAGCCACTGGAACGCCACCGGCAGTTCTGCCGCGTCGAACTCCTCGCGCGCCGGCGCGGCGGCGAAACGGTGCTCCGGCAGGCCCGGCGCGGCGGCCTGCAGCTCGGGCGTGCCCTGGCCGTCGGCGCTGCGCAGCCAGCCGTCCTCGCCCCACACCATGGGCTGGATGGCGGTCTCGCGTCCCAGCGTACAGGTGCCGCGATTGCGCAGCGGCCGGCCGCACAGGTACACCATGTAAGTCCGGCCGTCCTGCGTGTCCACCAGGTCGCCATGGCCGGCGCGCTGCAGCGCCGCGTCGGGACGGTGGCGCGCACTGAGGATGGTCTGGTCGGGATGCAGCTCGTACGGCCCATGCAGGTTGCGCGCGCGCGCCATCGTCACGCCGTGGTTCCAGCCGGTGCCGCCCTCGGCGGTGAGCAGGTAGTAGCAGCCATTGCGCTTGTAGAGGTGCGGCCCTTCGGTCAGCCCGTGCGGCGTGCCCTTGAAAATGTTTTCGCGCCGGCCGATCAGCCGGCCTTCCTGCACCGAGTACTCCTGCGCCACGATGCCCGCGAAGCGGTTGCTGCCGGGGCGGTGGTCCCACAGTTGGTTGAGCAGGTATTTGCGGCCGTCGTCGTCATGGAACAGCGAGGGGTCGAAGCCGCTGCTGTTGAGATAAACCGGGTCGGACCACGGGCCTTCGATCGAGGGGCTGGTGACGAGGTAGTTGTGGAAGTCGCGCAGGGACGCGCCGCCGCTGGCGGCGCCGGTGGACGTGCGCCCGTAGCGCTTGACGTCGGTGTAGATCAGCCAGAACAGGCCGTCCGCATGGCTCAGGCAGGGCGCCCACACGCCGCAGGAATCCGGCGCGCCCAGCATGTTGAGCTGGCTGGCGCGCGTGAGCGGACGGGTGAGCAGGCGCCAGTTCACCAGGTCGCGCGAATGGTGGATCTGCACGCCCGGATACCATTCGAACGTTGAGGTGGCGATGTAGTAGTCGTCCCCCACCCGCACGATGGACGGGTCGGGATTGAAGCCGGGGAGGATGGGGTTCTGGATCATTGCTTGAATCTACGCTGGTTTCGTGATGAGGGGAGTTTGCTCAGGCTCGCGCACCAGGCCCCACAGCAGCACGGCCGCCAGCAGGTCCAGCACCGCCAGGCTGACGAAGAACGGCGTGTAGCCGACGCTGGAAATCAGGCCGCCGATCAGCAGCGAGAACAGCAGCAGGCCCAGGTTGCCGAAGGTGCCGCACATGCCGGCCACGGTGGCCACTTCATTGCGGCGGAACAGGTCGGACGACATGGTGATGACGGTGACGGACAAGGTCTGGTGCGCGAAGCCGGCCAGGCTGAGCAAGGCGATCGCCGCATACGGGCTGTCCACGAAGCCGACAAAGGCCACGCCCATCATCATGCAGGCGCCCAGCGTGAAGGCGCTGCGGCGCGCGTTAATCAGCCGCACGCCGCGCTTTTGCAGCGCCAGCACCACCACCGGCCCGAACAGGCAGCCCAGGTCGGCCGCCAGGAAGGGCAGCCAGGCGAACATGGCGATCTGCATCAGGTCGAAGTGGCGCACCGTGGTCAGGTACAGCGGCACCCAGAACGACAGCGTGCCCCAGGTGGGGTCGGCCAGGAAACGGGGCAGGGCGATGCCCCAGAAATTGCGCATCTTGAGGATGCTGGTGATGGACGGGCGCTTGCCGTCGCCCTGCAGGTGCTGTTCCTGGCCGTCGCTGATGTGCTTCGCCTCGGCGGCCGACAGGCGGCGGTGGCGCGCGGGCGCTTCGTACAGCAGCAGCCAGGCCGCCACCCACACCAGGCCCAGCGCGCCGGTGATGACGAAGGCGGACTGCCAGTTGTAGTGCAGGATGGCCCACACCACCAGCGGCGGCGCCAGCATGGAACCGAACGAGGCGCCGATATTGAAGATGCCGCCCGCCAGTCCGCGCTCCTTGGCCGGGAACCATTCGGACACGGCCTTCATGCCGGCCGGATTGGCCGATCCCTCGGCCAGTCCGAGGAAGCCGCGCAGCCAGGCCAGCGCCTGCCAGCTGGTGGCCATGCCGTGCGCCATGCAGATGACCGACCACGCCGCTGCAAACATGGCGAAACCCCATTTCAGGCCGATCACGTCCAGCACGTAGCCGCACAGCGGCTGCAGCATGATGGCGCCCTGGAACGCTGCCGTGATGTACGAGTATTCCTGGGTGGTGATGTTCAGTTCAGTCAGCAGCGTCGGCGCTGAGACGGCCAGCGTGCTGCGTGTCAGGTAGTTGATGACCGCGCCCAGCATGATCAAGCCTATCATCCACCAGCGGAGTCCTTTGATCTTGGAGATAGCCATGTTTGCGCAACCATAAATGTGACAGGATAGGAACCATACCATAATATCGGCGTGATGCCGAGAGTAATGATTGCGCTATCTTGTTGTGCGCCAACGAGGCTGCGAAAGTGCCCGCCAGGGCGGTGGCGGCGAGCATGGCGGCGGTGTGAACGCCCACTGCGGCCAGCGCCAGCGCCAGCGAGCCGGAGGCGGTGATCTGGCGGGCGGGGATGTCGCTGAGGCAGAGGGGGATCAGGGCCGGCACCAGCATCAGGCCGGCGCCGTGCGCGGTGGACATCATGCAGGACCACAGCGCCAGCGCCGCCTGGCAGGCGGGCCTGCGGCGCCGCAGATGCGCGGCAGCAGCCAGCACCGTCAGCACCAGCAGCGCGCCCGCCAGCGCCTGCAGCATGGCGCGGTCCACCGACATGCCCAGCATTGCCGCAGCGGCCACCAGCGCCACGGAAGCGGTGTGGCCGGCCGCAATCGGCAGCAGCGCGCGCATGCCCCGGGCGGCGGCGAAGGCCCAGCCGGAGGCGGGATTCAGCCCGTGCAGCGCGCCTGCCCCCGCCACCGCCAGCCACGGCCATAGGCTTTCCATGCCGCCTCCGCATGCCCGGGTGGTCCGCGCGTCAGGCCTGCGCGTGGCAGCAGCCGGCGGCTGCGTTCGCGTTGGCGGTCCCCGGCGCGGACTCGTACAAGTCATGGTGGCGCACCCAGGCCATGGTGTCGGCCAGGCCTTCTTCCTGGCGGCCCATCGGTGTCAGGTCCAGCAAGGCATAAGTGTGCATCATCACTTCCACGCCGCGCCCGTAGGTGGAATAGGTGCGGTAGATCCGTCCCGCGCCGTCCTTGTAGAACACGCTGATGCCGGGCGCGTCCGGGTGGGGAAAGGGCTGCATGGTAAAGTTGTAATCGACCTCGCCGTTTGCCATCTCCTCCGGCTTGAAGCTCACGTGGAAGTCGTAGTTGAAATCGCCCTCGCCGGACGAGACCCACTGGAACTGCCAGCCCATGCGCTGGCGGAAGCGTTCGATGTCCGCTATCGGCGCGCGCGAGACGGCCACGAACGCCAGGTCGCGCTGGGCCAGGTGCGGCAGCGCGCCGTCCGTGTGGTCCGCCATGTAGGAACAGCTGCGGCAGCCTTGCGCCGCACCGGGCGTGAACATGAAATGCTGCACCATCAGCTGGCGCCGGCCTGCGAACAGGTCGGCCAGCGTGCGCTGTCCGTCGGGCGTGTCGAACACATAGTTCTTCTCCACGCGCACCCACGGCAGCGCGCGGCGTTCGCGGGCGACTTCGTCGTGCAGGCGCATCAGTTCCTTTTCGCGCGCCAGCAAGGCCTTGCGCGCGCTGGTCCACTGCTCATTGCTTACAACAGGATGGGTAAGGTTATCGTTCATGATTTGCTCCTTGGTTTTTGGGCCGGCGCACTGCGCGCACCTTGCCGCTGCCACCGCCGCCGGCATAGAAAAGGTCCGCCCCGTCCGACTCGAGCCCGCTGATGTTCACGCCGGCCGGCATTGCCAGGCACTCCAGCACGGCGCCGCTGTCAGGGTCGACGCGGCGGATTTCGCTGTCGTCGCCCTCCCAGGTGGCGTGCCACAGTTCGCCGTCCACCCACGTGACGCCGGTGACGAAGCGGTCCGAGCTGATGCTGCGGATCACCGCGCCGGTGGCGGGATCGATCTGGTGGATCTTGCGGTCGCGGTACTGGCCCACCCACAGGCTGCCTTCGGCCCAGGTCAGGCCCGAGTCGCCGCCCTGGCCGGGTGCGGGGATGGAGGACAGGACATTGCCGGTGGCGGGGTCGATCTTGTCGATGCGGTCTTCCGCGATCTGGTACAGATAGGTGCCGTCGAAGGCGGTGCCGGCGTCGCAGGCGCGCTCCAGCGTGCGCGTGGTCTCGCCGCTGGCGGGATCGAAGGCGATCAGTTTGGCGCCGGTGGCGGCCCACACGCGCTGGCCGTCATGGGTGACGCCGGCGATGCTGCCGGCGCCTTCGAACGGGCCGTACTCGCGCACGATCTCGGCCGCTTGCGGGCTGGGTTGCTTCTTGCTGGTCATTGCTGTCTCCTGGTGTCGCGCCACGGACCGGCGCCGCAAGAGAACTTTATGCCATTGCCAGCGCGGCGGGGAGTAACAAGATTGTCGTGTATCCGGCCAGCGGGGGCGCCAGCCAGCGGCAGGTGCGCGCTTTGCCGATGGAACGCACGCGCCCCTCGGCCTCCAGATCGGCCAGCGCGCGCTGCACGGTGCGCTGGCTGGCGCCCAGGGCCATCGCCAGGGCCGAGGTGGACCAGGCCGCGCCGTCGGACAGCAGGGCCAGCAGCGAGGCCTGTTCGCCGGCGATGGGCGGCGCCAGCACGGCCACGGCGCGCTCGCCGTGCGGCTGGAGGATGAAGCCGCGCGGCGTGGCTGCGATGCGCGCCACATCTTTGACGAGCGCGCGCAGGCGGCCGATTTCCACGCGCAGGCGGGCGCGGTGGGTTTCGTCGGGGGCGTGCGTGTTGAAGGCGGTGGCGATCAGGGATTCGCGGTCGAGGTCGGAGGGCCAGGCTTCGGCGAGCGCGCGGGCCAGGGAGAACAGGACGGGGCGGTGGGCCAGGGAGTGCCATGCGCTTGTGTCCCCGCCGGTGCCGATGGCGCGGCGGCAGGCGTCCACCACCAACGCGTCCGAGGCAAGCAGGGCGGCTACTTGGTCCAGCCGCAGCAGCTGTTCGCTGCCTGCGGAGAGGCGGCGTGCGGCCGGGCGCTCCAGCGCCGCCTGTGCTTCCGCCACTTCCGCCATCAGCGCCGGCACGCGGGCGCGGCCGGCGGCATGGCCTGCGCGGGTGAGCGCGGCGCGGGCCGGGTCCATGCTGAGCGAACGCAAGGCCAGTTCCGCTGCCGCCAGCTCGGCCACCGCGGCCAGTGCGGGCGGCAGGCCTTGCGTGTCGATGCGCGCCAGCGCGGCGGCGGCCTCATCGAGACGGCCCAGCAGCAGGAGCTTGCGCGCGGAGACCAGGCGCGCTTGCAGCGCGTTGGCGCGGTCGGCATGCGCTTCCAGCGTGGCGATGGCGGAGGTCAAGGCGCGCGGCGAACCGCTGAAGTCGCGCACGGCCAGCGCCACTTCGGCCTCGGCCACCACGCAGCGCGCGCGGGACAGTTCCTCGTGCGCGCCGAAGCCGCGGGCGGCAAGCCGCAGCAGTTCACGCGCGCGCGGATGCTCGCCCAGCTGCGCCATGGCGATGCCGCGCAGAGCCAGTGCAGGCGGGTCGTCGCGCAGGGCAACGCGTTTGAGCGCGCCGAGAGCGTCTCCGGCAGCGAGGGCACGCGCGGAGGCGGCGATCAGGGAGTCCATGCCGCTAGCATACACCGGGCGCTGCTACCGGCGGCCGGCGGCTGTCATACCGATAGTGCCGGCTGGCCCTGCAAAACCGCTTCGAACGTTTCCGCCGGCACCGGACGGCCGAACCAGTAGCCCTGGTAGCCGTCACAGCCGAGTTCGGCCAGCAAGGCGAACTGTTCGGGCGTTTCCACGCCTTCGGCTACCGCCGCCAGGCCCATGGTCTGGGCCAGGCTGATGATGGTCCTGGTGATGGACGCGTCGCCGGACCTGTTGAGGATGTCGCGCACAAAGGAGCGGTCGATCTTCAACTGGCTGATCGGCAAGCGCTGCAGGTAGGACAGCGAGGAATAGCCGGTGCCGAAATCGTCCAGCGCAAAGCCCACCCCGCGCGCCTTGAGCGCTGCCATCTTGCTGATGGCGAGTTCCACATCGTCGAGCAGCATGGTTTCGGTCAGCTCCAGTTTCAGGCGCTGCGGGTTGGCGCCGCTGGTTTTCAGGATCGCTGCCACGTGTTCAACAAAATCCGGCTGCCGGAATTGCTGCGGGCTGACGTTCACCGCGACGGTCAAATGCGCCAGCTCCGGCTGGCGTGCCCACGCCGCCAGCTTGGCGCATGCCGATGCCATCACCCAGCGCCCCAGCGGCAGGATCAGGCCCGATTCCTCGGCGGCGGCGATAAAGTCGGCCGGCTGCACCAGGCCGCGTTGCGGATGTAGCCAGCGCAGCAGCGCTTCCGCGCCGGTCACGCGTTGCGCTGCGTCCACCTGCGGCTGGTAGTACAGGTGGAACTGGCCGAGCTGCAAGCCGAGGCGCAGATCCGCGTCCAGCGCGGCGCGCATGGTGACCACTTCCTGCATGCTGGCTTCAAAGAAGCGCAGCGCGTTGCGGCCGGCGGCCTTGGCCTGGTACATGGCAAGGTCGGTCTGCTTCAGCAGCGCGGCCACGCTTTCCCCGTTCCCCTGGAACACGGTCACGCCGATGCTGGCGCTGCAGGTGAACTCGTGGTCGCCCAGGGCATAGGCCTGGTTCAGGTGCCGCAGTATTTTCTCGCCCACTTCGCGCGTATGGATCACCGCGTCCTGCTGGCTGGTGCCGAGGTCTTCCAGCAGCACGATGAATTCGTCGCCGCCCAGGCGTGCCACGGTGTCGCTGCAACGCACGCTGGCCACGAAGCGCTGCGCCGTCTGCAGCAGCAGCAGGTCGCCCATGTTATGGCCCAGCGTGTCGTTCAAGTCCTTGAAATGGTCGAGATCGATGAACAGCAGGGCGCCGTAGTGTCCGCTGCGCTCGCTGCCCCGGATCGCGTGTTCCAGCCGCTCCATCAGGCAGCGCCGGTTCGGCAGGCCGGTCAGGAAATCGTACAGCGCCAGGTTGCGGATTTCCTCTTCGTCGGCCTTGCGGCGGCTGATGTCGGTCAAGGTGCACACATAGTGGGTGGCGTGGCCGCCGCCGTCGCGCACGGCGGTGATGGTGAGCCATTCCGGGAAGGGCTCGCCGCTCTTGCGCCGGTTCCAGATCTCGCCCTGCCATGCACCCATGCTGCGCACGGATTGCCAGATGCCGGCGCAGAACTGCGCATCATGGCGGCTGGTGTCGGCCAGCTTCAGCTGGTGGTCCACCGCGTCTTGCGCGGTGTAGCCGGTGATATCGGTGAAGGCGCTGTTGATGCGCACGACCACGCCGTCGGCATCGGTAATCACCATGCCCTCCTGGGCCTCGAAGGCGGTGGCGGCCACGCGCAGATCGGCCTCCACCTTGTGCGTGGCGCGCAGATACAGCACGATGGCCGAGGCGGCGACGATCAGCATGCTGCCGGCCAGCGCGATCAGCAGGAACAGCCACAGGCGCTCCGTGCCGAGGCGGGCCAGCTCCGGCAGCGGCCGCGCCACGTGCACCGCCAGGGCGTCATTGGCCAGGGGCGCGGAAGTGAGCACGACCGGCGTCTCGTCGCTGCCGAGGCGGACGGCGGCCGGGAAATGGGCCTCGCCCCAGGAGCTGATCTGCAGGGGATCGAAGCGGTCGCGCCGGTACAGCGACACGCGCTGCTGCAGCGCCAGGGTGGCGACGGTGGCCTGCGGCAGGGTGCGGAACTCCAGGCGCGGATCGGCGGCCTGCACGATGACGCCGTGGGCGTCGGACAGGAAAGCCCTGATGGGCCCGGTCCACGCCGCCAGCCGCGAGACATTGCGCTTGACGACCACCGCGCCGGAGAAGGTTCCGCCTTCGAAGATGGGCGTCGAATAGTACAAGCCGGCGATATTGCTGGCGCGCCCCATGGCGTATTGCTGGCCGTTGCGGCCCGCCTTGGCTTGCAGGAAGTAGGTGCGGTCGGCGTAGTTGCTGCCGACAAAGCTGGCCGGCGTGTCGGCGTTGCTGGTGGCAATGCAGTCGCCGCGCGCGTCGAGCAGCCACAGGGCATCGGCATCCAGGTCGTGCGCGATCAGCTTGAGCTCCTGGTTCAGCGCCGCCGGCGCCGGTCCCCGCTGGCGCAAGGCGCTGCGCACCGCCGCGTTGCGGCTCAGCATCACGGGGATGCCCTTCATCCGCTGCAAGTGCGCCGCGATGTGGCTTGCGGCTTCGCCCGCCTGCTGCCGGGCCTGTTGCGATTCCTCCCGGTCCAGCTCGCGCACCATGCGCTCGTGAAAATAGTTCGCGCTTAGCCATGCCACCATGACCCATCCGGCCGTCACTGCGGCGGCCAGCTTGTAGGAGTGTTCGAAGGAGAACAGCTTGTGCTTGCCGACGTAGGTCGCCACGATGGTGATCACGATGATCAGGCTGGTGGCAAACAGCACGATGGCGGCCAGCAGCGCGCTGCCGATCTGGGAATCGGCTGCGGGATTGTCGCCGGCGCGGATGAAATAGGCGGCCGCCATGGCCGTGTAGTGCATGCCAGCCACCGCCAGGCCCATGACGCAGGCGCCGATCAGGGACGCATGCCGGCGCCAGCCGGCGCGCAGCGACATCAGGCGGAATTTGGTCCACAAGGCCAGCGTGGCCAGCGCCACCGCCACCACGATGGAGAGCAGGAACAATTTCAGGTCGTACTGGATGAAGCCGTCCAGGTGCATGGCCGCCATGCCGGAGTAATGCATGGCCCCGATCCCGGCGCCCAGCAACAGGCCGCCGGCGGCCAGTTCGCGGCCGCTGATGTCGCGGTGGCTGATCTGGCTCAAGGCCATGGTGCTGGCCAGCATGCCGGGCAAGGTGGAGAGCAGGGTGATGCGGTAGTCGTAGCTGCTGGTGCAGGGCAGCGTGAAGGCCAGCATGCCGACGAAGTGCATGGCCCAGATGCCCAGGCCCAGGCACAGCCCGCCCACCAGCAGCCAGCTGCGCCGTCGCGCGCCGCCGGCAATGCCGGCCGCGTGCTGGGATACCAGCAGCGCCGCGTAGGAGGCGAAGATCGCCACCACCACCGACAGCATCACCAGCAGCGGATCGTAACGCCCCTCGTACAGCAGGCTACTGGGCGGTGCGGCTGTGACCAGTTGGAGATAGTTAAGCATGTGGATTAATGGGGATTAATGCAGCTACAACTGTTGGGACAGGATGAACTGGCGGCCGTCATGCTCCTCGACGAAGGCAACCTTGGCTTTCGGGCAATAGAGCATTACTTCGCTCATCTGCCCGGCGACCGATTCCAGGGCTGCGCGCAAATCCACTTGCTGGCCGTCGAGGTCGTGGCGGCGGGAAAATACGAAACAGGTCTGGCCGGCGCCTTTGTTGCGGAGCAGCATTAACAGGTGGCCAGGATCCGATTGGGGTGGTGTTAACGCCAGCCGCCGGTCGTGGCGCAGCCTGCCTGCGTCGTGCAGCAAGTCTTCATAGAGCTGCGCACGGCGTTTCGGCTTCTCCAGCAGGTAGAGGAAGCGCTCTTTGTAGTCCGGCTGCACGAAGAGGTCGATGATTTCGCGCAGCGCTGAATCGTCTGCATCCATAGCTCGTCCAGGTTGGTTGGGCGGAATGCCGAGTGTTCTGGTCGAAGGGTAGCATGGTGCCGGAGCGGGAAAATACGTACATTGTCACAGAATGCTGCGCTGCGGTATATCTCGGGAAAGTGGTTGTATTTACGCCGCATGTGAGGCCGAAAAAGTGCTGCTGCTATTCGGCACGCAGCGCTTTCTGACATACCAGTCCGTCTTTTGCTTATCTTGTCTCCGGCGAAAATGCCGTTGCTGCGCATTAGAATGCTCAACCGTCCTGACGCCGCTGCGCTTTGGCTGCGAGCCATAGTCGCTGTTGAACACATCCTGTCTTCCATTGTGGCGCAACGCGTCCTCCAGACAGTGGGAAAATACATACATTGTCACACTGTTGGGCCGACAGCGTGACTGTAACCGGTATAGGCCCCGGTACTACATCAGCGCAAATTGATGGCGGCGATCCGCGGCCGATCCGGCATCTGGATGTACAGCACACCACGGTCGGACAGGGCGAGTCTTCCGCCTTGCGAATGGGACCAGACAATCTTGTGTGTTTTTAAGTCGATAGCCTGCGTGACAGGTGGACGGCTGAGATCGCCAGAGCTGACGAAAATCAGATTTTCCGTGACAAGGAGGCTCGGCTTAATCGAGATATTCGGCAAACTTGTCGCCCACAATTGAGCGCCAGACTTGGGATCGAACGCCACCAAGCTGCCTGTTTGGATTGCGTACACTGCCGTCGGCGATGCCACCGGCATTGAATCGATACTGTGTGCCATCCACGTCGCGGCGCGCTGGTTCAAGTCCACTGCACCCATGGTGACCCTTCCGCCGTACCAGCGATCGTTGACCAGAAATGCCATGCCTGTACCAGACAGTACAGGCGTCACATTTTGGAAGTCGATGTGCTGAAAATTGCCCACGGAATAGGCCAAGGTGCCATCAGTCACCCGGTATGCGCCGAGATGATTCGGCTCCTTGGCGCGGTACACGTACTGGCTGTCTGCTGCGGGTGCCATGGTGAAGCTGCCCAACCGGTCTGACGTTGCCACTTCCCATATTTGCGTGCCGCCCACCAAGTCGTAGCCGGCAAAGCCGTAGTCATCACCTTTGGCGACGAACATGCTATTGCTGACTACAACCGGTGAAGACGGATTCGAGGCACTCGAGTCTCTCGGGCCACTAATCGCAACCTTGCGCAATAGCGTACCGTCGCGCTGGTCGAAGTATTGCAGCGATGAGCCGGTACTGTCGGAAATCGTCAGTACGACCTTGCCCTGAGTAACAACAGGCGTTATGCCGCCTTTGGTTGCGCTAAGTTGCTTGCTCCAGTTCGTCGTGCCGGTTGCTTCATTAATGGCCCATAGCGTTGCCATGCCTTGGAAAGGTGGAGAGGTGACAACAAAGATTTGGCCATCTGCGATGGATAGGTCCGGAAACGAGCTAGGTATGTTAGCCGAGCTAGGCGGTTCCCACGTCAAGCGCCGGCTGAAGTTTGCGGGGTCGAACGTGGCAGGCACGTAGCCCGAATGCTGGGCGTTGCCTTGGAAGTGGGTCCAGGCGCCAAGGCCAGATACTTTCGTCAGGGTAGAAACGTTGGTCTGTGGCTGCACTGTCACTTTCAATGGCAGTTTCCAAGGCGAACCCGGAATGGGCTTGGCGCAGACGGTTGGGATATCTTCGCAGAGGCGGATTTCCAGAGAAGCCGTATGGATTCCGACCGCCAATGACTTTGCCGTCGTCAGTTTGGCGTTGTATTCGTAGGGAGTGACAGCCTGCAGTTGCGCGTTTGGTTCAATGGTGCCGCTGGTGTCGATGATGCCCACATTGAACGTCTGGCTGAACGTCTTATTGGCCTTGGCGTTCACCGTAATGGAGACCGACTCACCTTGGTATTGGGTGACGTCGATACTTGACGGTGTGAATTGCAGCCATGAATTGTCGATGCCCGGGGGGACGGTGGTGCCGCCGTTGCTGGAGCTTCCGCCACTCCCGCCACCGCAACCTGCGAGGGAGAGCATCAAAATAGAAGTGATAAATTGCAAGTGCATGTGAATTTGTAATTTCATGAAATTGTATATTATACAATAAATTGAATTCCGTTTGGTAACTTTTGTTGCTGAAGTCCACGGCCAGTGTGTAGTGTCCCAGTGACAGGCGTTCGGTAAAGCGGGCGCAGTCACCGACGAAACATGACCGAGGAGACTCCGACCGCGACGCGCTTTCACCGGCGACGCGGTTCCCGCTCGGAGCGGGCGGTGCCGAAATTACAGAAAGACTTTCGCTCGGTCCGCGTCTTCGACGGTTGGAGCAGTGATTGTCATTGGGTCGCGTGCCAAGAGGGAGCTAATAGATTCCTTTTCTAGCTCAGATGACAACGTATCGCAAAGAAGATTAAATTCCTCAACGACCCAAGCGTGCACCTTGTGAAGCAGCAGATGCAGATTTCCGTAGTTCTTATCGTTTAAAGTGGGAGCGTTGAAATTTATGCAGAAGACCTTCTCAACTTTAAAATGTTTGCTTCCATCGTTAATGGCTGCGCCGAGGATGCTCTGGCTATATGGATTTTCATCGTGGACAAATGTTTTGTGGCGTAACGCCAGAAAATAACGGTGCGCAAGCAGCGCGATAGGCTCGTCTTTGAGGAGCTTTTCCGCTGCTAGTTGAAATCTGGCTTTGTTGCTTCCGAAGCATTTTGCGTAAGCGACGATGGTGGATCGCCACAGTGCTCGCGTATTACATAAGGTCCTTCAGGGGCGACGTTAATAGCCCCCAAGCAATCAATGGCGTAATCCAGATCAGCCTTGTGTTGGCCGAGGTGCGCGAGCCGTTTTGCGAGTGGACCTCGGAGTGAAACTGCTTTAATAGCGTCCGGGAAGCCTTCGATGTGAATCTCCTACCTATCGACATCGTTTTGGGGCTTTGCCTATATCAATTATTGCTGTTGCGTGCGGGTGGGAATAAACCTCACAAAGATGTCGAGCCTAACCCAGTCGGCCAATCGAAATCACCTCAGTGCGCCAATTTTCCGTGGTCCACGCGGCGCTCTTGCCCCCACGAATAACTATCGCCAGACCAGTTGGTTCTGCTCCTAGAATTCTCTTGCTGACAATTGCCGCTGACTTAACCTAAAGCTTCGCTAGCAGTCTTTGCGTCAACTGCATTATTTACATTCTAAATCATGCTGACGCGCTGCAGCTCGTCACGATTTGCTGGATTGTTCATCGAATAAAACGCGAGATTGTTGAGCAATCCATTGCGCCCAGGTGTTTTTCCGATATCGATGTAATTGATCCCGCAAGTATCGGTCGAATTGTTGGGCGTGCCGGCAGACCTGCCTCGGCTCCTAAGAAGCAATAGTCGCGCGGTAGTGAGTTGGTGAAAGCCCCTGCGCTGCAGTACCAGAGGCGGTCAATGCGAATGAAACTAGTAGGAGTATCTTTTTATTCATGCGTTCCTCACTGAAATTGTGAAGACTATACAAGAATTTCTCGTGGATGCGTGATCAGCGTGCTCCACGGATAGATGACGCACGCGGAAAATCGCCAAAGGCGATTTTCGGAATGGGCGAATCGGAGCGGGTTGCGCTTGCAAGCGCAACCCGCTTTTGCGGCGGCGAGCAGCGCTCGCCGAATTCCCGCAAAAGCCCCGCGTCCGTCGGGGACGGACGCGGATCCGCTTCCTGCTGGCTGCGCGACGAACAAAAAAATTGGGCCCCAAACTTGCGTTTGGAGCCCAATTTTTTTGTTCGGTGGGACGGCGGCTACCGAACTATTGCTATCCTTCAGTCTGAAAATTTCGCAAAATTCCTGTTCGATAAAGAAATGTACCCCCAAGAATACCCCCAAACTGCTTCGCAAGGAAGACATACGCAGCTGGGCTTGGGTTATTGTCGCAGGCTTATCAGCGAAGCGGGCCGAATGCATGCGTTCTTGAGTCGTGCGCATCGCTCCCGCCGGAAGACTGGGCAGTTAGGGAAGCGGTGAGTGCGCCGAGTGTGGGTAAACAACTGCCCGATGCGCTATATGTGCGTGCGAAAGGTAATGCGGCGTCCGTCGCGGAAAACGTACACCTCGCCATCACGACCAAAGAAGCGGACCAAGTCGTGGCACGGGTTCAGCGCACCTTCCAGGCTCGCGGCAACGGCGGCGTCCCGTTCCGCATCGAGAAAGTTCGCTCGATGGCCGACTTGCCCGAAGACCTGCGCGACTCGGCGAGCGCGCAGAAGGTGGGCGCGGGCGAGGGCGTACTTTATGACGGTACGATATATGTAGTCGAAGATGCGCATGCCACGGCCAAAGAGTTGGGACCACAATTTTCCACGAATTATACGGCCACGCCACCACTCAAGCCCTGTTTGCCAAGGAACGGGTGCAAAAGCAGAACAAGCTGTATGACTGCTTCCGCCCCCAAGCTGACATCTGCTGCGACGATTTGGTTGCCCGGAGGCTGATATCCATCTCGTCGCGTTGGGACATCCTGGGCAATTCAGGCTCGCGCCTGAACTGACTACAGAAAGTCAGAGGCGAGGCGAATAATCTCTCGGGTATCTGCGGCATTTGCGTGATCGATCATCGCGATCTTCTTCCCAATCCCATTGAGAGACGTGCCGACCATTACTCCCTTGGTGTTCTCAATGTCAATCCAGTAGCGATCGTGAAAGTCCTCCGTGACCAGGTCGTTGATCTGGATGCCCGGCACTACCGTAGAAAAGACATTGTGCATCCCCGGTCGCATGCTCGCTCTCTTGCCGTGAGTGATGACCGTGATCTTTTCTAGTTTGCTGGAAATCCGCCTAACGATTCTCTCAAGCAACAGCAAGCACTCTGGCTTGTCGTCATAGAAAAACGCATCGATGATGAGGAGGTGCTTTACCCCGTCCAACTTGCTCATGATCCCTATGACAACTGCCTCGATCTCGTCGGTCGTGAAGCCCGGATGCGTGATCGCATCGCAGGTCATGTGGCTATAAAAGAGCGACGACAAGCCGTGGTCGATGATGTGCTGCTGGATGTGCGGGCGAAGCACATCCAGCGACAGGCGGTAGACGCCAAAGTCCCGGCTTAGATCGCTCTCATAAAACCGCTTGAAGAAATGGCTTATGTTTTCGCCATCCTTGAGGTTTTTGACGCCTACAACAGAGGACGCGGGCAGAGATGCTTTGAGTTTTTCCATGTGTCAATATTACCGTTCGATTCGCCACGCTCGCCAGAATGCCGCTTGCATGCGCCAATGGCAGCTCCTGGCCGCCTGCCGTCGGCGGCACAGTACCCCTATTCGTACATCTTTCCGCAGTAAAGAAATATCGCGAACTTCTTCCAAGGCGACGCGGTTGAAATCCCTTGGGTTGAGCCGAATTCTGAGTCCTCTGCCCAGCTGCTAGAAGCCTCTAAAAAGTCCTCAATCGAACCATTTTCCCAGGCCTCGGCATTTGCTCGCCGGTCGGCAGCGAGCGCTCGGACGAATCCCAGAAATGTCGCTTCATCTGTTACAGCTTCAAGCTGCTCGTGTAACTGCATGTTCGTGTCGAAGTTAATGTTGTAAGGTCCGCTTGTGGCCGAACTCGGCCGGCGAGCATGAGGATAGCAGTTTACGTATCAGAACAGTACGCGCAATCTCATAGCGTGTCGTAGCTGCGCACTCCTTGCGATACAGAATGGATGTCCGGGCTGGAGAGCAGGTGTCGGAATACCGTTGAGTGTCTGGATTACATGCTTACGTGCTTACATGCTTACAAGAGCAGGAATCTCAGGTCCAGCTTCGCCGCCGCAGGTCGGACGGCGCGAAAAGGCCTTGTAGCCTGCCGGCGCGTTTCCAAGGGGGGCGTATGAAGGACCAAACACAAATGAACCGGGTGGCCTTGGCCAATCAGTTGCCACTAAACAAGGTGGCGAAAGCGTTCCTGCTGGACGACTGGGGAACCAGTACGGAATTGGCGGTGCTGACGCTGATGCGCTGGGGGCTGGACAACGGGGCCGGCCGCCATCTGGCAGACCCGTACAGCGACCAGCTGATGGCGCGGATCAACCGGATGGAGAATTGGGAGCCGCGCTGAGCGATGGCGTTTCTGAGCACCCCGGAAAACGGGGAGAACGAGGAAGTGTTGAACGCGGAAATGCTGGCGGCATCGACAACGCGCCGGGAAGCGGCGGAACTGTTGCTGGAGAACCTGCACAGCGCGATGGTGGCGACAGCGCCATAGGCAGACTGGCGTCAAAATAGCCCAAGAGGCGGCGCGCAACTCCGTGCGCTGACCGACACTATTTTCGAGAACTACACCACGCAACTCCTCCGCCCCCGGCGTTTAGGCGCCCCCCCGGCTTGGTGAAGCAAAGGCTGTGATGAGTACGAAGGCGGCGATTCAGCAGCCGAACTTCACCTAAAAGCCCTAGAACGGAAAAAACGCCCATCACCTAGCGGGGATGTCGCTTGCGTCGCTGTAGCATACGCCGATCAGGCGCACGGTAATCGACGTTCGACGGCGGCCATCTCATCTTCGGTTCTTCGCGCCAGCCGATTGCCCCCCATGCGGCACAGGCTGAGGACCTGCAAGCAGCGAGGCCAATGAGGTAATTTCGGCAGTAGCAAAAAAAATAGCCCAACTAGTGGGCTATGGTTCTGAAGCGCAAGTGGTTTATGCCGCGTGCTTTTCCGAATGCTTGGATTGCACCGTGGGCGGGCACGGATCACTGTCTGGCTGTCCCTTTGCCGCTTTTGCCGCCTTATCATTCACTACTTGAGCTGCAATCTTTTTGATCTCAGCGCTGGCGAACCGCTTGAGCGCATCCCGCATCAACGGCTGGTAGCCGACATTGTGATACTGAGCCACCATCTTGAACTCTTCAATCAACTCCTTCGGGAGCCGGATCGATATCATCTGCAATCCTAAGGCATCATCGATCTCGTTCACCAATTCTGCTGATACTGGAACGGCGTGAGCCGCATCACGGCCCAGCGCGCCGTTTTCCCACGCTTCCGTGGTGCCGGCGATCTTTCCCTTTTTCATCACTTTCTCCTTTGGATGCCGTAAATTCGGCAATCTTGACAACCCGCGTACCGCCGGCAGCTACTTGCCCTTGTCGTCGTAGAGCGCGATCTCAGCGCCGTCGGGTTTATAAGCACTTTTGATATGGACATTTCCATCAATGTACATAAAGCAAATCTTCAAAGTTCGCCTGGCGTTCGTCTCAGCCACGAACCAGAGAGTCGCTGGGTCCGTCTTGTGGTCCTCGCGCTCATCCACCAGGTAAACGCCACAGCGGTTCTCGAAACACTGGTTGATCTCGTTCTCGGAGACGCCCCCGTGTTTTACCTCAAGCTTCTCTCGAACTGCTGCAGAAATAACAAGGTGTCGCATGATTGTCCTCAATCAAAAGCGCTGTATATACAAAACATACGGCTTTTATTGAGCTTTTGCAACAAAAATGTACTCTCCGCGAAGTTCTCACCTGTAAGGACAAGGCAGTGCCACTTTTTTGAACGGGTAGTTAGTATATACGACAAATTCTACGCTTACTTGAAAAATGATGCAGAGGAGGGTTCTGTCGTGCTGACCTCCGCCAAGACGAACGATCTCTAGCATTCCTGACCGGCCCGTTACCAAAGCTGCGCTGACAACATCCTCGCGGTGTTGTGCCCAGTGAAGTTGTCGCGCCGATGCTCGTTCACCGCCACCACCAACGGCAACTCGGTCACCACCACAATCTCGCGCTCGGTACGTACCTTGTGAATTTTTGTTTACACTCAAAAATGCGACGCTGAACGACACAACGCCACGCCATCCTGGGCGATGAACTGCAGGCTGACCCTGTGGGCGAACCCGTGTTCATCAGCGTGTCAAAGGACTCGTGGAGTGTGACGCAACTAGCGGCGCATGCACGGCTTGGCTCGACTAGCCTTCCTCAACGGTGTCTACCTGGCCTACTCGATGCGCGGCGCTGTTGCGCCATGCAGGGTGTGGCGGTTGCCGCTGTTCCCTGCTCACAGCCAGGCCGAATGCGTTCTGCTCCAGCAAATCAATCTGGGGTCGGTAACAACACTCAACTTGATGGCGAAGGCCCTAGGCTTGCTCTCCAACGTCTCGGTTGAAGCGGCACGCCCCGCGTGGCGATTGTTCGACGCCTGGAGCCTAAGGCATGGCGCGCCGCATGAACTGGTCGAATAGTGGCACGGTGAACGCGATGGCGCCGTCCGATTGACTCCAGACCATGCCCTTCGCAATCAGCTTGCCGAGCACTGGGGCTAGCTGCTTCGTATCGCGGTTGAGTGCCAGCGCGATATCGCCGGGTCGGTGCGGCCCGGCACCCAGCTGCGCCATGGCGCGCAGGTAGCGTTTTTCGGCCGGGGTCAAGCGGTCCAATCGGACCCGGAAGAATCTCGCGTCCAGCGCCCGTATCGTGTCGTTCGTGGCGTCCACGGCGTCGGCCAGCGTGATCGGGCTTTGCTGCGCCCGGTCCCAGGCGTGCTTGCCCCACTCTTGCAGGAAATAGGGGTAGCCGCCCGTCTTGTCAACGATCAGGCCCAAGGCGCCTTCGTCAATGGACACGCCCTCGTCCTCGCAAGGCTTTTGCAGCGCGTCCTGCGCATCGGCGACACTGAGCGGGCCAACATCCACGAACTCAAACAAGCGTTCTGCGTATGATTTCGCCTCGCCCATCTGGCCGCGCAGCTGCGGCAACCCGGCGCCGATCACCGCCACCGGCAGCGCGGCCTGGGCGCAGCGGTGCAGCGCCGAGATAAGCGCGGCCAGCTGCGGCTCGGGTACGTACTGCAATTCATCGATGAAGATCAGCAGCACCGTGTCAGCGGCGCGGGCGGCGCGGCCGACCTGTTCCAGCAACGCCGTCAGATCGCTTTCCAGGTCGCCATTGTCGGCCAGGCCCGGCTCGGCCTCGTAGTCGAATCCGACCTCGATGTCGTTGTAGGTCAGTTTGAGCTTGCCAGCGAAGCCGGCCAGCGCACGCAAGCCGCGCACCGCCATGTCCTTGGCGGCGTCCAGTTTGCTCAGCCGCAGCAGGGCGCGGCGCAGCTCGGGCGCCAGTAGCGCGGGGAGCGAGTGATTTTCCGGCGCTTCCAGCCGGATGGTGTGCAGGCCGACCGCCTCGGCGTCCATCAGCATGCGGTCGAGCAAGACCGTCTTGCCGACGCCGCGCAGGCCAACCAGCAGCACGCTCTTGGCCTGACGGCCGATGCGCAGCCGTTCGTTATGGATGCGCACCGTCTCGCGCACGTCAGCGCGCCCGGCCAACTCGGGCGGCTGACTACCCGCACCAGGCGAAAATGGGTTTAGTGCTGTATCCATGCTGAGCTTCTTGAATTTGTTCGTATGGTTATCCCACCAGCCCCAGTCTATCAAACAGAGGCACGATATAAGGCGAAAGTGAAACTATCTGCTTCATGAAAATTGCACGTCCCGCGCAAGTGTTAGTCGTGGCGGTTAGGCCGCGATGATCCCAATAGGGATCACTGGTGCACGATTTCAGCTCATCCATGCGCAAAATCCGATCATCCGTGATCCCGCATGGCTCACTGGTGATCCCAATAGGGATCACGGGAGGTCGGCTTTTGGCTCACCTATGCACGGACAGCGGACAAATTTCAGCCGACAAGTAGCCGCTCGTGTTGGCCCCCACTTCGCTGCAGCGGGTATGCAGCCACGCGTGCGGCGCGTCCAGCCGGCGCAGATTGCAGGCCAAGAATCGGTCATTGCGCCCAAGCCATGGCTGCCCCCCGGCGTCACTGCCATTCTCGATAGTCTTCCACAGCTCGGCCACCTTGAAAGTCGCCGCTGTTCAGCGCAGCGCGAATTTCCCATTTCGCAGCCGTTGCGGCGTCCACATGCGTTCGCATCTTGAGTTCAATGGCTGCCAATACCCGCTCAGCGCTCCAGTCGAGGCGCTGGCCTACACCTCACCAAAAATGGCGGCCAGACTCCAATATCGGTACTGCGCACGATCTTCTGGACGCTCGCCACGCAGGATGATATGGCCCTCACTGAAATCAGCAACGGGGACGAGAAAGTAGGCTAACACTGCCGCGTTTGCGCTATTCATCTGCACACACAGGACGAAGTCAGGAATTGGCACGGTGCGTACAGGTATCCGCCACCGAATGCGACCCTGCTGATCGTGGCGGCTCCTTGAAACCACGACCTTGAGGATGAGCCGGTCATTTATCAGCAAGCACCATTTCGCTGCCCCTGGCGCGTGGGCTGCGCCGGCCTGCACGATAAGCATCTTCGCCGCCGAAATGGTCGCGTGCAAGGTCTGGCGCACAGCGCGGGTGGTCCTGGCATAAGCCAGCGTCTTGGTGATCGGTAGCCCCGCCATCAGGTAAGCATCCGCCATGGTGCCAAACGCCTCTTTGATGTAGCGCGGTGCAGGGTATCCCGGTTCGGCGGCGATCAGCTTAGCGTCAACTTTGCCGCACTTGTCATGCAGCCTGCGCAACAGCATAAGAATTTCTTCCCTCTGCCACGGAGCCAAACGCGCTTTGCGCTCAAGCTGAGCCTGCCTGAAGAGGTCAGCCGGAATGATCGGCTCCATTGCGCCTTCAATCCGAACAACTGCCGCAGGCTCATTGAATGCCATCCGGGTCTTGAGCTTCGCAGTTCGCTTGTTGAAGATTGCGTGGCCCATGTATTTCTCGCCCTGCAGGACATTCTTGACTCGAAACGCAGTCCATGGTCGCCCACGCTCGGCGGGTATACCTTCCAGATTTAAAATCTCGGCGATCTTGGTGTCCCCGTAGCGGCTGTGGACGTACATGTCGAAGATGCGGCGGACCACCTCCACCTCAGAGTCAGGCCCCCAGCACAATCTCACGCGGTCCGTTAGGGCAGCCTTCCGCTCACCTGGCTGCAACATCCGCCGACGCTTTCCCATGTGGTCGAACGACATGCGCCGCAGTCCATAGCCTGGCAAGCCACCCATCTTGAAGCCCAGCCCGGCGAACTTGCACTGCGCAGCAAGCACCTTTGCTGACAGCTCCCTGCTGTATTCAGCCGCCATGGTGCGCTTCACGCCCTTCAGCAACGAGGACATGGCCGAGCCATCGTTTTCAAATTGCTCGGCGCAGTACACGACCTGCACGCCTGCCCGCCGGCACACGAACTCGTAATGGGCACTTTCATCCACATCCTGAAACCGGCCCCAGCGGCTCACATCGTATACCAGCACCAGTTCAAAGCCCGGCGCTCCCGCCTGCACGTCAGCTAGCAGTCCCTGTAGCCCGTCGCGGCCATTGATGCGCAAGCCACTCTTTCCCGCGTCGGCATACATCATCACAATCTCGATGTCGTGCTTTTGGGCATACTCGTTCAGCCGGTCGCACTGATGCTGAATGGAGTGGTCTTGGGGGCGGCTGGACATACGTACATAGATGGCCGCCCGGCGCGAGGGCGCACACTTTGCTTGTGCCTTGGCGCCCGGGTCAGTCATGGGACGATGGGCCTTGGCTTATGCGTCGCAGCTCATGAATGTCCCTTCGCACTTCGGCATCCATGCGGCCATTTAACCGTGCCCTAGCGGCACGCTGAATCGCGCCTGCATGATCGACCACGAATGCATCAGCAAACGCGTGCCCATGGCTTTCGGCGAGCGATACGCGTATGACCGCGACTGCCGTGCGGCCGAACACAGTGGCGGCATCGAATTTTATGTGGCTGCTCTTGTTCATGGTTCCCTCCTACCGCAGGCTACCAGCAATGCTTGGCGGCGCGTTGATATTGCGCAAACTTATGCACCCCGCCGGGGTGGGGGCCAAATGCCCCACGGACTGCACCTCTCGAATCTATCCGGCCCTCAAAAATCTTTCGGCGGATTCTTAGCGGACAAAAGTCGAATTGCAGTCCAGTGGCGACAATGGTGCCGTCTTCAACAACAGAGGAACCGCATGCCGTACTTCACCATCACCAACTTCGACACACTCGCCGCCACCATGTCCGGTATCGCTTGCCGCTTCTTCGGTAGCTGGACAGCGACCAACGCCGAGGCTGCGAGCGCCAACGAGCTGTTCAGCGCAGCGTGAATTCAGTCGGGCAGGGCTAGCATAAGCGTGGGAGAGCGTGCGCCCCATAGGGGTATCCGCCAATGACGTATATAATTCAGACGCCATGCAATGCGCCGCGCCCCTTCTTTTCTTCCCTTCAGTTGCCGAACTGTTACCCGAAAATGGACAAAGCAATATTCAATGAGATAACCGAGAGTTTGAAGCAAGCTGTCGCCATCAAGCGCGGCGAGTTGGCTCCTGGCCGTCGCTTTACCGTGATCGCCCCCGATGTCAAGCTGGTGCGCGAGACAACCGGCCTCAGCCAGTCCGAATTCGCCGCCCTGCTGCGCATCAGCATCGACACGCTGCAAAACTGGGAGCAGCATCGGCGCGTGCCACGCGGCCCAGCGGCGGCGTTGCTCAAGCTAGTGCAGGCTTCCCCCGAGTTCGTGTTGAAAACGCTGCACGCCTGATCCTGGCGGCTAGCTCGCCGCTTTTTCCTTGCTGATGCGGCCCGCGAATGCCGCTTTCAGCTCCGCAAACGCATCCGCCACGGCTGGGCGGCGCTTTGGCCGGGGCCGGCACGTCCGGCGCCGGTAAGTGCTGCACGTTGAAGGTCTGCCGCTCCAGCCCAAGAGGTTCTTCATGGCCGTGGACAGGTCGCGCATGGTGCTGGCGTGGACCGGCCGCGATACCGCCTTCATCAGCTTGACACGGCGCTCGCCGGTTTAGCCCTCGGCTGTATCCAGCTCAATCAGGTTTTCCAGCTCGTCGCGCCGGCACTCCGCCGACAGTAGCTGCGCCGACAGCACGGCCACGACATTGCGCCCGGTGGCGATGTCGCGCCGATGTTCGCACAACACCGTGACCACCGTCAGCGCCGCCGCCTCGACTATCTCGCGCTTGGTACGCACACCATGCGCTTTCGCGTGAGCAGTGTGTACCTACTAGTCGCGGGCCTTCTGCTGCACCTTGGCCGTCAGGTCGCGCTGCCAGGCATTCACTGTGGCCCTCTTGCGTATCGCCCGCTCCGTCACTTCATGCAGTTCGGCGATGGCGCGCACTGATCGCCCCCGGCTCGGTACAGCTTGGATAACGCTGCTCGTGGAATGACAGCGCCCGTATGGCCGATGGCGTGCGGACATGAAAGCGCGTCGTGGCGGTGCGAAGCTGGTTGCGGCGAACCGCAGTCAGGTTTTAGCGCGGACTAGTGATGCGTCGATCATGTGTAAAATTCACACATCATCTGAATCAAGGAAGAATCATGTCCACCAGCTTCAATGTCGTGCTTTCCGACGACCTCAACCGTGATATCAATCTGGCGGTGGCCGCCACCGACAGTAGCACGAGCGAGCTGCTGCGAAAAGCATTGCAGCTGTACTTGGCCGCCCTGGAGGGCAAGGGCCGAGGCCTGAAACTTGGCCTGGTCGATCCGAAAACCGGATTGATGCAGACGGAGTTCATCGGTCTTTAGCCTTGGCTGGACCACACGGGCGTGCTGCGAGCCTCGGTAAGCTCAATCATGTTGGCTAGGCCGGGCCAGCGATGAATCGCTGAACGACGCGCAGCGCCGTGCCATCCTGACCGACGAACTACTGGCCCACTTGATCATGGGGGAAATCAGTTTTCGCCGCCTTGCCAACGAGTCCGTGGTGAGGTGCGCAACGGGCTGCGCACGCCTTCAGGCGTCAGTGTAGGGCTTCTCGTATGGCATCGTCGCGGCGCTGCTAGGCTTACTTACATGCTCACATGCTCACTTGCTTACATGAGCTGGAATCTCAGGGTTAGTTTCGCCGTGGCGCTCCCTTGTTTTGATGCCCGTTATGCTGGCGCGTGGCTTTGTTCCAGAAAGGCTGAATCTGCTGCCGCACTGGCTGCTGATCGCAAGATGACGTAGGCAGCCATGGCGTTGAATGCAGCGATACCGGCCGGCTTGAACCGCATGGCATGGAGTAGGGCGAAGCCCATTGTCAGTAGCCTCAAAGGCAAGCGGCTCAATTTTGAGCCGCTTGAATCCATCCTTACATCCCAGCTTGTCTGTTTCAGCAAGCGCCCGCATGCGTTGCCACCGTTACCGCCATTGCCGCCGCCTCGACAGTCATGCGCTCGGTACGCACGTCGTGCGTTCTCGCGTGCGCGCTGCGTACTTGGATGCGTACCAGTTCTCGCGTGCCTTTGCTGAACATCGCCGGTGGGTGCATGCGCCAAGTGCGGAAACTAAGGGGTGTCACCACCACAGATTGGCTGCAATCGTGTCCATTGCCTGCTGGCGCTTGGACGCATGCAATCGGGACGGTATCGTGGAGGTCATGAATCTGGCGGTATCCATTCGTTGTTGTTGCAGCGAGACGCGCCAGATTCTATTCTTACCCGCCGGGCAGTCAATCAGTGTGCACTGGCATTCAGGAGCGGCACCGAGTAGGAAAGACCTGCACCGGTCTATTGTCAGCGTGTTCGGTTTGTTCACGCTCGGGCAGGTTGTACTGACCGAGCTGGGTACTGTTTGACGTCGATTGCGCAGAACTGCTGCCCCCTACTGCAGGCTTTCGCCTTCATTGTGCTAACACAGGATAGAGAATGGTGCGTCCGTGACAGGCGCGCCATTCTCTAGCGCATGGTGCGCCCAGTACTTCGGTGTCAGCGTTCCGACGGGGAAGGCGCAGAACCGCCGCCTGCTTGTTGCAGTGACGCCGCCAGCTTTTCCGTGAACACGGCCGGCGCAACCAGGGCCGACATAACCCCGGCATCGAGCGGTTGCGTTGGCTGGTCCAGCGTATGCGCTATGAGCGTCTCCTCGTTCAAGCCGCGATGCTTTGCTGAGGCTTTGGGGCGCACGCTTGAGCAGTCCAAGCCAAAGCGCGTGGCAACCTCCTGGCGAAACGTCTTCTGCGCCAAGCTGAGGGCGGAGCGCTTGCCGAACAAGTAGCCGCCTAACCACTTGCCGTTGCGCAGGGGCAGCAGGAGAACGTGGCAGTGCGGTTTGGCTTGGTCGAAGTGGCACACGGCACTTATGACTGGAACGTCGTAATATGCACGCAGCCATGCCACGCAGGCTTGGAAGTAATCGACAGGATTCTCCACGCTGCCGGGTTCTAGCGAAAACACAACCTCGCTGCCCATGTTGGCGTTCTTACGTGCGATGGTGAGTGAAGCGGCGGCCATCAGGTGCAAAGCGAAGTTAGCAACCTCTAGTGCCGAGCGTGGACCCGCCAGGATGACGTTGTCCCGGCTACGCTCAGGGCGGATGGCGCCCGTGACGTGATCGCGGCCTGTGGACGGAATTTCGCGGAGGTTGTGCATGGCGCAGTTGCGGATGACCACCGCGTTTGCGGAGGCACGTGTCGTCTTTTTGCTGAGTGGTTTCATGCGCATGAACGGAAAGGATTTCTTCATCATGATGTTCCTTAAGAAAGCGCTATTCGCCAGCGTCCATCACTGGAGGTGTAGGCGTAACCCTGCCTCCATCGCTGGACATTGGGTATGGAAGAGCGCGTGCAGCAGTGGCCCGAAGGCAGGCTGAAGCACGCACCAGTGCTGCCAGTGCGACATTTCGCCGCGTAAGTTGTTAGCTCACGCGGAAAAGTGATGCGAAAGCAGCTTCGGCTGCGGCGTTAGCTGGGGCTTGTCGTGGAGTTGGACAGGCAGGCTTGTTGCCAGGCTACGATGGCCGTGGATGACCAAGCGATGGCGCGGGCGCCAACTTTCACGGGGGGCGGGAAGGTTTTGGCTTTGACTGCTGCGTAGATGGCGCTGCGGGATTTGCCGGTCATGGCGACCACGGCATCCAGGCGGAGAAATTGCACGTACTGCGTCATATCACGTCCTTTAGGTTGGACGCAGAGCCAGTGTTGGACACAATTGGTTTTTTTTATATGGCATGATGCTATATGGCGTCATGCCTTGACCCGTGCGTGCCACTGCGTTACGCTCCAAATTGTCTCTCACGACAAAGTTTGGATTGGCCTTGCGTCAATACGAACTGCTTCAAATAAACGCCCTGGTGCCGGCAAGCGCCGGGGCGTTTTCCTTTGTCTCACGGGTTCCCTGCGGTGCGATGTCCTGGCACGGCATTGAATGGCGTGAAACTGAAAACGATTCTATGGCAAAGCGCAAGAAAAAGAAACGCGCATCCACTTTTAGCACTTCTGCGACTAACGACAACACTTTTCTTTTCGGCTCGACACCTTGCACAGAATCGGAAGGGCCGCGAGAAGGTATCTGCGGAGACTGGGGCAGCAGGACGAGCAGTGGTTAGTACTGCTTGAGTAGCTATAGGAGTTTCAACTCCTGGGCTGCGCGGGCTTCCAGCGGTTCGATGGCCAAGGACATGGCGGCCATCGTGAATGAGTTGATGGCGTCTGCAGATGAGGGCTACAAGCGTCGCCTAGTGGATAGTGATCCGCGATGGTGCAAGATGTACCGCGTTTGTCCTGGCCGCTGTCCGCCGGTGGCCACAAGTGCTGCCTGCTGACTGCGAAGTCAAGGGGATGGCAGTTCTGGCCGCGACAACGGATCAGCGCTTGCCGGATATTTTGCCTCTGCGACGATTTTAGGTGACATACCGACAGCGGTTGTTGTCACCTGCTGTCGCGGGCAAGTTGCGGACGACGGACGCCTTGGCGGAGTCCAAGTTGGACAGCCTGAGCCATGGCCTCGATTATGCCCTGCGGAGCTGTTGCGTTGAGTGTCTTGCGGCTGCTTGGCCAGCAGGGAGGGCTGTCCTTTCTGTATCAACTGGCTGGCACCAAATGCGCTGGTCCGATTTGCTGACCTAACAGGACTCGGCAACGGTCAACTGGCAGCTGTCGTATAAATGGCGCGAAATGCGCCAACAGGCCTCAGCTGCCATTCGCTAAGACGTTTCGCCTGGATCGGGCCGCATTGGTGGCCTGCCCGTTTGCGCACGGTCTGCGGTGCGCGATGTAGCCAGCGTGCCACCGTCTCAGCGTCAACAAGCGATCGCATGTCCAGATCGATGGCGGCAATTACAGGCGGTGTCTGGCGTGGCGAAAGGGGGGCTGTCTGAACTGCGTGAGCAGTGGCCAGTGTACCTGCGAGGCAGTGCACGCGGGCATTCAGCGCCGCAATGGCCCCAGCGCGCAGGCTCCTTGGCTCGGCGGTCATCGCCTGCTATACATGCCGGCGCTGAGTTATGTTTGTTTGATGCTAGTTCATGGACTACCTGTACGTGCGTGGGCCAGGATACAGCGGCGCGCCCGCCTCGTCCTCCCCGCTCGTCAAATCAATTTCGCATAACCACGACTGCGCGTACTCCACTCGCTCTTTGTGCTGATTCATCGACCGCTCGAAGCCGGCAAGCGTAAACCGGCCGTGCCTGGCCCAGACCATGCACGGCTCGATCAGGGTCTCCTGAATCACCTGCGTCCCTGGCGCCATTAGCCTCGCCAGCTTTACCGGACGGTGCAGTCCTTGGTCATCGGTAGTAAGGATGAGAAGGTCCCCGGTGACAGGTTTCCCGCGCTGCCCAAGCGACAGGCTTGGCAACGTGATGCCTTGCATCCGCAGCTTCGTCATTTTGATCCGCATTTTGCACTCGATACTGTGTTTTTGTACAGTATATCAGGCGCAGCTTGATGGGCAACTATTCCTGACCACGGGACGATGCCCGGTCAACAACGGAAGCCAGGCGAAGGTGACGACTGCCCTCTAACGTCAGGTTGCTTGGCGCGCAGGATGGTATGGCCTCCCGTGAAGTCAGCCACCGGAACGAGGAAAGGCGCCCTGGTCATTCATGCGTAGTCCCAGCTTGTCCGATAAATCGCATGCCCTGGAATTCCGCTCGCACTTCGCACTCCGTGCGGCCATTCAAACGCGCTCTGGCGGCACGCTGGATCGCGCCCTTGTGCTTCGCCACGAATGTATCAGCAAACGCGCTACCGTGGCTCTGGGCCAGCGACATGCGTATTGCCGCGATGGCCGCTCGGCCGAACACGACGGTGACATCGAATTCTATGTGGCGCGCTTTGTTCATTGGCTCTCCTTCCTCTTTAGCAGGGTAGGGTGCCGGCCGGCCCAGCGTTAGCCCATCCAGCTTCGAGTATTTGACGGCCGCTTTGACGGTTCAAAGCCAGGCTGGTGACGGTTTTCAATGAGGAAGCTTGCTCCCTTCGTAGTTGCCTTGACCCGATCCGACCTCAACGTTTCCACCAATCCTCGCTTCATGAGTGAGTTCGCGGCGACTCGTGAGGCTGCCGCTTCAGGCAATCCGGGGTGCTCCGCTATCTCATAGAGGCTGGCCTGCAAATGCGGCTGCTCGCTCAGGTATTGCAGAACAAAAATCTCTGCCTCTGTGAGCTTACTGAACTTAACTGGCCAGACTCTAACCACGCTGGCGTATGCGGCCACGATCGTCCCTGGCGCCGACGATACCGCCCACCAAGCGCATTGGAAGCCTGAGAAGATCATCACGAGCCACACTAGCCATGCAGCGAATGCCGGCGGTGGAAGCACCAGGGTGAAGTGGGCAAGGGCCAGATATCCTGCCGTGGCCGCGAAAGCCGCTGCGCTCGACAGCCGGGAATTCAAAAAATGTTTGAACAGATCGGCCCAACCTGCTGCGGTCATATTGATCACCTTGAGGAAAAGTATTTCCACATTATAACGACGTGGTCGGCCAATGGCGTTATGTGGTTGGGGCGGTCTTGGGGCCGCCTGCACCCCCTATATGTCTTAAAGATTTGCCTTATTCCTGTCTTACCGTATATACGAAAAGGCGCGCGCCCAGCTGGATCTTCCGCTCCCTCTATAATCAGGTTGCGGTGCCATGTGGGTGCCGCGAGTCAGGGTAGCATCAGCCACTAAGCCAACTTCACTTTCTCTCTCGTAGGCGCCGTCACCCAGCACTCAGCGCCGGTGCATTGCTTTTAGCATCGCCTGCCGGCGACAGATGCCCGCACGCTTTGTCGCCGGGTCGCTCCGTCCCGCCATACAGCCTTTTGCCTTCCTTGTGCGCCTCTGCCGCTTCGAGCAGCTTGGCTGCCGTGCATATTGCCCAGCCTTGCCGGATGGTCGAGTGGCAGCCGCTTCATCTCCTGTCGCGCCTTGCGGTGGCGCAGGGCCAGCCTGCCTTTCGCCAGGGGCTATGCGTGCAGACACGCAGCGGCCATGGTGGAGCGGGAACGGGAAGTGAGGCGAACTATGGACAATCGAAAAGATGCGTGTACAGCGAAACGGATCGGCGAAGCGTTGACGTTGGCCAGTAGAGCAGGACTCAGCCCGGCAATGGCGCTATTGCAGGATGCCGGGGGCAACGAGGTGATACTTCGGGTGCTGACCGCATCAGCGTTTCGCCGAACGGAACGCGATCAGACGGTGGCGCTAGGAGAACTCTGGCAATCCAGCTATGGCTAGTCCCCACGACCGATTCATACGGCAGTGGGCGCACCAGCTAACCAGCAGTCCATCAGATGGCGCATGCCACTTCCCAGGCCGTGCAGCGCCCATGCCGGGTTGGCCAGAGTGCCGGTTGATTGCGACGCGACCACGCACCAGCAGTACTCAAAGACCAGCCAGTTGCATGAGGTCTTTCGCTGACAAGTTCAGCGCGTCAGCAATTCTGATCAGCGACAAAACCGCCACATTGTTGTCACCCCGCTCAACGCGGCCCAAGTAGCTGCGGTCAACGCCTGCAAGCAGTGCAAGGGATTCCTGGGACACGCCGCGTTCGAGACGGACCTGGCGAATGGCGTCACCAAGTGCGACAAGAGCAGGATGTTGGCGGTGTTGGGAGAGATTCGGCACCCGCCAATCATGCGTATATAATTCGTGCCTTTCGACGGTACATGTACCGCATTGACGTTGTTTTTTAGCTGATGGATGGGGTGTTGACGCAGTATGAGTACGCAGGCAACTAAGAGAGTCATCGTCTATGGATTAGCCTCATCCGTAGATGGTCAGATCCGGTACGTAGGCCAAACCACCAAACCAGTCGGCGACCGCCTGAAGGAGCATCTCACTTGGGCGAGAAGAGAGAGGGACAAGAGCCGTCGTACAGCGTGGATAAGGTCGGTGGTGAACGCGGGCCACGAAGTGTTGGTCTTGCCGCTCCAGGAGGATGCCGAATTGCATACCGTAGAGATGATGTGGATTAAGCATTTTTCCGATCTCGGCCACGACCTTGTCAACGGGTCAGCGGGTGGCGATGGCGGGATAGGCATTCCGAAATCGGAGGAGCATAAGGAAAAAATTCGCGCCGCCTTGAAGAATAGAAAAAGTCCTTGGACCAGCGAGCGCAATCGCGCCCAGAAAGGGAAGCCGGGCCACCCGATATCTGCGGAATCAAAACTCAAGATTTCACTGGCCAACAAGGGCAAACCGAAGGCCGGCCTGGCGGAGCGGAACAGTAATCGGGAATGGACGGAAGAGCAGCGTCAGCGAATTCGGGAAACGCGCAAGAACCGCAAGCTGTCGGATGACGATGTCCGTGAGATTAGGCGGCTACTTGCCCAGGGCATGACGCAGACAGCGGTGTCGAAAGAATTCGGTGTATCGAACGGCACCATCAGTGAGATTCATCGCGGCCGCACCCATTCGCTTGTCAAGTAGCATGCAAGGAATCGTCTAAATCGTCGCGTGGAACATTAGCGCCAGGTGCCGTAGCTCAGCTTGTCCTGATGGTGGCTGTGAAGCGTGAAAAATAGTCTGCAGCCTGCCAGAACCGGCGAAGCGCTATTCGGCTCGTGACGCAGCGGCGCCCTATGCCGCGAGCGTGATCGATGTGCCTGGCTGGCCTGGTAGGCTACGTGGGAGCGGAACTGCATCAATGGCTAGTTGGCGTCCACCACCGCCAACTGCTGCGCGCTACGTGAACAAGCTGTGGCGCTGCTCGAATGGCATGCCGAAACAGCATGACGAGATGTCAGCGCCGCTGTTTAGGCAACATTCGCTCGCCGCTGCTCGGCAGCCGTTTCGCGTAGCCAATTGAGCGCGCAAATCCGATACAGCTTGAGCAGCGTCCGATGCTGTTCGCGTTCTTCAACATTGTCCCACGTTCCGATTGCTGGGCAATACAAATCATCGTGCATCAGTTTGCCTTTGTGGAGCAGAGCGGAGCGTGTGCTGTAGATTTTTTTGAAGGTCTTCTTGTACTCCTCTAGAAGATCTTTGGGATTGCCGGCACCGTACTGGAGGCAGAACTCAAGGAATTTTTTTACAACCCTGTATCGTTCCTGGCCGCACTCCTTGCAGCGCTCCACCTCATGGCCACGGTGGTTGTAGTCTATCAGCGTCTCAAGCGCCGATACGGCTGACGCGAAGGACAGGCTGGAATAATGCTGCCACAGGTCCTTCGCTTGACGGAATAGCAGACAAGCTGAGAGAAATGTCTCCGAGGCTTCCGCGTCAAGTGCGCCGACATCTGCCAACAACTCGTTGATCAAGTCGGGCAGATCAAACTCATGGTCCGGCACAAGTCCCATACGTGCGTGATACTCGCGGGTGTCCGTGAGCGGAATGCCTTGGTAGTCGGGTTGCGAGAACGCTTGGATGCCGGGACCGATTTCGCGCAGGCTATAGGACTCCATGCCCCACTGCGGCAACGGGAATGGATTTTCTCGGCGATCGGTTGCCGGCCGAAACCATGATGATCGTTGCTTTGGGAATACCAGGCTGAAGGTGGTTAATGTTGTGAGCCACAGTAGCACGTGATTAATCCGGTCAACTCGACGCCGTTGATTGATCGAGTCGGGTTCGATGAAGCCCTGTTCGAGGTGTCTGCCCTGATCGGTGGCCATGTATTTCACTTCGATGATGAACGGGTAGGTTGCCTCGATATGGTTGGTCATCGGCGAGCCAGCAGGCGCCGGGTAGATCTGAAACTCATCGTCAAAACGATACAGTCCGGTAATCGGCGCGGAGGACAACGCTATCACTCGCCCGTACGCGGCGTATTCCATGATGTGATGTTTCCTAGGTAAATTTTACGGTGGCTCGGAACGCATGCGCATGTGGTGCGCAAGGTGCTCGACCCGGGCGGGGCGGGGCACACTGACCCGTGAGGAAGAGGCACCGTTAAGCGCGAATACTGACGGATTACACGGGTGTCGGCGCCCCACTCGTCTGCATGAAGGATCAGGGCGTCGCTTGTGCCTTGGTCAAGACATCGTCCCACCAGCGGAAAAGTATGATGCGGTCATCGAAATATTCACCACGGTCGTAGGCAAGTGCCGTTTCGCTGTCGCTGGCATGATCGGTGGCGACTTGAATCAGCTTGTTGGGCATGATCTTCTCCTCGCTGGCTCGTGTGGTCAATGAGCTGCGCCAGCCATGTGGGGTATGGACCGCGTTTAATTTGAGGGTCACGCGGTAGAATTTTTCCAGCGCCTCCCGCGTGATGGGCTGCTCAGCGTTGGTCGGGGAGGGGAACAGCAGGCCCTTGCCGCCGGTCGCCAACTTCCACTCGCGCAGCTCAGCGGCGATGGTGGGACCGAGCGGGATGCGATGATCTGGAAACCGCTTGTCTTTTTTCTTTAGGTTGGCGCGTGGAATGGTCCATATGGGCTGGTCGTCCTCCAGGTCGAACTCCTTCCATTCAGCGTTGACGATATTGCTGATGCGCATGACGCTGAAGGCAATCAAGCGGTGCGCCAAGTACACTTGGGGAGTCGTTCGTGCCAGCCGGGCGTGACGCAGGACCTGGCCCAGTTCGGCGCGCTTCAGCAGGGCGGGCATGCGCGTGCTATCGCGCTTGCGTTGCAAGACTTCCCTGACCGATGTCGCAGGGTTGCCCTTGCACAGGTCCTTGGCTTCGGCAAAGCGGAACACGCCGTTGACGTGTTGCAGGATGCGTGAAGCCGTCTCGTGAACGGAGCGGGCGGTGATCTTTTCCATTGTCATCGTGATCATGCCGGAGCTGATGCGTGAAATGGGGAGTTGGCCCAGCTCGGGGTAAATATCGCGCTCCAAAGCGCGGGCTGATTTTTTGAAGTGCACTTCACTCCATTCGCGGCGCTTCATCGCCAGCCACTGCTGCGCTACCGACGCGAAAGTGTCCACGTTGGCCGCTGCCGCCGCAGCGCGGTCCAGGCGACGTTCGACGACGGGATTCATGTGCGCACGGGTCTGTTCCCGCACCTTGGCCAGCTCGGTCCGGGCCTGCGCCAGAGAAATGTCCGGGTAGGGGCCGATGGTATAGGTCGTCTCTTTGCCACCCGTGCGGTATTTGAACCGCCACTTGGCGCTACCGGAAGCCATGCGTTGCAGGTACAGGCCCTGGCCATCCCACAGGCGCTTGCCGTCGCGTTCGCCTTCGATTCCGCTGGCGTCCTTGCCGCCGGCCAAGAAGGCCTTGACGCGGCGGTCCGTCAGCTTGTTTGTACCCCCAGCCATATCACGCTCCCCAGTTGAAGAAATGAAATGTACCCCCAGCCATACACCCATTGTAGCTGGATCTTCTTAAACATTGGGCAACTTTATGGGATTTCGCCGAAGGCGAGCGAGAATGAAAAACGCCGTCACTGGGACGGCGTTGGATGATGCTGAATAATTCAGTGGTGGAGACGGCGGGAATCGAACCCGCGTCCGCAAGCACTCTACAGACAGTTCTACATACTTAGCACTATCATTTAATTTAACCGGTACGGCACGGATGTGCACGTTACGTACCAGCGATTCACCTTAGATTTAGCGCTACTTCAAGTGACCCGTTATAGCGCGATTCCCTGTAAATGACTCCTCAGCTTTTAACGGCCCGCCCCAGGGAAGAAGCGTTGAGGAGCTAACAGCAATTAAGCTGCCAGTGCGTACGAGTTATCGTTTGCAGTTATTGATTTCTGGGTGTATTTACGAGGTAACCAGGCCTCGGTATGCCCTGTTCTGCTTTGCAACCCACGTCGAAGCCAGGTCGTCCCCACAGACTTACCATTGTACTCGATTCCACCCCAACGTGCACTTTGCTTGGCAACGGGCTTCATGGCGGCGCCGAACCGCCACATCGCGCGCTAAAATTGCGAACCTAGTAGGGGAAGGGGATGCCATGCCCGAGACACCTGACGAGTCAAAGAAGCAACGGCCGAGTATTCCGAATTGGCTGATGAATTGGATCATGGTGGCCGTGGCGCTGCAGCTTGTGTTCTTGATCTGGATGATCTGGCACTACGACCTTCGCCTTTGGGCCTGACGCGGCGCGCGCGGCCGCGCGGCGCATCACACCTTGCCCGGCACCCGGAACAGCGGCTCGCTGCCCTTGAAGGTCACTTCGAACAGGTGCCGGCTGGCTTCCTTCACGCGGTCCGAGTACAGGTTCTGGAACGCGTCCGGCGCTTCCAGCCCGAGGTCCACCTGCAGCCGCTGCAGCATGTGCGCCTGGTACAGATTGGCCACCCGCGCTTCCCGCGCCTGCACTTCGCGCGCACTGCGCATTTTCTCGTCGTCCTTCTCGAAGTACTTGATCAGTATGCACTCGAGCAAGTCCATCTGGTCCTTCAGCATCAGGTCGTGCAGCTCGTCGGAGGCGCCGTCGGTGGTCACCGGCGCGCCGGTGCTGAAGTCCATGCGCTGGATCAGCAGGAAGTTGTCGTTGTCCGGGCCGCTGTTGTCGCAGGCGCGGTTCACGCCGCTGATGCGGCCCTTGATCAGGCGCCCGGCCGGGTCGCGCGTCTGGCCCACGTAGTGCACCTTGCTCGGGTAGTCGTGCTTGGTGTTGAAGTTCTGCAGCAGGTCGTGGATCGAGTAGGTCTCTATCATCGAGCCCCAGTTGAGCGTGAGGAAACGCTCGAACACCTGCACCGTCGGCTTCTTTAAAGTGGCGTCCTCCGGCGTGTTGAGCTCGATGGTCAGCGCGTCGCGCTTCTGGTCGGCGCCCACCAGGATGGGGATGGTCAGCTTCAGGCCGAAAAAGCCCCAGCTGGTCGAGCGCGACGTGTCGAAACGCAGCTTGGGACGGCTCACCAGCATGTACATCAGCCGCTTTTCCATGGTCGCTTCCACCGCGAACTGCATGCGGCGCAGGTAGCGGCCCAGCGGGTCGCGGAAGTCGGGCACCGGCGGGAAATCCGTCAGCAGGTCGTACCAGTAGAACTTGGATTCGGACACCGTCACATCCCAGCTCTGCGGCGTATGGCTGCGCGCAGCGGCGTCGGCGATTAGTTCATCGCTAGTCATGTGCGTACTCCGGCTTTCATGTGTTTATGTCCCGTTTATCTTACTGGGAGAATTTCCGTACGGCAATGGTCGTGTGACAATCTATCAGGCTGCCAGCGCGTTTCCGGCGTGCGCAGCCAACACTGTTTGCACAAGTTGCAATAAAGATTGGGGTGTCGGCAGCAAGTGGTCGGCGTTCCAGCCGGCCGGCTCGGTGGCGCCGCAATAGCCCCAGGCGCAGGCCACGGTCGGCATGCCGGCGGCCCGGCCGGCCTGGATGTCGCGCAGGTCGTCGCCCGCGTACCAGCATGCTTCCGGCGGCAGGCCAAGGCGGCGCGCCGCTTCCAGCAGCGGCGCCGGGTGCGGCTTGGCGTGCGCGGTGGTGTCGCCGGAAATGACGCAGCCGGCGTGCGCCAGGCCGATCTGCGGCAGCAGCGGGTCGGTGAAGCGGGCCGGCTTGTTGGTGACGATGCCCCAGGCCACGCCGGCCGCTTCCAGTCCGGCCAGCAGCGCCGGCACGCCGTCGAACAGCGTGCTGTGCACGGCGATGGCGGCTTCGTAGTTGTCGAAGAAGCCGTTCTTGAGCTCGTCAAAGCCGGCGTCCTGCGGCGTCAGCCCGAAGGACGCGCCTATCATGCCGCGCGCGCCGGCCGAGGCGGTGGGGCGCAGCAGTTCGTAGGGCGTGGCGTCCAGGCCGCGCGCGCTGCGCAGCAGGTTGACGGCGGCGGCCAGGTCGGGCGCGGTATCGGCCAGCGTGCCGTCCAGATCGAACAGCACGGCGCGCGGGGCGGACAAGGTGGCAGGATGGCTCATGAAGGGGGCGTAGAGATGGCGGCCGCGGCCGCCGTTGGAAAAGAGGGGGGCTCAGCCGGTGCGGCTGGTGGCCACCATGTAGTTGACGCTGGTGTCGTCGTTCAGCGAGTAGATCTTGCTGAGCGGGTTGTAGCCCAGGCCTTTCAGGCCGTTCACCTGCAGCCCGGCGCTGCGCGCGTATTGCGACAGTTCGGCCGGCGTGATGAACTTGGCGTAGTCGTGCGTGCCGCGCGGCAGCATGCGCAGCACGTATTCGGCGCCGATCACGGCAAACAGGTAGGACTTGGGATTGCGGTTCAGCGTGGAGAAGAACACGTGGCCGCCCGGCTTCACCAGGGCGGCGGCGGCGCGCACGATGGCGGCCGGGTCGGGCACGTGCTCCAGCATTTCCATGCAGGTCACCACGTCGTACTGGCCGGCTTCCTGCGCGGCCATGTCTTCGGCGGCGATCAGCTTGTAGCGCACCTGCACGCCGCTTTCCAGGCTGTGCAGGTCGGCCACTTTCAGCGCTTTTTCGGACAGGTCGATGCCGGTCACCTTGGCGCCTTTGCGCGCCATCGATTCGGCCAGGATGCCGCCGCCGCAGCCGATGTCGATCACGTTCTTGCCCGCCAGCGGGGCGCGCGCGTTGATCCACTCCAGGCGCAGCGGGTTGATTTCGTGCAGGGGACGGAATTCGGACGTGGGATCCCACCAGCGGTGGGCCAGTTCGCTAAATTTTTGGATTTCTAAAGGGTCGGCATTCATATCCGCATGATAGCGGGATTTTGCCCGGCGCCAAAGCGTGCGCGCAACAAAATGCGCGCAAAAAAGCCGCCCGGCGCGAACCGGGCGGCTTGAGCGGTGTTGCTACCTATGAATTACTTGCCGCGGGTGCCCACGACTTCGATTTCCACGCGGCGGTTTTTGGCGCGGCCGGCGGCGGTCTTGTTATCGTCGACTGGCTGCTTCTCGCCTTTGCCTTCGGTGTACACGCGGTTCGCTTCCACGCCCTTGGATACCAGGTAGGCTTTCACGGCTTCCGAACGCTTGATCGACAGCTTCTGGTTGTATTCATCGGTGCCCACGGAGTCGGTGTGACCCACGGCGATGATGACTTCCAGGTTGATGGCGCCCAGTTTCGAGCTCAGGTCGTCCAGCTTGGCTTTGCCTTCAGGCTTCAGCACGGCTTTGTCGAAGTCGAAGAAGGCGTCGGCTGCGAAGCTGACTTTTTCCGAGGTTGGCGCCGGTGCCGGTGCCGGGGCTGGGGTCGCTGCCGGTGCTGGCGCTGGCGCCGGGGCTGGCGGTGGCGGCGGCGATACGCATTTGCCGTTTTCCAGTTTCTGTGGCTCTACGCAGATCGGCAGATCGCAGCCTGGCACGGCGTCAGCCGGGGTCCAGTAGCCGGTGCGCCAGCACAGGCCGAACGGATCACGCGCGATCACGCCGCGTGCATCCTGCACGTAGGCGCTCTTGGGCGTGGCTGCTTTGATGTCCTGGGTCACTGGCGCGAAAGGCGGGGTGGTTGGCTGCTGGGCCATGGCAGAACCAGCGATCACTGCCGACGCAGCAAAAATCGATGCAACATATTTATTCATATTTTTTCTTCCTTTCGGGGTGATATCCGCAGAAAAACTGCGCGACTGATGGTACGTGGGGCGCATCCTACCATACGCTCCTATGTCGCGCCGGTTCCCGATTGCGAAACAAGCAATTAACTTCTCGTCCATTTTGCCATAGGCATCGGAACGAAATACGAACCGCGCAAACTGAATCCGGGCCGCAATTGACCAAAATGTTGTTTTTGCGCAACGTCGGGCGAAATAATAACGTTTCATTATTTCCGCTGCGTGACATGGATCGGGTCCCGCGCCGGCCGCCTGTCATGGCCGCGGCGGCGGAATTGCGCAGCAGCCATGGCGCGCATGCTAAAATCGTACGCTTGTCTGCGGACAGCGGGTAATCACGGTCAGCGTGCGTAACAGATAAGTCAACCTCAGTAAAGAACAGACGAACCCACCCATGGATCAATTCGCAAAAGAAACAATCCCAATTTCCCTCGAAGAAGAGATGCGCAAGAGCTACCTCGATTACGCCATGAGCGTGATCGTGGGCCGTGCCTTGCCGGACGCGCGCGACGGCCTGAAGCCGGTACACCGCCGCGTCCTGTTCGGGATGCACGAACTGAACAATGTCTGGAACCGCCCCTACGTCAAATGCGCGCGCGTGGTCGGCGAAGTCATGGGTAAATACCACCCGCACGGCGACGCGTCGATCTACGACACGCTGGTGCGCATGGCGCAGGACTTCTCGCTGCGCTACATGCTGGTCGACGGCCAGGGCAACTTCGGTTCGGTCGACGGCGACAACGCCGCCGCGATGCGTTACACCGAGTGCCGCCTGGACAAGATCGCCGGCGAAATGCTGGCCGACATCGACAAGGACACGGTCGACTTCGCACCGAACTACGACGGCAAGGAAAAAGAGCCGACCGTCCTGCCGACCCGCATCCCCAACCTGCTGATCAACGGTTCGTCCGGTATCGCGGTGGGCATGGCGACCAACATTCCGCCGCACAACCTGACCGAAGTGATCAACGGCGCGCTGCACGTGCTGCGCAACCCGGATTGCTCGATCGACGAGCTGATCGAACTGATCCCGGCGCCGGACTTCCCGACCGCCGGCATCATCTACGGCGTGTCCGGCGTGCGCGACGGCTACCGCACCGGCCGCGGCCGCGTGGTGATGCGCGCCAAGACCCACTATGAAGAGTACGGCAAGGACGGCGGCCGCACCGCCATCATCGTCGACGAGCTGCCGTACCAGGTGAACAAGAAGTCGCTGCTGGAACGCATCGCCGAAAACGTGCGCGACAAGAAGCTGGAAGGCATTTCCGACATCCGCGACGAGTCCGACAAGTCGGGCATGCGCGTGGTCATCGAGCTGAAGCGCGGCGAAGTGCCGGAAGTGGTGCTGAACAATCTGTACAAGCAGACCCAGCTGCAAGACACCTTCGGCATGAACATGGTGGCGCTGGTCGACGGCCAGCCGAAGCTGCTGAATCTGAAAGAGATGCTGCAGTGCTTCCTGTCGCACCGCCGCGAAGTGGTCACGCGCCGCACCGTGTTCGAGCTGCGCAAGGCGCGCGAACGCGGCCACGTGCTGGAAGGCCTGGCCGTTGCGCTGGCCAACATCGACGATTTCATCGCCATCATCAAGGCTGCGCCGACGCCGCCGGTGGCGAAGACCGCCCTGATGGAGCGCGGCTGGGATTCGTCCATCGTGCGCGAAATGCTGGCCCGTACCGGCGACGAAGGCCAGGCCGGCATCGACGCCTTCCGCCCCGAGCACCTGCCGAAGCACTACGGCCTGCAGCCGGACGGCCTGTACAAGCTGTCCGACGACCAGGCGCAGGAAATTCTGCAAATGCGCCTGCAGCGCCTGACCGGCCTGGAACAGGACAAGATCGTCAACGAATACAAAGACGTGATGGCGCTGATCGCCGACCTGCTGGACATCCTGTCCAAGCCGTCCCGCGTGACCACCATCATCACCGACGAAATGACCGCCGCGCAGCTGGAATACGGCAGCAAGGACGAGCGCCGCTCCAGCATCGAGCACAACGCCACCGACCTGGGCACCGAAGACCTGATCACGCCGCAGGACATGGTGGTGACCCTGTCGCACCTGGGTTACATGAAGTCGCAGCCGATCTCCGAGTACCGCGCGCAGAAGCGCGGCGGGCGCGGCAAGCAGGCCATGGCCACCAAGGACGAGGACTGGATCGACCAGCTGTTCATCGCCAACACGCACGACTACATCCTGTGCTTCTCCAACCGCGGCCGCATGTACTGGCTGAAGGTGTGGGAAGTGCCGCAAGGCTCGCGCAATTCGCGCGGCAAGCCTATCGTGAACATGTTCCCGCTGCAGGACGACGAGAAGATCACCGTGGTGCTGCCGCTGTCGGGCGAAAACCGCACCTTCCCGGAAGACCACTACGTCTTCATGTCCACCAGCCTGGGCACCGTGAAGAAAACCCCGCTGAAGGACTTCAGCAACCCGCGCAAGGCCGGCATCATCGCCGTCGACCTGGACGAGGGCGATTTCCTGATCGGCGCCGCGCTGACCGACGGCCAGCACGACGTGATGCTGTTCTCCGACGCCGGCAAGGCGGTGCGTTTCGACGAGAACGATGTGCGTCCGATGGGCCGCACCGCGCGCGGCGTGCGCGGCATGAACCTGGAAGAGGGCCAGAACGTGATCGCGCTGCTGGTGGCCGAGAACGAGCAGCAGTCCGTGCTGACGGCCACCGAGAACGGCTTCGGCAAGCGTACCCCGATCACCGAGTACACCCGCCACGGCCGCGGCACCAAGGGCATGATCGCGATCCAGACCTCGGAGCGCAACGGCCGCGTGGTTGCGGCCACGCTGGTTGAGCCGACCGACGAGATCATGCTGATCACCACCGGCGGTGTGCTGATCCGCACCCGCGTGGCGGAGATCCGCGAGATGGGCCGCGCCACGCAAGGCGTGACCCTGATCGCGGTGGAAGACGGCACCAAGCTGTCCGGCCTGCAGCGCATCGTGGAAACGGATATCGACGAAGTGGAGCTGGAGCCGTCCGGCGGCGCAGCGGCCGCATCCGATGCCACGGATGCACCGGAGGCCCCGGACGCATCGGAATCCGCGCCTGAATAAGCTGGCGTAATTCGTATTGGGCGGGGCCGGGGTCGTGTGCGCGGAATAATGCGACAATGACACTGGCCCCGTTTTTCATTTAAAGGAACAAGTTGTGACGAACATCTACAATTTCTCAGCCGGTCCCGCCGTGCTGCCGAAAGAAGTGCTGGCCCAGGCCGCCGCTGAAATGCTGGACTGGAACGGCAGTGGAATGTCCGTCATGGAAATGAGCCACCGCGGCCCGGAGTTCATTTCGATCTACCGCGCCGCCGAGCGCGACCTGCGCGAGCTGCTGGCGGTGCCGGACAACTACAAGATCCTGTTCATGCAGGGCGGCGGCCTGTCGCAGAACGCCGTCATCCCGATGAACCTGGTGGGCGGCGCCGACAGCACCATCGATTTCGTGCAGACCGGCTCCTGGTCCAGCAAGTCCATCAAGGAAGCGGGGCGCTACGCCAAGGTCAACGTGGCCGCCAGCGCCAAGGACAACAACTACACCTTCGTGCCGCCGCAGTCCGAGTGGAAGCTCACGCCCGGCGCGGCCTATCTGCACCTGTGCACCAACGAGACCATCGACGGCGTGGAGATCGACTTCGTGCCGACCGCGCAAGGCGACACCACCTTGGTGGCGGACATGTCCTCGCACATCCTGTCGCGCCCCGTGGACGTATCGAAATACGGCCTGATTTTCGGCGGCGCGCAAAAGAACATCGGCCCGGCCGGCGTCACCGTGGTGATCGTGCGCGAAGACCTGATCGGCAAGGCTTTGCCGTTCTGTCCGTCCGCGTTCGACTTCAAGAACGTGGCCGACAACGAATCCATGTACAACACGCCGCCCACCTACGGCATCTACATCGCCGGCCTGGTGTTCCAGTGGCTCAAGCGCCAGGGCGGCGTGGCCGAGATGGAACGCCGCAACAAGGAAAAAGCGGCGCTGCTCTACGCCGCGCTGGATGCGGACGACTTCTACCAGAATCGCGTCCTGCCGCAATACCGTTCGCGCATGAACGTACCGTTCTACCTGCGCGACGAAAGCAAGAACGAAGCATTCCTGGCCGGCGCCAAAGCGCGCGGCCTGTTGCAGCTGAAGGGCCACAAGTCCGTCGGTGGTATGCGTGCATCCATTTATAACGCCATGCCTGTCGAGGGCGTGCAAGCCCTCGTCGATTACTTGAACGAATTCGCCGGCCGCTGAGCGCTGGCCGCTAAGGCACCTTCATGAACGATAAACTGAAACCCCTGCGCGAGCAGATCGACGCGATCGACGCGCAGATCCTCGCATTGCTGAACCAGCGCGCCAAGGTGGCGCAGGAAGTGGGCCACGTCAAGGCCGAGACCAACGCGCCTGTGTTCCGGCCCGAACGCGAAGCCCAGGTGCTGCGCGGCGTGGCCGACCGCAACCCCGGCCCCATGGTCGCCACCGACGTGCAGACCATCTTCCGCGAAATCATGTCGGCCTGCCGCGCGCTGGAAAAGCGCGTCACCGTGGCCTACCTCGGCCCGGTGGGCACCTTCAGCGAGCAGGCCGTGTACCAGCAGTTCGGCAGCGCCGTCGAAGGCCTGCCGTGCGCCTCCATCGACGAAGTGTTCCGCGCCACCGAAGCCGGCACCGCCGATTTCGGCGTGGTGCCCGTGGAGAACTCGTCCGAAGGCGCCATCAACCGCACGCTGGACCTGATGCTGGGCACCACCACCCTGATCAGCGGCGAAGTGGCCATCGCGGTGCACCACAGCCTGATGACCAAGACCGGCAATATGGACGGCGTGCAGGTGATCTGCGCCCATTCGCAGGCGCTGGCGCAGTGCCAGGTGTGGCTGAACCAGAACTACCCCAACATCGAACGCCGCGCCGTGGCCTCCAACGCCGAAGCGGCGCGCATGGCGGGCGACGACGCCAGCGTGGCGGCCATCGCCAGCGAAATGGCGGGCACGCAGTACAAGCTGGGCGTGGTCAAGGGCCACATCCAGGACGACCCGCACAACCGCACCCGCTTCGCCGTCATCGGCCATCTGCAGACGCTGCCGTCCGGCAAAGACCACACCTCGCTGGTGCTGGCCGTGCCGAACAAGGCCGGCGCCGTGTACCAGCTGCTGGCCCCTTTGGCCAAGCACGGCGTGTCGATGACGCGCTTCGAATCCCGCCCCGCCCGCATCGGCACCTGGGAGTACTACTTCTATGTCGACGTGGACGGCCATGTGAACGACGCGGCCGTCGCACAGGCGCTGGCGGAACTGAAAGACCAGGCCGCATTCTTCAAGGTGCTGGGTTCCTACCCGGTGAGTCTCACCTGACCTTTGACCTGACCTTCACTTAACACGAGAATTACTATGTCCAAGAATTTCGGTCCAGAATACGTCCGCGCCATCGCCCCATACCAGGCTGGCAAACCCATCTCCGAAGTGGCGCGCGAGTTCGGCCTCGACGAGGCTTCCATCGTCAAGCTGGCGTCCAATGAAAACCCGTTCGGCGTGCCGGAGTCGGCCAAGGCCGCCATGGCCGCCGCCGCTGCGGACCTGGGCCGCTACCCGGACGCCAACGGCTTCGAACTGAAGGCCGCGCTGTCCGAGCGCTACGACGTGCCGGCCGACTGGATCACGCTGGGCAACGGCAGCAACGACATCCTGGAAATCGCCGCCCACGCCTTCGTGGAAAAAGGCCAGGCCATCGTCTACTCGCAGTACTCGTTCGCGGTGTACGCGCTGGCCACGCAGGGCCTGGGCGCGCGCGCCATCGTGGTGCCGGCCAAGGACTACGGCCACGACCTGGACGCCATGGCCGCCGCCATCGACGCCGACACCCGCCTGGTCTTCATCGCCAACCCGAACAACCCGACCGGCACCTTCATCGGCGCCGCCGGCATCGAAGCCTTCCTGAAGAAGGTTCCCGCCAACGTGGTGGTGGTGCTGGACGAGGCCTACAACGAATACTTGTCGCCGGAAAACCAGTACGAATCGGCGGCGTGGGTGAAGCAGTACCCGAACCTGCTGGTGTCGCGCACCTTCTCCAAGGCCTACGGCCTGGCCGGCCTGCGCGTGGGCTTCGCCATCGCCCAGCCGGCGCTGACGGACCTGATGAACCGCATCCGCCAGCCCTTCAACGTGAACTCGCTGGCGCAAGCTGCCGCCATCGCCGCCCTGAACGACAAGGCCTTCCTGGAGCAGGGCGCGCGCAACAACGCCGCCGGCTACGCGCAGTTCGTGGAAGCGTTCCAGCAGATGGGCCTGGAGTACGTGCCGTCCTACGGCAACTTCGTGCTGGTGAAAGTGGGCAAGGACCTGGCCGCCGGCGCGCGCGTCAACCTGGCGCTGCTGAAGCAGGGCGTGATCGTGCGCCCGGTGGGCAACTACGGCCTGCCGGAGTGGCTGCGCATTTCCATCGGCCTGCCGCAGGAAAACGCCATCCTGATCTCGGCGCTGCAGAAAGCGCTGGCGTCAGACCGTGAGTAAGATTGCACATGCGGCAGTAAACAAGGTCGTCGTTTTCGGCGTCGGCCTGATCGGCGGCTCGTTTGCGCGGGCGCTGAAGCAGGCCGGCGCCGCGCGCCGCATCGTCGGCATGGACCGCTCGCCGGCGTCGCTGCAGCGGGCGCTGGAGCTGGGCATCATCGACGAAGCCGGAACCGATATGGCCAGCGCCGTAAAGGGCGCCGACCTGGTGCTGCTGGCCGCGCCGGTGGCGCAGACCGGCAACATCCTGGCGGCGCTGCTGCCGCACCTGGACGCGCACACCGTGGTCACCGACGCCGGCAGCACCAAGGCCGACGTGGCGGCCGCCGCGCGCCGCGCGCTGGGCGACAGGGCGGGGCGCTTCGTGCCCGGCCACCCCATCGCCGGCCGCGAAACCAATGGCCCGGACGCGGCCATTCCGAATCTGTATCAAGGCAAGAAAGTAGTGCTCACGCCGCTGGCCGAAAACGCCGCAGCGGACGTGGAGCTGGTGGCCGCCGCCTGGCGTGCCTGCGGCGCTGTGATCCATCGCCTCTCGCCGGAAGAACACGACAAGGTGTTCGCCGCCGTCAGCCATTTGCCCCATTTGCTGGCTTACGCACTGGTGGACGACATCGCCCACAAGCCGCACGCCGATCTGCTGTTCCAGTACGCCGCCAGCGGCTTCCGCGACTTCACGCGCATTGCCGGCTCGTCGCCGGAAATGTGGCGCGACATCAGCCTGGCCAACCAGGCCGCGCTGCTGACGGAACTGGACGCGTATCTGGCACAATTGACCACGCTGCGCGCGCAGCTTGCCGCTGGCGACGGCGCCGCCCTGGAGGCGGTGTACGGCAATGCCCGGCACGCGCGCGAGCGCTGGATCGCGACGATCGAGGCGGCCGAAGCGCCGCCCGCACAAGACAACGCTGAATGAATCAAAGCTGAACAAGCAAGCAAAAGGACTGGTATGACGCAGCAATATCCCGAACACATCGACCTGGCGCCGGTCGCCCACGCTGAAGGCGTGGTGCGCCTGCCGGGTTCGAAATCGATCTCCAACCGCATCCTGCTGCTGGCCGCGCTGGCCGAAGGCGAAACCCGCATCGGCGGCCTGCTGGCCTCCGACGACACGCACGTGATGCTGAACGCGCTGCGTTCGCTGGGCGTGAACTGGAGCGAACAGCCCACCATGGACGGCTACCCGATGCACACCGTGCAGGGCGCCGGCGGCGTGGGTGGTGTTCACTTGGCGCCGTCGGCCGACCTCTTCATGGGCAACGCCGGCACCGCCATCCGCCCGCTGACGGCGGCGCTGGCCGTGATCGGCGGCGACTACACGCTGCACGGCGTGCCGCGCATGCACGAGCGCCCGATCGGCGACCTGGTGGACGCGCTGAACGCCATCGGCGCGCAGATCGAATACACCGGCAACCCCGGCTTCCCGCCGCTGCACATCCGCAAGGGCAAGCTGACGGCCCAGCGCCTGTCGGTGCGCGGCGACGTGTCCAGCCAGTTCCTCACCGCGCTGCTGATGGTGGCGCCGCTGATGGCGCAAGGCCACGCCGTCACCATAGCCGTGGTGGGCGAGCTGATTTCCAAGCCCTACATCCAGATCACCCTGAACCTGATGCGCCGCTTCGGCGTGACGGTGGAGCAGGACGGCTGGGCATCCTTCACCGTGCAGGCCGGCCAGCGCTACCGGAGCCCGGGCCTGATCCACGTGGAAGGCGACGCCTCGTCGGCGTCCTACTTCCTGGCGGCCGGCGCCATCGGCGGCGGTCCGGTGCGGGTGGAAGGCGTGGGGCGCGATTCGATCCAGGGCGACGTGCGTTTCGCCGAAGCGCTGGAACGGATGGGCGTGCAGATCACCATGGGCGACAACTGGATCGAAGCCAAAGGCAATGGCCCGCTGAAGGCGGTGGACATGGACTTCAACCATATCCCGGACGCCGCCATGACCATCGCCGTGGCCGCGCTGTACGCCGAAGGCACCACCACCTTGCGCAACATCGCCAGCTGGCGCGTGAAGGAAACCGACCGCATCGCCGCCATGGCCACCGAGCTGCGCAAGCTGGGCGCCGACGTCGAAGAGGGCGCCGACTACCTGAAGGTGACGCCGCCGGCCGTGATCGGCACGGCCGCCATCGACACCTACGACGACCACCGCATGGCCATGTGCTTCTCGCTGGCCTCGCTGGACGGCGCGTTGCGCAAAGGCAATAATGTGCGGATCAACGATCCCAAGTGCGTAGCCAAGACTTTCCCTGACTATTTCGCCGCCTTCGCCGCGATCGCAAAATAAGTCCCAAGCAGAGCCCAATAAAAATATGCCGACAACCCACATCCCCGTCATCACCATCGACGGCCCTACCGCATCCGGCAAGGGCACCGTCGCACACAAGGTTGCCGACCACCTCGGCTTCCACCTGCTGGACTCGGGCGCGCTCTACCGGTTGACCGCGCTGCAGGCGATCCGCCGCGCCACCAGCCTCACCGACGAACACGCGCTGGCCAAGCTGGCCGAGCACCTGCACATCAGTTTCACCGGCGAGGCGGTGTTTCTGTCGCATGAAAACGTCACCGATGCGATCCGGCAGGAAGACGTGGGCAACACGGCATCGAAAATCGCGGCTTTCCCGTCTGTGCGGCAGGCGCTGTACAGCCTGCAGCTGGGCTTCCGCAAGACTCCCGGACTGGTGGCGGACGGGCGCGACATGGGCACGGTGATCTTCCCGGGCGCCCAATTGAAGGTGTTTTTGACCGCCAGCGTGGAGGCGCGCGCCGAACGCCGATATAAGCAATTGATAGCTAAGGGATTTTCTGCTAATATGGAAGACCTCCTGATGGATTTGAAGGCAAGGGATGACCGGGATACGAACCGGGCCATCGCGCCGCTGGTCCCCGCAGAGGGGGCGCATGTCCTCGATACCTCGCAGATGACCGTCGATGAGGCGGTTTCGCAGGTGTTGCAGTGGTATGCGGCCGTCGGGAAATAGTTGGTTGCCGGGCAAGCTCTGAGTGCCCTGGCAGTTTATTAACCCTAACCCAGTTGAAGCCGCATGGTGCGGGTCTTACTGGCTAACCTGGAAGTACTATGTCTAATATGGAAAGTTTCGCAGCCCTCTTCGAGGAATCCCTGTCCCGTCAGGACATGCGTTCCGGCGAAGTGATCTCCGCTGAAGTCGTTCGTCTGGATCACAACTTCGTGATCGTAAACGCCGGCCTGAAATCGGAAGCTTTCATCCCTGTTGAAGAATTCAAGAATGACCAAGGCGAACTGGAAGTCAAAGTAGGCGACTTCGTTTCCGTGGCCATCGAATCGCTGGAAAACGGTTTCGGCGATACCATCCTGTCGCGCGACAAAGCCAAGCGTCTGGCTTCGTGGCTGGCTCTGGAAAAAGCAATGGAATCCGGCGAAATCGTCGTCGGTACCGTCAACGGCAAAGTCAAGGGCGGCCTGACCGTTCTGACCAACGGCATCCGCGCGTTCCTGCCAGGTTCGCTGGTGGACACCCGTCCTGTCAAAGACACCACCCCATTCGAAGGCAAGACCCTCGAATTCAAAGTTATCAAACTGGACCGCAAGCGTAACAACGTCGTTCTGTCCCGCCGCGCCGTCATCGAAGCTTCGATGGGCGAAGAGCGTCAGAAACTGATGGAAACGCTGAAAGAAGGCACCGTGGTGACCGGCGTTGTGAAAAACATCACCGACTACGGCGCGTTCGTGGATCTGGGCGGCATCGACGGCCTGCTGCACATCACCGACCTGGCATGGCGTCGTGTGCGTCACCCATCGGAAGTGCTGACCGTTGGTCAAGAGATCACCGCGAAAGTACTGAAGTACGATCAAGAGAAGAACCGCGTGTCCCTGGGCGTGAAACAGCTGGGCGACGATCCTTGGACCGGTCTGTCCCGTCGTTACCCGCAAGGCACCCGCCTGTTCGGTAAAGTAACGAACCTGACCGACTACGGCGCGTTCGTTGAAGTTGAACAAGGCATCGAAGGCCTGGTTCACGTTTCCGAAATGGACTGGACCAACAAGAACGTTGCTCCTAACAAAGTTGTCCAGCTGGGCGACGAAGTAGAAGTGATGGTTCTGGAGATCGACGAAGAGCGTCGCCGTATCTCGCTGGGCATGAAACAGTGCAAAGCCAACCCATGGGACGACTTCGGCGTAACCCACAAGAAGGGCGATAAAGTCCGTGGCGCCATCAAGTCGATCACCGACTTCGGCGTGTTCATCGGCCTGGCTGGCAACATCGACGGCCTGGTGCACCTGTCCGACCTCTCGTGGACCGAGTCCGGCGAAGAAGCCGTACGCAAGTTCAAGAAGGGCGACGAACTGGAAGCCGTTGTTCTGGCCATCGACGTTGAGCGCGAGCGCGTGTCCCTGGGCGTCAAGCAACTGGAAGGCGATCCGTTCAACAACTTCGCAGCCATCAACGACAAGGGCGCACTGGTCACCGGCACCGTTAAATCGGTTGAGCCTAAAGGCGCCGTGATCCAGCTGTCCGAAGAAGTTGAAGGCTACCTGCGTGCATCCGAAATCTCCCGCGACCGCGTGGAAGATGCCGGTACGCACCTGAAGGTGGGCGATTCGGTTGAAGCGCTGGTCATCAACATCGACCGCAAAGCACGTTCGATCCAGCTGTCGATCAAAGCTAAAGACAATGCTGAAACTGCAGAAGCCATGCAGAAGATGGCATCGGTCGACAGCAGCGCCGCTTCGGGCACCACCAGCCTGGGCGCACTGCTGAAAGCCAAGTTCGACAACAAGAACTGATAGCATTAGTCAACGTAGATGACCAAGTCCGAGTTGATCAACCGCCTGGCTGAGCGTTATTCTCAGCTGGTGGCCAAGGATGCGGAGTACGCCGTCAAGACGATACTCGATGCCATGACCGGCGCGCTTGCGAGCGGCCAGCGCATCGAGATCCGCGGCTTCGGCAGCTTTGCTTTGAATAGCAGGCCGCCCCGCATCGGCCGCAATCCGAAGTCCGGCGACAAGGTGATGGTGCCCGAAAAACGGGTGCCGCACTTCAAGCCTGGCAAGCAGTTGCGCGAGCGGGTCGACGCGATGGTGGGGCAACCCATCATCGAGGACTGAAGCGTCTACATGACGGTAGCCGGGGCGGGTGCGAACCTGTTCCGGCTGATGTAAAAGAGCGGCGTCCCTGGATGCCGTTTTTTTTTGAAACAGGAAGCTGACGAATGAAAATTGTTTCCACTGTTTTTGGTTTTATCCTGTTTGTGCTGTTTTTCGGTTTCGCGCTGAAGAACACCCAGGAAGTGAATCTGGTCCTGTTCCTGAATTACGAATTACGCGGCCCCCTGGTGCTGATGCTGCTCGGCTTCTTTGCCGCCGGCGCCTTCCTCGGCGTGCTCGCGCTCACCCCTACCGTATTCCGCCACCGGCGCGAAGCGACCAAACAAAAATCCACGATCCAGACGCTGCAAACCTCGGCCCTGCAGGTGAATGCACAGCCGCAGCCGGACAGTGTCAACACGCAGCAATAATCATAAGAAAAGCATGGAATTCGAACTCTGGTGGTTACTGGGCATGCCCATCTTCTTCGGCCTGGGCTGGGTTGCCGCGCGGGTGGACATCCGCCAGCTGGTGTCCGAGTCGCGCAGCCTGCCGCGCGGCTATTTCAAGGGCCTGAACTTCCTGCTGAACGACCAGCCGGACAAGGCGATCGACGCCTTCATCGAGATCGTGCGCCTGGACCCGGAAACGTCCGATATGCACTTCGCGCTGGGCAACCTGTTCCGCCGCCGCGGCGAAACCGAGCGCGCCATCCGCGTGCACCAGAACCTGTTGTCGCGCCCGGACCTGCCGCCCGAGCAGAAGTCGCACGCCGAGTACGAACTGGGCATGGACTACCTGAAGGCCGGCCTGCTGGACCGCGCCGAGGAAACCTTCAAGCGCCTGGTCGACACGTCCTACGGCGTGCAGGCGCGCCGCTCGCTGCTGGAGATCTTCCAGCGCGAGAAGGAATGGCCGCGCGCGATCGAAGCGGCGGTGGGCCTGCAGGAATCGGGCGCCGGCGCGCGCCAGAAGGAGATTTCGCAGTTCTACTGCGAAATGGCGCAGGACGCGCTGGTCCACATCCATCCCGACGAAGCGCTGCAGCTGCTGGAGCAGGCCTTGCAGGCCGACCGCACCAGCGTGCGCGCCACCATCCTGGTGGGCGACGCGCAGATGCTGCAGGGCGACGCCGAGGCCGCGCTGAACACCTGGCGCCGCGTCGAGCAGCAAAGCGTGCCGCACGTGGCGCTGGTGGCGCAGCGCCTGATGGACGGCTACAAGAAAGTCGGCCGGCCGCAGGAAGGCGTGTCGCTGCTCAAGTCCTACCTGGAGCAGGCCTCGTCGATCGACCTGCTGGAAGTGGTGTTCAAGGCGGTGATCGAGCTGGACGGCGTGGGCGCCGCCAAGCAGCTGGTGAGCGACGAACTGCGCCGCACGCCGACCCTGCTGGGCCTGGACAAGCTGCTCGAAGCGCGCATGATGGACGCGCCGGCCGAACTGCTGTCGGAACTGTCGATGGTGAAGGGCCTGGTGCACGGCTATACCCAGAAGCTGGCGCGCTACCAGTGCGGCCATTGCGGTTTCAAGGCACGCCAGTATTATTGGCATTGCCCGGGCTGCAGCAAGTGGGAATCCTACCCGCCGCGCCGCACGGAAGAACTGAACGTAATGAACTGACGAGGGCGCAATGAGCACTTCTGTAACGACCTACCAAGCTCCCGCGCTGGATAAAGTGCGCATACTCGTGGTCGGCGACGTGATGCTGGACCGCTACTGGTTCGGCGACGTGAGCCGCATTTCGCCGGAAGCGCCGGTGCCCATCGTGCGCGTGGACAAGCGCGAAGCGCGCCTGGGCGGCGCCGCCAACGTGGCCCGCAACGCGGCCGCGCTGGGCGCGCACGCCGGCCTGCTGGGCGTGGTCGGCGCCGACGAGGCGGGCGACCAGGTGGAGCAGCTGCTGCACGGCGGCGGCATCCACAGCTACCTCAAGCGCGACGAAGCCATCTCCACCATCATCAAGCTGCGCGTCATCGGCCGCCAGCAGCAGATGCTGCGCATCGACTTCGAAGAGCCGCCCAGCGACACCGTGCTGCGCAACAAGCTGATGCAGTACAAGGCGCTGCTGGCCGACTACGACGTCATCATCCTGTCCGACTACGCCAAGGGCAGCCTGGTCAACGTGGCCGACATGGTGGCGGCCGGCCGCGCGGCCGGCAAGGTGGTGATGGTGGACCCGAAAGGCGACGACTTCACGCGCTACGCCGGCGCCACCGTGCTGACCCCGAACAAGTCCGAATTCCGCCACATCGCCGGCGGCTGGAGCAGCGAAGAGCAGCTCACCGCCAAGGCGCAGAACCTGCGCCGCGAATTGCGCCTGGACGCGCTGCTGCTGACCCGCTCGGAAGAGGGCATGACGCTGTTCACCGAACAGGAAGTGTTCCACATCCCGGCCGACGCGCGCGAAGTGTTCGACGTGTCCGGCGCGGGCGACACCGTGATCGCCACCATGGCGGCCATGCTGGGCGCCGGCGCAGGCTGGAACGAGGCGGTGCAGACCGCCAACCGGGCCGGCGGCATCGTGGTCGGCAAGCTGGGCACGGCCACCGTCACGCGCGAGGAATTGTTCGGCTAAATACCGATGTACTTGCGGTTGCCATTGGCGGGGCGCGCACCTATGCTGTAAGCAGTGTCCCGCACAGGTGGCCGCCATGAATACATTGCGTATCGGCAGTATCGTTCTCTTGTTGGCGCTGGCCGGCTGCGGCGCGGGCGACAACAGCGCGCCCGTTGCGGCGCCCAGCCTGCTGTCCCAGGCCGGCCCGGCCCCGGTCCCGGCCACCCGCCAGGGCGCCGCGCCCGCATTCATCACCTTCTCCGGCAATCTCAGCCAGTACACCATCGCTGCCGCCGAAGGCGGCATTGCCGTCAGCGACATCGTCAGCGGCGCGGTGCAAGTGGTGCCGCCCGACAGCCGCCTGCGCTTCGCCGACACCGCGCTGGCGCTGGACCTGGAAGGCGTGGCCGGGCGCACCTACCGCCTGTACCAGGCCGCCTTCAACCGCAAACCGGACTTGCCCGGCCTGGGCTTCCAGATGTATGCGCAGGAAGACCTGGGGCTGTCCTTTACGCAGATATCGCAGAACTTCATCGACAGCGTGGAATTCGCCGGCACCTACGGCAGCCTCGACTCGGTCGGCTTCGTGACGCTGCTGTATGCCAATGTGCTGCGCCGCGCGCCGGACGCGGAGGGCTTGGCATTCCATGTTTCCTTCCTGGAAGGCACCCGTCCCGACGGCCGCCGCCTGACGCGCGCCGAAGTCCTGTTCGGCTTTTCGGAATCCGCGGAAAACAAGGCGCTGGTGCTGCAGGACATCAGGAACGGCATCGAGTACACGCTGGCAGGCACCAGCGCGCCGTCCAACCCGCCTACCGACTTCATCGGCAGCTATAGCGGCAGCATACGGGGCGACGATACCGGTGCGTTGACCCTTACCGTCACCGACAGCGGCGCGCTGATCGGCTTGCTGCATTCGAACGCGTTCAACGTGGACATGAGCGGCATCACCGGCATTGCCCCCGGCGGCCGCTTCCTGATCACGCTGGCCGGCGGCGGCCACAGTTTCGATTTCGGCGGCAGTTTCAATCTGGCCAGCGGCGTCGCGGCCGGCTCGTGGACCGTGACCGGCGTGCCCGGCGTAGGCGGCGTCTACGCCGCGGCCAAGCCGGCAGCGCCGCCGCCCGTCACCTACGCGCAGCAGATACGGCCGGTCATCATGCAGCGCTGCGTGCCATGCCACTCGGCGCAGCCGACGCAGCCCGGCTACGGCGTTGCCCCGTTGGGCATCCGTTTCGACACCGAGACCGAAGTGCGGGCGCGCGCCGGCGACATCCAGCGCACGGCGGTGTTGCAGCAGTCCATGCCGTTTGGCAACATCACCGGCATGACACAAGCCGAGCGGGACCTGCTGGCGGCCTGGTTTGCAGCGGGCATGCTGTAACAATTTCCTGTTTCAACGATAATGGGCGGACACAGCAACCGTAAGGAGTCCGCCCTGTTCAACGTTGAATTCCAGGCCATGGCCAGTCCGTGCCAGGTGCTGCTGGCGGCCGCCAGCGAAGCCGAGGCGCGCGCGCTGGCCGAACCGGCCATCGCCGAAGTGCGGCGCATCGAAACCAAATACTCGCGCTACCGCGCCGACAGCGTGGTCAGCGCCATCAATGGCGGCGCCGGGCGCGATGCGGTGCCGCTGGACCAGGAAACCCTGGCCCTGCTGCAGTACGCCGGCCAGCTGTTTGAATTGAGCGGCGGCCTGTTCGACATCACCACCGGCGTGCTGCGCAAGGCGTGGAACTTCAAGGAGCCGCGCGTGCCCACGGCGGAGGAACTGGCGCCGCTGCTGGCGCTGACGGGCTGGCGCCGCGTGGAACTGGGGGCCGGCGGCGTGCGCCTGCCGCAGGCCGGCATGGAGCTGGACTTCGGCGGCTTCGGCAAGGAATACGCGGCCGACCGCGCCGCCGCCATCCTGCTGGCGCACGGCGTGCGCTCGGGCTATGTGAACCTGGGCGGCGACATGCGCGTGCTGGGGCCGCAGCCGGACGGCAGCCCATGGCGCATCGGCATCCAGCACCCGCGCCAGGAGGACGGCACGGTGGCCTCCATCGACGTCAGCAGCGGGGCGCTGGCCACTTCGGGCGACTACGAGCGCTATTTCGAGCTGGACGGGCAGCGCTACTGCCACATCCTCGATCCCGCCAGCGGCTACCCGGTGACGGCCTGGCGCTCGGTGAGCGTGCTGGCGCCGCTGACGGTGGCGGCCGGGGCCTGCGCCACCATCGCCATGCTGAAGGGCGCCGGGGCGCTGGCCTTCCTGTCTGCCAGCGGCAACGCCTGGCTGGCGCAGGACGCGGCCGGCGGCCTGCACAGCGCGGGCGTTTGATTTTTATCAACGTTATCATGTCAACTACGCTCAGCCGTAGCCGTTGATGGGAAGCGCGGCGGAACCCCGCCGTCGCTATCCCACCTGATGGAGAACAACATGATGAAGAAACTGTTGATGGCAGTCGCCGCGCTGGTGGCGACGATGGGTTTCGCATTCGCACAGGTAGACGTCAACAAGGCCGACGCGGCCGCGCTGGACGCGGTGAAGGGCATCGGCCCGGCCAAGTCGAAAGCCATCCTGGATGAGCGCGCCAAGGGCGAGTTCAAGGACTGGGCCGATTTCGAAACGCGCGTGAAAGGCGTGGGCGAGAAAAACGCCATCAAGCTGTCCGAGGCCGGCTTGCAGGTGAACGGCAAGTCGCGCGACGGCGCCGCCGCCAAGCCGGCCAAGGCCGACAAGATGGCCGCCGCACCGGGCGCGAAAAAATAAGCGCCGCCTGACCCAAGCCCCGCCGCGGCGGGGCTTGTTGCAACTTGACGATACAAAAATCCCGTTCCGCCGCGCCAAGGCTTCATGAGAAGATCGCAGCCTGTTATCACCACAGGACCCGCACTCATGGCACACCATTCCCTCGTTCTGCTGACCGCATTGCTGGCAGGCGGCGCCGCCGCAGCCGCCACCGGCCCCGACACCGCCCGCCGCCAGCCCGACATCGACAAGATCGTGCGCGAGATCTCGCCGCAGCGCATCGAAGCGGTGGTGCGCAAGCTGGTCTCCTTCCAGACCCGCCACACCATGTCCGAAACCGGGTCCGACACGGTGGGCATAGGCGCGGCCCGGCGCTGGATCAAGAGCGAGTTCGAGCGCTGCAACGCGCAGAACGGCGGCCGCCTGCAAGTGGCGTTCGACAGCCACGTCGCGCCCGTGTCGCGCCGCATCAGCCGGCCGACGGAAATCGTCAACGTGGTGGCCACCTTGCCCGGCACGCAGGACACGTCGAAGGAGCGCATCTACGTGGTCAGCGGCCACTACGACTCGCGCAACACCGACGTGATGGACGCCACCGGCGCCGCGCCCGGCGCCAACGACGACGCTTCCGGCACGGCGGCCGTGATGGAAATGGCCTGCGTGATGTCGAAGTACAAGTTCGACGCCACCCTGGTGTTCATGACGGTGGCGGCCGAAGAGCAGGGCTTGCTGGGCGCGGCGCACTGGGCCGAGCAGGCGAAACAGAAGAAATTGAACATCGCCGGCATGTTCACCAACGACATCATCGGCAGCTCGCGCGACGAGCACGGCAAGGTGGACGACAAGACCGTGCGCCTGTTCGCCGAAGGCTTGCCGGTGGAGAAGGAGGCCAGCGAAGCGAACCGCACGCTGATCCAGACCGGCGGCGAGAACGATTCCATTTCGCGCCAGCTGGCGCGGCATGTGAAGGAGCAGGGCGAGCGCTACGTGAAGGGCTTCAAGGTCAACGTCATCCAGCGCCGCGACCGCTACCTGCGCGGCGGCGACCACATGCCATTCCTGGAGCGCGGCTACGCTGCGCTGCGCTTCACCGAACCGGCGGAAGACTTCAACCACCAGCACCAGAACGTGCGCACGGAAAATGGCGTGCTGATCGGCGACATGCCGGAGTATAACGACTACAACTACATCGCCAAGGTGGCGCGCGTGAACGCCGCCGCGCTGGCCACGCTGGCGCTGGCGCCGGCCGCGCCGCAGCAAGTGCAGGTGCGCACGGCGCAGCTGGAGAACAACACGGCGCTGCTGTGGAAGGCGAACGGCGAGCCGGACCTGGCCGGTTATCGCATCGTATGGCGCGCGACGGACGCGGCCGTGTGGCAGGGCGGAAAGTTCGTCGGCAACGTCACCGAAGCGCGCGTGCCCCTGTCGAAGGACAATTACTACTTCGGCGTGCAAGCCATCGACAAGGACGGCAACGCCAGCCCCGCCAGCTACCCCGTGCCGCTGCGCTGATTATAGGTCCGGCGGCAGGTTGGCCAGGAAGGCGTGGATCTGCGACACCACCGCCGCGCCTTCGCCCACCGCCGCCGCCACCCGCTTGGTGGAGTTGGCGCGCACGTCGCCGATGGCGAACACGCCCGGCACGCTGGTCTCCAGCGCCGCCCGCGCCGGCAGGTCGGACGGGTACACGCCCTTGGCGAAGTTGGCGCGGCATTGCGCCTTGGTGACGTCGAAGCCGGTGCGGATGAAGCCCTTGTCGTCCACGTCCACGCCGCAGTCGCTGAGCCAGCCGGTGTTCGGATCGGCGCCGATGAACAGGAACACGCGGCACACGTCGTAGTCGGTTTCGGTGTCGGTCTTGCTGCAGCGGATGCGCACCTGCTTCAGGCCGTCTTCGTCGTCGCCTTCCAGCGCCACGATTTCGCTGTGCGTGTGCAGCACGATGTTGGGCGTGGCCTGGATGCGCTCGATCAAATAGCTGGACATGGTGGCCGCCAGGCTGGGGCCGCGCACCAGCATGTGCACCTTGGAGGCGTGCCCGGACAGGAACACCGCCGCCTGGCCGGCCGAGTTGCCGCCGCCCACCAGCACGATTTCCTCCGTCTTGCACAGCTTGGCTTCGATGGGCGAGGCCCAGTAGTACACGCCGCGTCCTTCGAACTGTTTCAGGTTGGCCAGCGACGGGCGGCGGTAGCGCGCGCCGCACGACAGCACCACGGTCTTGGCCTGCAGCCGCGTCAGGCTGCCGCACATTTCCACCTGCAGCGGGTAGGTGTCGCAGATCAGCCGCCCGGCCGGCGCCGGAATGGCGATCTCGACGCCGAACTTTTGCGACTGCACGTAGGCGCGCCCGGCCAGCGCGCCGCCGGAAATGCCGGTCGGGAAGCCGAGGTAGTTCTCAATCCGCGCGCTGGCCGCCGCCTGGCCGCCGAAGGCGCGCGTTTCCAGCGCCAGCACCGACAAGCCTTCGGACGCGGCGTACACCGCCGTCGCCAGCCCGGCCGGACCGGCGCCCACCACGATCACGTCCCACACCTTGTCGCTGCTCAGCTCGGGCAGCATGCCCAGGCAGCGGCCCAGCTCCACATTGGTCGGGTTCTTCTTCACGCTGCCGTCCGGGCACACCACCAGCGGCATGTCTTCCGGCGTCGGCTGGTAATGCTCGCACAGCGCGCGCGCCTGGGCGTCCTGCTTCGGGTCCAGCACCGTGTACGGGTGGCCGTTGCTCTGCAGCCAGGTCTGCAGGTTGTGCAGGCGCGGATGGCCGGGCGCGCCCACCAGGATGGGGCCGCCCGACGGCGCTTCGATCAGGCCCACGCGGCGCAGGATCAGCGCGCGCACGATGCGCTCGCCCAGCTCGGCTTCGGCCACCACCAGCGCGCGCAGCGATTCCGACGAAATGACCAGCACTTCCACGTCGCCCATGGCGTCGCCGTTCACCAGCGACGGCCGGTCCGACAGCTGGCCCACTTCGGCGCCGAACTGGCCCGGCATGTGCTCGGTGATCAGCGAGGTGTTGCCCAGGCCGTCGTAGCGGCTGATGGCCACTTTTCCTTTCAGCACCACGAACATGCCGAAAGTGGTGCGGCCCGCTTCGAACATGCGGTCGCCGTCGCGGAAATGGCGCACCGTGCCGAAGCGGTGCATGCGCTTGATTTCCGCTTCCGCGAGCGTGGGGAACATCTGGTGGCGGCGCGATTCGAGCGAGCTGGGCAGGCCGGACAGCGTTGCGCTGGCGTTGGCTTCTGCCTGGAATGGGGTGTCTTCGTTGGCCATGGCGGGATTCGTTAAATGAGTGGGCTGCAGTGTTACGGCCAGTCTAGCGCATGCCGTCGCTTTCATGCCAACATCTTATTGGAGAGCTTGGCTGGTACAATCTTCTTTATTCTTTCTGACAACTCACCCATGCCCGTTGTTCCTGCCATCCGCGCGCTCGATCCGCGCGAGACCGACCATTTTTTCGTCTACCTGAACGATCATTTGCGGGACAACGGCGCCGATGGCAATCCGCTGTTCCAGCCCATGCCGCGCAGCCGCTCGGTGTTCCCGGAGGAGAAGGCCGCCGCCTTCGTCAAGGGCATGAAGATTGCCGTCGGCGAGCCGGGCTGGCGCCGGGCCTGGGTGGCCACCGGCCGGGACGGCATCCTCGGCCATGTCGACCTGCGCGCCCGGCCGGAGAACGCCAGCGCCCACCGCGCCATGCTGGGCATGGGCGTGCACCGCCTGGCGCGGCGCCAGGGCCTGGGCCGGGTGCTGCTGGCGGCGGCCATGGACTGGGCCCGCAGGCAGGGCCTGGAATGGGTGGACCTGGAAGTACTGAGCATTAACGAGCCGGCGCGCGCGCTGTACCGCGACAGCGGTTTCCGCCAGACCGGCGAAATCGCCGACATGTTCCGCATCGACGGCGAACAGCTGGCCTACACGCTGATGAGCCTGAAGCTCTGAAGCTCAGAAGCATCGGGCAGCCCCGCCGGGCACGCTTTTGCGTCCCGGATTAAAATGATCTCTTTTGCTGAAACGAAAACAGAACACGATGGCTTACATGACTATTGCCGATACGATCGGCAACACGCCCCTGGTGCAGCTGCAACGCATCCCCGGCGCCGACGCCGAGGCGCGCGGCAACATCATCCTCGGCAAGCTCGAAGGCAATAATCCAGCCGGTTCCGTCAAGGACCGCGCCGCCATGTCCATGCTGCGCCGCGCCGAAGAACGCGGCGACATCAAGCCGGGCGACACGCTGATCGAAGCCACTTCGGGCAACACCGGCATCGCGCTGGCGATGGCGGCCGCCATCCGCGGCTACAAGATGCTGCTGCTGATGCCGGAAAACCAGAGCGAGGAGCGCAAGCAGGCCATGGCCGCCTACGGCGCCCAGATCATGCTGACGCCGAAAACCGGCGGCATGGAATACGCGCGCGACATGGCCGAACAGATGCAGAAGGACGGCAAGGGCATCATCCTGGACCAGTTCGGCAACGGCGACAATCCGCGCGCGCACTACGAGGGCACCGGCCCGGAAATCTGGCGCGACACGGGCGGCCGCGTCACCCACTTCGTCAGCGCCATGGGCACCACCGGCACCATCATGGGCGTGTCGCAGTACCTGAAGGAGCAGAGCGCGGCGGTGCGCATCATCGGCGCGCAGCCGGAGGAAGGCTCGCAGATCGCCGGCATCCGCAAATGGCCGGAAGCCTACCTGCCGAAAATCTACGACAAGGCGCGCGTGGACCAGGTGGAATACGTGACGCAGGCAGCGGCGGAGCGCATGGCGCGCCGGCTGGCGGCGGAAGAGGGGATATTCTGCGGGGTTTCGGCGGCGGGCGCCTGCGAGATCGCATTGCGGATTTCGCAGACCGTGGAGAACGCAACCATCGTGTTCATCGTCTGCGACCGGGGCGACCGTTACCTGTCCACCGGCGTGTTTCCGGCTTAAGGTTCTGAAAAAACTGCATCCCTCCTCCCGGGCGAGGGGGAGGGATCGCGAACCGGGCGGCGATCAGCCTTGGTTCGGGGTTTCGCCTTCTTTAGGCTTGAACTGCTTGTCGCTGATGCGGAACTTGTTGCGGCGGTCGCCCATCAAGTAGCGCAGGTCGCGAATGCTCAGGTCGCTCACTTCGTGCATGCGGATCAGCAGCGAAGCACCCACCGGCAGGCGGTGGTGACGGATTTTACTGATCACCGGCGGCGCCACTTCCAATGCGCGCGACAGGGCGGCATCGTTTTTCAGGCGCAGATTTTCAATCAGCGTGTCGAGCAGCCGGTTCGGATTGTATTGCAGCAGGTCGTCGCCTTCCGAATCGCTGTTCATATCAATACCCACTTGGTTAGTCATGATTCGTTGTTCCTTGTAAAGTTTGTCCTGCAAAGTGAAACACTCGGAGCCTAGCCATGTTCATCCTTACTCGGGAACGAATTCACCACACGGACGGAATTCCGAAATAACAAGTTTCATAATATATACACAATTGTACAACATCACGCAATGTAATACTTACGAGCAATAAAAAATACCGCTGCGGCGGTGTTCTTGTTGTCGGTCCGCAACAATGTGTGAGAATTGGCGCGACTTGCGTGTGCTACCATGCCTCTGCGGATGCCGACGCATTCTTTGTCTTTTGAACAAAGTTGAGTATAGGGCAAAACAGCTCCGCATTGCCGCACGATATGATTCCTGTCGTGTTTCCAACTATCAATTATACAATAGCTGCCAGTAGGCAAGATTTCAAGGGGCTTTACGCTTCCTTACATGTCCCGCCGCGATAATTTGACAGCACGGCCCAGTTCCAGCACCGACATCGCGTAGAAGTAGCTGCGGTTGTATTGGGTTATTGCGAAGAAATTGTTGGTGCCCAGCCAAAATTCAGTCGGCTCGGAGCCGTTCTGCAAGTCCACCAGGCCGAACATCATTCCTTCCGGCAAGGAAGATGTGGTGACGACACCGGCCGACATCAAGTCCTCCTGGCGGAATTTCGCTTCCAGTCCCTGGTTGATGTAGCGTTCCCACTGGCGGCTGGGCGACACGGTGGCTTGATATACCAGCGGGCCCGGGTCGTCGCGGCGCCAGCCGTGCGCCACCAGGAAGGCGGCCACGCTGCCGATGGCGTCGGTGGGCGAGTTGCGCAGGTCGACGCGGCCGTCGCCGTCGAAGTCGACGGCGTATTTGACAATGTTGCTGGGCATGAACTGCGGCAGGCCCACCGCGCCGGCGTAGGAGCCCAGCAGCGAGAACGGGTCGATGCCGGTCTGGCGCGCGTACAGCAGCGTGCTTTCCAGCTCGCCCTTGAAGAAGGCCATGCGGGCCTCGCGCGAGGGCGCCAGCGGGTAGGCGAAGGCCAGCGTGGTGAGCGCGTCCATCACGCGGAAGCGGCCGGTGTTGCCGCCGTACACAGTCTCGACGCCGATGATGCCGACGATGATTTCAGCCGGCACGCCGTACAGCGCTTCGGCGCGCGCCAGCGCGTCGCGGTTCTCGTTCCAGAATTTCACGCCGCCGTTGACGCGCACCGGCTCGATGAACAGCTTGCTGTACGCCTGCCAGTTCTTCGGCTTGCCGGGCGGCGCCGGCTTCATCAGCTGCACCGCCGAATCCACGTAGCGCACCTGCATCATGGTCGCGTCCAGTTCCTTGCGGTCGAAGCCGTGCTTGGCGGCCATCTCGTCCAGGAAGGCGCCGACTTCCTTCCACTGGCCGAAGTTGACGAATTCGCCCGCGTAATCGGTTTTATTCGCCGCGGCGGCCTTGGCCTTGGCTTTCTTGGCGGCGGCCGCCTTGGCTTTGGCTTTCGCCTTGCTGCTCTGGCTGGTTTGGGCGGACGCTGCGGACGGCGCCAGGGCCAGCGCCAGGCCGGTGCCGGCGAGCGCCAGGGCCAGCAGGGCGGACGAGAGGGTGTTGTTGCGCAAAGACAGTTTCATGTTGATCGTTTCAGCAAAATGGCCAGCCGTTTGGCGGGCGCCGTTATCTCGTCATCAGGCGCGGCGTACTTCAGCGCGCCATACAATTTCAAGAAGGCCTGCATGGCCTCCTTTTTCTCATCCTGTACCTGCATCGCCTGCAAACGGCGAGCATAGCTGTGCGGGCCTTCGTGCGGCGCGCGCGGCATGCCGCGCCGCGCCATCAGCCGGCAAAAGGCGGCGTACACCGCGTCCACCGGTTCCTGCGCCACCCGCGCTCGCAGCCTGCGGCCCAGCACCAGCAGCGCGGCCACCACGGCCAGCGCGGCGCCGCTGCGCCAATTGCCGAGGGCTTCCATTAGTGCCCCAAGGAAACTGCTCTGCCTTTCTGGATTGTAATCCAGGACCCATTGATTCCACGCATTATTCACCGCGTGCAGGCGGAATCTGAGCTGTGCCAGCCACGAATTGCTGTCATTACGGAAATTCATCAGCTGGCCCAGGCCGTCCAGGCCGAACGGCGCCTGCTGCGGCAGCGCGCGCCCCAGGCCGAGGTTGACCCGCTCCGGCGCCACGGCGGCGGTGGGATCGACCCGCAGCCAGCCCTGGCCTTCGACCCAGATTTCAGCCCAGGCGTGGGCATCGGACTGGCGCACGGTGAGGTAGTGGTCCACTGGGTTCAGTTCGCCGCCCTGGTAGCCGGTGACCACGCGCGCCGGCACGCCCATGGCGCGCATCAGCACCACGAAGGCGCCCGCGTAGTGCTCGCAGAAGCCGGCCTTGCTGCCGAACAGGAAATCGTCCACCGCGTGGCGGCCCAGCAGCGGCGGCTCCAGCGTGTAGACGAACTGCTGGGCGCGGAACATGCGCAGCACGGCTTGCGCCGAGGCGGCCGGGCCGCCAGGCTGGCGCAGGGTGGCGGCCAGCGCCAGGGTGCGCGGGTTGTAGCCGTCCGGCAGGTGCAAGGCGCGCGCCTGCTGCGCCTCGTCCAGGCTGGGCTGCAGGCGGTAGCTGAGATGGGCGACGGCCTGGTAGCGCAGGCGCTGCTGCACCGGTTCGCGGCTGATGAACTCGAACTCGTCGCTCAGGCCGGCGCGCAGGCCGGGCATGGGCTGGTTGGGGTTGGTCAGTTCCAGCGCGAACAGCCAGCGCTTGCCGGTCGGCTCCATGGTCACTTCGTGGCGCAGCGCTTCCCCGCCCACCGCGGCGCGGGTGTTGGCTTCGCCGGGGCTGAAACGGCGGCGCTCGGTGCGGGTCCAGGTGGCGCCGTCGTAGTTGCTCAGCACGATGCCGCGCCAGTAGAGCTGGTTCTGTGCCGGCAGCGGGCCGAAGAAGCGTACCCGGTAGGCCACTTCGTCCGACAGCGCCAGGCTGGTCATGCTGCCGGGGGACATGGTGTCCGAAATGCCGCTGCGGGCGCTGCGCGCGTCGCCGGGCAGGCCCCACAGCGGGCCCTGGATGCGGGGGAAGGCGAAGAACAGCAGGACGGCCAGCGGCGCGGCTGCCAGGAAGATCCTGGCCGCCACCAGCAGCCGGCGCCGCAGCGGCGGCACCGCGCCGGTGTACTGGAAGGTCATCAGCGTGGCCAGCAGCAGGATGATGGTGGCCACCATGGACAGGCCGGTCAGGATGCTCTGGGAATAGAAGAAATTGGTCAGCAGCAGGAAGAAGCTGAGGAAGATGACCACGAACAGGTCGCGCCGGGCGTGCATTTCCAGCAGCTTGAAGGCCAGCAGCAGGGCCAGCATGGCCACGCCGGCGTCGCGGCCCAGCAGGGTGCGGTAGGTGAGGTAGACGCCGCCCATGGCCAGCACCGACACCGGCAACAGCAGCCACAGCGGCGGCATGCGCCGTCCCAGCAGCGTGATGGCGCCGCGCCACAGCAGCACGCAGCAGATCACGCCGCTGGTCCACGGCGGCAGGTGGCCGAAATGCGGCGCCAGCACCAGCAGCGCGGCGGCCAGCAGCAGCAAGGTGTCGGCCTTGTCGCGCGTGAGCCGCTGCGCCCAGCGCGCGACGGGGCCGGCCGGCGGCGCGATGGCCCGCGTGTTCATGCGTACGCCTCCTGGCCGTACAGGGCCAGTGCCCGCAGGCAGGCGGCGCGGTGGGCGTCGCCCAAGCCCGGCGGCAGGTCGTGGTGGCCGATGCGGAAACCGTAGGGCAGCGCGCGCTGCTCGGCTTCCAGCACCCAGCGCGTCATGCGCGACAGTTTCTGTTCCAGCTCCATGGTCACCGGCAGCAGCGCGAAATCGAGCACCATCTCGGCCACCGCGCCGCCTTCGAAATGCTTGGTGGTGAGCTGGCCGCCCAGCGCCGGGTCGTGGCGCGCGATCTGGCGCCAGGCCAGGTGGCGCATCGGGTCGCCCGGCTGGTAGCTGCGGATGCCGGCGAAATTGTCCAGCCCCACCTGGCCGTGGCCGTCCTCGCTGGCCGCGCCGCTCACCGGCAGCGGCGGCGCGTTGTGTTCCGGCGCCGGGTAGACCAGCACGCGCAAGTCCGGCTGCCAGTAGGCCCAGGCGCGGAACAGGCCGAGCGGAAAACGCGTCACCAGCCGCACGCGCGGCGCCGCCAGCCAGCCGCGTCCCTCGGTGGGCGCGGCCAGCACCAGCGCCGCGCTGCCGCCGGACGGCACGTCCACCGCGTGGCGCGGCTCGCCGTCGTGCTGGAAACCGAGCCAGACGGCGTAGCGGTCGCGCGGCGTGCCGTTGTGTACCTGCAGTTCGAACTGCGCCTCCTGCCCGGAAAACACCGGCTGCGCGCGGCCCGGCGCCAGGCGCAGCATGGCCAGGTTACGCGCCGTCATCACCATGTCGGCCACGGCGCAGGCGCCGGTGAAAAATGTCAGCCCGAAGCCCAGGCCCAGCGTGTAGTTGATGGAGCCGATCAGCATGATCAGCAGCAGGCCGCAGAAGGCCATGCCGGGCCGCGTGGGAAGGATGAAGACGCGCCGCATCACCAGCAGCACCTCGCCCGGCTCGCGCGCGCGCAGCTGGAACAGCCAGGTGTCTATCCAGCGGCGCAGCGGGCCCGGCAAGGCGGACATGAGCGGACGGCGCGGCGTGGAGGGCATGTTCGGCAACGGCGGCAAGGGTGGCAAAGGTGGCAACGGGGGGCGCAAGCGTCAGACCGGCACCGAGGCCTGCAACTGCAGCACCAGGTCGCGGCTGGCCAGCGCCACGCCGTGCGCCGCCTTCAGCGGCCGCAGGCGGTGCGCGCAGACCGGCACCAGCACCGCCTGCACGTCCTCCGGCAGCACGTGGTCGCGCCCTTCCAGCGCGGCCCAGGCGCGCGCCGCCTGCAGCAGCGCCAGCGCCGCGCGCGGGCTCAGGCCCTCGGCGAAGGCGCCGTTCTGGCGCGAAGCCTGGGCCAGCGCCTGCACGTAGGTGGCCAGCGCCGGCGACACGTGGACCTGGCGCAGGCTGCGCTGCGCCTCCAGCAGCTCGGCCGCCGTCATGGCCGGCGGCAGCGACTTCAGCATGGCGCGCCGGTCGTCGCCCAGCAGCAGCGCGCGTTCGGCGGCGGCGTCCGGGTAGCCCAGTGAAAGGCACATCAGGAATCGGTCCAGCTGCGATTCCGGCAGCGGGAAGGTGCCCACCTGGTGCAGCGGATTCTGGGTGGCGATCACGAAGAACGGTTCCGGCAGCGCGCGCGTCACGCCGTCGGCCGACACCTGCCGTTCCTCCATCGCCTCCAGCAGGCCGGACTGGGTCTTGGGCGTGGCGCGGTTGATTTCGTCGGCCAGCAGCACTTGCGTGAAGATGGGGCCGGGATGGAACACGAAACCGTTCTTTTCGCGCTCGTAGATCGAAATGCCCGACACGTCGGCCGGCAGCAGGTCGCTGGTAAACTGGATGCGGTTGAAGTTCAGTCCCAGCGAAATGGCCAGCGCATGCGCCAGCGTGGTCTTGCCCACGCCCGGCACGTCCTCCACCAGCAAATGGCCGCCGGCCAGCATGCAAGTGAGCGCCAGGCGCACTTGCGGGTCCTTGCCGACGATGACCTGGCTCACCTGGCGGGCTACCGCGTGCAGTTTGGTATACATGGTTCCTGTTATTATCCCGTGGTAGATTACTACTTGATTCTACGGCAAAGAAATAAGACATGAGTACAGCAATTTACAGCCACCCCGACTGCCAGCGCCACGAAATGGGCGAATGGCATCCAGAATCGCCCGCGCGGCTGCAAGCGATTGCCGATCAGCTCATCAATTCGCACATCGACGATCTGCTGGAGCACCGCGAGGCGCCGCTGGCGGATCTGTCCGACATTGAGCGCAACCACAGCCGCAACGCGATCGGCATCGTGCGCGACAACGTGCCCGACGCGGGCGACTATTACCCGATCGATGGCGACACGTCGCTCAACGCGCACAGCTGGAAAGCGGCCCTGCGGGCGGCCGGCGCGGCCGTGGCGGCCACCGACGCGGTGATCGCCGGCGAGATCGCCAACGCCTTCTGCGCCGTCCGCCCGCCCGGCCACCATGCGCGGCCGAGCGAGCCGATGGGCTTCTGCCTGTTCAACAACGTCGCCATCGCGGCCAAGCACGCGCTGGACGTGCACGGGCTGAAGCGGGTGGCCATCGTGGATTTCGACGTCCACCACGGCAACGGCACCGAGGAGGCGCTGCGGGACGAGCCGCGCGCGCTGATGGTGAGCTTCTACCAGCACCCGTTCTACCCCTACAGCGAAGTGGCGCCGGACACCCCGAACCGGGTCAACGTGCCGGTGCCCGCGCACTCCAAGGGCGACGCGGTGCGCCAGCTGGTGACCGACAAGTGGCTGCCCGCGCTGCACGCCTTCAAGCCGGAGATGATCTTCATCTCGGCCGGCTTCGACGCGCACCGCGAGGACGACATCGGCGGCATGGGGCTGGTGGAGGCGGATTACGCCTGGATGACGCAGCAGGTGATGGCGGTGGCCAACGAATACGCCAAGGGCCGCATCGTCAGCTGCCTGGAGGGCGGCTACAACCTGTCGGCGCTGGGCCGCAGCGTGGTGGCGCATGTGAAGGTGCTGGCGGAACTGTAAAGTCTTACCATGGGAGGCAGCATGGCGATACAACTGGACCATTTCATCGTACCGACGCGCGACCAGGCGGCGGCCGCGCAATTGCTGGCGGAGCTGCTGGACGTGCCCTGGTCCGTGACCGCGCTGGGGCCGTTCTCGCCGGTGTTCATCAACGACGGCCTGACGCTGGACTTCCAGACCACGGAGGAAGCCTTCCCGGTGCACCATTACTGCTTCCGCGTGGACGAGGGGGGATTCGACGCCATCCTGGCGCGCCTGAAAGCCAAGGGCATCCCGTTTCGCGGCAGCGTGCGCGGGCCGAACGACGGCCGTATCAATACCGAGTACGGCGGCCGCATGGTCTACTGGAACGAGCCGGACGGCCACCAGTGGGAAATGCTGACGGTGAGCTACGCGCGCCAATCGTAGGGCGGCTTAGCGGCCAGCCGCGCCCTCCGTGCCTGCTGCTGAATACTCCGCCAGCAGCAGCTCCGCTTCCTCAAGCACCGCCGGCAGCGCCGCCAGCACGGTGGCGACGCCGTTGAGGCAGGCGTCCGGGCCCCGGTCCTGGCGGATGGTCTGCTCGGCCAGCGCGGCCAATTGGCTCAGCTGGTCGGCGCCGATGGTGCCCGCCAATCCCTTCAGAATGTGCAGCGCGGCGCGCGCGGGCGTGAAGTCCATGGTGTCGATGGCGGAGCGCATTTCCCCGGCCAGTTCGGCCGCCTCGGCGCCGAAGCTGCGCAGCGCAATGTGGTAGACCGGCTTCAGCCCGCCCATGCGTTTCAGCGCGCCGGCGCTGTCCAGTTGGGGCGTGGCGCGGACAGCGGGCGGGGGAGCGCGAGGGGCGGGCGGTGGCGCGGGCGCAGAGCTGGGCGCCTCAGTGGGCGCCTCAGTAGGCGCGACGGTTGGCGCCGCCGCTTCCGCCGCGCGCGGCGCGGCGTGCAGCAGGATCACCGCGATCAGCTGCCGCAGGTCGAACGGCTTGCCCACATGGTCCGCCATGCCGGCCGCCAGCGCCAGTTCGCGGTCCGACTGCATGGCGTTGGCCGTCATCGCAATGATGGGCGGCGCGCGGCTGCCGAGCAGGTCCAGGATGGCGCGCGTGGCCGCGTAGCCGTCCATGTCCGGCATCTGGATATCCATCAGGATCAGGTCCGGCAGCGGGCCTTCGCGGCGCACCGCGCCGATCGCGTCCAGCCCGCACGGCGCCACCTCCACCACCGCGCCCTCGTGGCCCAGCAGCTCGCGCGCCACCTGCTGGTTGGTCGGATTGTCCTCCACCAGCAGGATGCGCATGCCGTCCAGCAGGCGCTGCGCCTGCACCGGCTCGTGCAGCGCGGCCGGGCGCAGGCCCGAGTGCGCGTCGGCCACCGCGTCGAACAGCATCGACGCCGTGACCGGCTTCACCAGCACGCCGTCCAGCACCGGCGCGCAGCCGTCCCGCGACTGTTTGCGCGCCAGCATTTCGCGGTCGTGCGCCGTCACCATGATGATCAGCGGCGTGGCGGCGGACGGCATCAGCTCGCGGAGCCGCACGCTGGTCTCCCAGCCGTCCATCAGCGGCATGCGCCAGTCCACCAGCAGCACATCGTAGGGCCGGCCGGCGCTGCGTCCCATCACCAGCTGCAGCGCGTCGAGACCGTTGTCCGCCGTGTCCACCCGCCAGCCGAAGGACGCCGCCATGCCCGCCAGCACCTGGCGCGCGCTCGGATTGTCGTCCACCACCAGGCAGTCCAGGTCGCGCAGCGGCGCCGCATCGGCGGTATGCAGCGGCGGCGCGGTCTGGGGCAGCGCCAGTTCAAAGCGGAAGGTGCTGCCCTGGCCCGGCGTGCTGTCCACCTCCAGCGCGCCGCCCATCATGTGCGCCAGGCGCTGCGAAATGGCCAGTCCCAGCCCGGTGCCGCCGAAGCGGCGCGCGGTGGACGCCTCGCCCTGCGAGAAGCCGTCGAAAATATGCGCGCGCTGCTCGGGCGTGATGCCGATGCCCGTATCGCGGATGGCGAAGGCGACGCGCACGCCGGCGCCGTCCTGCGCGCCGGATGCCTCGGCTGCATCGGCGCGCCGCACCGACAGCACCACCTCGCCCTGCTCGGTGAACTTGATGGCGTTGCCGGTCAGGTTCAGCAGGATCTGCTGCAGCCGCAGCGAATCGCCCAGCAGCCATGGCGGCAGCGCCGGATCGACCTCGAACAGCACCTCCACCGGCTTGCCGCCCACATAGGCGGACAGGATGACCGACAAGTCGCGCAGCAGGCGGTCCAGGCTGAAGGGATGCAGCTCCAGCGCCAGCTTGCCCGCCTCCACCTTGGAATAGTCGAGGATATCGTTGAGCAGGCCGAGCAGCGAGCGCGCGGCCGATTCGGCCTTGGCCGCGTAATCGCGCTGGCGGCCGTCCAGCGGCGTTTGCTGCAGTAGCTGCAGCATGCCCAGCACCGCATTCATCGGGGTGCGGATTTCGTGGCTCATATTGGCCACGAAGGCCGACTTGGCGCGGCCCGCCTCCAGCGCCTGGTCCTTGGCCTCGGTCAGCTTGTCCATCGTGCGGCCCAGCTGGGCCAGCGCGTAGTGCGCGCCCAGCAGGGAACTGCTGGCCATGATGAGGAGCACCGCCAGGAACATGGCGTCGTTGAAGGCTTCCCCGCGCCACGGCGCCAGGAAGTCGTCGCTGGACAGGCCCACCAGCACGAACACCGGATACTCGCCGATGCGCTCGATGCTGATCACGCGCTGCAAGCCGTCGCGCGCGCTCATGGTGGTGTAGGTGGCGTGCTTGCGCTGGCTGGTCAGCACCTCCATGGTCGGCGCCGACAGCGTGGCCAGCGTGCCGATCTGCGCGTCCTTCACTTCCGGGTAGCGGTGCAGCAGGCGGCGCTCGCTGTCGACCAGCGTGATCACGCCGTTCGGCCCCACGTTGAGGGACTTGAGCACCTCGGTGATGGTGTCGGTGGCCATGTTCACGTAGGCCGTGCCGCCGAAGCTGCCGTCCTCGTAGGTCAGCGGATAGACCAACGGCAGCACCCAGTCGCCGGTGATGCGCGACTTCACCGGCACCCCGAACACCAGCTCGCGGCGGGTCTCGACGCGCTCGTAGAACTCGCGGATGGTCAGATCCTGGATCCTGGACAGGTCGATATCCTCGCCGTAGATGACCCGGCCGTCGCGGTCCGAGCCGCGCACCGAGCGCGCGTGCGGGATGCGCTCCTTGAGCGAGCGCAGATAGGCGCTGAAGGCCGCTTCGTCGAAGCGTCCCTGGGCGTGCTGGGTGCGGAACTCCAGCGCCGCGCGGCGCATGGCCAGGTCCACCTCGTAGAAATGGCCGCGCAGGAAGTGCTCCAGCGTGATGGCCAGGTTGCGCGAGGTTTCCTCTGCGTTGGCGAAATAGCGCTGCCGGCTCTCGTGCAGCGTATGCAGAACAAAGCCGGTCACGATCAGAAATGCCGCAGCCACCGCCGCCAGCAGCACAGCGAACAGCTTGCGCAGTTTTCGCAGGGTCTCTGATTTCATGGAGTTCAGGCAGGGATACGGCCCATGGCTATCTTCCATGGCTATCTTCCATGGCTACGTTCCATGGCTACATTAACACCGCCGCGCTCCACAAGCAAACCGGCCGCCGTGTCGGAGGGACACGGCGGCCGGTTGAGAGGAGGGGCCGTCAGGCCCGGGGCAGTGCGCTTACACGGAGACGCGCTTGGCGTTGCTGCTGGACCAGCGGTACAAGGCCGTGACCACGGCCGCACCCACCACCAGCGAGACCACCATGGCGGCATGCTCGCCCAGCGAGGTGGCGATCGCCAGCGGCTCGCCTTCGCCGGACAGCACGATCAGGCCGGCCAGCGCCACGTTGAACAGGCTCTCGCCGACGATGAAGCCGGACATGACCAGCACGCCCAGGCGCTTGGCCACCTCGCCCCAGGTCTGATGATGCACGGCGCGTTCGAACAGGTAGCCGGTGAAGGCGCCCACCACCACCGGCGCGGTCACCACGCTAGGCAGGTAGATCGCCAGGCCCACGCCCAGCGGCGGCAGGCTGTACTTGTTGTGGCTGGCCTTCTTGATCGCGAAATTGAGCACCACCAGGCCCAGGCCCAGGGCGGCGCCCCAGCCGATCAGGTGCCACGGCAGGTTGCCGCCGATGACGCCTTTGGCCAGCGTGGAAATCAGCGTGGCCTGCGGCGCGGCCAGCGGCTGCGAGGAAATGGCCTGCAGATTGGGCGCGCCGGCAAAGCCGTTGGCGCGGTTCAGCAGTTCCAGCACCGGCGGCACCACGCAGGAACCGGCGAACACGCCGATCAGCAGGGCGACCTGCTGCTTCCACGGGGTGGCGTCGACCAGCTGGCCGGTTTTCAGATCCTGCAGATTGTCGTTGCCGATCACTGCCACGGCCAGCACCACGGTGGTGACGAACAGCGCGTAGGCGATCAGCGCGTGCGCCACTTCCGGGCCCATGATGTGTTTGCCGACCGCACCCACCGACAGGGCCGCGCCCAGCACGGTCAGGATGGCGATGCCGGATACCGGCGAGTTCGAGGAACCGATCAGGCCCGCCATGTAGCCGCAGACGGCGGCGGCGAAGATGCCGGCGATCAGGATGTAGCCCACGCCGACGGCGATCAGGGCCGGGGCCACGCTTTGCAGCACGCCGCCTTGCAGGAAGGTGGCCAGCAGCCAGCCGGCCGGCACCATGGCGATCAGGCTCACCAGGCCGACCACGAAGATCGGCAGATCCTGCTCGGTGCGCGGCAGCGCGCCGCCATTCAGCTTGGACTGGCGCGATGCTTCCATGGCCGATTTCAGGCCGCTGATGACCGGCTTGGCCAGGCCGGCCAGGGTCACGATGGCGGCTGCGCCGATGGCGCCCGCGCCGATCATGCGCACGTCGGTTTTCCACACCTTCAGCGCCCAGTCGGCGGCCGACAGGTCGGCCATGGGCTGGGCGGCGGTCAGGATCGGCACCAGCACGCCCCAGGCGATCGCCAGGCCGGTCAGCATCGCGATGCCGACGGTGATGCCCATCAGGTGGCCGGCGCCGATCAGGGCCAGCGAGCTGGCCGCACCGAGGCCGGTGGCGCCGCTGCCGGCGCGGAAGTAGACCGCCATTTCGCCGGCCAGCATCTTCATGGCGGCGCCGGCGGCGAACAGCGCGGAGGCCACGCTGCCCAGGATCACGGCCATCAGGCCGGCCTTGCCCTCGAGCGCGCCGGCGCGCGACGAGGTGCCCACTTTCAGCACTTCGGCGGCGGCCACGCCTTCAGGGTAGGGCAGGTCCGAAGTGGTCACCAGCGCGCGGCGCAGCGGCACCGTGTACATCACGCCCAGCACGCCGCCGATGGCGCAGGCGCCAAAGGTTGGCCAGAACGGCACGTTGGCCCACCAGCCTATCATCAGCAAGCCTGGCAGCACGAAAATCACCGACGCCAGCGTGCCGGCGGCCGACGCGATGGTCTGCACGATGTTGTTTTCCTGGATGGTGGCGTTCTTGAAAGCGCTCAATAGCGCCATCGAGATCACGGCCGCCGGGATCGACGTGGCAAAAGTCAGGCCCACCTTCAGGCCAAGGTAGACCTGCGCCGCCGTGAACACCAGCGTAATCAGGATACCCAGGATCACGCCGCGCGCTGTGATTTCGCCGGGCGTGGACGGGGAAGCTTTAGTCATGTTTCACGACTCCATGTATATAGTAATGTTTATAAAATGGATAAGAATTTGTGCCCCATGATAGCCGACCTTGACGTAAACGGGAACCAATCGGATACCAAACAGATATCCCGGCCGGGGGAACAGGTAAAATAGCGGATTACACGTTAGGCGCAGAAGGCAACAGCATGGCAATTCAATGGTATCCGGGGCACATGAACGCCGCCAAGAAAAAGGCGGCCGAGCAGATGGAGAACACCGATCTGGTGATCGAGGTGGTCGACGCGCGCCTGCCCGAAGCCAGCTGCAACCCCATGGTGGAAGAACTGCGCCTGTTCCGCCAGCGCCCCTGCCTGAAGATCCTGAACAAGATCGACCTGGCCGACCCCGCCGCCACCGCCGCCTGGGTGGAGTACTACGACCGCCAGGAAGGCGTGACCGCGTACGCCATGACCACCAAGAAGCCGGGCGACGTGGCGCGCATCCCCGACATCGCCAAATCGCTGGCGCCGCACCGCGGCGTGCCGACCAAGCCGCTGCGCATCATGATCATGGGCATCCCCAACGTCGGCAAATCGACCTTGATGAACGCGCTGCTGAAAAAGCGCGTGGCCAAGGTGGGCGACGAGCCGGCGGTGACGAAGGTGCAGCAGAAGCTATACCTGGACAAAAACACGGTGCTGGTCGACACGCCCGGCATGCTGTGGCCCAAGATCGCCATGCCGAGCGACGGCCTGATGCTGGCCGCCAGCCACGCCATCGGCTCCAACGCGCTGATTGAAGAAGAAGTGGCCGAATACCTGGCCGGCGAAATGCTGCGCCGCTACCCCGATCTGCTGATGGCGCGCTACGGCTACAAGAACATCGAAGAGATGGACGCCATCGCGGTGGTGGAGGGGATTGCCGCCAAGCGCGGCTACCGCCAGAAAGGCGGCGACTACGACTACGAAAAAGCCGCCCACATCTTCCTGCAGGACTACCGCACCGGCGCGCTGGGCCGCATCTCGCTCGAAACGCCCGCCACCCGCCAAGCCGCGCTGGCCGTATTCGCCGAAGAGCAGCGCGTGAAAGCCGAACTCGCCGCCGCCAAAGCCGCCGCCAAGGAAGCCGAGCGCATGAAAGGCAAGCGCGGCACCTGACAATCGCGATACTTCACTTAGTTGCTCTACACCAAAATGGGGTCAGGGTTAATTAATTTGGCAATAATTGCCAAATTAATTAACCCTGACCCCATTTTGTGTTTAGGCAAAGCGGAAGCTGGAGACGGCGAGGCTGCCCATGAAGGCGTCTTCGTGGTAGACGCTGCTGGCGGCCTCGCCGCTGGCGGCGCCGTGGGCGACCATCAGCGGCAGCAGGTGCTCTTCGCGCGGGTGGGCGGCGCGCGCGGCCGGGGCGCTTTCCCACGCCAGCAGCCGGGCTTCCCGTTCGGCCGGCGGCAGCGCCATCGATTCGCGCAGCCAGGCGTCGAACTGGTGCGAGGCCGCCGCGCCCGCCGCGCCGAACTGGCGCAGGTTGTGGTAGCTCAGGCCGCTGCCCACGATCAGCACGCCTTCTTCACGCAGCGGCGCCAGCGCGCGGCCGATGGCGATGTGCTCGGCCGGGTCCAGTCCCTGTTTCAGCGATAGCTGCACGATGGGCACGTCCGCCGCCGGGTAGATCGGCTGCATGGCCGAGAAGGTGCCGTGGTCGAAGCCGCGCTGCGGGTCGAGGTGGGCGGCGATGCCGGCGCCGTTCAGCAATTGCTGCACGCGCGCTGCCACTTCCGGCGAGCCGGGGGCGCTGTACTGGATTTCGTAGGTGTAGTCGGGGAAGCCGCCGTAGTCGTAGATCATGGGCGGCTTGGGGCTGGCCGAGATCAGCGGCTCGCGCGCTTCCCAGTGCGCCGTCACCACCAGCACGGCCTTGGGCTGCACGCCGAGCTGGCGCGGGATGTCTTCCAGCGAGGCTTTCAGCGCGTCGTAGCGGCCGCCGTACTGGTCGAGCATCCACGGCCAGGGGCCGCCGCCGTGGGACAGGAAATAGGTGGGAAGTGCAGTGTTGGACATGGCGTGCTCCTGGTTTTCGATGCACTGACTATAGGCTTGCCCGCCTTGTTCATCAATCGTGTTTTTGTGGATGGATCGTTCAGGATTTGTTAATAATGCCGATGAGCGCGAACAGCCGCGCGCTGCGCATCCAGGCCAGCAGCACGGCGATCACTTGCGTCAGCAGCAGGGCGAACAGGAAGCCGGCGGTGCCAACGTGGGGCACGTGGACGCGCGCCAGCCCCAGCGCTGCAACCGCCGCCAGGCCGGCGATGCTGATGGCCGCATAGCTGCCCAGCATGGCGCCCGGACGGCACGCCAGCAGGCGCAGGCCGTGCCACCAGCAGATGACGGCGGAGCGCCGGCGCCGGTCCGCCGCCAGCACGGCGCGGCCCGCGTCCAGCGTGGCCAGCGCCAGCGCGAACAGCAGCGCGGCCAGGGCGTCGGCAAGGACGCGCAGGAATCGCCCTTCATCGGGCGTGATGGCGCTGTCGGCGCCGCTGCCGGCGATGTGTTGCAGCGTGTTGCCGAAGCCGAGCGCGGCGCCCAGCGGCACCACGGCCCACAGCAGCATGCGGAACATGCGCGGATATTCGGCCACGGCGCCGGCGAACAGCTCGCGCCAGCCCGGCACGCCCTCGAAGCGCGCGGCGGTGGCGACGGCGCCGGTCAGCAGCGGCGAGAGCAGCAGCGTGAGCACCAGCGCGGTGCCGGCGCCCAGCTTCATGGCCAGCGGGTTGCGCGCCGGGTCGCTCATCAGGTCGGCGATGTTGGACAGGTCGAGCCGCTGCGCCAGTTCGGCCGCGTGCACGGAGTGGTCGAAGGAGGCGCTGAAGTGGCTCCAGAACGGCAGCGCGAGCGCCAGCGTGGGCAGCAGCAGGGCGATGGTCCACAGCGCCAGCAGGCGCCATTGCAGCGCGGCGCGCGCGGCGTGCAAACAGGTTGCGGTCAGTTTCATATGGCGGCGATCAGGGTCAGGATGGTTTGCGCGAGCGCGGCCAGGTCGAAGGTCCAGCGGCGCGAGGCGGCGCCGTCGGCCTTCAGCGTGCGGCTGTCGTCGAGCTTGTTGGTGTCCAGCAGGTGCTTGCGTTCCGGGTCCAGCTGGGCCGACACGGCCTTGGCCGGCTTTTGCCATACGAAGCGTTGCCAGCGTTCGCCGTTCTGCGGGTCCCACTTGACGGTTTCGCTGCTGCCGTCGGCGAAGCGCACCAACAGCGTTTGCGGTACGGCCTCGCCGCGCCGGCGCACCACGACCTCGGTGAGGAAGGGATACGGGCCGGTACCGGCCTTGGCTTCCGGGTGCGCCTTGTCCCATTTTTCGCGCGCGGCGTCGATCTGCTGGTCCACCTGCTCCTGCGTCAGCGCCACACGCTTGCCGTTGACGATGCTGCTGCCCGGCTGCGGCAGCACTTCCTCGCTGCGGATCGATTGCACGCGGTCATCCACCTTGCCGGTGCGGTAGATCTGCTGCGCAAACACGCGCTCCACCACCGCGCGCTGGCCGCTGGCTTCGGCCAGCGTCTCGCGCAAGTCGGCGATGCTGGGGTGGCGGAAGCGCCAGCGCCTGTAGTATTCCTTGAAGGCTTGCTCGGTGGCTTCCTTGCCCAACTGCGCCTCCAGGTCGTGGAAGATGATGGCGCTGCGGTTGTAGGCCGGGCCGATGCCCTGCAGGCGCGAATACGCGTTCTGGCCCGCCGGATCGGCCGGGTTCTCGCGCACCGCGCCGCCCAGTTCATAGTGGAAGCCGTCGAAGCCCGGCGAGATGCCGACGGCGCGCAGCCACCACGGCGCCGGGTGGATCCGCTGCCCGCGCTCGCGCGCCATGCGCATGTTCCAGTATTCGTTCAGGCCTTCGTCCAGCAGCGGTTCCTCGAACTCGTTGGAAGCGAGGATGCCGTAGAAGTAGCCGTGGCCGAATTCGTGGATGTTGACCAGGTCCAGGTCGAATTCCTCCAGCGAGTTTTTCTCCACCTTGGTGAAGCTGTCGGCGGTGTAGAAGGTGGGGTATTCCATGCCCGCCGCCGCGCCGGCGTTATGCGGCGGCAGCACCACGGTCAGCGTCTTGTAGGGGTAGGGGCCCAGCGTCTTTGAGTAGTAGGTGAGCGCGTCCTGCGCGGCCTTCAGCGACGGCGCCGCGCTGGCCTTGAACTCCGGCGCGTACAGCACCTTGATGCTGACGGGCGGGCTGCCCGCGCCGCTCCAGCTGCCGGTCAGCGGCGGCGCGTAGCGCTTGTCTGCGGTCCAGGCGAAATCGTGCACGTCGCCTTGCACGTAGTGGTGGGTGAGCATGCCGTTCTTTTCCACCGGCGCGCCCTGCAGCTCGCCGGTGGCGCCCACCGTGTATTCCTTGGGCGCGGTGAGCTTCACGTCGAAGCTGCCGAAGTCGGCGTAGAACTCGGACTCGGCGTGGTACTCGTGCACGTTCCAGCGCGGCTTGGTGGCGCCGCGTTCGCCCGCCAGTTCCAGCACGCCGATCTTGGGGAACCACTGCGCCACCAGGTGGAAGCTGCCGAAGTAGCCGCTGCGCGCCAGCAGCCGTGGCAGCTGGCTGTGGAAGTCGATGGCGAGCGTGGTGCTGGCTCCCGCTTCCACCGGCTGCGGCAGGTCCAGGCGCACCACGGTGCGGTCGCCGGCCGGGCCGCCGTCCGGCTGCACGAAAGATTGCTCCACCTTGGCGCCGCCCTGCGTCACGCTGCGCAGGTCGATGTGGCCCCATTCGCCGTCCTTGGGGTCGGTGCTGAACATGCCCTGGCCGCCCATGGCGCGGTGTTCGGTGAAGAAGGTGGTGCCGGCGTGCTCGAAGGCGTTCAGGTAGAGGTGCAGGTAGACCGTGCGCACAGGGTGCGCGCTGCGGTTGCGCCAGGTGAGCTGCTGCTTGCCGTCCACCGTGTGCTTGACCGGGTCCAGCGTGGCTTCGATCTTGTAGTCCACCACGCGGTCCGACAGCGTCGGCTCGCTGCCGGTGCGCGGCCCGCCCCAGGCGTCCGGCGCGCTGGGCGTGGTCACGGCGGCAGCCTGCGCCGGGGCGAAGGGGATGCCGGTGTCCGTGTAGGGTTCCGGGATGGCGATGACCTGGACTTGCGCCAGGGCCAGCGCCGCCAGCGTGGCTGCGGCTGCCACGGCGGCGACGGCGGCGAGCTTGCGGTATGAGTGTGCGTTCATGCCCGCCACTATAAACCAAGCCCGTAATAAATTGCCAACGTTATCAACCTGATCGGCAGGAGTATAATGGCCGCGTTTTGGTGCCCGCGCCCATGTCCATGGACGCAGTTAAACGGGAAACACAAGGCAGCCAGCGCTCATCGGCAGCGCGGCGGCCAAGGTGTGCTGCCCCCGCAACGGTACGCAAGCGCCGCGCTGTAGAGTGCGCGGCAGGCTGGATCGACAACCACTGTGCAGGCAAGGCCTGCGCCGGAAGGTGATCCCGTCCCGTCTTGCCAGCCCGGATACCGGCCAGACAGGTGGAAGCGCGAACAGCCTTCCGTTGAATCCGCCCTGCGGGGACGCAGGCGGATGCTCACTACGCGTAAAGAACACAATGAACAACTCGAATTCCCGCCGTTCGCCGGCACCGATGGCGCTTGCCATTGCCCTGTGCTTCACCGCCGCCGCCCCGGTTGCCGCCCAGACCCCGGCGCAGGTGCTGGCCCCGGTAGTGGTCACCGGCGCCCGTTTCGACAGCGACCCGTCGCTGCTGCCCATCGGCGCCACCGTCATCAGCGCGGCCGAGATCCGCCGCTCCGGCGCCAGCGACGTGAACCAGGCCATCCGCAAGATCGGCGGCGTGCTGGGCCACCAGAGCCTGGACGGCAGCCCGGACTTCGCGCTGGACCTGCGCGGCTTCGGCACCAACAGCAGCCAGAACATGGTGGTGATGCTGGACGGCGTGCGCCTGTCCGAGAATGAACTGAGTTCGGCCATCCTGTCCACCATCCCGGTGGATTCGGTCGAGCGCATCGAGATCACGCGCGGCGGCAGCAGCGTGCTGTTCGGCGACGGCGCCACCGGCGGCGTGATCCAGATCGTCACCAAGCGTCCAGGCGCGCGCTCGGCGGGCACCCATGGCAGCGTGTTCGGCGAAGTGGGCCAGTTCGGCCTGCGCGAAGGCCGCGCGGCGCTGACGCATGGCGCGGGCAACTGGGCGTTCGACCTGTCCGGCGGCGCGCTGGACACCGATAACTACCGCGACAACAACGATTTCAAATCGCGCAGCGTGAACGCCGGCGCGCAGCTGGCCTTCACCGACGGCCGCGCCGGCGTACGCCTGTCGAGCACGCGCCAGGACTCGCGTTTCGCCGGCTCACTGACCCAGGCCCAGTTCGACGCCAACCCGCGCCAGGCCAGCACGCCGAAGGACTTCGGCTCGCTCGACAGCGACCGCTTCACCGCGTTCATCGAAGCCAAGGTGGCGGGTTACGACCTGGCCGCCGAGCTGTCGCACCGCCGCAAGGAGCTGGAAGCGACCTACATCTTCCCCGCCAGTACCTACCAAGTCGACTACGAAAGCAAGCAGACCCAGTTCTCGCCGCGCGTGCGCAAGCTGAGCCAGTTCGGCGGCCTGCTGAACGAAGCGGTGGTGGGCGTGGACTTCATCGACTGGACCCGCGACGTGAAGGGCGGCAGCCCGTCCAAGGCGACGCAGAAATCGAAGGCGCTGTACCTGCGCGACGAGGTCAAGTGGGAAGCCTTCCGCCTGGCCGCCGGCGTGCGCCGCGAGCTGTTCGACAAAGTCAACACCGACCCGTCGCCGTGGTCGGTGGCCAACTATGACGTCACCCAGGCCCAGAACGCCTGGGACGTGCAGGGCAGCTACGCGCTGTCGCCGAAAGCCACGCTGCACGCCAAGATCGGCCACAGCTACCGCGTCGCCAACGCCGACGAAAACGGCTACACTCCGCTGCCGGACACCGTACTGCAGCCGCAGACCTCGCACGACCTGGAACTGGGCACCACCTACACCGACGGCGGCAGCAAGCTGTCGGCGCGCGTGTTCCGCCACGAGCTGCGCAACGAGATCTTCTACGATCCGACCGCCGGCGCGTTCGGCTTCGGCGCCAACACCAACCTGGCGCCGACCAAGCGCCAGGGCTTCGAGCTGGACGCGAGCGCCGAGCTGGCGCGCGACTGGACCCTGAGCGGCCACTACCAGCGCGTGAAAGCCACTTTCACCGAAGGCGCCATCGCCGGCCGTGAAATGGTGCTGGTGCCGAAGAACGTGCTGAGCGCGCGCCTGTCGTGGACCCCGGCCGACGGCCAGACCGCCGACATCGGCGCGCAGTGGGTGGACAGCCAGCGTTTCGGTTCCGATTTCGACAACAGCTGCGCCGCGCGCATCCCGTCCTACACCACGCTGGATGCCCGCTACGCGCGCAAGTTCGGCGCCTGGGAAGTGGCGCTGTCCGGCCTGAACCTGACGGACAAGAACTACTACGGCATGGCGTTCCAGTGCAAAGGCGGCATTTACACCTCGGACGGCCGCCAGCTGAAGTTGTCGGCGCGCTACGAATTCTGAAGCGTCCCTCGATAAGCTGAATTAAGTGAAGCTTAAAATCCCCGCTGGACGGGGATTTTTTTCGCCCGGCCTGATGGCGGGCGCGAAAAAATGGTAATCTCGCGGCGTTTGCCACTCTTACTCTAGAAGGACCACTATGCGATTTCTGCGCCTGATCATTGCTGCCGCCGCCCTGTCGTTCACCGCTGCCGGCGCTTCCGCAGCCGAACCGAAGGAAGGGGTGGACTACACGACGCTGGCCTCGCCTGTGCGTACCGACACCGGCAAGAAGGTGGAAGTGATCGAATTCTTCATGTATTCCTGCCCGCACTGCAACTCCATCGAGCCGATGATGGCCGACTGGGTGAAGAAGCAGGGCGACAAGATCGCCTTCCGCCGCATCCATTTCCCCGCCGGCGGCCCGAACGATGCGCAGGCGCACGCCTACCTGACGCTGGAAGCGATGGGCAAGCTGGAAGAGATGCACAACAAGATCTTCCGCGCCATCCACGTCGACCGCAACCGCCTGAACAAGGACGATGCGATGACCGATTTCCTGGTCAAAAACGGCATCGACAAGGCGAAATACCTGGAATACTTTAATTCCTTCGCCGTGCAGACTAAAATGAAGCGTGCGGCCCAGGTGGTGAATTCGTACAAGGTGGAGAGCGCGCCGACCATCGTGATCGATGGCCGCTTCGTCACGTCGCCTTCGCAGGCCGGCCGTCCGGGCCAGTCGGAGATGGCGTCCCAGCAGGCGACGCTGCAAGTGATGGATTACCTGGTAGCCAAGGCCGCCAAGAAATAACGCGTTAATACGGTTAATACGATAAGCGAACAATGAGCGATACCGAAAAAGAAGTGATGGCGATGTACCGCGAGTCCGCGCCGGATGAGAACAAGCTGTTCTGGCGCAGCCACGTCAACCATGTTGCGTGGAGCTTGCTGTTGATCGTGATCGCCTTTTCGGTGTGGCTGATGATTGCGCTGGCCAACGCTGAGAACCAGCGCAACGCCTATGCCACCAAGAAATGCGAAGACCGCATGTTCAAGGGCGAGACCGACGTGCAGTGCATGAAAACGGTGCGCACCCGCGATCACTGGTGGCAGCACGTGGGCTACGCGCTCACGCACACTTCGCCGTAAAGTCAAACCCGCCTCGGCGGGTTTTTTATTAGCCGTGGACGCTGACCGTGCAGGTGGTGCCGGCCACCAGCGTCAGGTCCTTGGGAATACTGTCGAGCCGGATGCGCACCGGCACGCGCTGCGCCAGGCGCACCCAGTTGAAGGTGGGGCTCACGTCGGCCAGCAGCTCGCGGCCGGTGCCGGCGTCGCGGTCGGTGATGCCGCGCGCGATGCTGTCGATATGCCCGTGCAGCACCGTGCCGCCGCCCATCAGGCTCAGTTCCACCGGCGCGCCGGTTTTCAGCAGCGGCAGCTTGGTTTCCTCGAAATACCCCACCGCGTAGTAGGACGCGCTGTCGATGATGGCCAGCTTGGCCGCGCCCACGGCGGCAAAGTCGCCCGCGTGCACGTTCAGGTTGGTCACGTAGCCGGACACCGGCGCGCGCACCACGGTGCGCTCCAGGTTCAGCTGCGCCAGCTCGCGCGCGGCCTGCACCGCGCGCAGCTGGGCGCCGGCGCTGTCCGCCGCGAAGCCGGCGCTTTCGCGGTTCTCGGCGGAGATGACGGCGTCGTCCAGCGCGGCGCGGCGCCGGGCTTCGCTGGCGCGGCGGCCGCGCTCGACCTGCTGGCCGGCCAGCAGCGCGTTGGCCTGCGCCAGCGCGGCGCTGTAGCGCGCCTTGTCGATTACGAACAGCACGTCGCCTTGCCGCACCAGCTGGTTGTCCTTCACCAGCACTTCGGTGACGGTGCCGGCCACGTCGGCGCCGATGTTGACCACATCGGCCTTGATGCGGCCGTCGCGCGTCCAGGCCGATTCCATGTAGCGGTCCCAGGCGGATTTGCCCAGCCACAGGGCGCCGCAGAGCAGCAGGGCGGTGATGAAGAAGCGGAAGATCTTGGTGGTCATGGTCAACGGTGTGGTTAGGAATAAAGGGCCAGCGTCAGCGCGCTGAAGATGCAAACCAGCAGGCACAGGCGCACCAACGCCGGATGCCAGGCGCGGCGGTACAGGCCAGCATGGCCCAGCACCCAGTCCAGCGCGCCTTGCAGAAGCAGGCTGGCCAGGAAAATGGGCAGCAGGGTGGGGATCAGGATGCCGAAGACGGCGAGTTCACGAGGCATGGCGGGCTCCGGCGCTGGTGTCAATGCTGGCGCTGGTTTGGGGAAGCTGGTCCAGCAGGCAGGTGTAGATGGAATGCAGGTCGGCCAGTGCGGTGCGCAGGCGGACGGTCCGGTCGGGCGCCGCATCCGGCAGCGCGGTTCGCACGGCGGCGCCGGCGCGCAGCACCGCGCCGAGTGCGGTGGCGCAGCGCTCCTGCGTGGGCGCCTTGAAGTAGGCCGCCAGCGCGGACACGCAGTCCTGCAATGCGCTGCGGGCCTCGCTGCGGCCGGCTTCGGCGATGAGTGCGCGCAATGCCAGCGCCGAGTGCCCCAGTTCCAGCAGGGTCAGGCCCTGGCGAACCACGGCGCGCGCATCCTCGCCGGGTGTGGGGCCGGCTGCGGCATTCAATTGGCTGAGCAGGTCGCGCACGCGGTTGTCGAAGCGGTGGCGCACGGCAGCCAGGCGCGGGAGGCCGGGACGCCATGGCAGCGGCGGCAGCTTGGAGCGCAACGGCGCCGTGCAGGTGGCCAGCGCTTCGCGCCACAGCGCGGCGGCCACGTGATCCTTGTGGCCCATGGTGTGCTCCGGCAGCACCAAGGCGAAAATGGCCCAGGCCAGCGCCACGCCCAGCGGCATGGCCAGCGTGGTGTTGAGGAAGGCGGCCACGTCGTAGTGCGCCAGGTTCAGCGGCGCGATCACCTGCGCGCTGAACAGGGTCATGCCGATGCCGACGCCGGCGCGCCTGGGATCGGTGATCAGATAGGCGCCGGCGGCGAACAGCGGCGCGGCGGCCAGCACCAGCATCGGGTAGCCGCCGGCCGGCATGACGAGGAAGAACTCGGTCAGGAAGGATAGCGGCCAGGCGATCAGGAAACCGGTCATCACCTGCTTGATCATGGCCGTGGGGCGCGGCGAGGATGAGGCCAGCGCGCAGAAGATGGCGGTCATCAGCACCGCGTTGATGGCGTAGGGCCAGGCCATCCAGTACCACACGCCGGCCACGGTCAGCAGTGCGGCGGCGGCGCGGAAGCCGCTGGCCAGCACGATGGCGGGCGGCGTCTTCGGCGCATAGGTCTGCGGATCGCTCACCGGCATGCGCTTGCGCTGCGCCAGGCTGTGGTAGACAGCGGCGAACTCGCCGAACTGGCGCGCAAAGCGCTCCAGCAGTTCGATCGCGGTTTCAAAGTCGATGCGGTGCGGCGAGGCGGGCTTGCCGCCGGCGGGCGCCGTGGCGCGGGCAGCGGCGGTGGCGGCGGCCAGGGCGGTTTGCACGCCGTCCGGCGTTGCGCCCTGCAGGGCTGCCGCCAGCTGGGCCAGCAGAGGTTCGATCAGCGCCGGCACGGGCGAGGCGGCATCCTGGCGCAGCCGGTGGGCCAGGCGGTGCAGCGTGTAGAAGGTGGTCAGCGCGGCCATGAAGGCGCTGTTGAAGGCGTGCAGCTGGCGCGTGTGGGCGCGCGCATGGGCCGCTTCGAAGAAGGCGGCGGCGCGGCCGGATTCGAGCGCCGCGATGTCGGCGGCGAAGCGCAAATGCGCCAGCTCGGTTTCGGCCGGCGGCGCCTTGTGTTCCAGCACGTCGCTGCAGAAGCCGAGGAAGCGCAGGTAGCGCGCCTGCACGGTGCGCATCACTTGCGCGCTCTGGTGGCGCGGCAGCAGCGCGTCGTGCACGACGGTGGCGCAGATCACGCCTAGGCTCACTTCCACCACGCGCGTGACGGCCAGCGCAAAAGCGCCCGCCGGGTGCTCCAGCGCGGGAATGGCGATCATGGCGGCGGTGTAGCCGGCCAGTACGAAGCTGTAGGATTGCTGGTTGCGGTACATGGCCGCGCCGCAGGTGCAGGCCGCGATCCACAGCGCCAGGCCGGTGAACATCAGCGGCGCCTGCTGCGGGAAGGCCGCCACCAGCAGCAGCGCGCTGGCGCAGCCGACCAGGGTGCCGAGCAGGCGGTAAAAGGCTTTTTCCAGCACCATGCCGCTGCTGGGCAGGGCCAGGATGAAGGTGGTGGTCATCGCCGTGGTGGGCGAATCGAGGCCGAGACGGAAAGCCAGCCACAGCGCGGTGAACGCCGCCAGCAGGGTCTTGGCGACGAACAGCCAGCGTTCGCCCTCGCTGGCGGCCCAGCCCCCGGTCAGCCGCGCCATGTTGTGTTTGATCTTGCTGGTGGCTCGGTCCGGGGTCATGTTTTCAGGTCAGGTCAACTGACGTTCTCCAAGTTATCCAGCTGTCGCTTGAACAGCTGCTCCAAAAGCTTGCGGTCTTCCGCGCTGTAGCCGTCGTAGGCGCGGGTGGTGCGGGCCCAGACTTCGGGCATGACTTGTTCAATCAGCTTGCGGCCGCTGTCGGTGAGCGAAATCATCACGCAGCGGCGGTCGCCGGGGCGGTTGCCGCGTGAAATCAGGCCTTGCGTTTCCAGGTCGTTGCACACGCGCGTGAGGTTGGCCGGCTTTTCCATGCAGGCCTCGCCCAGCGTGGAGGCGGTCGAGGTTTCGTCGTCCGAACCGTACAGCACGGCCAGCACCATGTAGCTGGCGTCCACCAGGTCGTATTTGCGCAGCGCCGCGTTGGACAAGTCCTTCATGCGCTTTTGCACGTGGTACGTCAGCCGCATCAGGCGCATCATCTCCTCCGGAAATTCCGGTATGCGCGCGTGGATGTTTTTAAGGCGCTTGTTGGTCGCGTCGAAACTGCTCATTGCGCTCTCCTCTCCCTGTACGAAAGCCTTGATTGTACTATCGTTGTATCAGGGCAAATCTTGTTTAATTCCTCCTCCCAGCGCCGCCATCAGCGCCGCATAGCTATCAAGACGATTGCTTTGCACCTGCACCATCTGCTGCTGTTCGGCCAGCAGGGTGAGGCGCGCCTGCAATACGCTCAACCCATCGGTCATGCCGGCGCGGAAGGCGCGGTCGGCCAGCGCGTGCGCCTTGCCGGCCGAGGCCAGCGCTTTGTCGGCCAGCTGGCGCTGCTGGTCCGCCGAACGCGCCTGCGTGACCGCGTTGGCCACGTCGGCCAGCGCCTGCACCAGCGTGGCGTTGTACTGTTGCACGGCCATGTCGTACAGCGCGTGGCTGCTGCCCAGCCGGGCGCGCAGGCGGCCGCCCTCGAAGATCGGCAGGCCGATGGCGGGCGCCACGCCGCGCGTGGCCGACTGCGCATCCAGCAGGCGGCTGAAGCCCAGCGCCTGGAAGCCGGCGAAGGCCACCAGGTTGATGTTCGGGTAGAAGTCCGCGCGCGCCACGCCGATGCGTTTGGCCGCCGCTTCCACGCGCCAGCGCTGGGCCGCCAAGTCGGGCCGGCGCGCCACCAGCTCGGCGGGCAGGGCGCTCGGCAGCAGCGCGTCCGCGCCGCCGCTGTCCAGTTTCAGCACTGGCCGGGCGATGGTGTCGCCATCGCCCGGTCCCTGGCCGATCAGGGCCGCCAGCTGGTTGCGCAGCAGGGCGACGGATTCGGCCGCCTGTTCCTGCTCGCGCCACCCGGCCGGCAGCGTTGTCTCTATGGCGGCCACGTCGATGTCGCTGGCCAGGCCGGCGTTGCGGCGGCGCCTGGTCAGCTCCAGGATCTGCCGGCGCTGTTCCAGGCTGGCCGCTACCGCGTCCTGCATGGCCCAGGCGCCGGCCAGCCGGATATAGCTGTGCACCACGGCCGTCTGCAGTGCCAGCTTCACCATTTGCGCTTCGGCGGCGGCCATCTGCGCGTCGTGCAGCGCGGCGGCCAGGGCGCCGCGGTTGCGGCCCCACAGGTCCAGGTCGTAGGACGCGGTGATGCTGGCGGTGCTCTTGGTGGCGTAGTTGCCGGCCAGCGGCGCCGGCACGGTGCTGTGCGCGGAATACCGTTCGCGGTCGATGACGGCGCTGCCGTCCACGCGCGGCAGGCCGGCCGCTTCGGCCGCGCCGGCCAGTGCCTGCGCCTGGCGCACGCGCGCCTGGCTGGCCTTCAGGCTGGGGTTGCCCTCCAGCGCGCGCGCCACCAGGCGGTCCAGCTGCGGGTCGTTCAGCGCCTGCCACCACGCCTGCTTCGGCCAGGCCGCCTGCGCCGCCTGGCCTTCGGCGGCGGCCCTGATGGCGGCGCCTGCGTCCAGCTGTAGCGGGTCCAGCTTGCGCGCTTGCGGCGGCGCGACCTTGCCCACGCCGGCGCAGCCGGCCAGGCTCAAGGCCAGGGTCAGAGCCAGCGGGGGGAAGCGGCGCGGGAAGGTCATCGGCGGGCTCGGTCCAGGCTTACTTGGCGATGTGCTTCCGCGTCTGGGCGACGTCCATGTCGGCCTCGCTCTCGATCAGGGTGCCGTTCTTGCGCGCTTCGATCACTTCGGCGATGACTTCGGCACGGGTACGGCCGGTGTTGGGCTGGGACTGCTTCGTGTCCGGGGCGGGCGCAGAAGTTGGAGCCGGTGCGGCGGTTTGGGCCGAGGCGGCGCCGGCGGCAAGGGCGAGGACTGCAATGGCGGTCTTGATGAGGGTGTTCATGATGGTTCTCCTGATGAGGTGAAATAAGTATATCACTGAATAATACATTTATGAAATAAGTAGAATCCCCAGGGTTTTGCACTGTCCGGATGCGGGAACGTCCGACAACAATGTTTATCAGTGGAACGAAAATTGCATGAAGGGCGGGTCTTCTTATTCGGAAAATCAACGATATGCGCCTAACCACAAGTGCGGTCAGTCATCAACTCCGTACCCTGCAGCCTTATATGCTGCACGTCACGGAGAACCGTGAAACTTTGAAATCCCTGGAATCGGTCTGGGATGTATTGAATTTGCTGGGCCAGTTGTCCGGCACCACCACTGAAATGGGCGGCACCAAGGCCGCCTTCGCCGCCCTGAGCGCCAACCTGCTGGACAACCTGGCCCGCACCACGCTGGAGAAGCGGGTGCGGGAACTGTGCGCGCCGTCGCAGGTGGCGATCGACGTGCTGGTGCGCAATCTCTACGAGCGCACAGCGGACATCGGCTTTCTGGCGCTGGACGACGCACTGCGCGCGTTCGCTGCGGCCGGCGAGCGCACCAAAGCTGAGCGCGCGGCCATGGTGGTGCGTTTGCAGGCCTATGCGGCGCGCTACTCGGTGTACCGCGACGTGATCCTGCTGTCGCCGTCGGGCGAGGTGCTGGCGCGGCTGACCGGGCAGCCGGAGGTGGCCGTGTCGCGCGACCTGCTGCTGCGGCAGGTGCTGGAGAGCGGCGCGCCGTACACCGAGGCGGCGGTGCGCAGCGACCTGTTTCCGGGCGAGTCGCGTAACCTGTTCTATGCGGTGCGCGTGCAGGACGGGAACGGCGCGGTGCTGGGCGCCTTGTTCCTGTGCTTCGATTTCGAGAACGAGGTGAAGCGCATCTTCGCCAGCCTGCAGCGGCGCGGCGACTGGAGCGTGATCACGCTGCTCGACGAGGCGGGCGTGGTGATCGCCAGCAGCGACGCCAGCCAGGTGGCGCCGGGCGCAGTGATCGACGTGGCGCCGGGCGACGGGCATCTGCTGCGCTTCGCGGGCCGAAAATACCTGGCGTCGCGGCGGCTGCCGCAGGGCTTCCAGGGCTATACGGGACCGGGATGGAGCGCGCTGGTGCTGGTGCCGCTGGATGCGGCGTTCGAGGAAGAGGAGGACGGTGACGGGGATGGGGCTGGCCATGACGCCGGCCATGGCGCCCCGGCCGGCGACGCCTTGCTGGGCGCGGTGCTGGCGGACGGTTCGGCCTTTCCGGCCGAACTGCAGCGCATTCCGCCGCAGGCGGAGGCGATCCAGCGCGAGTTGAGCCGATCGGTGTGGAACGCGAATATCCGGCAGGGCCAGTCGCGCCAGGCCGCGCTGAACCCGGCGTTTTCGCGCGTGCTGCTGGAGGAGATCGTGCGCACCGGCACCCGCATGAAGGAGGTGTTCACGCGCTCGATCGGCAAGCTGCAGGCGATGGCGGTGGCCGCGCACCTGGACGACTGCCGCTTCCACGCGGCGCTGGCGATCGACATCCTGGACCGCAACCTGTATGAGCGCGCCAATGACTGCCGCTGGTGGGCGCTGGACCCGCTGCTGTGCGGCCTGCTGGCGCAGCCGGACGGCCAGCAGGAAGCGATGTCGGCGCGCCTGCGCGCCATCAACGATCTGTACACGGTGTACGACAGCCTGCTGCTGTTCGACGCGCAGGGCGTGGTGGTGGCGGTGTCGCGCCCGCATGCGGCGCACTGGCTGGGGCGGCGGCTGGATGCGCCGTGGCGGCAGCAGGCCCTGTCGCTGCGCGACCCGGAGCGTTACGTGGTGTCGGAATTCGTGGCGGACGAGTTGTACGGCGCGCGGCCGACCTGGATCTATGCGACCGCGCTGCAGGCCGGCGAGGCCGCCAATGCCCGCCTGGTGGGCGGCATCGCCGTGGTGTTCGACAGTGCGCCGCAGCTGGCGGCGATACTGGAAGCGGCGCGCCCGCCGCAAGTGGCGCATGCCTGCGCGCTGTTCGTCGATGCAGCCGGCGGCGTGATCGCTTCCAGCGACGCGCGCTGGCAACCGGGCGGGCGCATCGCGCTGCCGGCGGATCTGCTAGCCGAAGCGGCCGCCGCCCCGGCAGGCGTTGCGCGGCTGGTGCTGCTGGACGGCCAGGTGATGGCGGTCGGCGCGCGGGCGTCCAGCGGTTACCGCGAGTACCGGGGCAGCGCCGGCGCGGCGGGGCAAACCGCGCTGGCGCTGGTGTGCGTGCCGCTGGGCGCCTGGCCCGAGCGCGCGGAGGAGGTGGGCCACGGGGCCGCGCCGGCCTCGGCGCAACCGCAGCCGCCGCAGTCGCAGCCTCAGTCGCAGCCAACTTCACCGGCCGGGGACGACGCGGAGCGCCTGGAGATCGCCAGTTTCCACGTCGGGAACTACCTGCTGGGTGTGGCCGTGTCGTCGGTGGTGGAAGCCATTCCGTTCGGCGGCTGCGTGCAGTTGCCGAACGCGTCGCCCGTGGTGTGCGGCGCCACCATCTACCAGGGCGCCACCATGCTGATCTACGATTTGCAGCAAGCGCTTGGCGTGGCCGGCGGCGCGCCGCGCGACGGCATGCTGACCGTGGTGCTGGCCGATGCGAACGGCCAGCGCTTCGGCGTGCTGGTGGAACGGCTGGGCGGCATTCCGGTGGTGCCGGTGGCCGATATCGCGCCGGTCAACCATGTGTTCGTGGGCATCACGCCGGTGCTGGCCTCCATCGTCAAATCGGCCGATGCGGACGGGCAGATGCTGACGTTGCTGGCGGTTGAGCACATTGCGGCGGTGCTGCGCGATGCGCCCATGGCTGAGCAGGGAATGCGCGCCATGCCGTGAGGCGCGCCGCTCTTGCTGCTGCTTTGCTACAGTCGATGCATACGCAATCCGGCTTATGGAGGCAATCATGTCAGGCAGCAGCACTCTCGATCCCGATAATTTCCCCACTGCACCAGACCGCAAACTGGGACGCGGCCACGGCACCGGCGCGCTGGGGCCGAGCGACAGTTCGGACTCCGGCAGCGATGTGAAGGGCGGCACCGCCGCCCAGGAGCTGGGCGACGCGGACCTGGACAGCGACACCGATTCGCGCGGAACCGGCGAACGCGCCGCAGTGGGGCGCGATTCGGTGGAACAGGACGGCAGCGATATCGATGTCGACCACGTTGAAACCGTCCCGCTGGTGGACCTGGAGGACGACGAGGACACCAGCGCCAGGGACCGGCGCTAGCAATCAGGCACGCTACGCGGCGGCGGACAGGATGTCCGCCAGCCAGTCCACAAACACGCGCACGCGCGGCGACAGCTGGCGCTGGTGCGGGTACAGCACGGACACCGGCATGGCCGGCGGCCGCCATTCGCCCAGCACTTCGCGGAAGCTGCCGTCCTGCAGCTGGGCCGCCACGTGGTAGCGCGGCAGCTGGATCAGGCCCAGGCCGTTGGCGCAGCACAGCACATACGCATCGGCGTTGCTGACCGAGACCGGGCCCGGCAGCGACACGCTGCGCGCTGCGCCGTCCACCATGAAATCGAAGGGGAACACCTTGCCGCTGGCGATGGAGTGGAAATTCACCGCGCGGTGCTGGGCCAGCTCGTCCAGCGTGCGCGGCGTGCCGTGCCGGTCCAGGTAGGCCGCGCTGGCGCAGGTGACCTGCTGCAGGCTGGCCACGCGCCGCGCAACCATGCTGGAGTCGCGCAGCTCGCCGCCGCGCAGCACGCAGTCCACGCCTTCGCGCACCAGGTCCACCAGCCGGTCGCCCATGCCGATTTCCAGTTCGATGTCCGGGTAGCGGGCGAAGAACTCGGACAGCCGGGGCAGAATGAAGTGGCGCGCCAGCGTGCCCTGCAAATCCACCCGCAGTTTCCCGCGCGGCGGCACGCCGCTGTTGCCGAAGCCGGCCTCGGTCTCCTCCACGTCCGCCAGGATGCGCACGCAGCGCTGGTAATAAGCCTGGCCGTCCAGCGTGGCGCTCACGTGGCGCGTGGTCCGCTGCAGCAGGCGCACGCCGAGGCGCGCTTCCAGCTGCTTGATGGTGTGGGTGGCGGTGGCGGCCGGCAGCTGCAGGCCGTCCGCCGCGCGGCTGAAACTGCCCAGTTCCACGATGCGCGTGAACAAACGCATGGCGTCGAGTCGGTCCATGATTATTGATGAATATTGAATTGTGATGCCAATTCTAGTGCATTTATTGACGTGGATGATTAAGTGATACTGGCCTGACTTTAATTCAGGAGAGCAGAATCATGAACACCGATCAAAAGCAGGTTGCCATCGTCACCGGCGCGTCGCGCGGCATCGGCGCGGCCATCGCCCAGCGGCTGGCGCAGGACGGTTACGCCGTCATCGTCAATTACGCAGGCAGTGCGGCCGAAGCGCGCGGCGTGGCAGGCGCCATCGAAGCGCAGGGGGGCGCAGCGCTGGCGGTGCAGGCGGACGTGTCCGATGCCGCCGCTGTGAAAGCCATGTTCGACAGCGCCATCGAGCGTTTCGGCCGGGTGGACGTGCTGGTGAATAACGCCGGCGTCACATCGCCGTCGCTGCCGACGATTGCCGACACCGACGACGACACCTTCGAACGCCTGTTCGCCGTCAACGTGAAGGGCACCTTCAACACGCTGCGCGAAGCGGCTGCGCGGCTGGAGCAGGGCGGGCGCATCGTCAACTTTTCCACCAGCGTGACCGGCCTTGGCCTGCCCGGCTACGCGATCTACGGCGCCACCAAGGGCGCGGTGGAGGTGATGACCAACATCATGGCCAAGGAACTGCGCGGCAGGAACATCCGCGTGAACGCGATCGCCCCCGGCCCCACCGCCACCGACCTGTTCCTGAACGGGAAATCGGAGGAAGCGGTGCAGCGCATGGCGAAGATGGCGCCGCTGGAGCGCCTGGGCACCCCGGCCGACATCGCCGCCGCCGTCGCTTTCCTGGTCGGCCCGGACGGCGGCTGGATCAACGGCCAGACGCTGCGCGCCAACGGCGGCATCGTTTGATCGCAGCGGGCCGGCCTGGCCGGCCCCGGAATCCAGCCCGGAAGCTGCCTCTTTGGCATACTGTACCAACGTACAAGTTACAATCTGGCCCCGGCAGGCTAGCATCGCTGGCATAAGGGAAAATCCGGGCGGAATAATGGGCACAGTTTCAAACTTGGCGGACCGCTGCACGCAGGCGGCGCGGCGTTTCGCTGCGCGGCTGGCGGACGCCTGCGTGCCGCGCGCACTGCTGCAACGCATCGCCAACCGCCGCGTGTCGATCGCGCTGGTCGTGAGCCTGGCGCTGGCGGCGCTGGTGACGGTGGTGCTGCTGGCGTTCGCGGTGCTGTCGTATAACCAGGAGCGCGACGAGCGCTGGCGCGGCCTGCACCGGGAGCTCGACGCCAGCGCCGACCAGCTCACCGCCGCCATCGCCCTGCCGGCCTGGAACTTCGACGACCGGCAGATCGTCGCTATCGTCAAGGCCAGCCTGAACAACCGCGACCTGTATGGCTGCACCGTCACCCTCAGCAACAAGATGCAGTTCGTTTTCCTGCGCAACGCGGAGGGCGTGCTGGAGCAGGCGGCGCAGCCGCCGGACATCCCGGCGCTGCGCACGGCGGAACGCCAGATCCGGGTGGCGGGCCGCGAGATCGGCGTGGTGAAGATGTATGTCACGCCGCAGTACGTGCTGCAGACCCTGCGCGAGCGCCGCATCGCGCTCGGCTTCGCCATCGTGGCGCTGGACGTGACGCTGGTGCTGGGCGTATACCTGCTGCTGTGGTATCTGATGCTGAAACCGCTGAAGCTGGTGGGGGAATATGCCGCCAGCGTGAAGGCGGGCGGCGGCACCGGCCAGGGTCCGCACCAGTCGCTGTTCCTGGGCGAGCTGAAAACGCTGAACGAATCGATCCTGGAAATGGTGACGCTGCTGGACCAGCGCTACAGCGCCATGCAGGCCAGCGAGGAGCGCCTGGCGATCGCCACCGACGCGGCCCATATCGGCATATGGGACTGGGACGTGGACACCAGCCAGCTGCTGTGGGACCGCGAAATGCACCGCCAGTACGCCGTGCCGCAGGGCAGTTTCGACAACACGCTGACGGCGTGGGAAAACCGCCTGCTGCCGGAGGACCTGGTGCGCGTGAACCGCCTGGTGGCGGAAGTGCGGCGCGGCGAGCGCCATTACACGACCGAGTTCCGCATCCGCTGGCCGGACGGGCAGTTGCGCCACATCAAGGCGGCCGGCAAAGCCTTCCGCGACGCCAGCGGGGCGCTGCGGCGGCTGGTGGGCGTGAATTACGACATCACCGACATCAAGCAGGCGGAGGAGGAGCTGCGGCGCCACCGCAACCACCTGGAGGAGCTGGTGGCCGAACGCACCGAGGCGCTGTCGGTGGCGGTGACGGAGGCCAAGGCGGCCAACCGCGCCAAGAGCGTGTTCCTGGCCACCATGAGCCACGAGCTGCGCACGCCGCTGCATTCGGTGATCGGCTTTTCGCGCCTGCTGGCGGACTCGCAATCCATGACCGAGGAGGAGAAGCGCAACCTGGGCGTGATCAACCGCTCGGGCCAGCATTTGCTCACCCTGATCAACGACTTGCTGGAGCTGTCCAAGATCGAGGCCGGCCGCATCACGCTGCAGTCCACGGTGGTGGCGGTGGAAGGGGTGCTGCGCGAAGTGATGGATATGCTGGGCGCGCGCGCCCGCCAGGCCGGCCTGCACATGACGCTGGACTGCCATGGCCTGCCGGCGGCGGTGCAGATGGACGGCGCGCGGCTGCGCCAGGTGCTTCTCAATCTCGTGTCGAACGCGGTGAAGTTCGCGCAGCAGGGCAGCGTGATGCTGATTGCGCGCGCGCAGCCGCTGGAGGGCGGACGCCACCGGCTGTCGTTTTCGGTGCGCGACACCGGCAAGGGCATCGCGAAGGCGGACCAGCAGCGCATTTTCGAGCCATTCGTCCAGACCGACAACACCGGCGCGCAGGAGGGCACCGGCCTGGGGCTGACCATTTCGCGCGAGTTCGTGCGCATGATGGGCGGCTCGCTGGAGGTGGAGTCGGAACTGGGCCGGGGTGCGGAGTTCCGCTTCACCATCGACGTGATGGGAGCGGACCACGTGCCGGGCGAAGCGCTGAACGTAGTGGAGGCGCTGGAAGCGTCGCAGCGCGGGCGCCGCATCCTGGTGGTGGACGACAACGAGGACAGCCGTCACCTGATCCACAGCCTGCTGTCGCCGCTGGGCTTCCTGGTGGAGCTGGCGGCCGACGGCGCGTCCGGGCTGGCGGCGCTGCGGCGCCTGAAGCCGGCGCTGGTGTTCATGGACTGGCGCATGCCGGGCCTGGACGGGCTGGCGGTGATACGCCAGCTGCGCGCCGAGGCGGAGCTGGCGCAGCCGCGCGTGGTGATGATGACCGCACACGCCTTCGAGGAGGAGCGGCGCGAGGCGCTGGCGGCCGGGGCCGACGAGTTCCTGTGCAAGCCGATCGAGCAGGACCGGTTGTTCCAGGTGCTGGAGCAGCAGCTGGGCGTGCGCTTCCGGCGCCGCCAGCGGCTGCCGTCGGTGCAGCGTCCTCCGCTCACGCCGGCGCGCCTGGCACTGCTTCCGTATGAGGTGCTGGTGGACGTGCGCGAGGCGCTGCACCTGCTGTATCCGGCGCGCGCCCTGCAACTGCTGGAAGCCTTCCGCGCCGACCATGGCGACACCGTGCTGGCGGTGGAGGCCATGCTGGAGCAGCACCAGTACCCGCAGCTGTGCAGCATGATCGAGACGGTGTGCGCGGAGGCTGGCTGACGCGGCAGGGCGGCCGTTCTGCAGTTCATCGCATCTATTGCCGGTTCGTCGCAAACTCCTGCGATGGCCTCAGGCGTGTTGATAAGCTGGCATCCTGTTGAGATTCAAGGAACGCCATGCTGGGTTTGACACTGAAAATGACGGCGCGCGACTGGCGCGCGGGGGAGCTGCATCTGCTGCTCGCGGCGCTGGTGGTGTCGGTTGCCGCCCTGTCGGCGGTGGGCTTCTTCACGGACCGCATCCGCAACGGCATGCAGCGCGACGCCAGGCAATCGCTGGCGGCCGACCTGCTGGTGACTTCCGACGCGCCGCTCGATCCGGCCTTGCGGGCGGACGCTGCGGCGCGCGGCTTGCGCACCGCGGCCACCACGTCCATGGTGAGCATGGCCATGGCGGGGCAGGGCGATGAGGCGCGTTCCCAGCTTGTTTCGCTCAAGGGCGTGTCCGGCGGCTACCCCTTGCGCGGCGCGCTGACGTTCGCCCCGGACAGCGGCCCCGCCGCCGCTGCACCCGCCGCCGCCTCGCCCCCGGCGCCCGGCACCGCCTGGATCGATCCCGCCCTCGCCAGCCGGCTCGACGTGCACATTGGCGGCAAGCTGCGCGTCGGCGATGCCGAATTCCTCATCACCCGCGTGATCGCCGTCGAGCCGGACCGCCGCTTCTCGCCCGTCAACCTGTCGCCCCGCGTGATGCTGGCCGAACGGGACCTGCCCGCCACCGGCCTGCTGGCGCCCGGCGTGCGCGCCACCCACGGCCTGCTGCTGGCCGGCGAGCCCGCCGCCGTGGAAGCCTTCCGCACCGCCCTGCAAGCCCGCCTCGCCGCCGCCAACAGCAGCAACGTGCGCATCCAGACCGTCAAGGACAGCAGCGCCGCCCTGGGGCGCACGCTGGACCGCGCCAGCGCCTTCCTGTCGCTGGTCAGCCTGCTGACCGCCATGCTGGCGGCAGCCGCCATCGCCATGGCCGCGCGGCGCTACATGCTGCGCCACATCGACGCCTGCGCCATGCTGCGCTGCCTCGGCCTGCGCCAGTCCCAGGTGCTGCGGCTCTACCTCGCCGAGTTCCTGCTGCTGGGCGTGGCTGGCAGCGCCGCCGGCCTGCTGGCCGGCTACGCCAGCCATTTGCTCTTGCTGGAATGGCTGGACCAGCTGCTGCCCGCCGCACTGCCTGCCGCCAGTTGGGCGCCGGCCCTGCAAAGCCTGGCTGCCGGCCTGATCCTGCTGGCCGGCTTCGCGCTGCCGCCGCTGCTCCAGCTGCGCAATGTGCCGCACGCGCAGTTGCTGCGCCGCGAACGGCATGCGCCGCGCGGCATGACGCTGGCCGCATCCGCCCTGGGCGCCGCCATGTTTTGCGGGCTGATGCTGTGGCTCACCGGCGACGCCGCGCTCGGCGCCGTCAGCGCGGCCGGTTTCCTGCTGGCCGGCCTGCTGTTCGCCGCCGCCGCGTGGCTCGCCCTGAAAGCGCTGGGCCGCCTGCGCGGCCTGTTCCGCAATCCTGCCTGGCGCTTCGCCGTCACCGCGCTGCAGCGCCGGCCCGGCGCCACCGTCGCGCAAACCGCCGCGCTGGCCATCGGCTTGAGCGCGCTGTTGCTGCTGACCGTGGTGCGCGGCGATCTGCTGGACGCATGGCGTGCGGCTACCCCGGCCAACGCGCCCAACCACTTCATCGTCAACGTGCAGCCGGACCAGGAACAGGACGTGGCCTCGCGGCTGGAGCACTACGGCAGTCCAATGCTCAGCCCCAGCATCCGCGCGCGCCTGCTGACCGTTAACGGCAAACCGGTACGCGGCAAGGACAACCAGGAAGCGCTCGGCCACGCCGACATGGACCTCTCCACCGCCGCAGCGCTGCCCGCCGCCGATACTGTCATCGCGGGCCACTGGTTCGATCCGGCCTCGAACAAGGCCGAAGCCTCGCCGGACGAGGGCATCGCGCAGGAATTCGGCATCAAGCCGGGCGACAGCCTGGCCTTCGACGCCGGCGGCCTGCCGCTGCAGGTGGAGGTCACCAGCGTGCGCAAGACGGACCGCCGCGCGCGGGCGCCGAGTTTCGAATTCATGCTGAACGGCGTGGCGGCGCAAGGCCTGCCGCGCACCTACGGCACCACCTTCCACGTGCCCGACAACGACCGCAGGGTGGCCGACCGCCTGGCGCTGGATTTCCCCAACGTCACCGTGTTCGACTTTGGCTTCCTGGTTCGGCAGATGCAATCGGTGCTGGCGCAAGTGAGCGTGGCGGTGGAGTTTTTGTTTCTCTTTACACTCGCTTCCGGCCTGCTGGTGCTGTACGCTGCGCTGGCCGGCTCGCAGGATGAGCGCAAGCGCCAGGCGGCCTTGCTGCGCGCGCTGGGCGCCACCCGCAGCCAGTTGGCGCGCGCGCAGTGGATGGAGCATTTGCTGACCGGCGCGCTGGCTGGATTGCTGGCGGCGGCATGCGCCACGCTGTGCAGCTGGGCGCTGGCGCGCTTCGTGTTCGAGCTGCCGTGGAGCTGGCCGCCGCTGCTGTGGGCTGCGGGCCTGGTGGCAGGCGCGGCGTGCGCCGTCGCGGGCGGCTGGCTGGGCCTGCGCAAGGTATTGAATCAACCGCCGCTGCACACGCTGCGGCAAGCATAAGGAGATCTACATGCATTCCATCATAGAAGTGCGCGGCCTGGGCAAGCGCGTGGCCGACGCCACCGGCGAGCTGACCATACTCGACAACGTGAATTTCAGCGCGCAGGCCGGCGAAACGCTGGCCATCGTCGGCGCTTCCGGCTCCGGCAAGTCCACCTTGCTCGGCATCCTGGCCGGCCTCGATACGCCCAGCACCGGCACGGTGCGGCTGGACGGCACCGACATCTTCGCGCTCGATGAAGACGGTCGCGCCGTGTTCCGCCAGGCCAAGCTGGGCTTCGTGTTCCAGTCCTTCCAGCTGCTGCCGCATTTGACGGCGGTGGAGAACGTGATGCTGCCGCTGGAACTGCGCGGCGAATCGCATGCGCGCGCGAAGGCGGAAGCGATGCTGGAGCGGGTAGGGCTGTCCAACCGTTTGAAGCACTATCCGAAGTACCTGTCCGGCGGCGAGCAGCAGCGCGTGGCGCTGGCGCGCGCCTTCGTGACCGAGCCGCCGCTGCTGTTCGCCGACGAGCCGACCGGCAGCCTGGACGCGGCCACCGGCGAAGCCGTGATGCAGCTGATGTTCACGCTGAACCGCGAACGCGGCTCCACGCTGGTGCTGGTGACGCATGACAGCAAGATCGCCGCGCGCTGCGGCCGTACCGTGACCATGGCGGCGGGCCGGTTGTCCGAGCAGCTGGCAAGGGAGGCGGCATGACGTCCCGTTTCGCCCTCGGCGCACTCGCCGCCGCAGCGGCAATGGCCATGGCCGCCATCCCGGCTGCCTCCGCCCGCGCCGACGGCCTGGCCGACCTGAAAGGCGCGCTGGCCCGCCTGCAGGCGCAAACGCCGCTCAAGGCCACGCTGGAGACCAAAACCTGGCGCCGCACCGGGGAAGGCAAGGAGGCCGAGGAATTCTCGGGCCAGGCCGCCATCGCGCTGGAAGACGGCGGCCAGGGCATGCGGCTGCAGTACAGCCGCGAACTGCTGGCGCGCATGGACGGCGAGCAGCAGGCCGTCGCCAAAAATCCCAACGCCAAGACGCCCACGCTGTACGCCATGCGCGAGCTGGGGCCGGACGACTTGCGGCCCATGGTGTCGGCCGCCGAAGGCCTGGCGCGCCAGCTGGAGCGCGGCACCTTCAAGAGCGAGAAGGCCGCTACCTATGGCGGCAAGCCTGCCCGCCAGCTGACCTTCAACGTGCCGCTGACAGCGCTCAGCGACCGTGACCGCAAATACATCAAGGACTTCAACGGCTCGCTGGACGTGTGGATAGGCGCGGATGGCACGCCCATGGCCAGCAGCCTGAATCTGCACGCCACCGGGCGCGCTTTCGTTGTGGTGAGCTTTGAATTCAAGCAGGAAGAGCAGAGCGTGTATGCGCTGGCGGGCGACCGCCTCATGATCGCCCGCAGGGAGAGCAAGACCAGCAATACGGGCGCCGGGGAAAAAACCGAGGACCGCATTATCAAGACGCTGCAGCAGGGCTGAACCGCCAGCCCCGCCACCTGGTTGCGCTTCAGTTGTACAGAACGCCCGGCAGCCACAAGCCGATGGCGGGGAACATGTACAGCAGGAACACGCCCAGCACCTGGAGCGCCATGAAGGGCAGCATGCCGAGGAAGATCTGGTTCAGCGTCACATGCGGCGGCGCCACGCCCTTCAGGTAGAAGGCCGACATCGCCACCGGCGGCGACAGGAATGCCGTCTGCAGGTTCATCGCCACCAGCAGGCCGAAGAACAGCGGGTCGATGTTGAAGTGGCCCAGCAGCGGAATGAAGATCGGCATGAAGATCACGATGATCTCGGTCCATTCCAGCGGCCAGCCGAGCAGGAAGATGATCACCTGCGCCAGCACCATGAACTGAACCGGCGTCAGGTCCATGCCCAGCACCCAGCTGTTGATCAGCTCCTGCCCGCCCAGCAGCGCGAAGGCGGCCGAGAAGATGCTGGAACCGACGAACAGCCAGCACACCATGGCGCTGGTCTTGGCGGTGAGGTGGGCCGACTCGCGCAGCATGCCGATGTTGAAGCGCCGGTACGCCACTGCCAGCACCATGCCGCCCAGTGCGCCCATGGCCGCCGCCTCGGTAGGCGTGGCGAAGCCGAACACGATGCTGCCCAACACCGCCAGGATCATGAACGCCAGCGGGAACAATGACCCCATCAGCATCTTGAAGATCTCCAGGCGGGCGAAGGAGAAGTAGGCGTAGAACAGCAGCAGCGCCGCTGACCCTACGCCCAGCGTAATCCAGAAACTGTTTGGCGCGGGCTTCGCCGCCGGCGCTTCCGCTGCGGGGACGGTGGGTGCGGCAGGTGTGGCGGATGCGGCAGGCGCCGGATCGGCGGCTGCGCTGCCAGCCGGCTGCGGCGCCTCCGCACCGGGCGGCTCGGCCAGGTCGTTGCTGGCGGGCGGCTCTTCCAGCCCGCCTTCCACCGGCGGTTCCGCCAGCCCACCCGCATCGGCGCCGGACGAACTCAGATCCTGTGCGCTGCCCATCTCCGCCAGCTCGGTCGGCGCTGCGGCGGGCGCGGTGACGATGCGGTAGCTCACTCCCATGACGGCGACGAAGGCCAGCGCCGGCAGCAGAGCGACGAACAGCTGCCGCAGCAGCGCGCGCTTGCTCATGCCTGCCGCTGCCGGAGCCGCCTGCGCCAGCGCGCCGGTCAGGCCCGGCACCGCCATCGTCCGCCCGGCGGCGGTGATGGCTTGCGCGAACGGCGGCAAGGCGACTTTGCGTTCCTCCGCCGACAGCGGCGGCGCCGCGCTGGGCTTGAGCTTGGCCACCAGCATCACGTAGCCCACGTACAGCACGGCCAGCATCACGCCGGGGAACAGCGCGCCCGCGTACAGCTTCACCACCGACACGCCGGCCGTGGCGCCATACACGATCAGCAGCACCGACGGCGGTATCAGGATGCCCAGGCAGCCGCCTGCCGTGATGGCGCCGGCCGACAGCTGCGTGCTGTAGCCGGCCTTCAGCATGGCGGGCAGGGCCAGCAGCCCCATCAGCGTGACCACCGCGCCCACGATGCCGGTGGCCGTGGCGAAGATGGCGCAGGTGACGATGGTGGCCACCGCCAGCGAGCCAGGCACCCTGGCCATGGCGATGTGCAGGCTTTTGAACAGCTTCTCGATCAGATTGGCGCGCTCCACCAGGTAGCCCATGAAGACGAACAGCGGGATCGAGATGAGCACGTCGTTCGCCATCACCGAGTAGGCGCGCTGCACCATCAGGTCCAGCGTCATCTGGATGGCCTGGTTGGGATCGCGGCTGTGGAAGGCGTACCAGGCGAACAGCACCCCCATGCCCATCAGCGTAAACGCGGTGGGGAAGCCCAGCATGATGGCCACCACCACCAGCGCCAGCATCAGCAGGCCGACGTGGCCGTTGGTCATGTCCGAAGGTGCGGGCATCAGCGCGAACAGCGCGATGACGATGCCGATCAGCATCGACAGGCCGAACCAGATTTCTTTCCTCATCGCTGTTCTCCCAGATCGTCCGCGTGCACCATTTCCTTGAGCTTGTCGACGTCCACTTCCTCGACGTCCGGCTCGCGCGAAGGCCAGGCGCCATCGCGCAGGCACAGCACGCAGCGCACGATTTCCACCATGCCCTGCAACAGCAGCAGCGCGCCGGAGAGCGGGATCACCATCTTGAATGGATACAGCGGCGGACCGTTGGCGGTCAGCGTGGAATGCTCGTTGATGGCCAGCGATTCGGCCGCGTAGGTGTAGCCGGCCCACGCCAGCGCCACCACGCCGGGGATGAAGAACACCACGTACAGCACCAGGTCCAGCCCGGCCTGCAGGCGCGGCGGGAAAAAGCTGTACAGCACGTCGCCGCGCACGTGGCCGTTCTTGGCCAGCGTGTAGGCGCCCGCCATCATGAAGGCCGAGCCGTACATCATGATCATCAGGTCGAAAGCCCAGGGGTTGGGGCGGTTCAGCGCGTAGCGCGCGAACACTTCCCAGGAGATGAGGAAGGTGAGCGCGACGATCAGCCAGGAGAACGCCTGGCCGATCCAGCTGCTGACCCGGTCGATGAAAAACAATACGTTCTGCATGCGGGAACTCCGGAACAAGGTGTGGGCGCGCGTGGCGTGCGCCAGCGCGCGGGCCGGCGCGGCCGGCTATGGTGCGCGCCGGATGCTGCCGGTGCCGCTATCAGGCCTTCCTGCCGAAGTAGTGGTTGTACGCCATGCGCCTTGGATTGTTGGTGTCCATGTCCCACTTCATGGCCCGCGCCGCGAAGGCGCGCTGCGATTTTTCCACTTCGCGGAACAGCGGATTGTCGGCGCCCTTCTTTGCCACCACCTCGTCCCAGATTTTCAGCTGCTCCTGCAGCAGGGCGTCCGGGGTCTTGTAGAACTTCACGCCGTCCTTGGCCTGCAGCTCGCTGTAGTCCTTGGAATAGCGGTCGATCGCCTTCCACGACATGTCGGCCGACGCCGCCTCGACGGCGTTGTCGATGATGGCCTTCATCTTCGCGGGCAGGGCGTCGTACTTGGTCTTGTTGAAGGTGATCTCGAACTGCTCCGAGCTTTGGTGGAAGCTTTGCAGCATGCACACCTTGGACACGTCCGGGAAGCCGAGCAGACGGTCGGACGTGGCGTTGTTGAACTCCGCGCCGTCCAGCAGGCCGCGGTCCATGGCCGGCACGATCTCGCCGCCGGGCAGCGCGTTCACCGCCGCGCCCATGGCGGTGAACAGGTCGATGGCCAGGCCGTTGGTGCGGAATTTCAGGCCTTTCAGGTCGTCCTTCTTGGTGATCGGCTTCTTGAACCAGCCCAGCGGCTGGGTGGGCATGGGGCCGGTGAGGAAGGACACCACGTTGGCGCCGATCGACGAATACAGCTTGACCAGCAGCTCCTTGCCGCCGCCGTATTTATGCCAGGCCAGCACCATGTTCGCGTCCATGCCGAACACCGGGCCCGAAGTCCACAGCGCGATGGCGCTCTGCTTGCCGTAGTTGTAGCCCATCACGCCGTGGCCGCCGTCCAGCGTGCCTTTCGACACCGCGTCCAGTAGGCCGAAGGCCGGCACCACCGAGCCGGCCGGCAGTACTTCGATTTTCAGCTCGCCGCCGGTCATGTCGTTGACCTTCTTGGCGAAGTCGCCCGCGTATTCGTGGAAGATGTCCTTGCTCGGCCAGGTGCTCTGGAAGCGCAGCTGGGTGGGCGTTTGGGCGGTGGCGATCATCGGCAGGGCGAGCGCGGCGCCCGCGGTGCCGGCGGCGGCGCTGCCCAGGAACTTGCGGCGGGTGCTGGGGGACTGCTTGGCTGGGGTGTCGATCTTCTTCATCGTGTGTCTCCTGTTGTAGTTTTGTACATGGAACAAGCCGATAAATCCTGATGCGATGAAATGTGAGGCAAGGTGATACGGGGTGACGCGGCGGGGTACCTCCTGTGTGTGTCAAGTCACTGATAACTGAATTGCAAGAATGTTCCAGCATGCTTACAGATTGCTTACACCGGGCTTACGCGCCACTACAGCTGTGCACGCTTCCAAAAACCAGTATATGATGCTCATCATCTTGCTGGGAATCGAGCAGGAAGCTGCAAAATGACCAAACAAGACTTTTTTTAATGAAGAATATGATGAGCATCATATTCATGCAACGGAAAGGAAATTCCATGAGTAAGCAAATTGCCGTGATCACCGGCGCATCGTCGGGCATCGGCGAAGTGTACGCGGACCGCCTGGCCCAGCGCGGTTACGACCTGGTGCTGGTGGCGCGCCGCGCCGAGCGCCTGCAAGCGCTGGCCGCCCGGCTCGCCGGCGCGCATGGCGTCCAGGTCGACACCCTGGTGGCGGACCTGGAAACGGAAGAGGGTCTGGCCCGTGTCGAGCAAGTCCTGTCCAGCGGCCCGGCGGTCAGCATCCTGGTCAACAATGCCGGCCTTGCCCGCCTCGCTCCGCTGCAGGCCAGCCCGGTGCACAACTCCCTGTCCCAGATCGCCCTCAATATCACGGCGCTGACCCGCCTGGCGCATGCTGCGCTGCCGGGGATGGCTTCGCGCAATGAAGGCGTGATCATCAACATCGCTTCAGTATTGGGGCTGCACACGCTGCCGTTCAGCGCAGTCTACAGCGGCACCAAGGCCTTCGTGGTGGCGTTCAGCCGTGGCCTGCAGCAGGAACTGGCCGACACTGGCGTGAAGGTGCAGGTGGTACTGCCCGCCGCCACCGCCACCGAGGTCTGGGACAACTCCGGCGTGCCGCTGGCCGCGCTCGACCCTGCCACCGTGATGCAGACCGGCGACATGGTGGACGCCGCCCTGCGCGCGCTCGACCAGGGCGAGCAGCTCACCATGCCTTCCGTGGCCGACGCGGAAGCGATCGAACGTTTCGAGACGGCCCGCGTGGCGCTGTTTGGCGCGTCGCAAACCGGCAAGGTCGCTCCGCGCCTGCTGCCGCTCTGATTCAACAGAACCCATTCAAGGATACTGCCATGTTATTCGACACCTACTCCCTGCGCGCCACCGAGCTGAAGAACCGCGCCGTGATGTCGCCGCTCACCCGCAGCCGCGCCGTGGACAACAACACCCCGAACAGCCTGATGGCCACCTACTACGCCCAGCGCGCCGGCGCCGGCCTGATCATCACCGAGGGCACCTCGCCGTCGCCGAACGGCCTGGGCTACGCGCGCATACCGGGCCTGTTCAACGACAGCCAGGTGCAGGGCTGGAAGCTGGTGACGGAAGCGGTGCACGCCAGGGGCGGCAAGATCGTGGTGCAACTGATGCACACCGGCCGCGTGAGCCACCTGGCCAACCTGCCGGCCGGCGCCGAAGTACTGGGGCCGTCGGCCGAGACTTGCCCGGGCGAGATGTGGACCGACAGCCAGGGCAGCCAGCCGCACACCGCGCCGCGCGCCATGACCGAAGCCGACATCGCGGCAACGGTCAAAGAGTTCGCAACCGCCGCGCGCCTGGCGATTGCCGCCGGCTTTGACGGGATCGAACTGCACGCCGCCAACGGCTATCTGCTCGAGCAATTCCTGAACGCCAACGTCAACCGCCGCACCGACGGCTACGGCGGCTCGCCCGAAGGACGCAACCGGCTGGTGCTGGAAGTGGCCCGCGCCGCCGCAAACGAGATCGGCGCCGAACGCGTCGGCATCCGCCTGTCGCCATACGGCGTGTTCAACTCCACCGGCGGTTATAGCGACGTGGACCAGCAGTACACCGCGCTGGTGCAGGAACTCTCGGCGCTCGGCCTGATGTACGTGCACCTGCTGGACCATTCGGCGCTGGGCGCGCCGCCGGTCCCGGCCGAGCTGAAGGCAGGCCTGCGGGCGGCATTCAGGGGGCCCTTCATCCTGGCGGGCGGCTTCGACAAGGAGAGCGCAGAGCGCGCGCTGGCCGAGGGCCAGGCGGACCTGATCGCGATGGGCCGCGCCTTCCTGGCCAACCCGGACCTGGTGGACCGCATGCGCCGGGGCCAGCCCCTGAACCTGCCCGACCCAAGCACCTTCTACACGCCGGGCGAGCAGGGCTACACGGATTATCCGGCGCTTGCCGCTTAAGTACAGGTAGAAAATAAGGGCGAGGCTGTCGCAATTTCACCATGGAGACTGTGCAATGCGTACTATGAAAAAAATCGGCATCATCGGCGCGGCGTTTGCCGCGGCGCTCTTGTCTGCGGCGGCCTGGGCAGACGATGCGTCCCCTGCGGGCTTGTGGAAGAACATCGACGACGCCACCGGCAAGCCGCGTGCGCTCATTCGCATCACCGAATCGAATGGCACGCTGCAGGGCAAGATCGAGAAGGTGTTCCCGGCGCCGGGCGACAGTCCGAACCCGAAGTGTGAAAAATGCGAAGGCGCCAACAAGGATGCGCCCATCGTCGGCCTGGTGATCTTGAGCGGCCTGAAAAAGAACGGCGAGGATTATGCCGGCGGCCAGATCCTGGACCCGGACGACGGCAAACTCTACTCTAGCAAGGTGCGCCTGAGCGACGGCGGCAGGAAGCTCAACGTGCGCGGCTACCTCGGCGTGCCCATGCTGGGGCGCTCGCAGATCTGGTTGCGGCAGGAGTAAGCGAAGGGGGGGCAAGGGGCAAGCAAGGAGGGGCGTGGAACGGGCATGGTACTATAACGTTGTTATAGTGCTTTTCTCCTCCTCCATGACCGCTGACATATCCCTCCAGGACCCCCGCACCCGTCTCGTTGAAGCCGCCATCCGCCTGCTGGCGGCGAGTGGTCCGTCCGAAGTGAAAGCGCGTTCGGTGGCGACCGAGGCGCAGTTGTCCACCATGGGCGTGTACACCTATTTCGGCGGCGTGCCGGAACTGCTGCAGGCGGTGGCCGACGAAGGCTTCAACCGGCAAGCCGCGGTTTTCGGCAGTTTGCCGCCGACCGACGATCCCATGGCCGACCTGTGCATGATGGCGCTGGCCTGCCACGATTTCGCGCGCCACAACCCCCATCTCTACGATCTGATGTTCGGCCTCTCGATCCACGGCCGCTACAGCCCGTCGCGCGGCACGGCGCAGCCCATGCTGAGCGGCCAGTCGCCATCCTTCCGCGCCGCGTATGGCTTTCTGCTGCAAGGCTGCGCGCGGCTGGCCGACGCAAAGTGCGTGCGCAAGGCCGATCCCGACCTGATCGCGCTGCAGTTCTGGAGCGCGCTGCACGGTTTCATCATGCTGGACCTCGCCGGCCACTTTGCCCACACTTCCGTCCCTGCCGCCGATGTGCTGATGCCGATGTGCGTCAATATGGTGGTGGGCATGGGCGCCAAGCGCGACAAGGCCGAGTCTTCGGCGGCGCACGCGCAAGCCGCATGGGCGGCTGGCCGGAACGGCAAAAACAGCAAATCCCGGAAAAAATAGACGGCTGCCGCATGCGTCTTTCGCGAACGAGTCCTTGAAATCTAAAAATAACAGTGTTATGTTTAGGTATAACGATGTTATTTACACGGTGTTGAACCGACAAGGAGACCAAGCATGAAGAACATACGGATCCGGCCCGGCGGGCTGGAAGTGGAGAACTGCGGCGCGGTATTGATCGTGCGCCTGGACGGCGGAAAGCAGGGGGTGATGGGGTTGGCGATGGCGGACGCGCTGGCGGCGCTGGTCGGCGAACTGGAAACCGACCCGCAGGTCAAGGCGGTGGTGATCACCGGCACGCATCCGGGCCGCTTCATCGGCCATGCGGATGTACGCTGGCTGCAGGAGGGCGGCACCACGATACCGTCCGTTGCACGCGGCATGACGTCGGCCGTGGCGCATAGCGCCGCCGCCGTCCGGCGCATGCCGCTGGTGGCGCCGGTGGCGGCCTACTCGCCGCTGGGCGGCGCCATGCAGCTGGACAAGCTGCACAACACCTTCGTGCGCATGAACCGCTGCGGCGTAGTCTTCATCGCCGCCCTGAACGGTTCGGCGCTGGGGCTGGGCAGCGAACTGGCGCAAGCCTGCGATGTGCGCCTGATGGCTGACGGCGATTTCTTCATCGGCCAGCCCGAGGTCCTGCTGGGCATTCCGCCCGGCGGCGGCGGCACGCAGCGGCTGACCCGCCTGGTCGGGGCACATCGCGCGCTCATGATGATGCTGGAAGGGCGGCCCGCGCCGCCCGCCCGGGCGCTCGAGATCGGCCTGGTCGACGAGGTGGTGGCGCCGGGCGAATTGATCGAACGCGCGCTGGCCCTGGCCGGCTATCTGGGTGCGCGCCCGCGCGATGCGATCCGCGCCATCAAGCGCGCGGTCTATATCGGCGGCTCGATGGCGCTGGAGGACGGCCTGCACGTGGAACGCACCGAGTTCATGGCGGCCCTCTCGGGCGACAGTTCGCAAGCCTTGATGCTCGAGTACATGGCGCGCACCGGGCGCGAAGGCGACCTGCCGCTGTATGACCCTGCCATCTTCGAACACAGCCTGCAGAACGGCCATTTCCCTGTCCCCGGCAACCGCACCATCACATAGACGCCATGGCACAGACTCCCTATCAATTCATCCGCCGCGACGTGCGCTTCCGTTCCGGCGAAACTTTCTGCTCGGCGTGGCTGTATCTGCCGGCCGGCGTCGAAAAGCCGCCGGTGGTGGTGCTTGGACACGGGCTGGGCGCCGTGCGTGAAATGCGCCTGGACGCCTATTCCGAACGCTTCGCGGCGGCGGGCATCGCCACGCTGGCCTTCACTTACCGCTACTTCGGCGACAGCGGCGGTGCGCCGCGCCAGTTGATGTCGGTTCGGCGCCAGCTGGCCGACTGGGACGCAGCGCTCGAATTCGCCAAGGCCCAGCCAGAGCTCGATGGCGGCCGCGTCGCGATCTGGGGCAGCTCCTTCGGCGGCGGGCACGCGATCCAGGTGGCCAGCCGCCACCCGGAGTTGAAGGCGGCCATCAGCCAGTGCCCGTTCACCGATGGACTCGAGTCGGCCGCCGCGCTGGGCATGCGCGGCTCCTTGCGGATCACTCCGGTGGTCATGCGCGACCTCGCGGCGCGGCTTTTCGGCCGGCCGCCGGTGATGGTGCCGATCGCGGCCTTGCCCGGCCAGCCGGCGCTGATGAACGCGCACGACGCCTTGCCGGGCTATCTGGCCCTGATGCCCAAGGGGCTGGCGTTCGTGAACCGGGTGGCGGCACGGGTGATCCCGGAAATCGTCGGCTACCGTCCGGGGCGGCGTGCCGCCAAGGTCCAGCCGCCCATCCTGTTCTGCGTCAGCCGCACCGACACCGTGACGCCGCCGGAGCGCACCATCGCCATGGCCGGGCGCGCCCCGCGCGGCGAGATCAAGCTGTACGACTGCGGTCACTTCGACTTTTACCTGGGACAGCACTTCGAGCGCGCGGTGGCCGACCAGACCGATTTCCTGACACGGCACTTGCTCGCGCCTGCGGGCCATATTTGAAGGAACCACAATGCGATTTTCCACACTTCCAGACCTGCGCGCGGCGCAGGCGCCGGCGGAGCCTTGCGTGGCCGATGCCGCGGGCAGCTTGTCCAACGCGCAATTCCGTGCCAGCGTGCTGGCCGCGGCCGGCTTGTTCGATGAACGCGGCATACGGCCCGGCGACGTGGTGGCCGTGATGCTGCCCAACCAGGTCGAGTTCGCGGTGGCGATGTTCGCTGCGTGGCGGCTGGGCGCGGCCATCACGCCGCTCAACCCCGGCCTGACGCGGCAGGAAGCACTGCATCAACTGGGCGACTCCGGCGCCAAACTGCTGGTCAACACCAACGGCGAATCGTTGAACGAGCGGATTCCCGCACTGCCGGTGGCGGTACTGTCCGGCGGAGCGCTGCAATCCGCGCAAGGCACGGCACTGCAGACGGCAGCGCCGGTCGACGACGCGTCCGCCCTGGCGCTGCTGATCTACACCAGCGGCACCACCGGCCTGCCCAAGGGTGTGATGCTGGACCATGCCAATATCGAAGCGATGGCCGACATGTCGCGCCAGGCCATGCAGATCACGGCGCAGGACCATTGCCTGCTGGTGCTGCCGCTGTTCCACGTGAACGGCATCGTCGCCAGCATCCTGACGCCGCTGCGCGCCGGCGGCCGCGTCACCATCCGGCCGCGCTTCGACATCGACACGTTCTTCGCCGATATCGAGCAGCTGCGGCCCACGTATTTTTCGGCCGTGCCGACCATCTACGCCATGCTCAACGCTTTGCCTGCCGATGTAAAACCGGACACCTCCAGCTTGCGTTACGGTGTGTGCGGCGCGGCGCCGGCGCCGGCCGAACTGCTGGCCAGCTTCGAGGCGCGCTACGGCTTTCCGCTGATCGAGGGATACGGCCTGTCGGAGGGCACCTGCGCCTCAACCATCAATCCGCTGGACGGCGTGCGCAAGGCCGGCACGGTGGGCTTGCCGCTGGCGGGCCAGCGCATCGCGATTGCCGATGCCGGCGGCCGCCACCTGCCCCAGGGCGAGACGGGCGAGGTGCTGGTGCAGGGGCCGACCGTCATGCGCGGCTACCTGGGCAAGCCGGAGGAAACCGCCAGGACCGTGGTTGACGGCTGGCTGCGTACCGGCGATCTCGGACGCATCGACGCCGACGGCTACCTGTCCATCGTCGGGCGGCTGAAGGAGATGATCATTCGCGGTGGGGAGAATATCTATCCCAAGGAGATCGAGGATGCATTGAGCGCCTTCCCCGCCGTGCTGGAGGCGGCGGTGATCGGCGCGCCGCACGGGACGCTGGGCGAAATCGTGGTCGCTTACGTGGCCTGCCGCCCCGGACAGGACGCCACGCCGGAGCAGCTGGACCTGCACTGCGCCACGCGGCTGACGCGCTACAAGCGGCCGGCGGCCATCCACGTCCTCGCCAGCCTGCCCAAGAACGCGGTTGGCAAGATCGACAAGCTGAAGCTGCGCGCGCTCTGGAATCAGCATGCCTGAGACGACTGCGGCTCCGCGGAACAGGCCTGCCATCTTCGTCACCGGCGCCGCGTCCGGGATCGGCCGGGCGTGCGCCGAGCTGTTTGCGCAGCGCGGCTGGTTCGTCGGCCTGTACGACCTGAACGCGGACGGAGTGGCCGCCATGGCCGCCACCATGGGCGCGGACAACGCAGTGAGCGGCGCACTCGATGTCGGCGACCCGGACGCATGGGAGCGAGCGCTGGCGCACTTCTGGACGCACAGCGGCCAGCGGCTCGACGTACTGCTCAACAACGCGGGAATACTGACGGCCGGCCGATTCGAGACCGTGCCACTGGCACGGCACCGCGCGATGCTGGACGTGAACGTGGCGAGCGTGGTCGCCGGTTGCCACAGCGCGTTCCGTTATCTGCAGCAAACGCCGGGCGCGCGCGTGATCAACATGGCCTCGGCCACGGCGATCTACGGCCAGCCCGAACTGGTGACTTACTCGGCCAGCAAGTTTGCCGTGCGCGGCTTCACCGAAGGACTGGACCTCGAATGGAGCCGCTTCGGCATCCGGGTGAGCGCCGTCTGGCCGAGTTTCGTGCGGACCGCGATGGCGACCGGCTTCGACCACATCGCCAGCGCGAAATCGCTCGGCATCCGCCTCACGCCGGCCGATGTCGCGGCCACGGTATGGCGCTGCGCGACAGCCCGGCGGCGCATCCACCAGACACATTGGATGGTGGGCGCGCAGACCGGTTTGCTGGCCTTCGGCACGCGCATCGCTCCCGCCCCGTTGACACGCTGGATTGTGCAGAGGCTGGCCCGGTAAGCAGGCAACGCGCGGCAACAATCAATATAAAAATTACACAAGGAGACACAAATGCAAGCGAAGCAATCGAAAAAACTCATTGCCGCCGCGTTGGCGGCTGCCTGGACGCTGTGCGGCGCGGCGCATGCCGAAGACCTCGACAATGCCGTCAGGGTCGGCTACGCCAAGATCCGTTTCAACCTGCAGTCCGGGGACCTGGCAGGGCCGCCGGGCACCACTCCGCCCGGCCTGAAGATCGACGCCAGGGACCAGGGCCTGCTGGCCATCAGCTACGAGCGGCGCCTGGCGCCCAATCTGGTGGCGCTGTTTCAGGGCGGCGTTCCGCCCACGCTGACCGCCATCGGCGCAGGCGTTGCGGCGCCGGTCGGCACCGTCGCCAAGGCGCGCATCTGGTTTCCGACGGCGCTGGTGCAATACACCTTTCCCGGCTTTCATGGCATCCGGCCGCACGCGGGCGTGGGCGTGGTGTACACCTTCTTCACCAACCAGGAGGTCAGCAACACCTACACCAGCCTGTTCCAGGGCAGCAGCAGCACGATCGAATTGAAGAGCGCCTGGTCGCCCTATGCGCGCCTGGGCTTTTCCTGCCCGATCGGCCGGCACTGGGCCGTCAGCATGGAGGCCGGCCTGTTCCGCCTGAGGACGTCGGCCTCGGTGATCACCCAGACACCGGGCTACGGCGCCATTCCGCGCAGCGTGGCGTTGCGCGACAAGCCGCAGGTATTCGGTTTAACCCTCGGCTACAAGTTCTGAGATGGACGACATGGCATCCCGCATCGATGCGGGCTTGGACTTCGACTGGCTGGTGATCGGCTCCGGCTTTGGCGGCAGCGTGTCGGCGCTGCGGCTCTCGGAGAAGGGCTACCGGGTTGGCGTGCTCGAACGCGGCAGGCGCTGGCGCGACGAGGATCTGCCGGGATCGGCTTGGCAGCTGCGCAAATTCCTGTGGGCGCCGGCCCTCGGTTTGCGCGGCGTCATGCGCATGAAGGTGTTCCGCCACGTGTTCTTCCCCAGCCAGTCCGGCGTCGGCGGCGGCAGCACTGTCTATGGCGGAGTGCTGTACCGCGCCCGCCCGGCATTTTTCGACAGCGCGCAATGGCGCGCCCTGGGCGACTGGCAAGGGCTGTTGCAGCCGCACTACGATACGGCCGAGCGCATGCTGGGCGTGCAGACCGTGCCGTTCGACTCCGTCAACCAGCAGCTGGCGCGCGAGATGGCGCGGCATTTCGGCGGCCAGGACCGGTTCGCCCGTTCCCCCACCGGAGTGTATTTCGGCGAACCGGGCAAGACGGTCCCGGACCCGTACTTTGGCGGCGAAGGCCCAGACCGGACCGGTTGCACCCGGTGCGGCGCCTGCATGGTGGGCTGCCGTACCGGCGCGGTCAATTCGCTGGTGAAGAACTATCTGTGGTTCGCCGAGAAGCGAGGCGCGCGGGTGCTGGCGGAGCGCGAGGTGGTCGACGTGCGCCCGCTGGGCGCGGCCGACGGCAGCGACGGCTACCGCGTAAGCACGCAGCGTCCCGGCGCCTGGTTCGCCAGGGACCGGCAGGTGCACACGGCGCGCGGCGTCGTGTTCGCCGGCGGAGCGCTGGGCACCAATGAACTGCTGGCCAATTGCAAGCTGGGCGGGGCGCTGCCCCGGCTGAGCGGCCGCCTGGGTGAACTGGTGCGCACCAACAGCGAGTCGGTCCTGAACGTGCGCCTGCCGAAAGACATGCGCACCTGGAACGACGTGACCGCCAGCAGCAGCGTGCACGTGGACCAGAACACCCACATCGAGTTGCTGACCTACGGCCGCAACGCCGATTTCATGAGCCTGATGTACACGGTGCTGGTCGGTAACGGCAGCCGCTTAACGCGGCCATTGAAGTGGCTGTGCCGCATCGCGGCGCATCCGCTGCAGTGGCTGCAGACCTTGTGGCCGGTGGGCTGGAGCCGGCGCATGGTGACACTGCTGGTGATGCAGACGCTGGACAACGCCATCGCATTGCGCCCCCGCAAGCGCTGGCTGGGGCGCGGCTACCGCCTGGTGACCGAGCAGAACCTCGACAAGCCCAATCCGGCCTACATCGACGTGGCGAACCGCGCCGCGCAGTGGCTGGCCCGGCGCACCGGCGGCATCGCCCAAAGCAATGTGCTGGAGGCGCTGGCCGACATTCCGACCACCGCCCACGTGCTGGGCGGCGCCGTGATCGGCGCGGACGCGGGCAGCGGGGTGATCGACCGCGATCTGCGGGTGTTCGGCTACCGGAACATGCTGGTGTGCGATGGCGCCGCCATGCCGGCCAACCCGGGCGTCAACCCGGCGCTGACCATCACGGCGCTGGCTGAATACGCCATGGCGCAGATACCGGAGGCGCAAGCTTCATCCGAAAAAAAACCTGCGCCGCAGCGCAGGTTGCCGGGGAAGCGGACGCCTCGCGATTAAGCGAAGTTGGCGGCCGCGAAGTCCCAGTTCACCAGGTTGAAGAAGTTCTCAACATACTTCGGACGCAGGTTGCGGGTGTCGATGTAGTAGGCGTGCTCCCACAGGTCGCAGGTCAGCAGCGCCTTGTTTTCGGTGGTCAGCGGGGTGGCGGCGTTGGAGGTGTTGACGATGTCCACGGTGCCGTCCGGCTTTTTCACCAGCCAGGTCCAGCTCGAACCGAAGTTGCCGATGCAGGACTTGGTGAATTCTTCCTTGAACTTGGCGAACGAACCCCATTTGGCGTTGATCGCGTCGGCCAGCGCGCCGGTAGGCTCGCCGCCGCCGTTTGGCTTCAGGCCGTTCCAGTAGAAGGTGTGGTTCCAGACCTGGGCCGAGTTGTTGAAGATGCCACCGGAGGACTTCTTGATGATCTCTTCCAGCGACAGGGCTTCGAATTCGGTGCCCTTGATCAGGTTGTTCAGGTTGGTGACATACGCTTGATGGTGCTTACCATAGTGGTATTCCAGCGTTTCTTGCGAGATGTGCGGCGCCAGGGCGTCCATTGCATACGGCAGAGGTGGCAGGGTATGTTCCATGTGTCTATCCTTTTGGTTAAGTCTGAAAAGTCATTTTTGCTGAAACGACCATCATTGTAATCCTTAGCGCGGCCAGGCGCTGTATTGCCCCCGGACGGTGTGGGGGCAAGGCCTTGCGGCGGCGTCAGCGGCGGCGCGTGGTCTCGCGCACCACCAGCTCCAGCGGCGGCACTTGCGCCTGCACCGGCTCGCCGTGGATCAGGCGCAGCAGCGCGTTGGTGGCCACCAGTCCCATGTCGTATAGCGGCTGGCGTATGGTCGTTAGCGGCGGCGTGGTATAGGAGGAGCCGGGCAGGTCGTCGAAGCCCACCAGCGAGACGTCGTCCGGCACCCGGATGCCCTTGCGGTACAGGCACAGGCGCACGCCGTAGGCGCTCTGGTCGTTGGCGGCGAACACGGCGGTGAACTGCTGGCCGGTGTCGAACAGGTGGTTGACCGCCAGCAAGCCGCTGTTTTCGTGGAAATTGCCCTCGACCATCAGTTTCGGGTCGACCGCGATGCCGGCCTCGCTCAGCGCGCGGCGGTAGCCTGCGGCGCGTTCCTCGGCGTCGATATTGTCGGCCGGGCCGGAAACGAAGGCGATGCGCCGGTGGCCCAGTTCGATCAGATGGCGCACCGCCATCCAGGCGCCGTACTCGTTGTCCTGCTTGAAGCCCAGCGCGGTGCGCGTGTTCAGGCTGCGCCCGGTGGAGACGATGGGGCGCTGGGCCGAGAACTGCAGCACGGTCTCGTCGGACATGCGGCCCGACAGCAGGATGATGCCGTCCACCTTGCGCGCCAGCAGCAGGCGGATGCGGTCCGCTTCCTCCTCGGCGTTCCAGTGGCCGGACACGATCACCGAGGCGTAGCCGGTGCCTTTCAGGCCGTCGTCCACGCCGCGCAGGGTTTCGTCGAAGTAGGGCGAGGAAATATCCTGCACCACGATGCCGATGGTCTGCGAGCGGCCGCGCTTCAGGCCCTGCGCCATCAGGTTGGGCGCGAACTGGGTGCGGGCGATGGCGGCCATGACGGCCTGGCGCTTGTCGTCGGACACCTTGGCGGTGCCGTTCAGGATGCGCGACACGGTGCTGGGCGACACCCCGGCTTCGCGCGCGACGTCCAGCAAAGTCGAAGGGGAGGTGTGATCGGTGTCGCTCAAGGTCGGTCCTGTCGTTGTTTTTTGAAATCCTTTTCAGGTACAGAATACCACAGTTTTTTGGCGCTCCAGCCCGCGTTTCCACTGGCGCACGGGCGGATTCGGCCCGCAAAAAAAGCATAGTTGTTCAAAATATTATGATTGACTTCGACTTTGCGCCGGTGTTAAATGCACACATCTTCTGAAAACGTTTTCACAGCCGCTACCACATCATATGACCACACCTGACGCAGTTCCAACCACCATGCCGGCCTTCCCGTCGAGCTTCACCTGGGGCGTGGCAACCAGCGCCTACCAGATCGAGGGCGGCGCCACCGCCGGCGGCCGTGGTCCATCCATCTGGGACACCTTTACCCACACGCCGGGCAAGATCACCGACGCCAGCACCGGCGACGTGGCGTGCGACCATTACCACCGCTATGCCGAAGACGTGGACATCATCGCGTCCCTGAACGTGGACGCCTACCGCTTCTCCGTCGCCTGGCCGCGCGTGCAGCCCGACGGCAGCGGCGGCTGGAACGAAGCCGGCTTCGATTTCTACTCGCGCCTGCTGGACAAGCTGGCCGAAAAAAACATCGCCGCCCACGTCACGCTGTACCACTGGGATTTGCCGCAAGCCCTGGAAGATAAAGGCGGCTGGCTGAACCGCGACACCGCCAAACACTTCGCCGTGTACGCCGCCGAAGTGGCGCGCCGCTTCGGCAACCGGGTGGCCACCATCGCCACCCACAACGAGCCATGGTGCACCGCCAACCTGGGCTATGGCATCGGCCAGTTCGCGCCCGGCATCGCCGACCCGGCCGCCGCCGTCAGCGCTTCGCACCAGCTGCTGCTGTCGCACGGCCTGGCCATGCAGGCCATGCGCGCGCAGAACGTGTCGGCCAAACTGGGCATCGTGCTGAACCAGTGGACCGCCAGCCCCGCCACCGATTCCGCCGCCGACATCAAGGCCGCCGAAGTGGAGTGGGCGCGCTCGGTGGAATGGTTCATGGACCCGATCTTCAAGGGCAGCTACCCGCAGCTGGCGCTGGACAACGTCGACTGCTCTTTGCTGTCGATTCATGAAAACGATTTCAAAGATATTTGCCAGCCGATCGACTTCCTGGGCGTGAATTACTACTTCCGCGCCTACGTCAGCACCGAGACGCCGCCGCGCACGCCGCCGTGCGAACTGGGCACGACCGACATGGGCTGGGAGATTTACCCGCAAGGCCTGAGCGAGCTGCTGATCAAGCTGCACGGGCAATACCAGCTGCCGCCGGTGTACATCACCGAGAACGGCATGGCCGTGGCCGACCAGTTGACCGGCGGCGCGGTCCACGACCAGCCGCGCATCGACTACCTGAAGATGCACCTGGCCGCGCTGCACCACGCCATGGAAGCGGGCGTGGACGTGCAGGGCTACTTCTACTGGAGCCTGCTCGACAACTTCGAGTGGAACTCCGGCTACCTGCGCCGTTTCGGCCTGGTCCACGTCGACTACGAGACTCAGCAGCGCACCCTGAAAGACAGTGCGCACTGGTACCGCAACTTCATCAAGGAGCAATGACATGAATTCGAGCTGAAGTCAGCTGGAGTCAGCTGAAGTGCGGTAGTAGCCGGTAGAGCTATGCAACACCATTAATATCAACGGACTAATAGAGGAAAGACAATGAAGAATTCGCACACCAAGGCGATGTGGAAACTCGCGCCACTCGCCCTCCTGACCGCCAACGCATTCGCACAGGAAGGCGCCGCAGCGGCGGCCGCCATGCCGGCGCCTGCCGCCGCTCCCGTGGAAGCGGCCGCCCCGGCGCGCAACGGCGAGATGGAAAAGATCATCGTCACCGCCACCCGCCGCAACACCTTCGTGCAGGAAACCCCGCTGGCGATCACCGCCTACAGCCAGGACACGCTGTCCAACAACCAGGTGAAAGACCTGGCCTCGCTCACCACCATGGTGCCCAGCCTGGTGGTGGAACAGCACGGCGACTCGGGCGGCGTGCACGTCTACATGCGCGGCGTCGGCTCGGCCAACCACACCGAGCTGGGCGACCCGGCCGTAGCCTTCTACATCGACGGCATCTACTCGCCGCGTCCGCAGGGCGCCACCGCGCTGATGTACGACCTGTCCCACGTCGAAGTGGCGCGCGGCCCGCAAGGCACGCTGAACGGCCGTAACTCCACCGCCGGCGCGGTCAACCTGGTGTCCGGCGCGCCCAGCACCGAGAAAGTGTTCGGCTCGGCCGGCGTCACCATCGGCGACTACCACCGCCTGCAGACGCAGGGCATGATCAACATCCCGCTGTCCGACGACATCGCGCTGCGCATCGCCGCCATCAAGGACAGCCATGACGGCACCGTGGACTTCCGCAAGGGCTCCAACGTGCTGCCCGGCGCGAAGAAATACGGCGCCGAAGACAAGATGGGCGCGCGCGCCTCGCTGCTGTGGCGCTTCACGCCGGACCTGAAAGCCACCGTCATCGCCGACTACTACAAGGACCAGGGCGCCGGCAACGTCTACCTGGCCGCCGAACCGGCCCCCGGCACCGAGCTGCGCTCGGCGCTGATCGACAGCCCGGGCAACCTGGACCAGTCCATCACCACCTTCAAGGGCAAGCTGAACTACCACCCGAGCGACGCGCTGGACTTGACCTACCTGGGCAGCTGGAGCCGCTACAAGCGCTCCAACGTGAACGACGCCGACGCCGGCCTGTTCCCCGGCTTCAAATCCGAAAACCGCACCGAGTGGGCCAAGTTCGACAGCTACTCGCATGAACTGCAGGCGCGCTCCGACAACGACGCGCCGTTCCAGTGGGTCGGCGGCGTATTCCTGTTCGGCGAGAAGAACAAGGTCCGCTTCGACATCGACCGCAGCCAGATTTCGCAAGCCACCGTGCAGCAGGACATCGCCGCCGGCAACGTCATCTTCGTGCGCCCGACCGTGGGCCAGTACGCATCGGCCATGTCCTTCATCCAGGGCAACCGCCAGCTGAAATCGAAAGCCGTGTTCGCGCAGGGCAGCCTGCAAGTGAACGACCAGCTGAAAGCCACCGTCGGCGCGCGCTACACCAAGGACCACAAGTTCGACATCGGCGGCCAGAACTGGGCCTGCCCGAACTGGCCGGCCAACGTCCCGCTGGGCACCACGGTGCTGACGCCGGACCAGCTCAGGCAGCTGGTCACCCCGGGCACCGGCACCATCAACACCCACAACATCGGCCCCGGCGGCGTGGTGAGCGCGGCCACCTGCGGCAATACCCCGGGCGACAACACCGCCGACCTGCGCTACGGCCAGGCCACCTGGCTGGGCCGCCTGGAATACAAGCTGCGTCCCGAGATCCTGCTGTACGGTTCCGTCACCACCGGCTTCCACTCGCCGGCCATCGGCGACGGCGGCGCCACCACCAAGCCGGAAAAGCTCACCAGCTATGAGCTGGGCATGAAGTCCGACCTGCTGGACCGCATGCTGACCCTGAACGTGGCTGCCTTCCACATGAAGTACAAGGACAAGCTGGAATCGCAAGTGGTGAACAGCGTGCTGGCCAACTTCAACGCGGCAGGCGCCACGGTGAACGGCGTGGAAGCGGAATGGACCTGGCGTCCGACCAAGGTGGACCGCCTGACCGGCAACGCCACCTGGCTCGACGCCACCTACGACAGCTTCATCTCCTGCGACGTGGACTCCGCGCGCGCCAAGGGCCTGTCCTGCGGCTCGACCGCGCCGAACGTGGACGTGGGCGGCAGCGTAATGAAGCACGCGCCGAAGTTCGCCACCACGCTGCAGTACGAGCATGACTTCGCCACCAGCAAAGGCCTGCTCACGCCGCGCATCTCGGCCCACTACGAAGGCGAAACCTTCGTCGGCGCCGGCGCCTTCAGCAACGACGTGCCCGGCCACGCCGGCGTGAAGAAGCAGAAAGCCTACTCCACGCTGGACCTGAGCCTGCGCTTCCAGCCGCTGAACAAGGCCTACACGGCGGAACTGTTCGTGCAAAACGCCACCGACCGCGACGTGAAGCTGGACGTGGTGGAGCTGTGCACCGACACCGGCATGCCATGCCAGCCTACCCAGCAGATCTACGGCGCGTTCTATAATGCGCCCCGTACGATAGGCGCGCGCGTGTCGATGAAGTTCTAAACCAACCCCGCAGGGCCGGGGCCGGGTTCCCAAGGGAATCCGGCCCCGGGTTGTGCCGTGGTGTTAGAGGTGGCAACCATGAAGATCGAGAACATCCCCCAGCATTCCCCCGCGTTCTTTGACGAGGACGACGGCGGCGGCGCGCGCTACGAGCGCCCCTGGCTGCTGGCCGACATCGGCGGCACCAACGCCCGCTTCGGCCTGCAGACCGCGGCCGGCCGCATCGACGCCATCTGGGTGGCCGAATGCGCCGCCTATCCCACCCTGGGCGCGGCCATTGTGCAGTACCTGTCGCAGCCCGCCACGGTGGCCGCCGGCGGCTACCAGGCGCGCCAGGCCGGCATCGCCATCGCCAACCCCATCGACGGCGACGCGGTGCGCATGACCAACCACCACTGGTCGTTTTCCATCGAAGCGATCTGCTCCCAATTCAGTTTGACCTCGCTGCACGTGGTGAACGACTTCGCCGCGCTGGCGCGCGCGGTGCCGTTCCTGTCGGCGCAGCACCGCGTGCAGGTCGGCGGCGGCGAAGCGCGGGCGCGCGGCGTCATCGGCCTGGTGGGCGCGGGCACGGGGCTGGGCGTATCGGGCCTGGTCCCGGCGGGCAAGGAATGGATAGCGCTGGACAGCGAAGGAGGGCACAGCACCTTCGCCGCCGTCAGCGAGCGCGAAATCCACATCCTGCGCAAGGCCAGCGAGCGCTATGGGCATGTGTCGGCCGAGCGCGTGGTGTCCGGTCCCGGCATCCGCCTGATTTACGAAGTGCTGGCCGAACGGGCCGGGGCCGCGCCGCAGGCGCTCGGCACGCAGGCCATCGATACGCCCGCCATCATCGAGCGCGGCCTGCGCGGCGAATGCCTGGTGTGCGTGGAGACGCTGGAAACCTTCTGCGAGATGCTGGGCACCATCGCGGGCAACGTCGCCATCACGCTGGGCGCGCGCGGCGGCATCTACATCGGCGGCGGCATCGTGCCGCGCCTGGGCGCGTTCTTCGAGCGCTCCGGCTTCCGCGCCCGGTTTGAACAGAAGGGGCGGCTGAGCAGCTACAACGCCCAGATCCCCACCTACGTGATTACCGCCGACTATCCGGCGCTGATCGGCATGTCCGTCATTCTGGCCGAGCTGGCGTAACGGCCGCGATCTCGACCTGCGCGCTGCCCTCGGCCAGCCGCACGGTCACGCTGTCGCGCGCGTGCAGCTGCGCCGGCGCGCGCAGGATGGCGCCGTCCTGGCCGGTGACGATGGCGTAGCCGCGTTCCAGCGTGCGCTGCGGATTGAGCATCTCCAGCTGCGCCGCCAGCGCATTGAGCGCGTCGCGCTTCTGCGCCTGCTGGTTGGCGATGCTGAGCGTAGCGCGCCGCTGCAAGCCCTCCAGCTGCCCCCTGAAGGTCCGCACGTCCGGCCGCAGCGCCGACCAGCGCGACTGCAATTTATCGAAACCCACGCGCGCGTAGGCCAGCGGGGCGCGGTTGGCGTGGGTCAGGGCGGTGGCGTGCGCCTGCAGCTTGGTGCGCTGCTGCGCGATCTGCGCCGCAGGACTGAGCAGGCGGCGCGTGTAGCCGTCCAGCGTCTGCGCCGCGTCGCCCAGCGCGCGCCGCATGGCGCGGCGCAAGTCGGCGGCGTCGGCGCGCAGGGAGGCCAGCCAGTCCGCGCGCGGCGTGGCGGCCAGTTCGGCGGCGGCGGTCGGCGTGGCCGCGCGCAGGTCGGCCGCGAAATCGGCGATGGTGAAATCGGTCTCGTGGCCGACCCCGGAAATCACCGGCACATTGCAGTTGGCCACCGCGTACGCCACCGCCTCGTCATTGAAAGCCCACAGGTCCTCGATGCTGCCGCCGCCCCGGCACACGATCAGGATCTCGCACTCGGCGCGCGCGGAAGCGGTATTGATGGCCGCCGCGATCTGCTCGGGCGCCTGCTGGCCCTGCACCAGGGTAGGGTAGAGCACCACCCGCACGTGCGGCGCGCGCCGCTTCAGGGCCGTCAGCACGTCGCGCAGGGCGGCGCCGGTGGGGCTGGTGACCACGCCGATGGTGCGGGCGAACATGGGCAGCGCGCGCTTGCGGTCCTGGTCGAACAGGCCGGCCGCGCCCAGGCGCTCCTTCATCCGCAAAAACGCCTCGAACAGCGCGCCCACGCCGGCGCGGCGGATCGCTTCCACGTTGATCTGATAGTCGCCGCGCGGGCCGTACAGGGTGACCAGCGCCCGCACTTCCACCTTGTCGCCCTCGCGCGGCACAAAGCCCGCGTATTGCGCGCGGCCGCGGAACATCACGGCCCGAACCTGGGCTGCATCGTCCTTCAGCGTGAAATACCAATGGCCGGAACTGGCGCGCGTGAAATTGGAAATTTCGCCAGATATCCACGTCAGGGGAAAACTGCGCTCCAGCAGCCGGCTGACCGCCTGGTTGAGTGCGCTGACCGTGATCACGGCTGCTTGCTGGTTACTGCTGTCGGGTGGAATGCTGGTAGTCATCGTTCAGGAAAGGGAAACTGTCCACAAAATCGCGCGGAGGTCATGCTTATGTCACACATCACAAATCAAGGCAAGTATTTTTTGTAAACACTTGATTTTAAAAGGTAAACTGGGTTGCTTCATTAACGTGCATTTCAGAAAAACCCTTATGGATCAAGTACTTTGCTGGCCGGGCTGCCGGTTACGCACAAAGTTATCCACATAAAATGTGCGGAACTTTTTGGTGGCAAAACGGCTTTTCTGTGGACAAGAACAAGCGTGCTAAAAATTTACGCATAGAAATATTTGCTTTATAAATCAAGTACTTGATGCCGTCCGGCCAAGCTTGCTCACAATTTTATCCACAGAAGATGTGCAGAACTCCCACTGCATACCAATTCCGGCTGGCCCCGGCCGGCGGCAAGCAGGCCTGCCGCCGGCGCTGTTTAAAATTTAGGCAGCATAAGTTAATTGTTACAAATCAATGACATAGATGCGAGCTCTCCGCCTTGCGCACAATCTTATCCACACATTGTGTGCAGAAGTGCACAGTTGTACACATGTCCGGCAGCAAGTGACTGGCGGTACCTGGTGTGGAATTTGCTGCCTGTTTTTTCATCGGCGCATGTTTTTCTTTTTAAATCATGAACTTAAGTATGAATCTTTGGCCTTGCTAACAATTTTGTCCACAGTTTTTGTGCAGAATGAAGAACTTGTCCCCAAACACCCTTGGAAAGATGGCTTTTGTGGTCAAGAACCATACAAAACCCAGCTGTTTCACCCGTATGCGAAATTTTTACGCATGGAAAGAAAATGCTTGCGAATCAAGGACTTTGCCACTCATCAATGTCCTTGCTAACAATCTTATCAACAGAATATGGGGAGAAGTGTGGACAGCCGTTCCGCCGTCCGCCGCCGCCGCGCTGCGCTTTTTTTGCGCATGGACGAATTTTTCTTATAAATCAAAGGCTTGGTGCTTTGCAAGGTGCCTTGCTAACAATCTTGTCCACAGAAAGTGTGCAGAATAGGGGATAAGCCCGCTTGCCCGGGAAATACTTGCCGATCAGGCCCCAACAAGATACATTGCGCGTCTAGGCATTCCTGCCTGCGCAGCCCCCCCCAAACACAGGAGTTCGTTTTGCTCGCCATCATTCAAGCCGCAGGCTGGCCCATCTGGCCTCTGCTGATCGCCTCCGTTGTCGCCACCGCCCTCATCATCGAACGCCTGCTGTTCCTGCGCCGCGCCAAGATCATTCCGCGCCAGCTGCTGGAGGAAGTGGTGGGCGTGTACCGCAGCGGCAAGATCACGCCCGACGTGATCCAGAAGCTCGAGCACAGCTCGCCGCTCGGCGTGGTGCTGTCGGCCGCGCTGCGCAATATCGACTCGCCGCGCGACGTGATGAAGGAAACCATCGAGGAGGCCGGCAGCGGCGTGGCCCACATGCTGGACCGCTTCCTGACCACGCTGGGCACCATCGCCACGCTGGCGCCGCTGATGGGCCTGTTCGGCACCGTGGTCGGCATGATCGAGATCTTCGGCGCGCAGAACGCCACCGGCACCAACCCCGCCCAGCTGGCGCACGGCATCTCGGTGGCGCTGTACAACACCGGCTTCGGCCTGGCCATCGCCATGCCCACGCTGGTGTTCTACCGCCATTTCCGCGCGCTGGTGGACAGCTTCATCATCGAGATGGAGCAGCAGGCCATCAAATTCGTCGACGTTGTGCACTGCTCGCGGAAGACCTGACCATGGGCATGAATTTCCGACGCGGCCAGCACCGCGAAGACCCGGAGATCAACCTGATCCCGTTCATCGACGTGCTGCTGGTGATCCTGATCTTCCTGATGGTGACCACCACCTACAGCAAGTTCACCGAGCTGCAGATCACGCTGCCGACCGCCGAAGCCGAGAAGGCGCACGAACGGCCCAACGAGATCAACGTGACGGTCGACGCCAAGGGCAACTACACGGTGAACAACGTGGCGGTATCGTTCCAGAACGTGGCCGGGCTGGCCGAATCGCTGAAGAGCGCGGCCAAGGACGCCAAGTCGCCGGTGGTCATCATCAACGCCGACCAGTTCGCCATGCACCAGATGGTGATCAACGTCATGGAAGCCGCGCGCCTGGCCGGCTACGACAAGCTCACCTTCGCCGCCCAGACCGGCACCACCAAATAAGAATCTGTGTTCCAGCCGGCCTGAGCCGCATTCGGGGTCAGACCCCGAATGCGGCTCAGGCCGTTAGGGCAGGGCTGCTAATTGAGTCTTTATGTCTAGAACTTCCTCGCTTGAATCGACGCTGACGCGCAATTGGCTGCGCAGGGGGCCGCTTGCTTGCGCGCTGTGGCCGCTGTCGCTGGTGTTTGGCGGGTTGTCGGGATTGCGCAGCGTACTGTTCCGGACCGGTGTGCTGAAGTCGGAGCGGTTGCCGGTGCCGGTGGTGGTGGTGGGGAATATTTTTATCGGCGGCACGGGCAAGACGCCGCTGACGATCTGGCTGGTGCAGGCTTTGCAGCAGGCCGGTTTCCGGCCGGGCGTGATTTCGCGCGGCTTCGGCAGCAAGGATAGCGCGCCGCGCCTGGTCACCGCCGCCTCCACGCCGCAGCAGGTGGGCGACGAGCCGCTGCTGATCGCCATGCGCACCGGCTGCCCGGTGATGGTGGGGCGCGACCGCGCGGCGGCGGGCAGGGCGTTGCTGGCGGCCGATCCGGCGGTGAACGTTCTCATCGCGGATGACGGCTTGCAGCACTACAAGCTGCAGCGCGACGTGGAGATTGTGCTGTTCGACGGCCGGGGCGTGGGCAATGGCTGGCTGCTGCCGGCCGGGCCGCTGCGCGAGAAGCCGTCGCGCCGGCGCGATGTGACGGTGGTGAATGCGCCGCAACTGCCGCCCGCGCTGGCCGCGAGCGTGGCCGCCGGCCCGGGCGCTGCGCCGGTGCAGATGCTGCTGGCCGGCGACGTTGCCGAGCGCCTGGCCGACCGCGGCGAGCGCCTGCCCCTGGCCGAGCTGGCGCAGCGCAAGCTGCGCATCGCGGCGGCGGCCGGCATCGGCAATCCGGCGCGCTTTTTCAACATGCTGCGCGGCGCCGGCCTGGACGTCATCGAGCTGCCTTTGCCCGACCATCACGATTTCCTCGACCGCCCCTTTGACGGCCTGGACGCCGACATCGTCTTGATGACCGAGAAGGATGCAGTAAAATGTGCCCAAATTGAAGAACTGAGGGACGACCCGCGCTTGTGGGTGGTTCCGGTGACAGCGCGCATCGATGCCGCGCTGGCCGAATACATTGTGGAGAAATGTCGTGGATGCTCGTCTGCTTGATATCCTGGTCTGCCCCGTTTGCAAGGGTCCGCTGGAGTACGATAAAAAAGCCCAGGAAATGATTTGCCGCGGCGACCGCCTGGCCTACCCGATCCGCGATGGCATTCCCATCATGTGGGCCGATGAGGCCCGTACGCTGCAGGATGCGGTGGAATAAGGGCTGAACCAGTGAGCTTCATCGTCATTATCCCGGCGCGCCTGGCCTCCACCCGCCTGCCGAACAAGCCGCTGGCCGACCTGGGCGGCAAGCCCATGGTGGTGCGCGTGGCCGAGCGGGCGGCGCAAGCCGGCGCCGAGGGGGCCAAACCGCGCATCATCGTCGCCACCGACCATGAAGATATCCGCGCCGCCTGCGAACGGCACGGCGTGGAGGTGTGCATGACGCGCGCCGACCATCCTTCCGGCACCGACCGCATCGCCGAAGTGGCGCGCGCGCTGGACCTGGCGCCGGACGCGGTGGTGGTCAACCTGCAGGGCGACGAGCCGCTGATCGATCCGTCGCTGCTGGCCGCCGCCGCCGCCCGCATCGGCACGGACGTGCCGATGTCCACCTGCGCCCATCCGCTGCACGACGCGGCGGACGCTTTCAACCCCAATGTGGTGAAAGTGGTGCTGGACAAGGCCGGCCGCGCGCTGTATTTCTCGCGCGCCACCATCCCTTGGCACCGCGACGCCTTCGCGCAGCGCGATGGCGCAGTGCCGGCCGCGCTGCCGGACGGTTACGTGCCGCTGCGCCATATCGGGCTGTACGCCTACCGCAACGATTTCCTGCAAGCCTATCCGCAGCTGGCCGTGTCGCCGCTGGAGTCGATCGAAGCGCTGGAGCAGTTGCGCGTGCTGTGGCACGGCTATCCGATCGCCGTCCATGTGACGGACTCGGCCCCGGCCGCCGGCGTCGATACCCCGGAAGACCTGGAACGCGTGCGCCTGCATTTCGCCAATTAGCCACTAAGCAAGCACTAAGTCATGCCAAATCGGCCACAAACTGGCGTCAGGCGGGCGTTTTGTGGTAAGTTTCGTGACGAAGGTAGACGAAGCGGCAGCATTTCCAACCATACCACCAGATTCTTATAATCGTTTTAGGACTTTTCATGCGTCTCATTCTGTTAGGAGCACCCGGTGCCGGCAAGGGCACCCAAGCGAATTTCATCAAGGAAAAATATAATATTCCGCAGATCTCCACTGGCGACATGCTGCGCGCGGCCATCAAGGCCGGCACGGAAATGGGCTTGGCCGCCAAAAAGGTCATGGACGCTGGCCAGCTGGTATCGGATGACATCATCATCGGCCTGGTGAAAGAGCGCCTGAAGGAATGCGACTGCGACAACGGCTACCTGTTCGACGGCTTCCCGCGCACCATCGCGCAGGCGGACGCCATGAAGGAAGCCGGCGTCAAAGTGGACTATGTGCTGGAAATCGCGGTGCCGGACGAGGCCATCATCGAGCGCATGAGCGGCCGCCGCTCGCACCCTGCCTCGGGCCGCGTGTACCACGTGAAATTCAACCCGCCTAAAGTCGAAGGCAAGGACGATGTCACCGGCGAAGACCTGGTGCAGCGCGACGACGACAAGGCCGAGACCGTGAAAAAGCGCCTGGATGTGTATCACAACCAGACCGAAGTGCTGCTGGGCTACTACAATACCTGGGCCCAGTCCGGTGACCCGGTAGCGCCGAAGTACCGCAAGATCGAAGGCATCGGCGCCGTGGAAGAAATCCGCGACCGCGCGTTCGCAGCCCTGTCGAACTAAGCTGCCGTTTCAGCAGCACCCCTCCGCAGGCGGACCACTCGGTCCGCCTCGTCGTTTCCGCCTGCCGTTTTGCACCAAAGTACAACATCCTTTTTGCCGCTGCCCTACTACACTGGGCGAGGGGTTTCGTACACTTCATGGGGAGAAAAAATGAATATAAAGGACTGGAGCATAGGCCGCCGCCTGGCGCTGGGTTTCGCGGTACTGTTGGCGGGCATGATCTTCAACACCGGCTTCGGCATCTACCGCCTGCAGGGCAGCGCCGACGCCACCCGCGCCATGATGGAAGTGCCGCTGGCCAAGGAGCGCCTGATCTCCGAGTGGTACCGCATCGTGTTCGCCGGCATCCGCCGCACCACCGCCATCGCCAAGAGCAGCGACACGTCGCTGGCGCCGTTCTTCGCCGAAGACATCGCCAATTCGACCAGGAAGGCGCAGGAGCTGATCAAGCAGATCGAGGCGCTGTCCACCGAGGAGGACAAGCGGCTGATGGCCGAACTGGGCGGCGTGCGCAAGGCCTATGTCGATTCGCGCGACGGCATCAACAAGGCCAAGGCGGCCGGCAATATGGAGGAGGCGGCCAGGCTGATGGAGAAGGATTACCAGCCGGCCGCCAAGGGGTACGAGGCCATGCTGCAGAAGCTGCTGGAGCACCAGAACAAGGAAATCGACGACGCTGCGCGCCAGATCGACGCGATTGCCGAGCAAAGCCGCAATTTGCAGGTGGTGCTGGCGGTCTTGACGGCGGCGTTCAGCGTGGCGTTCGCCTGGTGGCTGGCCACCGGCATCACGCGCCCGATGCGGCAGGCGGTGGACATGGCGCGCCGCGTGGCGGACGGCGACCTGACCGGCGAACCCGGCGGCAGCGGCCGCGGCGGCCACGCCAGGGACGAAACCGGCCAGCTGCTGCAGGCGCTGCAGGACATGCACCAGGGCCTGGTGCGCATCGTGAGCCAGGTGCGCAGCGGCACGGACGCCATCACGTCGGCCTCCAGCGAGATCGCCAGCGGCAACCTGGACCTGTCCTCGCGCACCGAGCAGCAGGCCAGTTCGCTGGAGGAGACCGCGTCGTCGATGGAGGAGCTGACTTCCACCGTGCGCCAGAACGCGGACAACGCGCGCGCGGCCAACCAGATGGCGATGGCCGCGTCCGACGTGGCCCGCAAGGGCGGCGAGGCGGTCTCGGACGTGGTGGGCACGATGCAGTCGATCGATGAATCCTCGCGCAAGATCGTCGATATTATCGGCGTCATCGACGGCATTGCGTTCCAGACCAATATCCTGGCGCTGAACGCGGCGGTGGAGGCGGCGCGCGCGGGCGAGCAGGGCAGGGGCTTCGCGGTGGTGGCGTCCGAGGTGCGCAACCTGGCGCAGCGCTCGGCGGCCGCCGCGCGCGACATCAAGACGCTGATCGGCGATTCGGTCGACAAGGTCGGCGCCGGAACCCGGCAGGTGGCGCAGGCCGGCGCCACGATGCAGGAAGTTGTGGCCAGCATCGAGCGCGTTACGGCCATCATGGGCGACATCACGCATGCCAGCCAGGAGCAGAGCGCGGGCATCGACCAGGTCAACGGCGCCATCACGGAAATGGACAACGCCACCCAGCAGAACGCCGCGCTGGTGGAGCAGGCGGCGGCCGCAGCGCAGTCGATGCAGGACCAGGCCAGCGACCTGGCGCAGGCGGTCAGCGTGTTCAAGCTGGACGGCCTGGCGCACCCTGCGCCCGCCGTTCGTTCCATCCGCGCCGTCCAGCCCGGGCCGGCGCCGGCCGCCACCGGGCGCCCCCAGCCGGCGCGCCCGGCCAAGCCGCCCGTCGCGGCCCCGGCTCCTGCCAAGCCCCGCAAAGCCGCCCCCGTGGCCAATGACGAATGGGAGGAGTTTTGAGCTTGTTCACAAATTTCCCACATTAAGCAAAAATCAATTCAAAGGTGAATTGCTTAATTTTCCACGTTTGTTGTAGACTCGACTTCAACTTCTGTTTTCGGCCCGCCGTCCCGCGGCGGGTGCATCAGCGCAGTGCAGTACGCAGTTTGGCAGCGGGTCCACAAGACCGGCTTTCGAAGTCGTAGTGGTCGAGCTTGATAACAAACGAAGGGGACAATATGACAGCAAGCCTTTGGTTCGCAGTGGCATGCGGCGTGATCGCCGTGGTGTATGGTTTATGGGCGCGCAGCTGGATCTTGAAGCAGGACGCCGGCAACGCCCGCATGCAGGAAATCGCAACTGCGATCCAGGAGGGTGCTGCCGCTTACCTGGGCCGTCAATACAAGACCATCGCGCTGGTCGGCGTGGTGCTGCTGATCGCCATCGGCGCCTTGCTGGACCTGAAAACCGCGCTCGGCTTCCTGATCGGCGCGGTGCTGTCCGGCGCCTGCGGCTTCATCGGCATGAACGTGTCGGTGCGCGCCAATGTGCGCACCGCGCAAGCCGCCACCAAGGGCATGAACGAGGCGCTCGACGTCGCCTTCAGGGGCGGCGCCATCACCGGCATGCTGGTGGTGGGACTGGGCCTGCTGGGCGTGGTGCTGTTCTACGCCATGCTGACCGGCCTCGCTTCCAACGGCTACCCCAATCCCCAGCTGACCCCGCACGACGTGATCAAGCCGCTCATCGGCCTGGCCTTCGGCGCTTCGCTGATCTCCATCTTCGCCCGTCTGGGCGGCGGCATCTTCACCAAGGGCGCGGACGTGGGCGCCGACCTGGTGGGCAAGGTGGAAGCCGGCATTCCCGAGGATGACCCGCGCAACCCGGCCGTGATCGCCGACAACGTGGGCGACAACGTCGGCGACTGCGCCGGCATGGCGGCCGACCTGTTCGAGACCTATGTGGTGACCCTGATCGCCACCATGCTGCTGGGCGCGCTGATGATCGTCAACGCGCCGACCCAGGCCATCGTCTATCCGCTGCTGCTGGGCGCGGTGTCCATCCTGGCCTCCATCGTCGGCTGCTCCATGGTCAAGGCCAAGCCGGGCAAGAAGATCATGTCGGCGCTGTACACCGGGCTGTGGTGGGCGGCCGGCCTGTCGCTGGTGGGCTTTGCCGCCGTCACCTGGCAAGTGTGGCCGGACGACGCCATGCGCTACAAGATGATGGGCTCGACCGTGGTCGGCATCGTGCTGACCGGGCTCATGGTCTACATCACCGAGTACTACACCGGCACCGACTTCCACCCGGTGCGCCACATCGCCGAAGCCTCCACCACCGGGCACGGCACCAACATCATCGCCGGCCTGGGCGTGTCGATGAAGTCGACCGCCTATCCGGTGCTGGCCGTGTGCGCGGCCATCCTGGTGTCCTACCAGCTGTCCGGCCTGTACGGCATCGCGATTGCCGCCACCTCCATGCTGTCGATGGCCGGCATCATCGTGGCGCTGGACGCCTACGGCCCGATCACCGACAACGCCGGCGGCATCGCCGAAATGTCCGGCATGCCGGACTCGGTGCGCGCCATCACCGACCCGCTGGACGCGGTGGGCAACACCACCAAGGCCGTCACCAAGGGCTATGCCATCGGCTCGGCCGGCCTGGCCGCGCTGGTGCTGTTCGCCGACTACACGCACGCGCTGGAATCGGTGGGCAAGAGCATCACCTTCGACCTGTCCAACCCCATGGTGATCGTCGGCCTGATCATCGGCGGCCTGATACCCTACCTGTTCGGCGCCATGGCGATGGAAGCGGTGGGCCGCGCGGCGGGCGCCGTGGTGGTGGAGGTGCGGCGCCAGTTCCGCGACATCAAGGGCATCATGGACGGCAGCGGCAAGCCGGAATACGACAAGGCGGTGGACATGCTGACCGCGTCGGCCATCAAGGAAATGATCATTCCGTCGCTGCTGCCGGTGCTGGTGCCCATCCTGGTCGGCATGCTGCTGGGCCCGGCGGCGCTGGGCGGGCTGCTGATGGGGACCATCGTCACCGGCCTGTTCGTGGCCATTTCCATGACTACCGGCGGCGGCGCCTGGGACAACGCCAAGAAATACATCGAGGACGGCAATTTCGGCGGCAAGGGATCGGATGCGCACAAGGCCGCCGTCACCGGCGACACCGTGGGCGACCCGTACAAGGACACGGCCGGCCCGGCGGTGAACCCGCTGATCAAGATCATCAACATCGTCGCCTTGCTGCTGGTGCCGTTGCTGCCGGCCGCCGGCTGGCTGGCCGTCACGCCGCAAGCGCCGGTGCACGCTGCTGTGCCGATGACTGCGCCGATGCATGCGCCGGCGGTGGCGCCGCCGCCCCCGCTGATGGCCCCCGCCGAGCCGGTCACCGTGTCGCCGGCCCCGGCGGCCCCGGCCCCCGAGCCGGCCCCCGCGCCGAAGTGAGCCGCGCAGGGCGGCTTAGCGAAGCGCAATGCACCTGAGCCGCCGGCGCCGCCCAAGCCGCCGCAGCGCCCGGCTGTGCGCCAGGCCCGGCCGGGCGGGTTTATCATGCGCTCATCGCCGCGCTGCGGGAGGATGCCATGAAAACTCTGCTGTCTGCCGGGCTGCTCGCTTGCCAGCTCCTTGCCCCGCCCGCCCACGCCCAAAAGCCCGACCCTTCGCTGCCGCGCGTGGTGCCCGATGCCTCGGGCGGCGCGGCTGCCGCCGAGGCCTTCCGCAAGCTGCCGATCTGCTCGCTCGCGCCGGACGGCAAGAAGCTGCTGGTCGAGCCCTGCCGCCCCGCGCCGTCGCGCAACGTCACCCAGCGCCGTCCGGTGCCGCAAACCATCCTCACCATGCCGCCGTCCCGGCCGCAGCAGCCGCCGCCCCAACTGTCGCGTCCGCCGGCCACGGCCTATACGCCGGTCCCGGTCCCGCCTCCTGCCACCCGCCCGCTGGGCACCTGCGACGCCGCCGGCTGCCGCGACGCCAGCGGCACCCGCTACCAGGGCACCGGCCCGGTGCTGCTCGACCCGTCGGGCCGTCCGTGCCGCACCGATGGCCATTGGGTGCAATGTTGAGCTACAATCAGGGCTTACGTTTACGTAAGCGTAAAGTAGGCGCGAACGAATGACAATCCTGGCGAACTCAGAATAGGGGAAGACATGCAAATCAAGGACAACGTATTCATCATCACCGGCGGCGCATCGGGCCTGGGCGCGTCGACCGCGCGCATGATCGTGGAAGCGGGCGGCAAGGTGGTGCTGGCCGACGTGCAGGCGGAAGCCGGCCAGGCGCTGGCGGCTGAACTGAAGGGCGTGTTCGTCAAGTGCGACGTCACGTCGGAAGCGGACGGCAAGGCCGTCGTGGAAGCGGCTGCCGCGCTGGGCACGCTGCGCGGCCTGGTCAACTGCGCCGGCGTGGCGCCGGCCGTGAAAACCGTGGGCAAGGACGGCCCGCATCCGCTGGACGTATTCCAGCGCACCGTGAACATCAACCTGGTGGGCACCTTCAATATGTGCCGCCTGGCTGCGGACGCCATGGGCAAGACCGAAGCGGCCGAACACGGCGAGCGCGGCATCATCATCAACACCGCGTCCGTTGCGGCCTATGACGGCCAGATCGGCCAGGCCGCCTACGGCGCCTCGAAAGCGGCCGTGGTCGGCCTGACCTTGCCGATGGCGCGCGACCTGTCGCGCAGCGGCATCCGCGTGATGACCATCGCCCCCGGCATCTTCGAAACCCCGATGCTGCTGGGCATGCCGGCCGAAGTGCAGGATGCGCTGGGCAAGATGGTGCCGTTCCCGCCGCGCCTCGGCAAGCCGTCCGAATACGCGATGCTGGCCAAGTCCATCATCGAGAACGTCATGCTGAACGGCGAAACCATCCGCCTGGACGGCGCTATTCGCATGCAACCGAAATAAACTTCAGGTACGATGCTCCAGTCATCGGGCGCGCAGCCTTGGTTGCGCGCCCGGTTTATTTTTGGAGCTTACATGATCAAGTCGCACGCGCTGGCCCTGGCCGCCTTCTCCGCACTGCTGGTGCCTTCCGTCCACGCGCAAGACCGCGCGCCCGAAATCGCCACCGGCTATACCGAAAAAACCGGCGTCACGGCCGAGAAATTCATGGTGGCGGCAGCCAATCCGCACGCCACCAACGCCGGCTACGAGATGCTCAAGCAGGGCGGCAGCGCGATCGACGCCGCCATCGCCACCCAGCTGGTGCTGACGCTGGTGGAGCCGCAATCGTCCGGCATCGGCGGCGGCGCCTTCGTGATGCACTTCGACGGCAAGCGCGTGCAGGCCTACGACGGCCGCGAGACCGCGCCGTCCGCCGCCACCGAAAAACTGTTCCAGGACGCGAACGGCAAGCCGCTCTCGCGCGAAGCGGGCGTGGTGGGCGGCCGTTCCACCGGCGCGCCCGGCGTGCTGCGCATGCTGGAACTGGCGCACAGGGAGCACGGCAAGCTGCCGTGGGCCACGCTGTTCGGCCCGGCCATCAAGCTGGCCGAAAACGGCTTTGCCGTCAGCCCGCGCCTGAACGGCCTGCTGACCTGGGACAAGTACATCGTGCGCGACCCGGTGGCCGCCGCCTATTTCTACGACAAGGACAAGAAGCCGTGGCCGGTGGGCCACGTGCTGAAGAACCCCGAGCTGGCGCGCACCCTGCGCGAAGTGGCCAAGGGCGGCGCGGACGCCTTCTACAAGGGCCGCATCGCCGCCGACATCGCCGCCAAGGTGGCCTCGCACCCGACCAACCCCGGCCTGCTGACGGCGGCCGACATCGCCGACTACCGTCCCAAGCAGCGCGACCCGGTGTGCGCCGACTACAAGGCCTGGACCGTGTGCGGCATGCCGCCGCCGTCCTCGGGCGGCATCGCCATCGCGCAGATGCTGGGCGTGCTGGAAACCAAGGGCATCGAGCGCTACGCGCCGGTGAACGGCCAGCTGGGCGCGGAGGCGATCCACCTGTTCACCGAGGCGGGCCGCCTGGCCTACGCCGACCGCGCCCGCTACCTGGCCGACACCGACTTCGTGCCGCTGCCGGGCAAGGGCGTGGCGGCGCTGCTGGACAAGCATTACCTGCAGCAGCGCGCCGCGCTGATCGGCGAGCGTTCCATGGGGCGCGCCGTCTTCGGCGTGCCGGACAGCGTGAAGGTGGCCTGGGGCGCGGACAACGCCATCGAAAGCCCCGCCACCTCGCACCTGTCGGTGGCCGACGCCTACGGCAACGTGATCTCCATGACCACCTCGGTGGAAGACGCCTTCGGCTCGCGCCAGATGGTGGACGGCTTCATCCTGAACAACCAGCTGACCGACTTTTCCTTCGATTCGGTGGACGAGAACGGCCCCATCGCCAACCGGGTGCAGCCGGGCAAGCGCCCGCGCAGCGCCATGTCGCCCACGCTGGTGTTCGACAAGGCCACCAAGAAGCTGCTGCTGTCGACCGGTTCGCCGGGCGGCTCGGCCATCATCAACTACGTGGCCAAGGTGCTGGTCGGCACGCTGGACTGGAAGCTGGACGTGCAGCAGGCCATCAGCCTGCCCAACTTCGGCAGCCGCAACGGCCCCACCGAGCTGGAAGCGGCGCGCGTGTCGCCGGAAGTGGTGGCGGCGCTCAAGGAGCGCGGCCACGAGGTGCGCCAGTACGAGCAGAATTCCGGCCTGCAGGGCATCATGCGCGTCATGCGCAACGGCAGGGAAGTGTGGTTCGGTGGCGCCGACCCGCGCCGGGAAGGCGTTGTGCGCGGCGACTGACCCTGCTACTCTTGATAAATGGGAATGAAAAAGAAAACAGGCCTGATCCTTTCCGGCGGCGGCGCGCGCGCCGCTTACCAGGTGGGCGTGCTGCAAGCGATTAACGAGATCCTGTGGGAAGAAGGTTGGCCGCCTTCGCGCAATCCGTTCAACATCATCTGCGGCACCTCGGCCGGGGCCATCAACGCCACGGCGCTGGCCTGCCGCGCCGACAATTTCAGCGAGGGCGTGCAGAAGCTGCTCGACGTCTGGCTCAATTTCTCGGCCGAGCAGGTCTACCGCGCCGATTCGCTGGGCGTGATCCGCTCCGGCGCGCGCTGGCTGTCGCTGCTGTCCTTCGGCTGGCTGCTGCGCAAATGGCGCGCCGCGCCGCCCCGTTCCCTGCTCGACAACACCCCGCTGGTCAGCCTGCTGCACCGCATGCTGGACCTGCCGCGCCTGGACATGGTGCTGCAGGAAGGCCTGCTGCACGCGCTGGCCGTCACCGCCTCGTCCTACACCGGCGGCCAGCACGTCACCTTTTTCCAGACCGCCGCCGAGATCGCGCCGTGGGTGCGCACCCAGCGCGTGGCCATGCAGGACCAGATCGGCGTCGAGCACCTGCTGGCGTCGTCCGCCATCCCCTTCATCTTCCCGGCCACGCCGCTGTACCTGGGCGGCCAGCACGAATACTGCGGCGACGGCTCCATGCGCCAGCTGGCGCCGATTTCGCCGGCCATCCACCTCGGCGCCGACAAGGTGCTGGTGATCGGCGCCGGGCGCCTGCACGAGCCGCCCGCGCAAAGGACCGAAACCGCGCGCTACCCCAGCCTGGCGCAGATCGCCGGCCACGCGCTGTCCTCGATTTTCCTCGACAGCCTGGCGGTCGACATCGAGCGCCTGGAGCGCATCAACAAGACGCTCTCGCTGCTGCCGCAGGAGTACCTGGCGCAAACGCCGCTCAAGCCGGTGCAGCTGCTGGTGATCGCGCCGTCCGAGCGGCTGGACGATATCGCCAGCCGCCACATCGGCAGTTTGCCGGCGCCGATACGCACCATGCTGTCCGGCATAGGCGCCACCGAAACGCGCGGTTCCTCGCTCGCTTCCTATCTGCTGTTCGAATCCACGTATACTAGCGAATTAATCCGGCTAGGCCAGCGCGACACGCATGCGCGCAAGGCCGATGTGCTGGCCTTCTTCAATAGCTAGGTCTGGTCCGTGCTGTCTTTTCGCCGTCTTCTCCGCCGAGTGCTCTGCCGGGCACTGCTTCCTGCCGCCGTGCTGGCCGGCGGCGTGCTGCCGCCCGTGCCGGCCGACGCGGCCGCGCCGCCGCGCACCCTGCGCTTCGAGCAGCTGGACGTGGAGGACGGCCTGGCGCAGGAATCGGTGCTGGCGGTGGCGCAGGACCAGCAGGGCTTCATGTGGTTCGGCAGCCAGGGCGGCTTGAGCCGCTACGACGGCGCCCGCATCGTCACCTACCGCAATTCCGCGTCCGACCCGCGCAGCCTGGCCGACAACTGGGTGCGCGTGCTGCACGTGGACCGCAGCGGCCGCATGTGGATCGGCACGGACGGCGGCCTGGAGCGCTACGAGCCGCTGACGCAGAGCTTCACGCACTTCCCGCCCAACGAGCCGGCCAAGCGCGGCAACGGCAACCGCCACGTGCGCGCCATCGTCGACGACGGCAAGGGCGGCCTGTGGATAGGCACGTCGGACGGCCTGCAGCATTTCGATCCGGCCACCGGCCGCTACACCTACTGGCACCACGACGCGGCCCTGCCGGGCAGCCTGGGCAGCGACCAGGTGAACGCGCTGGCGCGCGACGCCGGCGGCCGCCTGTGGGTGGGCACGGCGGCCGGGCTGGACCTGCTGGAGCCGGGCGCGCAATCGTTCCTCCACTTCAAGGTGGAAGCGGCGCCTGACACGCGCTTCGAGGCGGTGCTGTCGCTGTTCGCGGACCAGGACCACACGCTGTGGATCGGCACCATGGCCGGCATCGAGCAATGGAAGCTGGCGGCGGGCGCCGAAACGCCGCAGCGCCGCCGCCTGGGCGAAAAGGATGGCCTGAAGCCGGGCGTGGTGACCGTCATCTACCAGGACCGCGACGGCACGCTGTGGGCCGGCAGCCAGACCGAGGGCCTGTTCCGCTGGCGCCCGGCCGAGCGCCGCTTCGTGCAGTACCGGCACCAGGTGACGGACCCGCACAGCCTGGCCGACAACTACGTGTCGGCGCTGTTCCGCGACCGCCTGGGCACCATGTGGGTGGGCACCTGGTACAGCGGCGTGAGCCGGGTGGACCTGGGCAGCGGCGGTTTCGCGCGGCTGGTGCACGACGCCGAGCGCCCCCGTTCGCTGAGCGACAACAAGGTGCGCGCCATCGTCGACGCCGGCGGCGGCAAGCTCTGGCTGGGCAACAACGACGGCCTGACCCTGTACGATCCGATCGGCGCCGAGGGCCAGGTGTTCCGCGACCCGGCGCCCGATTTCGCCGACGTGCGCGACCCGCAGGTGATCTCGCTGTGGAAGGACAAGAACGGCAGCGCGCTGTGGGTGGGCGGACGCAACGGCCTGCGCCGCTTCGACACCGGCACGCACCGCTACCAGCGGGTGCGCGCCTGGCCCAGCGATCCGGATGGCGACAACGTGCGCAACATCGTCGGCGACCGCAGCGGGGTGCTGTGGGTGGCCACGCGCGGCGGCCTGCATAGCTACGACCCGAAAACCGGCGCCGCCAGGACTTACCGCCACGACCCGGCCGACAGCAGCAGCCTGGCCGACAACGTGGTGCGGCCGATCCTGGAGGACCGGCGCGGCGCGCTGTGGGTGGGCACCTTCAACGGCCTGGACCTGCTGGACCGGAAAACCGGCCGCTTCCGCCATTTCCACCACGACCCGAAAGACCCGGCCTCGCTCAGCCATGACGAGGTGCACTACCTGTACGAGGACAAGCAGGGCGTGATCTGGGTCGGCACGGCGGGCGGCTTGAACCGCATGGAGCTGGCCGCCGACGGCACGGTGCGCTTCAAGCGCTACCAGCGCAAGGACGGCATGGCCGACGACGCCGTGGCCGCCATCCTGGACGACGAGCAGGGCAACCTGTGGCTGAGCACCAACACCGGCATCACGCGCCTGACGGTGCAGACCGGCCAGGTGCGCAACTACGCCGGCGCCGACGGCACCATCGAGGGCGCCTACTTCGACGGCGCCGCGCTGCGCGCGCCGGACGGCACCATGTACTTCGGCGGCTTCAACGGCGTGACGGCGTTCGCGCCTTCCGAGATCCGCGAGAACAGCGTGGCGCCCACGGTGGCCATCACCGACTTCCAGATCTTCAACAAGTCCGTCAAGGCCGGGCAGGACGGCGAGGCCAGCGTGCTGAAAAGCGCAATCGAGCACACCGCCGCGCTGACCCTGCGCGAGGAGGATTCGGTGTTCTCGCTGGAGTTCGCGGCGCTGCACTACGCCGCGCCGCAGCGCAACCGCTACGCCTACCAGCTGCTCGGTTTCGACCACGACTGGGTGGTGACCGACGCGGCAAAGCGCTTCGCCACCTACACCAACCTCGATCCGGGCCGCTACGTGTTCCGCGTGAAGGCCGCCAACAAGGACGGCATCTGGAACGACAACGCCGCCACGCTGGAAATCACCATCCTGCCGCCGCCGTGGAAAACCTGGTGGTTCCGCGGCGGCGTGGCGCTGCTGCTGCTGGGCAGCGCCTACGGCGTGTACCGCGTGCGCATGCGCCAGCTGCGCGGCCAGAAGACGCGCCTGGAGCAGCAGGTGGGCTTGCGCACGGCCGAGGTGGAGCTGAAGAACCAGCTGCTGCAGCAGCAGAAGACCGAGCTGGAGCGGCGCCGCGTGGAGGCGGAGGCGCAGCGCGCCGAGGCCGAGCAGCGCCGCATGGACGCCGAGCGCCAGAAGCAGGAAGTGGAGTTGCAGAAGGAGGCGGTGGAGCAGGCGCACCGCAACATCTCGGTGCTGAGCGAGATCGGGCGCGAGATGAGCGCCACGCTGGACATCGAGAAAGCCATGCGCACCCTGTACCGCCACGTGCGCCACCTGATGGACACGCATATGTTCGGTGTCGGCTTCTACCGCGAGGACCAGGGCATCCTGGAATTCCCGTTCTCGATGGAGCGCGGCGTGCGCAGCCTGCCTTACAGTCGCAGCGTGAAGGACCCGGACCAGCTGGCCGTGTGGTGCTTGTACCACCGCCACGATATCTTCATCAACGACTTCTTCGCCGAATACAGCCGCTACATGGGACCGGCCGGCCTGGAGAAGCTCAAGCCGGTGCCGCTGGCCGACGGTACCGAGCCCGATTTCGCGCAGTCCATGCTGTACACGCCGCTGATCGTGAACGACCGCGTGGTGGGCGTGCTGTCGGTGCAGAGCAAGGAAAAGAACGCCTACCGCCAGGTGCACCTGGACATGCTGCAAACGCTGGCCGCGCACGCCGCCGTCTCGCTGGACAACGCGCTGGCCTACCAGCGGCTGGAGGAAACGCTGCAGGAGCTGCGCGAAACGCAGGGCGAGCTGATGCAGCAGCAGGCCAAGGTGCGGCTGCACACCGAGGAGCTGGCGCTGGCCAACCGCGCCTTGCAGGACAACGAGGAACGGCTGCGCTACGCCAAGCAGAAGGCGGAAGACGCCACGCGCCAGAAGTCCGAGTTCCTGGCCAACATGAGCCACGAGATGCGCACCCCGCTGGCCGGCGTGATCGGCATGCAGGGCTTCGCGCTGCGCGACGCCACCTTGCAGGACGCCACCCGCGAGCAGATCGAACGGGCGCAGGTGAACGCGCAGGCGCTGCTGGGCATCATCAACGACCTGCTGGACTTCTCCAAGATCGAGGCGGGCAAACTCACCATCGAGAACATCGACTTCGCGCTGGGCGGCATGGTGCAGAACGTGGCCGCGCTGTTCGGCGAGCAGGCCGCCGCCTACAGCGTGGGCTTCGAGGTGGAGCTGGACCCGGAGCTGCCGCTGTACGTGCTGGGCGATCCGACCCGCTTGCGCCAGGTGCTGGTGAACCTGGTGGGCAACGCCTTCAAGTTCACCCAGCGCGGCGAGGTGCGGCTGCGGGTGGAGCTGCTGCCCCAAGGCCCGGCCTCGGCCGCCGCCGGCGCCAACCTGATCCGCTTCACGGTGGAGGACACCGGCATCGGCATCCCGGCCGACGCCATGCCGCGCCTGTTCCAGAAGTTCGAACAGGCCGACACCACCACCACGCGGCGCTACGGCGGCACCGGCCTGGGGCTGGCGATCTGCCGCCAGCTGGTGGAGCTGATGGGCGGCGAGATCCGCGTGGCCAGCACGCCGGGCGTGGGCAGCGTGTTCACCTTCGAGCTGCCGCTGGCCGACGGCGTGGCGCCGCCGGTGGTGGTGCACGTGCCGCGCGAGCCGCACAGCCACCAGCTCAAGGTGCTGTGCGCGGAGGACTTCCCCACCAACCAGATCATCATCCGCATGATGCTGGAGGAGCTGGGCCACAAGGTGGACATCGCCGCCAACGGCCTGCTGGCGGTGGCCGCCTGCGCGCGCACCCGCTACGACCTGATCCTGATGGACGGCCGCATGCCGGAGATGGACGGCCCCACCGCCACGCGCCTGATACGCGAGGGCGGCCCGGACGGCGCGCCGGTGCGCGACCAGGAACTGATGATCATCGCGCTCACCGCCAACGCCAGCGAGGAAGACCGCAGCCGCTACCTGGCGGCCGGCATGGACGATTTCCTGACCAAGCCGATCGACGAGGCGGCGCTGCACTACCAGCTGAGCCGCGCCATCGAACGCCAGCTGCAGCGCGGCATTGCGCTGCCGCGCATGGCGCCGCGCGCGCCCAGCGTGGATGAACTGGACGCCATGTTCGGCGTGCCGGCGGCGCCGTCGGTGGCGGCCCTGCCGCTGCAGGGCGCGCCGCGCGGGCATGACGACGATCCGCTGAAAGCGCGCCTGCGCGCCGCCTTCCTGGCCGACCTGCCGGCGCGCCTGGTGGACCTGGACGACGCCATCGCCGCCGGCGACGCCGATTGCGCGGCGCGGCTGTTCCACGGCATGAAGGGCAGCGCGGCCTACCTGGACGAACCGGAACTGCGCGACTTGTGCGGCGAACTGGAACAATGCGCCGACCGTGCCGCGTGGGACGACGTGGGCCAGCGCATGCCGGCTTTGCGCGCGCTGCTGGCGGACCTGGCGGGCGGCAGCGGCGTGGCCGGCGTCGCCGGGCTGGCGCAGCCGGACTGACAGGGGCGGCCTTATCGGGTATATTGACGATAGTGCCACAGAACGGCCACAACTGACTGAAAGTCCGCATCGACACGGATGCGGCGGGGGCACTGGAGAGTTACATGAAAGTTTTGGTAGTGGACGACGACGTGGTGTCGCGCATGGTGCTGATGCACCTGATCGACAGCTGCGGGAAATTCGATATCGTGGAAGCGGAGGACGGCGCGGACGCCTGGCAGCAGCTGGAAGACGGGCTGCGGCCAGCTATCGTCTTTTGCGACCTGCGCATGCCGCGCCTGTCCGGCATGGAATTGCTGCAGCGCGTCAAAGGCGACCACGCGCTGACTTCCATGCCGTTCGTGCTGGTGTCCTCGGCCACCGACAAGGAAACCGTGCAGCAGGCCACCAAGGCCGGCGCGGCCGGCTACATCGTCAAGCCCTTCCAGGCCGACCAGGTGCGCATCCACCTCACCGCCTTCCTCGACCAGGCCGCCAGCGGCTACGAGCACCAGGCCGAAGCGCCGTCCGCCACCCAGCTGCGCCTGGGCATCAACGCCGACCGCCTGCTGGTCTACCTGACCGGCTTCCAGAACCAGCTCACCGTGGCGAGCGGCGAACTGGACGCGCTGTTCGCGCGCGGCGAGCAGCAGGAAGCGCAAGCCCGCATCGACCGCCTGCACGCCGGCTGCGTCACGCTCGGCCTGAGCGGGGCGGCGGCGGCGCTGAAAAGTTTCGCCCCCGGCTTCCTGTCCAGCGACGCGGTGCAGGCCGTGCTGTCGGACGTGATCCGCGCCGTCATTCACCAGTCGGCGCTGGTGCGCAAGTCCATCGGCGGCGGCAACTGAATCCTTTTGAATCCCCTTGTTGCCGTGATAGTTTAGGTTTAAAGTAAGCCTGCAGGCTGACTTGAACCGACCATCCATCCGGGGCGACCATGAACAGACCCAATGCCGCAAAGAGTGCTGGCCCAACCCTGCCAGGGCTGAGCGCCAGCGCACACGAAGACCCCTTCGCGCGCAACCATCTGCCGGCGCGGGAGCTGTGGCCCGAGCTGCGCTTCGACCTGCCCGAACTGAACTACCCCGAACGCCTCAATTGCGTGGCCGAACTGCTGGACCGCGCCGTCGCGGCCGGGGAGGGCGGGCGCACCGCGATCCGCTTCGCCGGCGGCAGCTGGAGTTACGCCCATCTGCTGGAGCAGGTGGACCGCATCGCCCACGTGCTGCGCGGCCCGATGGGCCTGAAGACCGGCAACCGGGTGCTGCTGCGCGGCGCGAATAATCCGATGATGGCGGCCGCCGTGCTGGCGGTGCTGAAGGCCGGGCTGGTGGCCGTGCCCACCATGCCGCTGCTGCGCGCGCGCGAGCTCGGCGCCATCATGGCCAAGGCCGCCGTCAACGCCGTGCTGTGCGCCGCCGGCCTGCGCGCCGAGCTGGAAGCGGCCGAAGGCCTGCCCGCCAACGTGGTGTGGTTCAATGCGGCGGCCAGTGCCGATGCGGATGCCGGCGCGGATGCCGGGCCCCCGCTGGAAGCGCTGATGGCGCGCCAGCCGGCCCGCTTCGAGGCCTGCGACACGGCTGCCGACGACATCTGCCTGATCAGCTTCACCTCCGGCACCACCGGCGTCCCTAAGGGCACCATGCACTTCCACCGCGACGTGCTGGCCATCTGCGATTGCTTCCCGCGTTCGGTGCTGCGCTCGCAGCGCGACGACACCTTCATCGGCACGCCGCCGCTGGCCTTTACTTTCGGCCTGGGCGGCCTGCTGCTGTTCCCGCTGCGCGTGGGCGCGGCCACGGTGCTGCTGGAGAAGCTCACGCCGGAAACGCTGCTGCGGGCGATCCAGGAATATCGCGCCACCGTGTGCTTCACCGCGCCCACCTTCTACCGCCAGATGGCGCCGCTGGCCGACCGCTACGACATCTCCAGCCTGAAGAAGTCCGTCTCGGCCGGCGAAGCGCTGCCGCTGGCCACGCGCGAAGCCTGGCAGCAGGCTACCGGCCTGCGCATGATAGACGGCATAGGCGCCACCGAGATGCTGCACATCTTCATCTCGGCGGCGGACGGCGACATCCGCCCCGGCGCCACCGGCAAGCCGGTGCCGGGCTACCAGGCCTGCATCCTGGACCGCGACGGCAACCCGGTCGGGCCGGGCGTGACCGGGCGGCTGGCCGTGAAAGGCCCGACCGGCTGCCGCTACCTGGCCGACCAACGCCAGCGCGACTATGTCCACAACGGCTGGAACCTCACCGGCGACGCCTACGAAATGGATGCGGACGGCTATTTCTTCTACCGCTCCCGCACCGACGACATGATCATCTCGGCCGGCTACAACATCGCGGGGCCGGAAGTGGAGGACGCGCTGCTGCGCCATCCGGCGGTGGCCGAATGCGGCGTGGTCGGCAAGCCGGACGAGGAGCGCGGCCAGATCGTGGAAGCGCACGTGGTGCTCAAGCCGGGCCACGAAGCGTCGCCGCAGCTGGCGGCCGAACTGCAGGAATTCGTGAAGGGACAGATCGCGCCGTACAAATATCCGCGCGCGATCCAGTTCCTGGCCGCCTTGCCGCGCACCGAAACCGGCAAGCTGCAGCGCTTCAAGCTGCGCGCCCAAACCGCGTAAGCGAAGATTATGTAAGGACACCTATGCCATTGTCGGACAATCACAAAGTGGATCAGGAGCTGGACCTGGCCAGCCGCCTGACGCAGGACCATCACCAGTCGCTCAAGCTATGGCTGCGCATGCTTTCGTGCACGGTCCGGATCGAAAACGAAATCCGCAGCCGCCTGCGGGCCAGCTTCGGCATCACCTTGCCGCGCTTCGATTTGATGGCGCAGTTGGAGCGCCATCCTGACGGCCTGCGCATGGGTGAGCTGTCCAAGCGCATGATGGTCACCGGCGGCAATATCACCGGCATCACCGACCAGCTGGAGCAGGAGAAGCTGGTGGTGCGCGTGCCCGATCCGAAAGACGGCCGCGCCTACAGCGTCAAGCTCACGCCGGAAGGGCGCAGCGCCTTCGCCACCATGGCGGCGGTGCACGAAGGCTGGGTGGTCGAACTGCTGCAGCCGATGCCGGCCGACGACAAGGGCCAGCTGATTGAATTGCTGTCGCAGATGAAGCGCCACCTGAACGCCCCGTGATGCCCCTTGGCGCCTTGCCGCGCTAGCCGCCGCACGGCGTGCGCGCATGCAGCTCCTCCATGGTGCTGTCGGCCGCGCCGATGTGGACGAAGTCCGCGTACAGGTGGCGCGAGGCGACGTGCATGGTGCCCGGCTGGTAGATGCCGGTCTTGGGGAAGTTGCCCAGCTCGTTGGCGTAGTGGCTGCTCAGATTGGCGGTGGCGTAGGCCGGCTCGCCATTCATCCACAGCTGCAGCGAGCCGTTGCCCAGCCGGTGCTGCCAGTCCGCGCGCACCACGAAGCAGTACCACTGTCCCAGCCGCAGCCTGTCCAGCACCACGGTCTTGACGGCGGCGTTGGCCCGGGTGGGCGCGGTGGCGTCGGTGGCGTTGCGGTGGTTGGCCATGGTGTGCAGCCGCAGCAGGCCGTCGCTGGCTTCCACCGCCATCGGCGGCGGGCCGGCGAACACGCCTTTGGCGCTGTTCAGCTGGAACACCACCACCGGCCGCCCGGGCTCGGTTTCCGTCACCCAATCCGTTGGAAAATACACACTGGCCGCGTACCAGCGCACGCCCTCGCGCATATACTCGTAGGTGGGCGAGACCTCGGTGCGCTTGGCGCCGGCACTGTCGGGGTCGCTATTCCGCAGCACCATGTGGAACACGTTGCGGCGGCCATTGGCCGGGTCCGGCGCCAGGGTCACGTTGGATGGCTGGCCGGCGTTGAGGGTGTAGAAGCGGTCGAAGCGGCGCAGGCTGGCTGAGGCGTTGCGGTTGATTTCGTCCAGCACGCCGCCTTTGGGCGGCAGCGGCAGCGGGGTGGCTTCCATGGTGTCGATCTCCCCGCCCACGCCCGCTACAAGCTGGGCGGATGCGGGCAGGGCGGCGCTGAGCAGCAGCGCAACGGCTATAAAACGCATGCGTCGGTTCTCCGTTCGGATGGGCCCGGCATGATATGCCAATCGTGGCGACAGGCGCGCACCGTTGTGATAACGTTAAATCTTTTGCAATAGGCGATGGAGGCTGGAATGTTGAACGCTGTGAGGACCGCCGTTCTGGCGGGACTGCTCTGGAGTCTGGGGGCGGTGCCGGCGCACGCCACGCCCATCATGACCCCGGAATTGAAGACCCAGCTGCTGGGCTGGCTGGGCAAGCCGAATTCGCGATTGGACCAGTTGTTTGTGCGCAAGGACGGCGACACCGCCAAGGATTTCCATGCGGCGGCGGACGGCAAGGGCGCCACGTTCACGCTGCTGATGGCGCGCGACAGTGCCGGCAACAGCTGGCTGATCGGCGGCTACAATCCGCAGAGCTGGAGCTCGACCGACGGCGACCACGTGACGCTGCCCGAATCGGAGCGCACCGCCTTCATCTTCAACGCCACCGTGGGCCATATGTACCGCCAGGTGCCCACGCCGCCGGACCAGGGCGTGCCGGACTACGGCTCGCACCAGACCTACAACTGCGCGCAGTGCGGACCGTCCTTCGGCAGCGGCGCCGACCTGCTGGTGAACGACGACCTGACCACCGGCGGCAGTTCGTATCTGACCTCGTACTACAGCTTCGAGCCGGGCGCCGAACCGTTCGGCGGCAGCCTGGCGGGCACCGGCCAATTTACTTATTCGGCGATGGAAGTCTATTCGGTGCACGAAGTACCCGAGCCCGCTACGCTGGCGCTGCTGGTGGCAGGGCTGGGCGTGATGGCGTATGCCTGCAGGAAAACGCACTGAATGCACACCGAAGAAAATTCCCGCGCCACGCACAGACCAGATGATATACTGCAAGTGTCATTGTCATTTGGAAATATATATTTCCCATGGGTAATATAAATAAAGACGAGATCCTGCTGATGCTTGAGCGGATGGAGGACGAGCTGATGCTCGCCGAAGAGGAGCGCATGGCAGGCATGGCCGAGGCCGGCGCAGTGCGCCAGAGCCTGGCGCGCCGCGCCGACGCCGCGTTGCGCAGCTGTAACGCCGTGATCGCTCGCGCGTTCGGCGGCAGCCTGGTTTGCCGGGCCAGCCGCAAGCTGTTCGACACGCACGCCGGCATGACGCTGGAAGTGCGGCCGCGCGGCGCGCTGGACAGCCTGCTGACCGTGAGCCTGCGCATTCCGCGCGACGGCGACGCCTCGCTGGTGGCCGAGCGTTCCAGCGGCGGCCTGCGCTACTTCAGCGGCAAGCTGGCGCTGGCCAACGGCGCCGAGCCGCAGCTGGCCGCCACGCTGTCGCTGGTGCTGGAGCGGGCCCTGCAGCCGGTGCCGGCCTGAGGCAGCCAAGTACGGGCGGTTGAGCTACAGCATCGGCAGGCGCAGCGCATCGACTATCCTGCGCATCAGGTAGGTGCGCCGCCTGGTGTAGGGCGGGAAGAACAGCTTGATGAGCATGAGCGGCGAAGCGCGCAGTACCGCGCGCTCGTGCGAGAACGCCTTGAAGCCGTACACGCCGTGCGCGCTGCCCATGCCTGAATTATTGACCCCGCCGAAAGGCAGGTTGCCGTGCGCGAAGTGCGCCACGCAATGGTTGACGCAAGCGCCGCCCGAGCTGGTTTGCGCCAGCACTTGCCGCACAGCGCGCCGGTCCGTGCTCCACACGTACAGCGCCAGCGGCTTGGGCGCCGCGTTGATGGCGCCAATCACCGCGTCCAGCTTCGTGTACTCGATGAGCGGCAGCAGCGGACCGAAAATCTCTTCCGACAGTATCGCCGCGCCGGCCGGAATCTGGTCCAGCAGCGTGGGCGCGACATAGCAGCGCTCCTCATCCACTTCGCCGCCCGCCAGCACGCGCGCGCCGCGCTGCCGCGCGTCGGCCAGCAAGGCCGCCAGGCGCTGCGTGTGGCGCCGGTTCACCACCCGCGCCAGGTCGGCATTGGCCTGCTGCGCCGCGGCGCCGGCGCCGTAGCGCTGCTGCAGCACCGAGCGGCAGGCATCCACGAAGGCCTCCTTCACGGCGGCGTGCACATACACATGGTCGGGCGCCACGCAGGTCTGGCCGTTGTTCAGGAACTTGCCCCACATCAGCGTTTCCGCCGCCAGCCTGATGTCGGCGCTGGCGTCCACGATGGCGGGCGACTTGCCGCCCAGCTCCAACGTCACGCTGGCCAGGTGCCTGGCGGCGGCCGCCATCACCTGCTTGCCGACGGCGGGCGAACCGGTAAAGAAGATATGGTCGAAGGGCAGGTCCAGCAGCACGCGCGCGGTCGGCTGGCTGCCCTCGAACAGCGCCACCTCGTTGGCCGGGAACACGCTGGCGACGATGCGGCCCATCAGCGCCGACACGGCGGGCGTCATCTCGGACGGCTTGATGATGACGGTATTGCCCGCCGCCAGCGCCGACACCAGCGGCCCGAAGCACAAGCTGAGCGGGTAGTTCCACGGCGCCACGATCAGCACCCGCCCGCGCGGCTGCGCCTGCACCGAAGCGCGCGTGCCCAGCATGGTGGTGGTGGGCCACACGGAGCGCGGCTTCATCCAGCGCTTCAGGCGGCCCAGCGCGTGGCGCACTTCCTCCATCACCGGCAGGAATTCCGACGCTTCCACTTCGGCCGCCGGCTTGCGGTAGTCCTGCGCGAAGGCCGCGTAGAACGCCTCGCGCTGGGCCAGCATGGCGTCGCGCAGGCGGCGGATGCGGCGCAGCCGCTCCCCGGCAGTCGACGTGCGCCAGGCCAGCGCGGTGGCCAGCTGCGCATCGAAGGCGGCTTGGATATCGATGGGATCGGATTCGCCCGGGGGCAGGGTGGGGATGGCGTGCAGGGCTTCGCTCATGGCGGCAAACGGTGGATGACGAGGCGGCCAGCGTAGCACGGCTCCGTTGCCGTTTTTTACATGAATACTCTAATGGCCAGGCAGGAGATGCGTTACTGCAGCATGGCGAAGCCGCTCACGGTCAGCACGGTTACCAGCGCGGTTGATGCGCAAATGCCGATTGCCAGCAGCGGCATCCATTTCTGCCGCGCCAGGCCGAGGCTGGAGGCCAGCGCCGCCGACAGCGTGGCGCCCAGCAGGATGGGGCCGAGCAGGCCGATGGCCCATGGACCTTTGCTGGCCAGCCAGCCCGAGGTGCCTTTGCTGAGGTCTTTGCCGCGCGTCCGCCAGCTCAGCAGCTTGTGCACCGCGCCGCCGGCAAAGGTGGCCAGCGCCGCGCCGGCGAAGGCGCCGGCGATGGTCAGCGCACCGACCAGCACCGGACTGAGCTCCAGCTTGATGCCGAGCGGCACGGCGGCCCACAGTTCTATCATGGCCAGGGCGAACACACTGAGAGCTTTAGCGAACAAAGTGGGGCCCTCTTGAGGTTGAGAATTTTGCAAGAGTAGACTAGCTGCGCGTATGGCGCAAGGCGGCGGGCAGGGCGGGAGAAGGCAGGACGGGGCGGAGATGCTGTTGGTCCCCCCGACTGGAATCGAACCAGTATCCCACGCTTAGGAGGCATGTGCACTATCCATTGTGCTACGGGGAGGACGCTAAGCGAGCGCAATTATAGCCGAAGGGCGGGCAAAAAATAGTCCCGCCCCCGCGATGTCGGTACAATGCTGGCTTCATTCATCTTTTCAGCGGCTTTTTCAGCACGCCGCGCGCAGGCTTACTCACTATGGCAGTCATCTCTCTTTCTTCCGCGCAACTGGCGTTCGGCCACTTTGCGCTCCTTGACCATGCGGAATTTTCGCTGGAAACGGGCGAACGCGTCGGCCTGATCGGCCGCAACGGCACGGGCAAGTCGTCCCTGCTGAAAATTATTTCGGGCCGCTTCAAGCTGGACGACGGCTTGCTGGTGATGCAGCAGGGCCTGAAGATCGCCTACGTGGAGCAGGAGCCGGTGTTCGAGCCGGAGATGAGCGTGTACCAGGCGGTGGCCTCCGGCATGGGCGACCTGCAGGATCTGCTGCAGGAATACGATGCGCTGACCGGCCAGTTCGGCCAGGGCGACGACGATGCGCTGATGGAACGCATGCACGACATCCAGGTCAAGCTGGACGCGGCCGACGCGTGGAACCTGAAGAACAAGGTCGAAGCCACGCTGGACCGCCTGAACCTGGGCGCGGACGCGCTGATGAAGACGCTCTCCGGCGGCATGCAGAAGCGCGTGGCGCTGGCGCGCGCGCTGGTGTCGGCGCCGGACGTGCTGCTGCTCGACGAACCGACCAACCACCTGGACTTCACCTCCATCATGTGGCTGGAAGGCTTGCTGAAGGACTTCAAGGGCAGCGTGCTGTTCATCACCCACGACCGCTCCTTCCTGGACAACGTGGCCACCCGCATCATCGAGCTGGACCGCGGCCGTTTGCTGTCCTATCCGGGCAACTTCACCACCTACCAGGTGCGCAAGGCCGAACAGCTGGAGATCGAGGAAATCGAGAACGCCAAGTTCGACAAATTCCTGGCCCAGGAAGAAGTATGGATACGCAAGGGCGTGAAGGCGCGCCGCACCCGCGACGAGGGCCGCGTGCGCCGCCTGGAGCGCCTGCGCGAGCAGCGCGCCGTGCGCCGCGACCAGCAGGGCCAGGTCACCTTGCAGGTGTCGGCCGGCGACCGCTCCGGCAAGATCGTGGCGGAACTGGAGAACGTGTCCAAGTCCTACAACCGCCCCATCGTCAGCAATTTCAGCGCCACCATTTTGCGCGGCGACAAGGTCGGCCTGATCGGCGCCAACGGCGCCGGCAAGACCACCCTGCTGAAGCTGATCCTGGGCGAGGAAAAACCGGACAGCGGCACCGTCAAGCAGGGCACCAAGCTGCAGGTGGCGTACTTCGACCAGATGCGCACCCAGCTGAACGAGGAAGCCAGCCTGCTGGAAACCATCGCCCCGGGCAGCGACTGGGTGGAGGTGAACGGCCAGCGCAAGCACGCCATGAGCTACCTGAGCGACTTCCTGTTCGCGCCCGAGCGTGCCCGTTCGCCGGTCAAGACCCTGTCGGGCGGCGAGCGCAACCGCCTGCTGCTGGCGCGCCTGTTCGCCAAGCCGGCCAATGTGCTGGTGCTCGATGAACCGACCAACGACCTGGACATCGACACGCTGGAGCTGCTGGAGGAATTGCTGGAGGACTATCCGGGCACCGTATTCCTGGTCAGCCACGACCGCATGTTCCTGGACAATGTGGTGACCCAGGTGATCGTGGCCGAAGGGGAGGGCCACTGGCGCGAGTTCGTCGGCGGCTACACCGACTGGGAACGCGTGCGCGACACCACCGCCAGCGCCAGGGCCGCCGCTGCCAAGGCTGCGCCCAAGGTCGAGGCGGCGCCGGCCGCTGCCGCAGCGGCAGCGCCTGCTGCCGCCAAGAAAAAACTTTCCTACAAGGAACAGCGCGAACTGGACGAGCTGCCGAAAGTGATTGCCGCACTGGAAGATGAGCAGACCGCGCTCAATCTGCAGCTGTCCGATCCCGATTTTTACAAGAAAAATGCGGCCGAGGCGAAGCGCGTCAACGCACGTATTGAGCAAATCGAGGGCGAACTGTTGGAAGCACTGGAAAAATGGGAAGCGATCGAGTCCCGCGCTAAGGGCTAGCAGACGCTAGCGCAGCCGTGCGCTGCTGCTGAGCGGAAAATTGTAAGATCTGCAAAGTTGCCTGTGCGGCCCGATTGGGCTGCGGCAGCAATGCAGATCTTTCAATTTGGCCGAGGCGCACGACTGTGAAACCTTACATCTCTACCGCCGGACCCGCAGGTTCAGCCCCCGCCCTGGCACGGATCGTTCCGTTCGCCGTCTACCTCTTCTTTATTTTCATTGCCGACGTGCTGTCCCGCATGGGTTACAGCGCGCAAGACACGCGCTGGCTGTACGGCGTGAAAATCCTCGCCGTCATCGGCGCCCTGATGCTGTACTGGCGCCACTATGCCGAATTGACATGGCAGCCCATGCGCGCCGCGCCGGCCGCGGCCAGCGTTGCCATCGGCGTGGCCGTCTTCGTTCTGTGGATCAGCCTGGATGCCGGCTGGATGCAGATCGGCAGCGCCGCCGGCTTCGACCCGCGCGGCGCCGACGGCGCCATCAACTGGCCGCTGGTGGCGCTGCGCATCGCCGGCGCCGCCCTGGTGGTGCCCGTCATGGAGGAGCTGTTCTGGCGCTCCTTCCTGCTGCGCTGGCTCCATTCCCCCGATTTCCTCGCCGTCCGCGCCGCCGCGGTGTCCCTGAAGGCACTCGCCATCACCGTGGTGCTGTTCGGTTTCGAGCACAACTTGTGGCTGGCCGGCATGGTTGCCGGCTTGGCTTACGGCCTGCTGTATATGCGCAGCGGCAATCTCTGGACCGCCATCGTGGCGCACGGCGTCACCAATGGTGTGCTGGGCGTGTGGATCGTGGTCACAGGCAATTGGCACTACTGGTAAATTCCCATGCGACTTTCATTCAAACCCCAACGGCTGGCGCTGCTCATCGCTGCGATCGGCGCCGTGGCGTGCGTGCCGGCTGTCGCCGGCATCAGCGACACCATCCACCCCTATCTGGCGGTCACGCGCTCGTACGACGCCAACCTGTTCCGGCTGGACGACAACAGCAGCGGCCTGGCCGGCCCGCGCGGCGACACCCTGGTGCAAACCCAGTACGGCGTGCTGTTCAACCTGCCCATCAGCCGCCAGAAGCTGACCGGGCAGTTCAAGCAGTCGCGCGTGAAATTCGATCATTACAGCGAACTCGATTACAGCGGCAAGGATTACCTGGCCGATCTCGAGTGGCACATCGGCAACCACCTGGAAGGCCACATCGGCGGCCTGTACGCGCAAACGCTGACCTCGTTCAGCGACTTCCACACCAACCAGCGCAACCTGCGCAAGCAGCGCCGCGAATACATCGACGGCGCGTGGCGCTTCCACCCCAGCTACCGCGTGCGCGCGGCGGCCAGCAGCCAGAAGTTCACCTACGACTTGCCGCAGCAGCAGTTCAACAACCGCACCGAGGACCAGGTCGACCTCGGCTTCGACTACCTGCCGCCCAGCGGCAGCCGCTTCGGCTTGCAGCTCAGCCAGCTCAAGGGCAAGTACCCGAACCACCGCTTCCTGGGTGGCGCGTCGATCGACGACGGCTACACGCAGAACGAGCTGAAGGCCAATGTCTACTGGCTGTTTTCCGCCACCTCGCAATTCACCATGCTGGCCGGCTGGGCCGAGCGCAAGCACAGCTTCTTCGGCGAGCGCGACAGCAGCGGGCTGAACGGCCGCGCCAAGATGAACTGGTCGATGCTGCGCAAGCTGCGCATGGACGCTTCCGTGTGGCGCGAGTTCGCGCCGGTGGAAAGCAACTTCGTCAACAACAGTTTGAACAAGGGCGCCAGCTTCAGCACCACCTGGGATGTGAGCGCCAAGGTGAACGTGAATGCTGCGGTGCGTCGTGAAAAGCGGGATTTTAGTACGCTAGAGGGCCGGATCGCGCCGCCCAACCTGCATGACAAGAGCCGCAACGCGTCCCTGGGCGTGAACTACGCGCCGCTGCAGTCGGTACGGCTGTCCGCCAATGTGTTTCATGAAGTTCGTAGCGGAAACGCCTCCACCAACTACCGCACTCACGGCGCCGCCGTCAGTGCCAGCATACAGTTTTGAGAATGGCCATGACGGTTAACGATATACCCCTGATCTCCTTCTTCCAGCGCGTGCTGGATCCGCTCATCATCATGGGCACGCTGTACCTGTTTTCCATGCTGTTCGCCGAACCGTTCACCGGCTATTCGCTGGTGCTGATGATACTGGCCTTCTTCATTTCGTCCTCGGTGTACCAGTACGTCGATCCCTACCGCACCTGGCGCAGCGGCCGCATGATGGCCTATGCGCGCGACATCGTGGTGGGCTGGGTGGTCACCGCGCTGATCCTGGTGTTCCTCGGTTCGGTCAGCGGCCTGTCCTACCACTACGACGAACACGTGGTGCTGGTGTGGTTCGCCGCCACGCCGTTCGTCCTGTTGCTGAGCCACATGGCGGCGCGCAAGCTGGGCTCGGACCCGAACAAGGACAGCGAAGTGCGCTCGGTGCTCATCATCGGCGCCAACGACGTGGGCGTGAAATTCGCCAACACCATCGACCGCTTCCCCAACTTGTACATGAAGGTGTGCGGCTTCTTCGACGACCGCACCGACGAGCGCCAGCCGCGCAACATGCGGCACCCGGTGCTGGGCACGATGGACGACATCGCCGCCTACGTGCGGCAGCACCAGATCAAGATGATCTTCATCAGCCAGCCGATCTCGGCCCAGCCGCGCATCCGCCGCCTGCTCGACGAGCTGCAGGACACCACCGCCTCGGTCTATTTCCTGCCGGACATCTACGTGTTCGACCTGATGCAGGCCCGCTTCGACAACGTGGGCGGCATGCCGGTGATCGCCATCTGCGAAAGCCCGTTCACCGGCTTCAACAGCCTGGTCAAGCGCACCAGCGACATCGTGCTGGCCAGCCTGATCACGCTGGCGCTGTTGCCGGTGATGGCGGTGATCGCCGCCGCCGTGCGCATCAGCTCGCCCGGTCCGGTGATTTTCCGCCAGCGCCGCTACGGCTTGTACGGCGAGGAAATCATCGTCTACAAATTCCGCTCGATGACGGTGGCCGAGGACGGCGCGCAAGTGGTGCAGGCCAAGAAGAACGACCAGCGCGTGACCCGCATCGGCGCCTTCCTGCGCAAGTCCTCGCTGGATGAGTTGCCGCAGTTCATCAACGTGCTGCAAGGGCGCATGAGCATCGTCGGCCCGCGCCCGCACGCGGTCGCGCACAACGAGCAGTACCGCAAGTTGATCAAGGGCTACATGCTGCGCCACAAGGTCAAGCCCGGCATCACCGGCTGGGCCCAGGTCAACGGCTTGCGGGGCGAGACCGAAACGCTGGACAAGATGGAAGCGCGCATCCGCTATGACCTCGATTACCTGCGCAACTGGTCGCTGTGGATGGACCTGTGGATCGTGGTGCGCACCTTGAAAGTGGTGGCCGCCCGGGAAAATGCTCACTGAGCGCCGGTTCCCCCGCCTACCGACCCGCCTGCTCTGCCATTCGTGCGTCACGGTTGGCATTGTTTGGTTAAGATGTTTGTCTAATGACAATGTTGCACAGAAAAGTTTTCACAAAGGAACGATCATGAAAAATGCTTCCCCATCCAGTCGTTCGGTTGCCGCCGTGATGCTGCTGGCGGCGCTCTCCCTGTCCGCGTGCGGCGAGAAGGCCAAGAAAAACGGCCAGGCGCTGGCCAGCGTCAATGGCGAGGAAATCACCATGCTGCAGCTCAATGAAGAGATGCAGCGCTCCGGCGTGCAGGCGGCGCAGCAGGAAACGGCCCGCAAGCAATTGCTGGAAGGCTTGATCGACCGCCAGCTGCTGCAGAACGAGGCGGCCAAGGACAAGCTGGAGCGCGATCCGCAGGTGATGCAGGCCATCGAGCGCGCCAAGGCCATGATCGTGGCCCAGGCCTATATGCAGAAACGCATCGGCAGCCAGGCCCGCCCGACCAAGGCCGAGGTGGAGCAGTACTACGCGCAGCATCCGGAATTCTTCGCCAACCGCAAGCAGTTCGACATGCGCCAGCTGGTGCTGGCCACCAAGGACGTCAGCGAGCAGCTCAAGGCCCAGCTCGACAGCGTGAAGTCGCTGGAGGAGGCCGCTTCCTGGCTGGACCAGCGCCAGATCAAATACGTGCGCGCCGGCCTGACCCGCACCAGCACCGACCTGCCGCCGGAACTGGGCGCGCGCCTGGCGTCCATGCCCAAGGGCCAGCTGTTCATCATCCGCGAAGGCGAGCGCAGCATGCTGATCCAGATCGCCGAGATCAAGGACAGCCCGCTCAGCCTGGAGGCCGCCAACAGCCAGATCGAGCAGTTCCTGTTCAACAAGAAGAACAAGGAAGCGGCCGAGGCTGAAATCAAGCGCCTGCGTTCGACCGCCAAGATCGAGTACTTCAACAAGCCGGCCGACGGCGCCCCGGCCGTGCCCGGCGCCCCCGCCAGCCCGGCGGCCGCCACCGCCGCCGCGCCTGCAACGCCGGCCGCCGCGCCTGCCGCCGCCGCGCCGGCCGTGGTGCCGCCGGCCCAGGCCGTCGCACCGCAGGCCGTGGCCGACGATGCCGCCGCGCGCGGCGTGGCCGGCCTGAAATAGACATCCCCCCGCATCCACCTGAAAATAAGTGAGCTCATCATGAAAAAACTCATCCTGTGGCTGGCCATGGCAGTGGCCATGGTCATGGCGCTGGCCGTGCGCCCCGTCATGGCGGCAGATATCGTGCTCGGCTCGGGCGACGTGCTGAAGATCTCGGTCTACGGCAGTCCCGACCTGGCGCTGGAAACCCGCGTCAGCGACAGCGGCGGCATCACCTTCCCGCTGATCGGCCCGGTGGCCCTGGGCGGCCTGACGGTGCCGGCCGCGGAAAAGAAGATCGGCTCCATGCTGGAGAGCGGCGGCTATGTGAAGCGGGCCCAGGTCAACATCCTGGTGACGCAGATCCAGAGCCAGCAGGTGTCGGTGCTGGGCCAGGTGAACCGTCCGGGCCGCTACCCGGTGGACGGCAAGCGCAGCCTGATGGACATGCTGGCCCAGGCCGGCGGCATCGGCCCGGAAGGCGGCGACACCGTGTCGCTGATACGCACCCGCGACGGCAAGACCACGCGCGAAGTGATCGACGTGCTGCAGATGGTGCAGGCGGCCGACTTCGGCCGCGACTACCAGCTGCTGCCGAACGACATCATCTTCGTCGAACGCGCGCCGCGCTTCTACATCTACGGCGAAGTGCAGCATCCCGGCCCGGTGCGCCTGGAGCGCGGCATGACGGTGCTGCAGGCGCTGTCGGCCGGCGGCGGCCTGACCCCGCGCGGCACCGAGCGCGGCATGCGCATCAAGCGCAAGGACGCCAACGGCCAGCTGCAAGTCCTGAATGTGAAGCACGACGACCCGATCCAGGTTGACGACATCGTGTATGTCAAGGAAAGCCTGTTCTAAGGAAATGCCATGAATTTCGCCCAATTTTTACTGATACTGCAGGCACGCAAGAAGATCGTGCTCGGCACCCTGATCGCCACGGTGGCCATCACCGTGCTGGTCAGCCTGCTGCTGCCGGCCACCTACAAGGGCTCCTCCACGGTGCTGCTGAACACCAAGGGCGTCGACCCGGTGACCGGCATGACCATGCCGGGCCAGCTGATGCCGAGCTATGTGGCGACCCAGATCGACCTGATCTCGAGCAAGAACGTGGCGCTGCGCGTGGTGGACCAGCTCAAGCTGGCCACCAACCCGGCGGTGCAGCAGCAGTTCCGCGAGGACACCGGCGGCAAGGGCACGGTGCGCGACTGGCTGGCCGACCTGCTGCTGAAGAAGCTGGACGTGGTGCCCTCGCGCGAGAGCAGCGTCATCGAGATCAATTTCAAGGGCTCGGACCCGGCCTTCGTGGCGGCGGTGGCCAACGCCTTCGCCGATGAATACCAGAAGCTCAGCGTGCAGCTCAAGTCCGATCCGATGAAGAAGGCCACCGGCTACTTCACCGAACAGATCAAGGGCTTGCGCGACCAGCTGGAAGCGGCCCAGAGCCGGCTCTCGAAGTACCAGCAGGAAAACGGCATCGTCAGCCTGGACAACCGGCTGGACGTGGAATCGAACCGCCTGAACGACCTGTCGGCCCAGCTGGTGGTGGCGCAGGCGCAGCAGATGGAAGCCAGTTCGCGGCGCAGCGTGGCCAGCGGCCGCGCGCTCGATTCGCCGGACGTGGCGGCCAGCCCGCTGGTGCAGAACCTGCGCGCCCAGCTGAGCATGGCCGACACCAAGCTGGCCGAGGTCGGCCAGCGCCTGGGCCGCAACCACCCGCAATACCAGAGCGCCAAGGCGGAAGCGGACCAGCTGCGCGCCAGCCTGAACTCGGCCGTGGCGTCGACCTCCAACAGCGTCGGCAACAACGCCCAGATCCTGGGCGCGCGCGAGTCGGCGCTGCGCGAGGCGCTGGCCGAGCAGAAGACCAAGATCCTCGAGATCAACCGTTCGCGCGACGAACTCAATGTGCTGCAGCGCGACGTCGAAGCGGCCCAGCGCGCCATGGACGCGGCTTCGCTGCGCCTGTCGCAGACGCGCATGGAGGGCCAGTCCGACCAGTCCGACATCGCGCTGCTGAACCCGGCCGTGCCGCCGGTCGAGCCGTCCTCGCCGCGCCTGCTGCTCAACACCGTGCTGGCGCTGTTCATGGGCACCATGCTGGGCGTGGGCTTCGGCATGCTGGCCGAGATGCTGGACCGCCGCGTGCGTTCGCGCAGCGACCTGGCCGACCTGGTGCAGATTCCTGTGCTGGGCGAAATTCACTGGGGCCCGGCCCGTGCCCGCTCCAAGCTGGGCATGGCGCTGATGCCGCGCCGCGTGCGCCTGACCTGATATGGGAATGATTATGAACCACCCTGCCATGAACCCCGCCGCAACCCCAGTGGGGCTGCCCCCGGCGGCGCTGCCGCCCGCCATCGACTCGAGTATCGGGGGCCTGCTGCTGGCCTCCGGCAAGCTGAGCCCTGAAAACGCCGAGCGCGTGCTGCGCATGCAGCAGGAGCTGGGCATCCGCTTCGGCGAGGCGGCCCAGCGCCTGGGCCTGATCTCCGAGGCCGACATCCAGCAAGTGCTGGCGCGGCAGTTCGACTATCCCTACCTGGCGCCGGGCGACGGCGGCATGTCGCCGCTGCTGGTGGCGGCCTACCACCCGTTCTCGCCGCAGGTGGAAGTGCTGCGCGCGGTGCGCAGCCAGCTGATGCTGCGCTGGTTCGGGCGCGGCCGCAAGGCGCTGGCCGTGGCCGGCGTGGAGCCGGGCGACGGCGCCAGCCTGTTCGCCGCCAACCTGGCGGTGGTGTTCTCGCAGCTGGGCGAACAGACGCTGCTGGTGGACGCCAACCTGCGCACCCCGCGCCAGCAGGACATATTCGGCCTCAAGCAGCGCGCCGGCCTGTCCGACGTGCTGGCCGGGCGCGCCGAGCTGGAGGTGGTGGAAAAGATCGACGAGCTGGTCGACCTGTCGGTGCTGGTGTCGGGCACCTTGCCGCCCAACCCGCAGGAACTGCTGGCGCGCGCCGCGTTCGCCGGCCTGAACCTCAATTTCGAATCGCGCTACGACGTGGTGCTGTACGACGCGCCGGCCTGCGTGCTGGGCTCGGACACCCTGGCGCTGGCCTCGCGCGTGGGCGGGGTGCTGCTGGTGGCGCGCAAGAACCGCACCTCGCTGGCGGCCATCAGCGCCTGCGTCGACCAGCTGCAGCACGCCGGCATCGCCGTGGTCGGTTCCGTGATGGTGGAGCACTAAATGCTCTCCGCCAGCACTCCGATGCCGCCGGCGCGCCAGTCCGCCGCCGGCCGCTTGCCGCTCGCCTGGCTGTTGGCGCTGGCCGGCCTGCTGGCGCTGTACGTGCCCACCTTCTACGACGCGCTGCAGGAAGTGTGGGGCCGGGAAGAACAGGCGCACGGCCCCATCATCCTGGGCGTGTCGCTGTGGCTGCTGTACCGCAACTGGCCGGCCATGCTCGACGCCAGCGCCAAGGCCGCCAACCCTGCTTCGGCCTGGGGCTGGCCGGTGCTGGCGCTGGGCCTGCTGAGCTACCTGCTGGGACGGGTGCTCAACATCCAGGTCATCGAAATGTTTTCCTTCCCGTGCACGGTGGCGGCGGTGCTGCTGCTGCTGCAGGGGCCGACCGCGCTGAAGGTGCAGTGGTTCCCGCTGTTCTTCATGCTGTTCATGCTGCCCTTGCCGGGGCCGTTTGTGGACACGGTGACCATGCCGATGAAGATGGCGGTGTCCTGGTGCGCCGAGCACATCCTGTTCGCGATCGGCTACCCGATCGCGCGCAGCGGCGTGGTGCTGCAAGTGGGCCAGTATCAACTTTTGGTCGCTGACGCGTGCGCCGGCCTGCACACCTTGTTCACCCTGGAAGCGCTCGGCCTGCTGTACCTGAATATAGTCCGGCACGGCTCTTTCCTGCGCAATGTGGGCCTGGCAATACTTATTGTGCCGATCTCCTTTACCGCCAATATTATCCGCGTCATGACGCTGACTTTGATTACCTACCATTTTGGTGATGCCGCAGGGCAGGGTTTCCTGCACGGATTTGCCGGCATGGTGCTATTTATTAGTGCGCTATTGCTGATCATCGGCGTCGATACGCTGTTGCGCGGCGCCGTGCGCAGCCGCCACGGCAAGGCGCAGAACAGGAGTGCAAAATGAACCGCAGAACCGCCGCCGGCGCCTTGCTGGCCACTTTGATGGGCGGCACCAGCGCCGCCGCCGCCTTGCTCAAGCCGAAAAAGCACGACGCGCCGGAGATGGAAAAGCTGGGCCTGGAAACCCTTATTCCGGCCGAGTTCGCCGGCTGGCGCATCGACCGCAGCGTGGTGCCGGTGCAGCCGCCGCCCGAAGTGGAAGAGGTGATCGGCAAGCTGTACGACGAAACGCTGGCGCGCACCTATATCAACGGGCGCGGCCAGCGGGTGATGCTGTCGATCGCCTACGGCGGCGACCAGACCGGGCGGCTGCGCGTGCACCGCCCCGAGAAATGCTATTCGGCGCAGGGCTTCCGGGTCGACAAGGTGTCCCAGCAGCAGGAGCGGATCGGCGGCGCCAACGTCACCGTCAACCGCCTGTACGCGGTGCTGGGCGCGCGCCAGGAACCGATCAGCTACTGGGTGCGGGTGGGCGACGAAACGGTGGACGGCGCGCTGGCCCAGCGCCTGACCCAGCTGCGCTTCAGCCTGAACGGGCAGATTCCGGACGGGCTGCTGTTCCGCGTCTCCAACATCGGCGCCGACCGCGCCGCCGGCTACGCGCTGCAGGACAGCTTCATCGCCGACCTGGTGCGCAGCATGCCGCCGGCCGACGCCGCCAAGCTGGTGGGCGATCCCGCAAGGAAGTCATAAAAGAAGACCATGTCAGAAAATTATTCGGGCCGTGCTTTTAATAAAAGCATAGGCTATTACGTAGGCGGCCGTTTTTTAAATGCGTTGGCCGCTTTTTTTATTCTTATCTGGATTGCGCGCCAGCTTCCCGAGAATCAGTACATTAATTATGTGGCGGCCTATTCGATTATCGAAATGGGCATCGTTTTATCCGGTTTCGGCATGGAGTGGGTTACCGGCATCTATATTCCGCAGATCCGCATGCATGCCAGCGGCCGCGCGCTGTACCGCTTTGTATGGCAAAGCGTGGCGCTGCAGGCGCTGCTGCTGGCGGGCGGGGCCTTGATACTGTTTTTTACAGCGCCGCTGCTGACGCACTGGCTGGGCCTGCGCGACGCGGACGGCGTGCTGCGCCTGTACGCGGGCGTGATGCTGATCGAAGGCGTGAGCCGCGTGTTCCGCGACCAGTTGCTGTCCAGCCTGCTACTCCAGAAGGCCGGCCAGGCCAGCCAGCTGCTGCGCAACGTGGCGCTGGCCGGCTACGCGGTGCTGGCTTTTTCGCACGAGGAATGGCGCAACGCGCACGCGCTGGCGGTGGGCGAGCTGATCGCCAGCAGCTGCAGCCTGCTGGTGGCGGCCTGGTGCCTGCAGCGCCACCTGCTGCAGGTGCGCGGCGCCGCGCGCCAGTCCGCCCCCGGCGCCGTGGCCGGTGCGGCCGCCAAGCCCGAATGGACCATGCCGGCCTGGCGCGACATGCTGCGCGTGGGCCGCAACGCCTGGCTCAGCAATATTGCCAACCTGACCTGGAGCTGGCAGGCGGTGATCCTGCTGGCCACCCGCACCCTGGGGCCGGAGGCGGCCGCGCCGCTGGGCTTTGCCCGCAACCTGGCCGAGCAGGTGCGCAAATACCTGCCCAGCGAATTCCTGCTGGGCATCGTGCGCACCTTGCTGGTGGTGCGCTACGCGTCCGAGCAGGACAAGGGCAGGCTGGGCCTGCGCGCCGGCCTGATCTACAAGGCCAACCTGCTGTGCCTGATGCCGCTGCTGGTGCTGTGCGCCGTGCGGGGCGCCGAACTGAGCGCCTTCCTCAGCAATGGCCGCTACCCGGACGCGCACTGGCTGCTGACCGGCTGGCTGGCGGTGCTGGTGATCTTGGCGCACCGCCGCCTGACCGACCTGATGGCCCACACCCTGGGCCGCTCGTCGGCCACCACGCGCGCCAACTTCCTGCTGCTGGTGACGCCGCTGGCGCTGCTGCTGGCCGCGCCGCAGCAGCGCTGGAGCCTGTTGTTCGCGGTGCTGGTGCTGGCCGAGACCGTGTATTCCGCGCTGGTGCTGCGCCAGCTGCGCACGCCGGAGTGGCGCTACCGGCCGCACTGGGCCGGGCTGGCCAAGTTCGGCGTGGCGGGCGGGCTGGCGGCCATGGTGCTGGCCGGCTTGCCGGGCGGCAGCGACGCCTTCCACCTGGCGCTGGCGCTGGGCGCGGCCACCGGCGTGAGCTGGGGCGTGCTGCTGTTGCTGCGGCCGCTGTCCGCGGCCGAGCTGGCGCTGCTGCCGGCGCGCGCGCTGCGTCTGCTGCGCAGGAGGCCGGCTGTTTCAAGTTAATATAAATGAATCCGCTATTCTCAAACTGATATTAACGAAAATAAATAATCGTGATGGCTTTACCAATTGGCGATGTTTCATTCAAAAATTGCATGCGCAGATAATAAGAGAAATTAGTATATGGCTGTTGGCTTGCGGCAACGCTTAATTCGGCAGTTTTATGCTATCGTAATTAAATAACGAAACACGGAGGACGCCGTTATGCAATTACCGAAACTTGGTTTTATTATGTTGAGTGCAGTAGCCAGCGCTTCGGCCTGGAGCCAGATCGACCCCACAGTGGGCGGCGCGGTGCCGTATGCCGATTTCAGCAAGCGCTATGCGCTGTATTCCGCCTGGAGCGGCAACCTGACGTATGCGACGGACCCGGCCGGCAGCGGCCGCACGGTGCTGCGCAGCCGGGTGCGCAGCACCGACGCCAAGGTGGGCGGCTTGCTGCGCACCGACTTCCTGCCGCTGGGCGAGGCCAGCAAGACCGGCCCGCGCTGGTACGGCCTGAGCGTGTACTTCCCCACCACCTGGGTGGCGCACCCCAATCCGGCCGTGGTGGCCGAGGTCAACCAGCCGACGCCGGTGGCCGGCTTGCCCGCGCCGATGGCCATCGTGGTGCGCGGCACCTCCATCGAGCTGAACCTGGGCTTCAACCACCGTCCGCTGAGCGGCGCCACCGAAGTCGCCACGGCGGCCAATTCGGGTATCAAGGCGGTCAAGCTGGGCACGCTGCAGACCGGCAAATGGTACTGCTTCGCCGTGCGCTCCGAATGGTCGCCCACGCTGGGCAACGGCTCGCTGGTGATTTACCAGAACCGCGACAAGGTCTTCGATGCCCAGCGCGACATCAATTCCTATCCCGGCAGCGCCGGCAACGTGCCGCGCGTCGGCTTGTCCTTCCCCGGCTTGCTGGGCGTGGCCGAGCGGGTGCTGTTCACGGACTTCATCCGCCTGGGCGGCCCGGACACCACCCTGGAAAAACTATTGGCGGAAACGCCATGCAGGATCACCAGCGCGACCACGGCGCTGGTGAAATAAGTACCCGAGAGAGGTTGAGCATGCAATTGACGAATAAACTCATCGCGTTGGCGGCCCTGTGCGGCACCATGGCGGGCGCCCACGCCCAGATTGACCCGGCGCGCGGCGGCCCGGTCACCACCATGGCCACCAACCCCAAGACCTACCAGTATATTTCCTGGCTGCTGGCGGCCAACGCCACCGCCACCATCCGTTATTTCCCGGACTTCTACACGCTGAACAGCAGTTCGATCAACAACGTCACGCTGGTGGACGATCCGGCCGGCAGCGGCAAGAAAGTGTTCTACATGAAAGTGGCGAAGACCGACCCGCTGGTGCTGGGCGGCTCGCGCACCGAGATCTCGCCGCGCAACGAATACGTCAAGGAAGGCTTGCGCTGGTACACCTTCAGCATGTATTTCCCCGGCGACTGGGTGTTCCACAACACGCCCACCCTGGTGGCGCAGCTGCACACCAGCCAGAACACGGCGGTGGTGTCGCCGCCGGCCTCGCTGACCGTGACCGACCGCACCCTGGCGCTGGACTTCAACTACAACCACCGCAGCACCAGCGGCGGCACCGATCCGGCCACCCGCGCCAACTCGGTGGCCGAGTCGATCCGGCTCGGCACGGTGGAGCTGAGGAAGTGGTACTGCTTCGTGGTGCGCGCGGACTGGTCGTACAAGCCGGGCGTGGGCCAGATCCAGGTGTGGATGAACGGCACCGAGGTGTTCAGCGCCAAGAACACCTACAACAGCTACGAAACCTGGCTGGGCAACTACGCCAAGGTGGGGCTGTATCTGCCGGGCACGATGATGGTGCCGTCGCGCAGTCTGTACGCCGACTTCATCCACCTGGGCGGCCCCACCAGCACCTACGACCTGATGTACGCGCAAACCCCTTGCGCGCCCAGATAAGTGGCAAATCCGAACGCCGCTTGCGCAATCGCGTGGGCGGTTTTTTGACGATATGATAAGTTACCTGGACTACAGATTTCCACGGTAACCATCATGAAGTTCCCCACCGCGCCGCGCCTGCCTGGCAGGCTGCGCTCCAGCCTGTCTGCGCTGCCCCTGGTCCTGGTCGGCTTGCTCAGCGTGCTGCTGTTCGGCGGCCTGGTCGGCCTGGGCGCCGGCCTGTTCGCCCTGATGCTGATCGCACCCGTCCTGCTGTTCGGGCTGCTGCTGTTCACCAATTCCTTTTCCAGTTTCCGCTTCGGCGGCGAAGGCGTGTTCTGGCTGATGCTGGGCCTGACCCTGCTGACCGCGCTGGCCGACACCGTCTCGCCGGTGCGCACGCGCGGCGTCATGTCCATCGTGCTGATCCCGCTGGCCATTTACGCGCTGCGCGGCCTGTTCATCTTTGCCGGCAACTCCTGGCTGGGCAAGCTGATGGTGGTGGTGTTCGGCCTGTTCTTCGCGCTGGGCGCGGCCGGCTCCATCAGCGCCGGCCGCATCCACTGGTATCCCTTCTTCTACCAGATCGCCTACGACCTGAAGCTGCCCATCATGCTGCTGCTGGGCTTTAGCGTCACGCTGGGCGAGCGCAGCGAACAGCGCTTCTGGCTGGTGGTCAAGGTGGTGCTGGTGCTGTGCCTGGCCGCGTTGGCGCTGGAATTCGCCGCGCCGTCCGTGCACCACCTGATCGCGCGCAACGCCGGCGGCGGGCAGAACGGCAACCCGCTGCTGCCCGGCCTGCACCTGGCCACCGGCCCCTTCGTCCACCCGGGCGTGCTGGCCTCGGTGGCCGCCTTGTTCCTGTGCTGCGTGTTCGTGCGGCGCATGAGCGGGCAGGGCAGCACCACCGGCAACTATCTGCTGCTGTGCGGCTTCATGCTGGTGCTGCTGCTGGCCGGCGAGCGCCAGGAAATCTTCGATGCGCTGGCGGCCTGCGCCATCCTGCTGTTCGCGTCGAAAATGAAGCCGAGGATCAGCGCCGTGCTGCTGGCCCTGGCCGCCGTGGTGCTGCTGCTGGGCGCCTTGCTGCTGGTGCTGGGGCCGGAAAACCGCGCCGAGCTGGGCTTGCAGTGGGGCTTGCTGCCGTCGTACCAGGCATTGGGCAACCCGCGCACCGTGCTGTACCTGGATGGTTTCCACCTGGCGAACACGTATTTCCCGCTTGGCACCGGCTTCGGCAAATTCGGCGGCGACGCCGCGCGCATGTACGACCGCTCGGTATACGAGATGCTGGGCTACAGCACGCGCTACTGGTGGTACCGGCAGGACCTGTACCTGCTGGATACCTACTGGCCGAATCTGTTCGCCGAAACCGGCTGGATAGGCGGCGGCGTGGTGTTCCTGTTCGGCGCCCTGATGACCTTGTTCGCCCTGCAGCGCGCCTGGACCGTGCAGCACCCGCGCGAGCGCATGCTGTGGCGGCTGGCCTTCGTCGGCCACTTCCTGGCTTTCACCGGCTCGCTGACGGCGCCGATTTACGGCGACCCGAATGCGGTGGCGATACCGTTCATGTTCTTCGGCATGGCGTTCGCGTACTCGCTGCAGCTGCGCCGCGCCGAGGCGGCGGAACGGGCCAAGCGCAGCGGCGACCTGTCGGTCCACGCGCCGCATCCAGCGGGCGTACCGGCCACGCCCTGGGCCGCCTGAGCGCGGCGGACCGGCGCGCCCCCGTGAAGGCAGGCGTGCCGCGGCAGAGCTTGGCTTGTGGATTGTTTTGCGTTTTATTGGTCGCGGCAGTCAGCCGCGGCGGAGCGGAGGGGCGGCGGGTTCAGCGGTACCAGACCAGCTTTTCGTACTGGTGCACCAGCAGGATGCCCCAGCAGCGCGGGCTGGTCAGCAGCAGCCTGGCCAGCTCCAGCCAGCGCTTGCCGTGCACGGCGGGTTTCAGGCGCGCCTTGGCGTCCAGGCCGCCGATCAGCCAGCCGCGCAGGCGCGCGGCCAGGCGGGTGGCCAGCGGCCAGCGCGCGCCGTACTGCTGCACGATGTCGCGGTGCAGCTTGAGCGGCGACACCGTGTCCACCTTGGTCTGGCTGAAATTCTTTTCCGCCAGCCGCATCGTGTAGCGGTAGCCGGCGAAAGGCAGCAGCCCGGCGCGCGCGCCGGCCATCACCGCGTCCACCAGCAGGCGCCAGTCCTCGCCGAAACGCAGCGCCGGCTGGTAGCGCAGGCCGTGCTGGTTCAGCCAGGCGCGCCGGAACAGCGGCTTGGTCCAGCCCAGCGGCGCGCGCTGGCCCGGCAGGTCCCACAGCAGCAATTCCTGCATGCCCACGCGGCGCGGGCTGCGCACCCACGGCCAGCTGGCCGCCACCACCTTGTCCTGCGCCGCGTTGTACAGCGCCAGGCGGTCGCACAGCAGGTCGTGCCGGTCCGCCACCAGGTAGGGCATGAAGCTGGCCAGCCTGTCCTCGGCCCACGCGTCGTCCGCGTCCAGCAGCGCGATCCACTCGCCGCGCGCGGCGTCGAAGCCGGCATTGCGCGCCACCGCCGGGCCGCCGTTCTGCGGCTGCTCGATCAGGCGGATGCGGTCGTCGGCCAGCGCCCAGCGCCGCACCAGCGCGCGCGTATCGTCGCGCGAGCAGTCGTCCACCACCAGGACTTCCCAGTCGCGGTGGCTTTGTTGTTGCACGGACCGCAGCGCCGTTTCGATGCAGGCTGCGGCGTTGTAAGCGGGGATGACGATGCTGATTTTCATGCTCCTGATTCTAGCATGGCACTTTGTCAAACTTGTTCTAAACATATCTCGTATCGTGCGCACAGAGCACGATAGAATCGCCGTGCATTACTGCTATGATTGTCTCGCTTACTTTCATTTTAGTCATTGATCAGTCATGAGTTCAGCCAGCACAGCAGCTTTCTGCCCGCGCCGCATTTTGATGGTCGGCACCGGCCTTCAGGCCCACGGCGGCATCACCGCCGTGATCCGCTCCTATATGGACGTGGGCCTGTTCGAGCAATGGGGCGTGCGCTACATCTCGACCTATGAAGGCGCCGGCAAGCTGACCCAGCTGCGCACCATGGCGTGCGCGCTGTGGCGCATCGTGTGGCTGCTGGCCGCGCGCCGCGTCGACGTGGTGCACGTGCACAGCGCCTCGCGCGGCAGCTTCTGGCGCAAGTCGCTGGTGGCGGCGCTGGCCTTGGCGTTCCGCGTGCCGTATGTGTTCCACATCCATAGCGGCGAATTTCCCGAATTTTACGCGCGCGGCTGCGGCGCGCCGGCGCGCGCCTGGGTGCGCCTGGTGCTGCGCCGCGCGGCGCGCGTGGTGGTGGTGGCGCCGCGCTGGCGCGCCGACGTGCTGCATATCGAGCCGGTCGCGCGCGTGGCGGTGGTGGGCAACCCGGTGCGCGTGCCGCCGCTGCTGGCGCCGCTGCGCAGTCCGGCCGGGGGCGGCGCCACCGTGCTGTTCCTGGGCCGCCTGCACGAGAAGAAGGGCATCTTCGACCTGGTGCGCGCCATTCCGCCCGTATTGGCCGTGCTGCCCGGCACCACCTTCGTGTTCGCCGGCGACGGCGAAATCGAGGCGCTGCGCGCGCTGGCGACCGAGCTGGGCGTGGCGCACGCGGTGCGCCTGCCGGGCTGGGTCGACGGCGCCGCCAAGCAGCAGCACCTGGAGCAGGCCGACCTGTTCGTGCTGCCCACGTATTTCGAGGCGCTCGGCGTGGCGCTGCTGGAAGCCATGTCCTGCGGCGTGCCGGTGATCGCCACGCCGGTGGGCGGCATTCCCGATTTTATCGACCACGGCGTGGAAGCGCTGCTGGTGCCGCCCGGCCCGGGCACGGCGCTGGCCGCCGCCATCGTGGCCGCGCTGCAGGATCCGGCGCTGCGCGCCCGCCTGCGCGAGCAGGCCTTCGCCCGCGTCGGCCGCGACTATTCGTTCGACGCCGTGCTGGCGCAGCTGCGCGCGATCTATACCGAATTGGGCGTGCCGCTCAGCCCCGCCGTGGTGGCGCAGCGGGTGGCGCGCGCAGCCTGACTCAGCCGTGCGACAGGATTTGCTGCGCTGCGATTAAGATGTTGCCTCTTTGATCTTTTTTATGCTTAGGAATGTTATGGCTATGATTTATCTGGTCGCCGGTGCGCGTCCGAACTTCATGAAAATCGCCCCCATCGTGCGCGCGCTGCAAGCGCATGGCGGGCTGTCGTTCAAGATCATTCATACCGGCCAGCACTATGACCGCGAGATGAACGACGTCTTCTTCGAAGAACTCGGCATCCCCCAGCCCGACCTGTTCATGGCCGCCGGCGGCGGCAGCCACGCCCAGCAGACCGCCAAGATCATGCTGGCCTTCGAAGAATTGTGCGTTGCACAGCGCCCGGACGCGGTGCTGGTGGTGGGCGACGTCAATTCCACGCTGGCCTGCTCCATCGTGGCCAAGAAACTGACCATCCCGGTGGCCCACGTGGAAGCGGGACTGCGCAGCGGCGACATGAGCATGCCGGAAGAAATCAACCGCCTGGTCACCGACAGCATCAGCGACTGGTTCTTCGTCACCGAGCCGAGCGCGGTCGAGCACCTGCGCCGCGAAGGCAAGCCGGAGGCGGCCGTGCACTACGTCGGCCACGTGATGGTGGACAACGTGCTGTTCCAGGCCAACAAGCTGGCCGCGACCGGCGGCGCCGGTCTGGACAGCGCCGCCATCAAGGCTGGACTGGACGGCAAGCGCTACGGCGTGGTCACCTTGCACCGCCCCAGCAACGTCGACGACCCGGCCATGCTGGGCCAGCTGGCCGGCGCGCTGCGCGAGATCGCGCGCGAGGTGCCGCTGGTGTTCCCGGTGCACCCGCGCACCCGCGCCAACCTGGAGAAATTCGACATCAACCTGGGCCCGGACATCACCCTGGTCGGCCCGCAGGGCTACATGGCCTTCCTCGACCTGTGGAAGGATGCCGCGCTGGTGCTGACCGACAGCGGCGGGCTGCAGGAGGAAACCACGGCGCTGGGCGTGCCTTGCGTCACGCTGCGCGAGAACACCGAGCGCCCGGTGACGGTGGAAGAGGGCACCAACGTGCTGGCCGGCACCTCGCCGCAGGCGATCACGGCGGCGGCCGCGCAAATCCTGCGCGGCGAAGGCAAGCAGGGCCGCCGCCCGCACCTGTGGGACGGCAAGGCCGCCGAGCGCATCGTGGCCGTGCTCGACAACGAACTGAAAAAGGAGCGCACAGCATGAGCGAACGCATCACGATGATGGGCTGCCAGGTCGATAATCTGACGATGGAAGAGACCCTGCAAACGATCGACGGCTTTATCCAGAGCGGCAAGCCGCACCAGCACGTGGTGGTCAACGTGGACAAGCTGGTCAAGGCCGCGCACGACGCCGAGCTGCGCCGCATCATCAACGAATGCGCGCTGATCAACGTGGACGGCATGCCGGTGGTGTGGGCCTCGCGCCTGCTGGGCAAGCCGCTCAAGGAGCGCGTGGCCGGCGTCGACCTGTTCGAGGCGCTGATGCAGCGCTCGTCCAAGACCGGCTGGCGCGTGTTCCTGCTGGGCGCGCGCGAGGAAGTGGTGTCCGAAGTGAAGCGCCAGTACGAAATCAAATACCCCGGCCTGACCGTGTGCGGCTACCGCAACGGCTACTGGAAGCCGGAGGAAGAGGCCGGCGTGGTCGAGCAGGTGCGCGCCGCCAGGGCCGACCTGTTGTTTGTCGCCATCAGCTCTCCGAAGAAAGAGCATTTCCTGGGCCAGTACCAGGAGCATATGAAGATCCCGTTCGCCATGGGCGTGGGCGGCACCTTCGACGTGGCGGTCGGCCGCGTCAAGCGCGCCCCGCTGTGGATGCAAAAGTCCGGGCTGGAATGGTTCTACCGTTTTCTGCAGGAACCGCGCCGCATGTTCCGGCGCTATTTTATCGAGGACATGGCTTTTGTCTGGCTGTTCCTCAAGGAGGCGGCCGGCAGCCGCCCCCGCTGACACGCAATCCCCAACACTAGGATGAAGAATATGACGACAGTTGCAGTAATTGGCCTGGGCTACGTGGGCCTGCCCCTGGTGATCGAATTCGGCAAGCATGGCCGCACCATCGGTTTCGATATCTCGCAAGCGAAGGTGGACGCCTGCCGCCACGGCACCGACCCGTCGCGCGAACTGAGCGACGAGCAGATGGCCGCCTCCGAGCACGCCGAATACACGTCCGACCCGGCCATGCTGGCCGAGGCCGACATCATCGTGGTGGCCGTGCCGACCCCGGTCGACAACGCGCACAACCCCGACTTCACGCCGCTGGTGGGCGCCAGCAAGAGCGTGGGCAAGCACATGAAGGACGGCGCCATCGTCGTCTACGAATCGACCGTCTACCCGGGCGCCACCGAAGAGGTGTGCATCCCCGTGCTGGAACAGGCTTCCGGCAAGAAGTGGAAAGAGGGCTTCAACGTCGGCTACTCGCCCGAGCGCATCAACCCGGGCGACAAGCACCACACGCTGACCACCATCCTCAAAGTGGTGGCCGGCGACACCCCGGACACGCTGGAAAAAGTGGCCCAGCTGTACGAGCGCATCGTGGTGCCGGGCGTGCACCGCTGCACCAGCATCAAGGCGGCCGAAGCGTGCAAGGTGATCGAGAACACCCAGCGCGACCTGAACATCGCGCTGATGAATGAGCTGGCCATCATCTTCGACAAGATCGGCATCGACACCTCGGAAGTATTGCAGGCGGCCGGCACCAAGTGGAACTTCCTCAAGTTCAGCCCCGGCCTGGTGGGCGGCCACTGCATCGGCGTCGACCCCTACTACCTGACCCACAAGGCCGAGCAGCTGGGCTACAACCCGCAAGTGATCCTGGCCGGCCGCCGCATCAACGACGGCATGGGCAAATACATCGCCGAGCAGACCGTCAAGAACATGATCGCCGCCGGCAGCTACATCAAGGGCGCGCGCGTCAACGTGCTGGGCCTGACCTTCAAGGAAAACTGCGCCGACCTGCGCAACTCCAAGGTGGGCGACGTCATCAACGAGCTGCGCGACTTCGGCATCGAAGTGTTCGTGCACGACCCGTATGCCGACGCCGACGAAGCCATGCACGAATACGGCGTGCGCCTGCACAGCTGGGACCAGCTGCCGCGCGCCGACGCGGTGGTGGCGGCGGTGTCGCACGCCGAGCTGCTGGCGCGCCCGGTCGAGGACATCCAGAAAAAGCTCATCAAGGGCGGCTGCTTCATCGACGTCAAGGCGGCGTTCGATACGGCGGCACTGAAGGATGCCGGACTTTGCGTCTGGCGCCTGTAAGAACACAAGGGGCCGCTCGCGGCCCTTTTTTAATTCAAGGAGCAAACGCATGAAAGCGATGATTTTGGCGGCAGGCAAAGGGACGCGCGTGCGCCCGTTGACCTACGATTTACCGAAACCGATGATCCCCATCCTGGGCAAGCCCGTCATGGCCTACCTGGTGGAGCACCTGGCCCGCTACGGCGTCACGGAAATCATGGTCAACGTCAGCTATCTGCACGAGAAGATCGAGGAATACTTCGGCGAAGGCCACCAGTTCGGCGTGCAGATCGGCTATTCCTTCGAGGGTTACACCAATAACGAGGGCGAGGTCGTGCCCGAGCCGCTGGGCTCGGCCGGCGGCATCAAGAAAATCCAGGAGTTCGGCGGCTTCTTCGACGACACCACCATCGTGCTGTGCGGCGACGCCATCATCGACCTGGACATCAAGTCGGCGCTGTTCGAGCACCGCCGCAAGGGCGCGCTGGCGTCCGTCATCACGCGCGAAGTGCCGTGGGACAAGGTGCCCAGCTACGGCGTGGTGGTCACCGACGCCGACGGCCGCATCCGCGCCTTCCAGGAGAAACCCAAGCAGGAAGAGGCGCTGTCGAACTTCGCCAGCACCGGCATCTATATTTTCGAGCCGGAAGTGATCGACCTGATCCCCGCCGACCGTCCGTTCGACATCGGCTCCGAGCTGTTCCCGCTGCTGGCCGAGAAGGGCTTGCCTTTCTACGCGCAGCAGCGCAAATTCAACTGGATCGACATCGGCAGCGTCAAGGATTACTGGGAAGTGCTGCAAAGCGTGCTGCTGGGCGAGGTGGAAAACATGAAAGTGCCCGGCATCCAGGTCGACGAAGGCCTGTGGGTCGGCCTCAACACCAGCATCGACTGGAGCGGCGGCACCAAGATCGAGGGACCGGTGTATATCGGCTCCGGCGCCAGGGTGGAAGCGGGCGCGCGCATCGTCGGACCGACGTGGATAGGCCACGGAAGCCACGTTTGCAGCGGCGCGGAGGTGGTGCGAAGTGTGTTGTTCGAATATACTCGCGTGTTACCGGATGTTACCTTGGAAGAATTAATTGTCTTCAAGGATTATAGTGTCGACCGAGCAGGTGAAATGAAGCATGTTTCGGAGTACGAAACCGGCGAATGGGCCAACGCCCGCGACCGCCGTCGCCGCCGCAGGCAAGAAGAGCTACTCTATAAATAATTAATTGGATCAATCGGATCAATACCGCATGAAAATTTATCCCGTCATACTGTCCGGCGGCGCCGGCACCCGACTGTGGCCGCTGTCGCGCGCCGTCCTGCCGAAGCAGCTGCTGCCGCTGGTCGCCGACAAGACCATGCTGCAGGAAACCGCGCTGCGCGTGGCCGGCCGCGCAGTCACCAGCGTCGAGCTGACGGCGCCGCTGGTGGTGTGCGGCAACGAACACCGCTTCCTGGTGGCCGAACAGATGCGCGAAATCGGCATCAAGCCGCTGGGCATCCTGCTGGAGCCGGTCGGCCGCAACACCGCGCCGGCCGTGGCCGCCGCCGCCCACTACCTGAAGGCCATCGACGCCGACGCCATCATGCTGGTGCTGCCGGCCGACCACGTCATCGCCGACGAAGCCGCCTTCCACCAGGCCGTCGAGCGCGCGCTGGTGATGGTCAAGGACGGTGCGCTGGCGACCTTCGGCATCGTGCCGACCGCGCCGGAAACCGGCTACGGCTACATCCAGAGCGGCGCCGGCGCCGGCGCCGAGCACTGCTTCAAGGTGGACCGCTTCGTCGAGAAGCCGGACCGCGAAACCGCCGAAGGCTTTGTCGCCGCCGGCAATTACTTCTGGAACAGCGGCATGTTCCTGTTCCGCGCCGACGCCTACATCGCCGAACTGGCCAAGTTCCAGCCGGCCATCGCCGCCGCCGCCGAAGCGGCCGTGCAGAAGGACTACCGCGACCTGGACTTCTGCCGCCTGGACGAAGCCGCCTTCACCGCCTGCCCGTCGGACTCGATCGACTACGCCGTGATGGAAAAGACCCAGCACGCCGTGGTGGTGCCGGCCGATATCGGCTGGAACGACGTCGGCTCCTGGTCCGCGCTGCACGACGTGCTGCCGAAGGACGCGGCCGGCAACGTCACCCGCGGCGACGTCTACCTGGACGACGTGCAGGGCACCCTGGTGCGCGCCGAGAGCCGCATCGTGGCCGTGGTGGGCGTCAAGGACCTGGTGGTGGTGGAAACCAACGACGCGGTGCTGGTGGCCCACAAGGACCAGGTGCAGCGCGTCAAGCAGATCGTCGAGCACCTGAAGACCAAGGACCGCACCGAGCACCTGCACCACACCAAGGTCTACCGGCCATGGGGCTGCTATGAAGGCATCGACATCGGCGAGCGCTTCCAGGTCAAGCGCATCACCGTCAATCCGGGCGGCAAGCTGTCGCTGCAGATGCACCACCACCGCGCCGAGCACTGGATCGTGGTCAGCGGCACCGCCCGCGTCACCTGCGGCGAGAAGGTCACCCTGCTGACTGAAAACGAGTCGACCTACATTCCTATCGGCATGAACCACCGCCTGGAAAATCCGGGCAAACTGCCGCTGCACCTGATCGAGGTGCAATCCGGCAGCTACCTGGGCGAAGACGACATCGTACGTTTCGAGGACGTGTACCAGCGCACCTGAACTGCCGCGCGCGAACACGACAAGGGGCTGCGGCCCCTTTTTTTCATCCTGGGCGCAGGCCGCCGCGCAGCGCCGCCGGCGTGGCGGCCATCCTGGCGGCGGCGGGCATGGAAAGCGCGCCAATAATGTTGACCGGCAAGGCGGGGATGGGGATTTCAAGCCGGCAGCGGCTTCAAATATGGCTTGCATTATTGTAGGCCGATTCCTACTCGATTCGGCCGGGCGGCCGGAAGGCCCCTAACTGTCGGGCTTGCAAGCGACTTTGAGCCAAAAATTTACGTAATGCATTGTTTTTGAAGGGAAATTTTTTGATAATTCCTGGTTAATGTTTCGTTTTCGCCATGCTAGGATGGTTGTGCAGTCTTGTGCGCACTCGACAGCTTTTTGAGCCACCCAACTTTTAACGGGGTTACATATGACCAAAACCAAAACCATCCTGGCCGCTCTGGCCCTGGTTGGCGCCACCGCCGGCGGCAGCCTGGCGCACGCCGCCGACATCAGCCAGACCACTGCCGCTTCGTTGACCGGCAACACGGCGCACTTCGGCCGCGACCTGACCGCCTACAGCGTGGGCGACCTGTTCACCGACCGCTTCACCTTCACCAGCGGCAACCTCAGCAACTTCGTCGGCGGCGTCATCTCCGTCTCGCCAGGTGCCGGTCCGGCCAAGAACATCGACATCACCGACCTGAGCCTGTACAACTCGCTGGGCGTGGTCGTGGGCGGTGTCAGCCATGGCAACGGCGCGGCCGATGTCTGGACCATCAAATCGATGGGCCCGCTGTCCGCAGACAACTATTACCTGCAAGTGAGCGGCACCGTACTGGCCAGCAATGACGCCAGCTATGCTGGCCACCTGACCCTGGCACCGGTACCGGAGCCCGCCACCTACGGCATGATGCTGGGCGGCCTGGGCGTACTGGGCTTCCTGGCGCGCCGCCGCAAGAACCAGGCTTGATCGGCCGGGCTTGACGCAAGGCCAATGCTACGGCGCCTGACGGCGCTATAATCGAAACGGAAGCTGCGGCTTCCGTTTTTTTCGTCAGGAGACCCCCATTCGCTTATTGCACACCATCGCGGCAACAGCCGCCGCGCTCAGCCTTGCCGTTCCACCGGCGCAGGCCGCCATCTTGCCGGCCCAGCTGGCCGTGGTCGTCAACGACGCCGACCCCAACAGCGTGGAAGTGGCCGAGTTTTACCGCCAGCGGCGCGGCATCCCGGCCGAGAACATGGTGCACGTGCGCATCGCCGACAAGCCGCGCAAGCTCAGCGCCGCGCAGTTCCGCCAGCTCAAGGAAGACATCGACGCCAAGCTGGGCCCGGAAATCCAAGCCCTGCTGATGGTCTGGACCGCGCCCTATGCGGTCGAGTGCAACGGCATCACCGCCGCCTACACGCTGGGCCTGGACAGCGGGCTGTGCGCCAAGTCCTGCGGGCCCGGCAAGCCCAGCCCCTATTTCAACGCCACCGCGCCCTTGCCCTTCAACGCGCTCGGCATGCGCCTGGCCATGCTGCTGCCGGCCGATTCGGTGGAGGAGGCCAAGGCGCTGATCGGGCGCGGCGTGGCCAGCGGCTTCCGCGTGCCGGCCGCCGGCGCCTACTACCTGGCCACCAGCGAAGTGCAGCGCAACAGCCGCGTGCCTTTCTTCCCGCGCGCCGGCGTGCTGGCGCAGCGCAAGCTCACCATCCACAACCAGAAGGCGGACGCGCTGGAAGGCGTGCGCGACATCATGGTCTACCAGACCGGCATGGCCAGGGTGGACAAGCTCGACACGCTGGCCTTCCAGCCCGGCGCGCTGGCCGACCACCTGACCTCCTTCGGCGGCGACCTGTACGGCACCACGCAGATGAGCAGCCTGCGCTGGCTGGAGGCGGGCGCCACCGCCAGCTACGGCACCGTCAGCGAGCCGTGCAACTACTGGCAAAAGTTCCCCCATCCGGCCGTGCTGCTGCGCCACTACCTGAACGGCGACAGCGCGCTGGAGGCCTACTGGAAAAGCGTGTCCTGGCCGGCGCAGGGGGTCTTCATCGGCGAGCCGCTGGCGGCACCGTACCGGCGGCCATGAACGGTTTTAAGACATTTGTTGGGCGGTTACAACTTTAGTCCGTTCGGACTAATGACAAGTCATCAATTTGTCATGTGCTTATATTAATATGTGGATAGCAACTATAAAGTCATATTGTTAACATCCCACATCAGGACCGCACATGAAACCACCCGTCCCCGCCGTGCCAGGCCGTCTTACCGTCCTGGCCGCCTTACTGGCCAGCCTGTCCGCCCCAGCCCTGGCCGATTCGGCCGTCGTCATCAGCCAGGTTTACGGCGGGGGGGGCAACAGCGGCGCCCAGCTGAAGCACGACTTCATTGAACTGTACAACCGCAGCAGTTCGCCGGTGTCGTTGAACGGCTGGAGCGTGCAATATGCGTCGGCCACCGGCGGCAGCTGGCAGGTCACGCCGCTGACCGACGTCATGCTGCAGCCGGGTCAGTACTACATGGTGCAGCAGGCCGCTGGCACCGGCGGCACCGCCACCACCGTCGCCGCCGACAAGACCGCTTCCATCACCATGGCGGCAGGCGCCGGCAAGGTGGCGCTGAGCACTACCACCGCCGCCTTCAACGTGGCCAACCCGAGCGGCGCGGCGCTGGTCGACTTGGTCGGCTACGGCAACACCGCCAACTTTTCCGAGGGCGGCACGCCAACCGGCACGCTGGCCAACGCGACCGCCGCGCTGCGCAAGAACAACGGCTGCACCGACACCGACAACAACGGCGCCGACTTCGAAGTGCTGGCGCCGAATCCGCGCAACACTGCCGTGATCCAGGCTTGCGGCGCCACCATCGTCAAACCCATCGTCGCCACCTGCCCATCCACGCTGTCCGTGGCCCAGGGCTACAGCGGCAGCGTGCCGCTCACCGCCACCGATGCAGACAGCATCGTCAACGCCGCCACCATCACCTCCGGCCTGCTGACCGGCATCAGCCTGGACGGCTTTACCGCCGCCGGCGCCGTCGGCGGCACCGCCAGCGTCAACCTGAGCGCGGCGGCCAGCCTGGCCGTGGGCAACTACCCGGTCACCATCCAGTTCGCCAACGACGGCAACCAGTTCGCCACCTGCCCGGTCACCGTGAAAGTGACCGGCCTGGCCAACGTTTCCATGACCATTCCGCAGATCCAGGGCGCCAGCGCGGGCGACGCGCCCAGCCCGGTGGCCAACACCGTGCAGACCGCCGAAGGCGTGGTCACGCTGAAAGTGTCGAACGGCTTCTTCATGCAGGACGCCGCCGGCGACAACGACCCGACCAGCTCGGACGGCATCTTCGTCTACACCGTCACCGCGCCCACCGTGCAAGTGGGCCAGATCGCCCGCGTCACCGGCCTGGTGTTCGAATACACGCCGAGCGGCGCCAAGCGTTCCTACACCGAGTTCAAGGACGTGACCGCCGTGGTGCCCATGGGCGACGGTCCGGCCATCACGCCTGCCAATGTCGAACTGGGCGTCAACCTGTCGCACTATGAAGGCATGCTGGTGCGCTTCACCCGTCCGCTGACCATCAACCAGGCCGAATTCCTGGGCGACCGCGGTGAGCTGACGCTGGCCGACGGCCGCCTGGAAGTGCCGACCAACCGTCATCCGGCGCGCACCCCGGAAGCTTACGCGCTGGCGGCATCCAACGCGGCCGGCATGATCGTGCTGGACGACGGCCTGTTCGTCACCCCCGCCACCATTCCCTACATCGGCCAGGACGGCACCGTGCGCGTGGGCGACACGGTCACCGACCTGGTGGGCGTGATCGACTTCGGCGCCGTGGGCGGCAGCACCACCGCGTTCAAGCTGCAGCCGACCGCCGCCCCGGTGTTCTCGCGCACCAATCCGCGCGAAGACGCGCCCGTGCTGGCGGCCGGCAACGTGAAAGTGGCCAGCGCCAACGTGCTGAACTTCTTCACCACCTTCACCAACGGCCGCAACGTGGAAGGCCAGACCGGGCAGGGCTGCAAGGTCGGCAGCACCACCACGGCCGGCAACTGCCGCGGTGCCGACAACATGGAAGAGTTCGTGCGCCAGCGCGACAAGATCGTGGCCGAGCTGAAGGCCATCGACGCCGACGTCTACGGCCTGATGGAAATCCAGAACAACGGCGAGTACGCGGTCACCTACCTGACCAATGCGCTGAACGCCGCCGTCGGCTCCAACGCCTACGCCGTGGTGCCGGCTCCGGCCGCCACCGGCACCGACGCCATCCGCGTCGCCATGATCTACAAGCCTTCCAGGCTGACCCTGGTGGGCGGCGCGCTGTCCGACGCCGACGCCATCAACAACCGTCCGCCGATGGCGCAAACCTTCCAGGCCGTCAACGGCGAGAAGTTCTCGCTGGTGGTGAACCACCTGAAATCGAAAGGCAGCTGCCCGTCCGGCGGCGGCCTGGATGCCGACCAGGGCGACAGCCAGGGCTGCTGGAACAACACCCGCAAGCAGCAGGCCGTGCGCCTGGTGAACAGCTTCGTGCCGCAAGTGGCTGCCGCCGCCGGCGACCCGGACGTGCTGCTGATCGGCGACATGAACTCCTACGGCATGGAAGACCCGGTCTTCGTGATGACCAACGCCGGCTTCGTCAATGAGCTGGAGCGCTATGTGCGCCCGCACGGTTCGCCGTACTCCTACGTGTTCGGCAGCAACAGCGGCTACCTGGACCACGCGCTGGCCAGCAGCTCGCTGAGCCCGCAAGTGGCCGGCGCCGCCGAGTGGCACGTCAACGCCGACGAACCGACCGTGATCGACTACAACAAGGACGGCAAGCCGCAGGACCTGTACAACGCGCTGGCCTACCGCGCTTCCGACCATGACCCGGTGGTGGTCAGCCTGAACCTGCAGCCGAAGTTCGTCGACATGAGCGGCAGCATCAAGTTCGTGCAGCAGGGCACGGTGTACAACCGCTTCACGCAGAAATCGTCGGGCGTGCTGTACCTGACCAACAACGGCAGCACGCCGCTGAGCGGTCCGTTCCAGCTGCAGCTGAACGGCCTGGGCAACGGCCTGGTGCTGGACAACGCCAGCGGCACTTTCGGCGGCGCGCCTTACATCACCCTGGGCGGCACGCTGGCGCCGGGCGCCACCATGACGGTCTCGCTGACCTTCAGCAATCCGAATAAAGCGGTCGTGACCTACACGCCCAAGTTCTACACCGGTACCTTCTAAGGAAAACAAGCCATGAGCAACTTCTTCAACAAAACCCTGCGCCGCGCCGCGCTGACCCTGGTGCTGGCGGCCGTCAGCGGCCTGGCTTCGGCCGGCGTGCTGGTATCGATCGACACCCGCACTTTCGGCGTTCCCGGCGGCTACCTGGACTTCCAGTTCAGTTCGCCAGGCAACGGCGTGGAGGCGACCGCGCTGATGTCCGGCCTGGTGGGCTTCGACAACGCGGTAGTCGACCTGAACGACAACGTCACGCCGCAAGGCGGCGGCTACCTGTTCAGCAACCTGGCCTTCAACGAACTGGCGTTCGCGGTCGATTTCGACTCCGTGTTCTCCTTCGACTTGAGCTTTGCCGGCGCGGTCGATCCGGTGTCGGGCTACATCTCCAACTTCAGCATCACAGCCTATAACTCGCTCGGCGAGTGGGTCGGCAACTACGACCCGGTCACCGGCGCCATCGCCCAATACCTGTGGACCCCGCCCACCACGCCGGGCGGCGGCGGCACCATCGGCAACGGTCCAGGCGACCCGGGCGCCGTCACCACCGTGCCGGAGCCGTCCGACTGGCTGCTGAGCGGCACCGGCCTAGCGCTGATGGCGCTGGTGCTGCGCCGCCGCCGCGCCACCGGCGCTGTGCAGGCGCCTGCGCTGGCCGCCTGAGCTGCCTGCATGGCCTGAGCGGCTGTTGTTTCCGTACACAGGCCGCTGCACGCGCCGCCCCGCAAGGGCGGCGTTTTTTTTCATAGTGCGGGCGGAATTTAGTCGGAAAAGCTATCAATCGCGCAATTAAATTGTATTAGTGCGCATGAGCGGGGCTGATGCATAGTGAAGTTTATGCCGCCCCCTATCCTGATCATCGACTGCGACCCGCAGGTCCAGCAGCTGCTGGCGCTGAACCTGCGCCAGGCCGGCCACCAGCCGCTGTGCGCGCTGGACGCCGAGAGCGCCTTGCTGATGCTGGAATCGGCGGCGCCCGAATTGCTGCTGCTCGAATGGGACTTGCCGGGCCAGTCCGGGCTGGCGCTGCTGCGCCGCCTGCGCGCCTTGCCGCGCACCGCCGCCCTGCCCATCATCATGCTCACCGCGCGCGGCGCCGAGGCCGACAAGATCATGGCGTTGGAGAGCGGCGCCGACGACTACATCACCAAGCCCTTCAGTCCGCGCGAAACGCTGGCCCGCATGCACGCGGTGCTGCGCCGCCAGGCCCACGCCGCTGCCCGCGCCGCTGCGCATATGGCGGCCCACGCGGCGTCCTTCCCCGCGCAGGCAGGGGCGGGCGGCACGATACAGCTGGCCGCGCTGCGCCTGGAGGCGGCCACCCAGCGCGTCATGGCGGACGGGCGGCAGCTCAGCCTGGGGCGTGTGGATTTCCGCCTGCTGCATTTCCTGATGTCGCATCCCGAACGCGTCTACAGCCGCGCCCAGCTGCTGGACCTCGTGTGGGGCGCGGATGCCTGCGTCGACGAGCGCACCGTGGACGCCCATGTCGGCCGCCTGCGCAGCGCCTTGCAGCCCAGCGGCCACCACGACCACATCGAAACCGTGCGCGGCAGCGGCTACCGTTTCACCGCCGGCGCGGGCGGCGCTGCGGGGGCGGCTTTGCCGCCGCGCCCGCACCTTGGCCGGCAGCCAGGCCAGCCGCCACAGCCGCCACAGCCGCGCCGGCCGCGCGCCGTGGCCGCTTGATGCGCTGAGCGCAGCCCATGGAGCCGGCCGTCATTCTGAGCAAGCGCGAGCAGGAGTACCTGCTGGGCGCCATCGAGGCGTCGCTCACGGTACGCGAGCTGCGCAGCTATTTCCTGTGGGCCCAGGGCCAGCTGCAGGCGCTGCTGCCGCACCGTGTCATGGTCTGCATGCAGTTCGGTCCGGCAGGCGGCCCGGACGGCGGCAGCCTGCTGCGTATCGACTGCCTGCACTGCACCGTGCTCGACAGCACCGTGCTGGCGCAACTGTCCGATCCCGTCCTTGGCCTGGCGCCGCGCATGGCCCGTCACGCGCGGGTGCGTGCCAGCGCCCACGGCGTGCCGCCGCTGGCGCTGGAGGCCGCGCCGCGCGCCGCCGGCTCGGATCCATGGGCCGGCTTCGCGCCCGAACTGCTGCGGCTGGGCCTGGACAACGTGCTGCTGCATGGCAGCGGCGCGCTGCCCGGCGCAAGCACCTGCTTTGCGCTGTTCGGCATGCCGCAGCGGCCCTGTCCGCGCCTGGCCTACTTCATTGAACTGCTGTTGCCCCATCTGCACTTTGCGCTGCTGCGGCTGGACGCCGCGCCTGTCGCGGCAGCGGGCGCCGAACGCCCCGTCAGCCGGCGCGAAATGGAAATCCTGCACTGGGTGAGGGAAGGCAAGAGCAACACCGAAGTCGGCCAGATCCTCGGCATCAGCGGCCTCACCGTGAAAAACCATCTGCAGCGCATCTACAAGACGCTGGGCGTCAGCAATCGCACCCAGGCGGTGGCGCGCGGCATCGCGCTGCGCCTGCTGGACGGCGGCGCAGCGCGCGCTTGACGCCGCGGCGGCGGCGGCCCATCATGGCTCATTCCCATCCGTCCGGCACCCGCCGCCTGCTTCCATGCGACCGACCCCGCTTCTTGCACTTGCCGCCGCCAGCGCCTTGCTGGGCTGTACCGCGCTTGCCAGCAGCGGCAGCGGCGCCCCGGCCCAGCCGCCCGCAGCCACGGCCGGCGCGCCCGAACTGCTGCAGCGGCTGCGCGCCCTGGAAGCCGCTTCCACCTGCCGCACCGCAGCCGATTGCCGCGCCGTGCCGGTCGGCGCCCGGCTGTGCGGCGGTCCCTCGGCGTGGCTGGCGATGTCGGCAGCGCGCATGGCCGAAGCGGCGCCACTGGCCGAGCGCTACACCGCGCTGCGCAAAGTGGCCAATGAGGCGGCCGCGCAGGAGGGCAGGGTCTCCACCTGCCAGGTTATTCTGGAACCCGCTATCGGCTGCAACGGCGGTTACTGCCGCACCAATTCCAACGCGCCGTCCGGCCGCGCTGACTGATCCCCGCTTTTTATGCCGGCGTGAATTTGATTCGCGCCGGAAACATTTTTTGTCGGAAAATCTTACACTTTGACTGCCTTGCAATCATGATGTCTGGGCAACATCATGATTTTTTTGAAAATATTTCATGGGCACGTTTCATGCTTGTAAATGCGGACTCAACTAGGGGAGTGGTTGAGGCGGGCAAGTTGTCTATCCACAAGACAAGACAACTTTCTAAAAATCAAGAGACCATCTATATCCAGGGGATTCCGTGGCTAAATTTACGACAAAAAAAAGCGGTATGAGCAATCTGTTCAAGAAGGCGGCATGCGCCGCGGCGCTGGCGGCCGGCAGCGTTGCCCAGGCGGGTGTACTTAATTTTGAGAGCGCATTTGATACGCCCATCCTGTACGCGGGCGGCGTGGTGCAAACCAACGAGTTCTGGATCGAGACCTATGCCTACGGCAACCAGACCACCGGCGACCTGGCTGGCGTCATCATTGACGGTTCCACCAACGACCTGTGCATTTCCGGCGGCTGCCCGGTCAACAACCCCACCAATTACTACGCCGGCCTGAACGACGGCTACCTGTACTTCGGCCTGAACAGCGGCAACCGGTTCCGCCTCGGCTCGCTGCAAGCCAGCTATATCGGCGCCGATGGCACCACTTTCCCGAGCACCGCAGGCGCGTTGCTGATCCAGGGCTTTAACGCGCTGGGCCAGGCCGTGGGCGGCGCGCAGACCATCTTCCTGCCGGGTCCGACCGGCGGTGCGTTCAATTTCAACACCTACGATCTGTCGCCCCTGTCCGGGTACGAGTTCGATTTCGTGCGTATCTACGGCTACGGTTGCGACCTCTCAGGCAATTGCAGCCGCACCAGCGGCATCGGCAACATTGCGCTCGACAACATCACCACTATCCCGGAACCCACCAGCATGGCCCTGTTCGGCCTAGGTTTGATCGGCTTGGGCGCGCTGTCGCGCCGCCGCCGTTCGGCTTGAATTCGGCCTGAATCTGCAGTTGTTCCATTTTGAATCTATTCCGGGAAAAATCATGAACCTGAACCTGCGTCCTATTTCGCTGGCTGTGCTGGCATTGCTGTCCAGCCTGACCATTACCGCCACCGCGCAAGAACAGCGCCGTACCTACATCGTGCAGCTGCAAGACCAGCCGGCCGCCACCTACACCGGCGGCGTCAGCGGCCTGGCGGCCACCCAGCCGGCCCCCGGCCAGGTATTCGACTTCCGCGCGCCTAGCGTGCAGGAATACATCCGCTACCTGGGCGACCGCAAGACCGAAGTGCTGGCCAGTGTCGGCAACCCAACCGTGGTCGCCAATTACGACGTGGTGCTGAACGGATTTGCCGTCCAGCTGACCGACGCCGAAGTGCTGGCGCTGAAAAGCAATCCCGCCGTGGCCGACGTGCAAGCCGATACCGCGCGCCGTCTCGATACCATTTCCAGCGCACGCTTCCTGGGCCTGAGCACGGCCGGCGGCCTGTGGTCGAAATTCACCGGCGGCCAGCTGGTGAAGGGCGAAAACATGGTGATCGGCGTGGTCGACAGCGGCATCTGGCCGGAAAACCCAGCCTTCGCCGACCGCGTCGACGCCGACGGCAACCCGACCTTCGACGGTTCGGGCACCCTGGCCTACACCTCCGCGCCAGCCAGCTTCAAGGGCGGCTGCCAGAACGGCGAGGGCTTCGACGGCGCGCTGCATTGCAACAACAAGCTGATCGGCGCCAAGTTCTACAACGCCGGCTTCATCGCCTCGCCCAACGGTTCGAAAAAGAACTGGAGCGAATTCTATTCGCCGCGCGACTCCAACATCGGCAGCAACGGCGTGTCCACCGGCCACGGCGGCCACGGCAGCCACACCGCCTCCACCGCCGCCGGCAACTCGGGCGCCTTCGCCACCGTGAACGGCGTGCCGATGGGCGCCAGCACCGGCATGGCGCCGCGGGCCCGCATCGCGGCCTACAAAGTGTGCTGGACCTTTGACGATCCGGCCGCCGAAGACGGCACCAACGCCAGCAATACCTGCTACAACTCGGACTCGGTGCTGGCCATCGACGACGCGGTCAAGGACGGCGTGAACGTCATCAACTACTCGATCAGCGGTTCGCAGACCTCGGTCAACGACCCGGTCGAACAAGCCTTCTACCGCGCCTCGCTGGCCGGCGTGTTCGTTGCCGCTTCGGCCGGCAACAGCGGCCCTGCGCAGGCGGTGGCCCACGTCAGCCCATGGCTGACCACCGTGGCCGCCTCGACCCACGACCGCAGCACGCAAGCGGAAGTGACCCTGGGCAGCGGCGCCAAATACAGCGGCGCCTCGCTGAACGTCAATCCGCTGGGTTCGTCCGCGCTGATCCGCGGCGAAGACGCCGGCCTGGGCGGCGGTTCAGCCAGCCTGTGCTTCAGCGATGCCGGCGCTGCCGCCGGTTTCAACCAGGTCAAGCTGGACCCGGCCAAGGTCACCGGCAAGGTCGTCATCTGCACGCGCGGCGAAAACGCCCGCGTCGACAAGAGCCTGGCCGTGCAGCAAGCCGGCGGCGTGGGCATGGTCATGGCCGACAACGGCGGCGGCCTGGTATCGGAAGCCCATTCGGTGCCGTCGGTGCACGTGTCGGCAGCCGATGGCGCCGCCATCAAGAACTACGCGGTTGCGCAAGCGGCCAACGCCAGCGCCGCCATCAGCGCCTTCGCCATCAAGTCGGTGCCGGCGCCCATCATGGCGGGTTTCTCCTCGCGCGGTCCGAACGCCGGCGACAACAACATGCTGAAGCCCGACCTGACCGCGCCCGGCGTGGACGTCATCGCCAGCGTCACCGCCGCGTTGACCCCGGCCGAGCACGCGCTGGTCGCTGCCGGCACCATGGTGCCGCCGCCGGCCTACGCGTCCTACCAGGGCACGTCGATGTCCAGCCCGCACGTGGCCGGCCTCGGCCTGCTGCTGCGCCAGCTGCATCCTGACTGGTCGCCGGCCGCCATCAAGTCGGCGCTGATGACCACCGCCTACACCACCCTGAACGACAACCTGGCAGGCGCGCAGAACGGCCTGCTGCCATGGGCGCAGGGCGCCGGCCACGTCGACCCGAACAAGGCCGCCGATCCGGGCTTGGTGTACGACGCCAAGAAGGCCGACTATGTGGCCTACCAGTGCAAGGTGAACAAGCCCGCGGTGCAGCCGCAAAGCGATTGCACCGTGTACGGCACGCTGGACGAGACCTACAACCTGAACCTGCCGTCGATCACCGTCGGCGGCGTGCAGAACAGCGTCACGGTACGCCGCTCGGTGACCAATGTGGGCGGCGCCAGCGCCACCTACAACGCCACCGCGTCGGTGCCTGGCTTCACCACCGTGGTCACCCCGTCCAGCCTGACGCTGGCGCCGGGCGAAACCGCCGCCTTCACCGTCAAGCTGACCACCGCCGGCGCCGCCAACGGCGTATGGAACTTCGGCAGCCTGAGCTGGACCGACGGCACCCACGTGGTGCGCAGCCCGATCCAGGCCCGCACCGGCAAGTCGATCGCCTCGCCCCCGCTGCTGACCGGCGACAAGCCGTCCGGCACCCGCATCTTCCCGGTTAAAGCCACCTTCAACGGCCGCATGACGGCCATCAAGGGCGGCCTGAAAGCGCCGACGCTGGGCGAGCAAGTGACGCTGGCGCCGGCTTCCATGAGCTCGGCCAACCTGAAACTGGCCTGCGCCGCCGGCGCCGACCTGCCGAACGTGAAGGTGTACAACGTGGCGGTTCCTGCCGGCACCGTGGCAGCCCGCTTCGCGCTGCGCGATCTCGACACCGGCACCTCGGACGACGACAACGACCTGGGCGTGCTGACGCCGTCCGGCGCCTGGGGCTACTCCGGCAACGCCACCAGCAACGAATCGGTGCAGATCGCCGGTCCGGAAGCGGGCAACTACAAGGTCTGCGTGCTGGCCTACGGCGGTGGCGAGACCATGTCGCACAAGCTGCAATCGACCGTGGTGACCACCGCCGACGTGGGCGGCAAGTTCACCGTGGCGCTGCCCGGCAAAGTGGTGGCCAACGTGGCCGCCAGCGTCGCGACCACCTGGTCCGGCCTGGCGAACGACACCTCCTACCTGGGCGGCATCCAGTTCCTGGACCTGAGCGGCAACGTGCAGACTACCACCGTCATCAACGTCAACACCGGCTCGGCCACGATTCCTGTGGCGGAAACGGAACGCACCCGCTCCAAGCTGATCGACTAATTGTCGTTCGGTAAGAGCTGTAACCGCAGCCGCACAGGCCTGGCCTGTGCGGCTGTTTTTATTGCGGAAAACGTTGTCGAAAGCTTAAACAGCGTGGTAGGCTAGGCGGTTTCAGCCTTCCGCAGCAGAAAAGGAGTCGTTCGGATGCACGCAGCACAGCTACAAGGCAACAAAGCGCCACGCCGCGCCCCCGGTTTCACTTTGCTGGAACTGCTGGTGGTGATTGTCATCATCGGCCTGCTGGCGGCCTATGTCGGTCCCAAGTATTTCTCCCAGCTGGGCAAGTCGGAGGTGACGATCGCCAAGGCGCAAATCGAAGCGTTTGAAAAGTCGCTCGACACCTACCGCCTGGACGTGGGCCGCTACCCGAGCGCCGAGGAAGGCCTGGCCGCGCTGCTGGCCGCGCCGGCCTCGGCCGGCGCCAAGTGGAACGGTCCCTACCTGAAAAAAGGCGTGCCGCCCGATCCATGGGGCAAGCCCTACCAGTACCGCGCGCCCGGCACCAAGGGCGAATACGAGATCCTGTCCCTGGGCAAGGACGGCCAGCCCGGCGGCGCCGGCGAAGACGCCGACATCACGTCCCAGTAACGTCCCGCCCAGTTCAGCAACCCGCAAACCCTCAGCAGACCGGCTCCTCCCATGCAGTTCGAAGTACGTACCTTGTCGCCGGAAATGGTGATCGGCCGCCAGGTGGTCGACGGCCGCGACGAAGCGGACGCGCGCCGCCAGGTGGAGGCGCGCGGCCTGTTCGTCAGCGCCATCGCGCCGGTGCGCGGCGGCCTGGGCCTGCCGATCGGGCGCGGCAAGGGCAAGTCGCTCTCGCTGGTGCTGTTCAGCCAGGAATTGCTGGCGCTGCTCACCGCCGGCCTGGGCGTGGTCGAGGCGCTGGAAGCGCTGCTGGAAAAGGAAGCCGCCCCCGCCACGCGCGGCGTGCTGGAGCGCCTGCTGGGCGGCCTGCGCGAAGGCCAGCGCTTTTCGGCCGTGCTGGCCGAGCAGCCTGAACTGTTTCCGCCGCTGTACGTGGGCATCGTCAAGGCGGCCGAAGGCACCAGCGACCTGCCGCGCGCGCTGTCCCGCTTCATCGACTACCAGCAGCGCATCGACACGGTGCGCGCCAAGATCGTCAGCGCCGCCATCTACCCCTCCATCCTGCTGCTGGTGGGCGGCGGCGTGAGCCTGTTCCTGATCACCTACGTGGTGCCGCGCTTCGCCGAGGTCTACCAGGGGGCAGGGCGCAACCTGCCGTGGATGTCGCAGCTGATGCTGAGCTGGGGCCAGTTCGCCGCCGCCCACACCACCGCCTTGCTGGCCGGCGTGGGGCTGCTGCTGGGCAGCCTGGTGTTCGGCCTGCGCCGCCTGATGGCCAACGGCGGCCTGCTGCGGCTGCTGTCGCGCCTGCCGGGCATCGGCGAGCGCGTGCGCATCTACGAATTGTCGCGCCTGTATCTCACGCTGGGCATGCTGAGCGAAGGCGGCATCACCATCCTGCACGCCATCGACACCGTGCAGGGCATGGTCTCGCCGTCGGTGCGGCAAGGCTTGCAGGCCGCGCGCGCCCACGTCGAATCGGGCTTGCCGCTGTCGTCCGCCTTCGAAGCGAACGGCCTGACCACGCCGATCTCGCTGCGCATGCTGCGCGTGGGCGAGCGCACCGGCGACATGGGCCCCATGCTGACCCAGTCGGCCGCGTTCTACGACGGCGAAATCAGCCGCTGGATCGACCGCTTCACACGCACCTTCGAGCCGCTGCTGATGGCCTGCATCGGCCTGGTGGTGGGCGCCATCGTGGTGTTACTCTACATGCCTATTTTCGACCTCGCTGGAGACATGTCATGATGCCAACCCCGGCCGCCGGCGCAGCCAGCAACAGCAGCGCCGCCGCCAGCCCGGCGGCGCCGGCGCTCGACCACGCCATGCTGGTGCGGGCCCGCGCGCGCGCCGCGCAGAGCAAGCGCAGCCTGGTCGAGGAGCTGGAAGCGCTGACCGGCATCGAGCCGCGCCTGGCGGTGCACGCGCTGGCCCAGCCCTTCGGCCTGGCCGTGCTGGAAACGGTGGACATGCTGGGCTTCACGCCGGCCTTCGACCTGTTGCCGCTGTCGCAGGCCATGGCGCGCCGCTGCGTGCTGCTGCGCGCGCATGACGGCCTGCTGGTGGGCGTGATCGCCGACCCCTTCGACCTCGACCTGCAAACCTGGCTCGGCGCGCAGGCGCGCGCCACGCCGCACGCGCCGCTGCAAACCCGGCTGGCGCTGCAGGCCGACATCCAGGCCTACCTGTCCAAGCAGGAGGAATCGGCGCGCGCGGTGGACAGCCTGCTGCCCGGCGCCAGCGAAGGCCGGCGCGACGGCAAGACCGCCGCCGTGCTGTCGTTCGCCTCGGTGTCGGAAGCGGCCAGCCCGGCCGTGCGCCTGGTGAACTCCACCCTGTACGACGCGCTCAAGGCCGGCGCCTCCGACATCCACCTGGAAAGCACCGCCGGCGGCCTGGCCGTCAAGTACCGGGTGGACGGCGTGCTCGATCACGCCACCGCCGTCAACGGCATCGAAGTGGCCGAGCAGATCATCTCGCGCCTGAAAGTGCTGGCGGAACTGGACATCTCCGAGCGCCGCATTCCGCAGGACGGCAGCTTCCGCGTGGAGTCGGGCGGGCGCGAGATCGACCTGCGCGTTTCCATCATGCCCAGCATCCACGGCGAGGACGCGGTCATCCGTATCCTCGACAAGCGCGCCATGATCGAAGCCTACGGCTCGCTCACGCTGGAAGCGCTGGGTTTCGACGCGCCTTCGCTGGCCACCTTGCGCGTGCTGGCGCAGGAAGCCTACGGCATGCTGCTGGTGACCGGGCCCACCGGCTCGGGCAAGACCACCACCTTGTACGCCGCGCTCACCGAGATCCACAACGGGCGCGAGAAGATCATCACCATCGAGGACCCGGTCGAGTACCAGCTGCCCGGCATCCTGCAGATCCCGGTCAACGAAAAGAAGGGGCTGACCTTCGCCAAGGGCTTGCGCTCTATCCTGCGCCACGACCCGGACAAGATCATGGTGGGCGAGATCCGCGACCGCGAAACCGCCGAAATCGCCGTGCAGTCCGCGCTCACCGGCCACCTGGTGCTCACCACCGTGCACGCCAACAATGTGTTCGACGTGTTCGGCCGCTTCACCCACATGGGCATCGACCCGTACGCCTTCGTGTCGGCGCTGAACGGCATCTGGGCGCAGCGCCTGGTGCGCATCAATTGCCCGCACTGCGCGGCCGAATACACGCCGTCGGACCAGGAGCTGGCCAGCGTCAACCTGTCCCGGGCCGACGTGTTCGACTACCGCTTCATGGAAGGCAAGGGCTGCGGCGACTGCCGCGGCACCGGCTACAAGGGCCGCCGCTCGATCGCCGAGATCCTGACCCTGAACGACGAAATACGGGAGCTGATCGTGGACAAACGGCCGATCCGCCAGATCAAGGCGGCCGCCTACAAGAACGGCACGCGCAGCCTGCGCCTGGCCGCGCTGGAGCTGGTCAAGCGCGGCGGCACCACGCTGTCCGAAATCAAGCGGGTGACTTTGCATGCCTAGACTGTTGAACAGATTGCCGGGCCAGGCGCTGCGCATCGGCGTATCGGGCTTCGCCGTGAGCCTGCTGAAGGTCAGCCGCTGGTTCGGCCCCAAGGCCGAACTGCTGGCCGAGCAGCCGTTTTCGCCCGAAGGCGTGAGCGCGCTGCACGCCCACCACGCCATCGGCCTGGCGCTGCGCGAGCTGCTGGCCGGGCAGGAGGTGCATGGCTGGCCGGCCGGCTTCGTGCTGGCCGACGACCTGGCGCGCATGTGGCAGGTGACGCCGCCGGCCCAGGCGGCGCGCCTGGCCGACCTGGAGGCGGCCGCCGCGCTGCGCTTCCACAGCCTGTACGGCGAACCGCCCTCCGGCTGGAAAATCGTTGCCGACTGGGATACGCAGCAGCCTTTCTTCGCCTGCGCCATGCCGCAGCCATTGCTGGCCACGCTGGAGCAGGCCGCCGCCGACCACGGCATGGCGGTGGTGGAAGTGCTGCCGCACTTCGTCACCGCGTGGAACCGCTGGCAGGGCGCGCTCAAGCCGCAAGCCTGGTTCGGCCAGGTGCACGACGGCCTGCTGACCCTGGCCATTATCGACAACCAGCGCCTGCACGCCATCCGCGCGCTGCCGCTGCCGCGCGGCGCCGACCAGTACTGGCTGGCGCAAACGCTGCAGCGCGAAGCGCTGCTGGCCGGCCTGGAAGCGCCGCAGCTGCTGCAGCTGTGCGGCCAGGTGCCGCCGCTGCTGGCCAAGCCGGCCGCCAACGCCGGGCAGATTTCCTGCACCACGCTGGGCGCGGCCCTGCCGGGCGAGCACGCATGGTCGCTGGCCAGCGTGCTGGCGCGGGGAGGGCTGGCGGCATGAGGAAGATGCGCATCGATTTCGCCGCGCCGGGCTGGCGCCGCGCGCTGTACCGCCTGGGCCGGGAACACCCCGCTGCGCTGGCCGGCTGCGTGCTGGGACTGGCCCTGTGCGCAGGGGCCGGCCTGTACGGCTACCAGATGGTGCAGCAGCAGCGCGTCCGCGCGGCCCAGCTGCGCGACCTGGAACGCCAGCAGCGGCGCGCTTTGCAGCAGCAACAGCAGCAACTGGCGCAGCAGCGGCTGGGCGCGCAGGGCGCCGCCGCCATGCAGGCGGCCAAGGTGCAGATCCCGGACGCGCAGGCGAAAGCCATCAACGCCGCCGTGCTGCAGCTGAACCTGCCGTGGCGCGACATGCAGGAAGCCGTGGGCGAGGCCACGCCGGCCAGCATCGCCTTGCTGGCGCTGGAACCGGACCCCAACAAGCAGCTGCTGAAGATCAGCGCCGAAGCCAAGAACGCGGACGACATGATCGCCTACATCGAACAGCTCAAGCAGCAGGAGTTTTTCATCGGCGCCGCCCTGTCGCGGCACGAAATCAACGACACCGACCCGAACCGGCCGGTGCGCTTCCAGGTTGAAGCGCAGTGGGGTGCGCGATGAAGGCGCAGCGCTTGCAGCAGCTGTCCGTGCCGGCCTTGCTGCTGCGCGCGCGCCTGGCAGCCGCGCGCGCCGGTGCCGGCGTCTGCGTGGCCGCCGTGCTGTGCGTGGCCGGCGCCGCCGCGTGGGCCTGGCTGATCCCCCAGCGCGCCGAGCAGCGCGTGGCGCTGGCCCGTCCGCTGCCGGCGCCGGGCGCGCTGGTGGTGGCCGCGCCGCCGCCGTCGGCCAATGAAAACCTGGCCCTGTTCCAGGAAACGCTGGGTGAAAAACACTACGCCGAGCAGCACGTCAAAGTCCTGTTCGGGTTGGCCGCGAAAGCGGGCCTGGGCCTGCACCGGGGCGAGTACAAGTTCGGCTACGACAAGGCCGGCCGCGTCACCACCTACCAGATCACGCTGCCGGTGAAAGGCAGCTACCAGGCCATCTGGCAGTTCGCGCTGGCAGCCTTGCGCGAACTGCCCTTCGCCGCGTTGGACGACATCGGCTTCCGCCGCGAGAACATCGGCGACGCGCAAGTGGAAGCCCGCGTGCGCTTCACGCTCTACCTGAAGGACGGCGCCATGCCGGTGCAGCCATGACGCCGCGCCACTTGCTGATGGCCGCCGCGCTGGTCGCCGCCGCCGCTCTCGTGCTCTTTGGCGACAAGTCGCCGGCGGACGGCGAGGTTGCCGAAGCGGTGGAGCGCCGCGCGCCTGCCGCCGCGCCCGCCGTGGCGTCGAACGGCGCCAAGCCAGCTCCGCCGGAAGTGCTGATCCTGCGCCTGCTGCCGCGCGCCGAACTGATAGGCGAACTCGGCGAGGGCAGCTTCGGCGGAGGCGGAGCGGTGTTCGGCAGCCAGAACTGGACCCCGCCGCCGCCGCCGCCCCCGCAGCAGGCGCCGCAGCCACCGCCGCCGCCGCCGCAAGCGCCGCCGCTGCCGTTCACCTATATCGGCAAGGCCGCCAGCGACGGCGCCTGGGAAGTCTTCCTGGCCCGCGCCGACAAGACCTACGTGGTGCGCGCGCAGACGGTGATCGACGGCGTCTACCGCGTCGACGCCATCGCGCCGCCCATGCTGAAGCTTACCTATCTGCCGCTGAATCAATCCCAGCAGCTCAATATTGGAGTTCCCGACTAATGGCCCGCACCCCATACCGCATGTTCAAAACCACGGCCATGGCCACGCTGGTGGCGCTGGCCCTGGCCGGCTGCGCCGGCGAGATGGCGTTCCGTGAGGGCCGGACCCTGGTCGAGCAGAGCAACCCGGAGGCGGGCCTGGCCAAGTTCCAGGAAGCCATCGCCAAGGACCCGCAGAACGCGCAGTTCCGTTCCGCCTACCTGCTGACGCGCGACCGCACCGCCGTGCAGTACCTGGAGCAGGCCGACCGCGAGCTGGCCGGCGGCCGCCGCGCCCCCGCCCTGCAAGGCTACCAGCGCGTGCTGGCGCTGGACCCGATGAACGAGCGCGCCCGCGCCGGCCTGCGTGCGGTGGAAGCGTCCGAGCGGCTGGAGAAAATGGTGGCTTCGGCCGGCGAGCTGGCGGCGAAAAAGGACTACGACGGCGCGCGGCAGAAACTCAACGCCGTGCTGGCCGAAAAGCCGTCCTACGAGGAAGCGCGCCTGATGCTGCGCGAGGTGAACGACAAGGGCGCCCAGCCGACCGCCGAAGCGGGCCTGTCGAAAGCCTTCAAGCAGCCCATCAGCATCGAGTTCCGCGACGCGCCGCTGAAGCAGGTGTTCGAGATCATCGCGCGCCGCTCCGGCCTGAACTTCGTGTTCGACAAGGACGTGAAGACCGACCAGAAGGCCTCCATCTTCCTGAAGAACAGCACCGTGGAAGCGGCGGTCTACTACCTGCTGATGACCAACCAGCTGGAGCAGCAGGTCCTGGACGGCAACACCATCCTGATCTACCCCAACGTGGCGGCCAAGCTGAAGGAATACCAGGAGATGGTGGTCAAGACCTTCTTCCTGGCCAACGCCGAGGCCAAGTCGGTGGCCAACACGCTGAAGACCATCCTCAAATCGCGCGACGTGGTGGTGGATGAAAAACTGAACCTGCTGATCGTGCGCGACAACGCCGAAGCGATCCGCCTGGCCGAGCGCCTAGTGGCGCTGCAGGACGTGGCCGAGCCGGAAGTGATGCTGGAAGTGGAGATCCTGGAAGTGAAGCGCACGCGCCTGATGGAGCTGGGCGTGGCCTGGCCGTCCAGCGTCACCTTCGGCCCGCTGATTTCCTCCGGCGGCACGGTGCTGACGATTAACGATTTGAACCACCTGAACCAGCGCAGCATCGGCGTGTCCGCCGTCAACCTGACCGCCAACGCCAACAAGACCGACGGCGACAGCAAGCTGCTGGCCAATCCGCGCATCCGCGTGCGCAACAAGGAAAAGGCCAAGATCCTGATCGGCGACAAGGTGCCGGTGATCACCACCACCATTTCGCCCGGCACCGGCGGCTTCGCCAGCGAGTCGGTCAGCTACGTGGACGTGGGCCTGACCCTGAACGCCGAGCCCACCATCTACCTGAACAACGAAGTGGCGATCCGGGTGGCGCTCGAGGTCAGCAACCTGGTGAGCCAGGTGGAGACCAAGTCCGGGACCAAGGCTTACCAGATCGGCACGCGCCAGGCCACCACCATGCTGCAGCTGAAGGACGGCGAGAACCAGGTGCTGGCCGGCCTGATCAACAATGAAGACCGCAGCAACGGCAGCAAGGTGCCGCTGTTCGGCGACGTGCCCATCCTGGGCCGCCTGTTCGGCAGCACCACCGACGACAAGCAGAAGACGGAAATCGTGCTGTCGATCACGCCGCGCCTGATCCGCAACATCCAGCGCCCTGAAGCGGCCAGCGCCGAGTTCTCGGCCGGCACCGAGGGCAACTTCCGCCGCCGTCCCGATCCGGCCGTGCGCACCACGGTGACGCTGCCGCTGGGCGCGCCCAGCGTGCCCGCTGCGCCGGTGCGTCCCGGCGCGCCGCAACTGCCGCCGCAGCCTGGCCAGCAAGGGCAGGGCGCCCAGCCGCTGACGGTGCCCGCGCCCGGCCAGCCGGTGGCCCCTGGCGCGGAGGCCGGCGCCGCGCCGACGCCGCCGGCCTCCGCGCCGGCCGGCGTGCCGCTGTCCACCTCGCAGCCCGGCCCCGCCACCAGCGTGGCCCAGCCCGAACCCGCCGCGCCGATCCCGGCGCCGCCGCAGCCGCCCGCAAAATGAACGCACGGCGCCGTGGCTTCACGCTGATCGAACTGCTGGTGACGCTGGCCATCCTGGGCCTGCTGGGCACGCTCGTGGTGCCGGTGGCCCAGGTGACCATACAGCGCCGCAACGAGCAGGAGCTGCGCCGCTCGCTGCACGAGATCCGCCAGGCCATCGACGCCTACAAGCAAGCCTACGACGACGGCCGGGTGGCCCGGAGCACCGTCAGCACCGGCTACCCGAAGAACCTGGAGCTGCTGGTGGAGGGCGTGCAGGACCAGAAAAACCCCAAGCGCAGCAAGATCTATTTCTTGCGCCGCATCCCGCGCGACCCGTTCAGCGCCGAGCCGGACGCCTCCGACGCGCAAACCTGGGGCATGCGCAGCTACGCCAGCGACGCCGACCAGCCGCGCGAAGGGGAGGATGTGTACGATGTCTATTCCCTGTCCGAGAAAACCGGCCTGAACGGCGTGCCCTACAAAAAATGGTAACGATGACCAAAGCCCAACGAGGATTCACGCTGATCGAACTGCTGGTGGTGCTGGGCATCGTCGCGCTGTTGCTGACGCTGGCCGTGCCGCGCTATTTCCCCAGCGTCGACAGCGCCAAGGAAACCATCCTGGCCGACAACCTGCGCAGCACCCGCGCCACCATCGACCAGTACTATGGCGACACCGGCCGCTACCCCGATACGCTGGAACAGCTGGTGGAGAAGAAATACTTGCGCGCCGCGCCGGTCGACCCCATCACCGAAAGCAGCACCACCTGGATCCTGGTGCCGCCGGAAGACGGCAGCAAGGGCGGGGTGGCGGACCTGAAGAGCGGAGCGCCCGGCAATGACCGCCATGGCAAGCCCTACGCGGACTGGTAGGCCGTCCGGCCGCCGCCGCGCGTGGCACGGCCGCGCCGGCTTCACTTATATCAGCCTGATCATCCTGGTGGCCATCATCGGCCTGGTGGGCGCCACCGCCGTCAAGCTGGGCGCGGTGATGCAGCGCAGCGCAGCCGAGCGCGAGCTGCTCAACATCGGCGCCCAGTTCAGCGACGCGCTGCAAAGCTACGCCAAGGCCACGCCGCCCGGCCAGCCGACCCAGCCGCCCTCGCTCAAGGAGCTGCTGCTCGATCCGCGTTTCCCGGCCGTGCGCCGCCACCTGCGCAAGATCTTCGTCGACCCCATGACCGGCAAGGCCGAGTGGGGCGTCTCCTACGTGTCGGGCACCACCGGCGTGGTGGCGGTATACAGCCTGTCGGACGCCAAGCCGGTCAAGATCGGCAACTTCCCGGCCCGCTTCCAGGGCTTCGAGGGCAAGCAGCGCATCGCCGACTGGAAATTCGTCAGCGCCGGGGACGCGCAGCCGCTGCCGGGGCAGCCGCCCACCAGGCCGCCGCCGGGCCAGCAGCCGGGCCAGCCTTTACAGCCGGGCCAGATGCCGCCCGGCGCTCCGCCCGCGCCCGGCGCCGGCACGCCGCCGGCGATGCCTGTGCCGCCGGCCGAGCCGCCCGCCGAACCGGCCGAGCCGCCGGAGCCGCCCGCACCGCCCGAATCGGCTACGCGGCCCGAGCCGGCTGCCGACGAGGCTAAAACGGACGACTCCAAGCCCGATCCGGAACCGCCGCCCTAAGCTCAAAAGTCAATAAAAAAGCCCGGATGCCTCTGCATTGCGGGCTTTTTTATTTATGGAAATATTGCTGTGCAACATAATAAATATACTTGCATAAATTACTTTATTGCTGGAAATTAAATATAATCAAAAGAACAAGACTTTTAATGGTTTTATGCTATCCTGCTTTCGCAGTCCCGATCAACGTTGGTTGGCTCCTCGACCAATAACATCAACTTTTTAAGGATAACCTATGAAATTGAAACTTATTGTTGCGAGCCTGTTGGCCGCAGCATCCTTCGGCGCCACGGCGGCTGATCAGCTGGTAATTCTGGATGACAACCCGCTGGCGAACAACTTCTTCCAATCCGTCAAATCCCCGGTCGATGATGTACTGTCGGGCGGTTCCGACGTGATCACTTTTGGCGGCCTGGCACCAGGCCTGTACGAGATCGTTGTGACGATCAGCGGCCAGAACCTGACCTTCGACGGCACCCTGTCGAACCTGAACGGCACCACCGGCAGCGTCTTCAGTGACGGCAAGCTGCGCTTCTTCGGCGTTGAACACAGCGGTGCTGCACCATTCGTGCTGAACCTGTTCGGCACCGGTGCAGTGGGCGCCAAGTACAGCGGCGAAGTGAGCGTGACGGCCGTACCGGAACCAGCTACCTACGGCATGCTGCTGGGTGGCCTGGGTATCCTGGCCTTCCTGGCTCGCCGCAAGAAAAATACCGACGCCTGAGGCGGGATCAAGCATAAAAAAAACCCGCGCAAGCGGGTTTTTTTATTTTGGAAAGCAGGTTTTACTTTCCGCGGCGCTTGAAGTCGCGGAAGCGGAAGCCCATAATAAATAACGCCAGGAAATAAATTGCAGCGCAAATAGTTATTAATAGAAATAATGCGCCTGCCCGCAGGAAAGGTTGCTGGCCCATTGCAAGCCAGTCGATTTTTGTTGCACCGAACCATGCCGCCGCGCCCATGAAACCGACAGCAACCAATAGTTTCAAATAAAACTTCCCCCAGCCAGCTTTCGGCTGGTACGCGCCGCGCTGGCGCAAGCCCCGGTACAGGAAAGCGGCGTTGATGCAGGCCCCCAGTCCGATGGAAAGCGCCAGTCCGGACACGGCGATGTAGGGAACAAACAACAGGTTCATCAGCTGCGTGGCGATCAGCACGCCGATCGCAATTTTCACCGGCGTGCGGATGTCTTGCTTGGCGTAAAACGCCGGCGCCAGCGTTTTCACCAGGATGATGCCGATCAGGCCGGCGCTGTAGGCCATCAGCGGCTGGGCCGACATGACGGCCGCCTCGGCGGTGAATTTACCGTAATGGAACAGGGTGCTGATCAGCGGCACGGCCAGGGTCGCCATGCCCACCGCCGCCGGCAGCGCCAGCAGGAAGGTCAGGCGCAGGCCCCAGTCCAGCAAGTCCGAATATTCCTCGTGGTCGGCGTCGGCATTGGCCTTGGCCAGGCTGGGCAGCAGGATGGTGCCCAGCGCCACGCCCAGCATGGCGGTCGGGAATTCCATCAGCCGGTCCGCGTAGGACAGCCAGGAAATGCTGCCCTCGGCCAGGCGCGAGGCGATGCTGGTATTGATCATCAGGCTGATCTGCGCCGCCGACACGGCGAACACGGCCGGTCCCATTTTCTTCAGCACGCGCCGCACGCCGCCGTCGCGCAAGCCCACCATGGGGTTCAGGTACAGGCGCGGCAGCATGCCGATGCGGACCAGCGCCGGCACCTGGATCGCCACCTGCAGGATGCCGCCCACGAACACGGCGATGGCCATGGCGTAGATCGGCTGTTCCAGGTGCTGCGCCAGGAACAGCGAGGCGGCGATGAAGCTCAGGTTCAGCAGCACCGGCGTGAACGCCGGGATCTTGAACTGGCGCCAGGTATTCAATATGCCGCCGGCCAGCGCCACGAAGGACATGAAGGCGATATAGGGGAACATCAGCCGCGTCATCCATACCGAGGCGTCGAACGCTTCCGGCGTGGTGCGCAGGCCGGTGGCGATCAGGTAGACGAACAGCGGAGCGCCTATAATACCGAGCGCGCTCACCAGCACGGTGGCCCACACCAAGGTGGTGGCCACGTGGTCGGCCAGCTGCTTGCTGGCTTCCTGCCCGTGCTGGTTCTTGTATTCGGCCAGAATGGGCACGAAGGCTTGCGAGAAGGCGCCCTCGGCGAACAGCCGGCGCAGCAGGTTGGGGATGCGGAAGGCGACAATGAAGGCGTCGGTGTAGGCGCCGGCGCCGAAAGCGCGCGCGAACAGGCTTTCGCGCAGCAGGCCGGTGACGCGGGACAGCATGGTCATGCTGGAAATGGCGGCGAGGGTTTTGAGCAGGTTCATGGGCGGCGATTATAGCGGGCGCGTCCGCCGCGCAGGCTTAAGGGCCCGTGAAAGTGCTGCAAAAAGAGCAATTTGCCATTTTGGGAATTGCCCTGTCGCCAAAAGCCCGCTATAATTTAAGGCTGTACAGATTTCAGTATCGCAGACACTAATGTTTTGCCAGCGTCCCTTGGCTTACATGGTTAGGCAGACAGACTGAACAAACACCTGTTTGGCAAACGCTATTGTTTGCAAACGAACTTTGACAACGATTAGGAACCACCATGGCAAATACCGCACAAGCGCGCAAACGCGCTCGTCAAGCAGTCAAGCAAAACGCTCACAACTCGGCTCAGCGTTCGACCCTGCGCACCGCAATCAAGGCAGTACGTAAAGCGATCCAGGGCGGCGACAAAGCTGCTGCTACCGCAATCTTCCAGGCGTCCGTGTCGACCATCGACAGCATCGCCGACAAGAAGATCATCCACAAAAACAAGGCAGCTCGCCACAAGAGCCGTCTGGCCGCTGCTCTGAAAGCACTGGCAGCCTAATTGTGCTGGCGGCGCTTGCGCCGCCGCGTAGTAAGGCAGGATGTAAGCAGGAAACCCGCATGGCGCAAGCCATCGCGGGTTTTTGTGTTTTCTGCGCGCCTCAGCGCTGCGGCTGCGGCAGGTGCTCCACCTTCATGCCGGGCTTGATGTGGCGCTGCCGGAACCAGCCCACGTTCATCTGCAGCGCGTAGCGCACCGCCGCGCCGCCGGCCGAGCAGTGGCTGTCCAGCGTGTTGGCGCGCATATTCTCGATATTGACGATGCGCCCGTCGGCGTCGATGAAGGCCACCGACAGCGGCAGCGGCGTGTTTTTCATCCACAGGCAGTGCGCGCCGGCCTTGTCGAACACCAGCAGCATGCCGCTGTTGGACGGCATGGCCTCGCGGTGCATCAAGCCTTGCCGGCGCTGTTCCTCGCTGGCGGCCACTTCCGCGCTGACGCGCTGCCCGCCCACGCTCAGCTGGGCGCTGCCGAACTGCTGGCCCTGCGCCGGGACGGCAGCCGCCGCCAGCAGGGCGGCGCAACTCAAGATAGTCTTCATGCGGCCGCTCAGCGAACTTTCAGGTCCTGCGGCCGCACTTCCATCCACTCGCCCGGCATCAGGGGATGGCTGGCCAGCGAAATGCCGCCGATGGCGCTGCGCACCAGCCGCAGGGTAGGGTGGCCGATGGCGGCCGTCATGCGCCGCACCTGGCGGTTCTTGCCTTCCTGGAGCGTGATGGCGAGCCACGCGGTGGGCGCATCCGCACGGCTGCGGATGGGCGGATTGCGCGGCCACAGCCAGCCCGGCTCGGCGATGCGCACCGCCTGGCACGGCTTGGTGGTGAAGTCGCCCAGGTCGAGCGGCGCCTGCAGGCGCGCCAGCGCGTCCGCGTCCGGCACGCCTTCCACCTGCACCAGGTAGACCTTGGCCTCCTTGCGCTCGGGGTGGGCGATCTCGTGCTGCAGCTTGCCGTCGTCGGTGAGCAGCAGCAGGCCTTCGCTGTCGGCGTCCAGCCGGCCGGCCGGATAGACGTTGGGCACCTTGACGTAGTCCGCCAGCGTTTCGCGCTCCGGCTGCGGGGAAAACTGGCACAATACCTGGAATGGTTTATTGAATAAGATTAGCGGCATAGACGAATTGTACCGTGCGCCCGGCAAAATACTGGTGCATAATGCGTAACACACGTCTTATGTCTTATAGAAGACCTGCTCACCCACTCGGAGATCACGATGTTTCAACATATCAAAGTTCCAGCTGACGGCCAGAAAATCACCGTCAACGCCGATTTTTCCCTGACCGTACCCGACAATCCCATCATCCCCTTCATTGAAGGCGACGGCACCGGCGTGGACATCAGCCCGGTCATGATCAAGGTGGTGGACGCGGCGGTGGCCAAGGCCTACGGCGGCCGGCGCAAGATCAGCTGGATGGAAATCTACGCCGGCGAAAAGTCGACCAGCGTGTACGGCCCGGACGTGTGGCTGCCGGAAGAGACGCTGAAAGTGCTGAAGGACTACGTGGTCTCCATCAAGGGCCCGCTGACCACCCCGGTCGGCGGCGGCATCCGCTCGCTCAACGTGGCGCTGCGCCAGGAGCTGGACCTGTACGTCTGCCTGCGCCCGGTGCGCTACTTCAAGGGCGTGCCGTCGCCGGTGCGCGAGCCGGAGAAGACCGACATGGTGATCTTCCGCGAAAACTCGGAAGACATCTACGCCGGCATCGAATACCAGGAGGGCAGCGAGAGCGTGAAGAAGCTGATCGATTTCCTGGTCAAGGAAATGGGCGTCAAGAAAATCCGCTTCCCGGACACCTCGGGCATCGGCATCAAGCCGGTCTCGCGCGAAGGCACCGAGCGCCTGGTGCGCAAGGCCATCCAGTACGCCATCGACAATGACAAGCCATCGGTGACCATAGTCCACAAGGGCAACATCATGAAGTACACCGAAGGCGGCTTCCGCGACTGGGCCTACGCGCTGGCGCAGAAGGAATTCGGCGCCGAGCTGATCGACGGCGGCCCATGGTGCAAGTTCAAGAATCCGAAGACCGGCCGCGACATCATCATCAAGGACTCGATCGCCGACGCCTTCCTGCAGCAGATCCTGCTGCGTCCGGCCGAGTACAGCGTGATCGCCACCCTGAACCTGAACGGCGACTACATTTCCGACGCGCTGGCGGCGCAAGTGGGCGGCATCGGCATCGCGCCGGGCGCCAACATGTCCGACTCGGTGGCCATGTTCGAAGCCACCCACGGCACCGCGCCCAAGTACGCCGGCAAGGACTACGTGAACCCGGGTTCGCTGATCCTGTCCGCTGAAATGATGCTGCGCCACATGGGCTGGACCGAAGCGGCCGACCTGATCATCTCGTCCACCGAGAAAGCCATCGCCTCGAAGAAGGTCACCTACGACTTCGCGCGCCTGATGGAAGGCGCGACCCAGGTGTCGTGCTCCGGCTTCGGCGACGTGATGATCGACAACATGTAATTTGCAAGCCTGGCGGCGGCGCTGCCAGCCGGGCTGCAGGGCCCCGCACTCCCCGCGAGTGCGGGGCCTTTTTCATTGGTGTATGCTGATGCTATAGGACAACAGAATCAGACAACTCAGGAGCAGTGTATGCAGTGTCCATTTTGCGGCGAAGGCTCCCTGGTGCACCAGACCAAGGACATGCCGTACACCTACGAGGGTCAATCGACCGTGATCCCCAACGTGACGGGCGACTTTTGCGGCGCCTGCGGCGAGTGCGTGTTCACCGACAAGGAGAGCAAGCGCATCGGCGACGCCATGCTGGCCTTCAACAAGGAAGTGAACGCAAAGAACGCCGCGGCGTAGCTTGCCAACAACGGACGAAAAAAAACCCCACGATTGCGGGGTTTCTCACTTCCAGAAAAGCGATTGCTTACATCGACTGGATGTTGGAAGCTTGCTTGCCTTTAGGGCCTTGGGTGACTTCGAACTGAACTTTTTGACCTTCTTTCAGGGTCTTGAAGCCATTCATGTTGATCGCGGAGAAGTGTGCGAACAAATCCTCGCCGCCATCATCAGGAGTGATGAAGCCAAAGCCTTTGGAGTCATTGAACCACTTAACGGTACCAGTTGCCATAAAAAAAACTTTCAATAAAAACGAATCACACGAGCCATAAAAGCAAGAAGCTTCCTGCCCCCTCCTCGACGCCTCACTTCTTATCAACATGTACATTTCTGCACAAGTCGATATCGCATTGTTGGCGGAACAATTTTTAATGTCAAGCGCTTTCGCAGCCCCATTAGTATTTTTCTTGCAACAGCCGCGCAGCCCGTCCGAAAAGCAACTCTTGATTTCGGCGCCGTGGACGCCATCTGCGCCAAGTCGGGAAAACGCGTAAGATGGAATACAAATGGATTTACATCCATAAAGCACGTTGCAACAACACCGAAAGCATTAGAATATAAGCGTATGGCAACCAAGCATGACACCGAACAGCTGCTGGAACGGCAGACGCTAAAACCGCCTCCCCTGTATCAGGTGGCGTTGCTGAATGACGACTACACCCCGATGGAGTTCGTGGTGGCTATCATTCAGGAGTACTTCAACAAGGACCGTGAGACGGCCACCCAAATCATGCTGAGCGTGCACCGCTACGGCAAGGGCGTGTGCGGCGTCTTCTCGAAGGATATCGCGAGTACCAAAGTGGAGTTTGTATTAACGCATGCACGCAAGGCAGGCCACCCCCTGCAGTGTGTGATGGAGGAAGTATGATTGCGCAGGAACTGGAAGTAAGTTTGCACATGGCGTTTGTCGAAGCTCGGCAGGCACGGCATGAATTCATCACGGTAGAGCATCTGCTGCTGGCGTTGCTGGACAACCCGTCGGCAGCCGAAGTGTTGCGTGCGTGCGCAGTCAACATCGAGGACCTGCGGAAAACCCTGACCAACTTCATCGGCGACAACACGCCGACCGTGCCGGGCACGGGCGAAGTGGATACCCAGCCGACGCTGGGCTTCCAGAGGGTGATCCAGCGCGCCATCATGCACGTGCAGTCCGCTTCCAACGGCAAGAAGGAAGTCACCGGCGCCAACGTGCTGGTGGCCATCTTCGGCGAGAAGGATTCGCACGCGGTCTACTACCTGCACCAGCAGGGCGTGACCCGCCTGGACGTGGTCAACTTCATCTCGCACGGCGTGCGCAAGGACCAGCAGACCGACGCGGCCAAGGCCTCGGAAGGCGTGGAAGAGGGCGCCCCCGGCGCCGAGGGCCAGCAGAAGGAAAGCCCGCTCGACCAGTTCACGCAGAACCTGAACAAGGCCGCCGCCGACGGCAAGATCGATCCGCTGATCGGCCGCGAAGAGGAAGTGGACCGCGTGATCCAGATCCTGTGCCGCCGCCGCAAGAACAACCCGCTGCTGGTGGGCGAAGCCGGCGTGGGCAAGACCGCCATCGCCGAAGGCCTGGCCTACCGCATCACGCAAAGCGACGTGCCGGAAATCCTGCAGAACGCCGTGGTCTACTCGCTGGACATGGGCGCGCTGCTGGCCGGCACCAAGTACCGCGGCGACTTCGAGCAGCGCCTGAAGGCCGTGCTCAAGCAGCTCAAGGACAATCCGAACGGCATCCTGTTCATCGACGAGATCCACACCATCATCGGCGCCGGCTCGGCCTCGGGCGGCACGCTGGACGCGTCCAACCTGCTGAAACCGGCCCTGGCCAACGGCCAGCTGAAATGCGTCGGCGCCACCACCTACACGGAGTTCCGCGGCGTGTTCGAAAAAGACCACGCGCTGAGCCGCCGCTTCCAGAAAGTGGACGTCAACGAGCCTACCGTCGAACAGACCGTGCAGATCCTGCGCGGCCTGAAGTCGCGCTTCGAGGAGCACCACGGCGTGAAGTACTCCGCCTCCGCGCTGTCGACCGCAGCCGAACTGGCGGCCCGCTTCATCAACGACCGCCACCTGCCGGACAAGGCCATCGACGTGATCGATGAAGCCGGCGCCGCGCAGCGCATCCTGCCGAAGTCGAAGCAGAAGAAAACCATCGGCAAGACCGAGATCGAGGAAATCATTTCCAAGATCGCGCGCATCCCGCCGCAAACCGTCAACCAGGACGACCGCAGCAAGCTGCAAACCATCGACCGCGACCTGCGCAACGTGGTGTTCGGCCAGGACCCTGCCATCGACGCGCTGTCGTCCGCCATCAAGATGGCGCGCGCCGGCCTGGGCAAGACCGACAAGCCGATCGGCTCCTTCCTGTTCTCCGGTCCGACCGGCGTCGGCAAGACCGAGGTGGCCAAGCAGCTGGCCTTCATCCTGGGCATCGAACTGATCCGCTTCGACATGTCCGAGTACATGGAGCGCCACGCCGTGTCGCGCCTGATCGGCGCGCCGCCGGGCTACGTCGGTTTCGACCAGGGCGGTTTGCTGACCGAAGCGATCACCAAGAAGCCGCACGCGGTGCTGCTGCTGGACGAGATCGAGAAAGCGCACCCGGACATCTTCAACATCCTGCTGCAGGTGATGGACCATGGCACGCTGACCGACAACAACGGACGCAAGGCCGACTTCCGCAACGTGATCATCATCATGACCACCAACGCGGGCGCCGAGAGCTTGCAGAAGACGTCGATCGGCTTCACCACCACCAAGCAGGCGGGCGACGAGATGGCCGACATCAAGCGCATGTTCACGCCTGAGTTCCGCAACCGCATCGACGCCACCATCAGCTTCCGCGCGCTGGACGAGGAAATCATCCTGCGCGTGGTGGACAAGTTCCTGATGCAGCTGGAAGAGCAGCTGCACGAGAAGAAAGTGGAAGCCGTGTTCACCGAGGCGCTGCGCAAGTTCCTCGGCAAGAAAGGCTTCGACCCGCTGATGGGCGCGCGCCCGATGTCGCGCCTGATCCAGGACATGATCCGCAAGGCGCTGGCCGACGAACTGCTGTTCGGCCGCCTGGTGTCCGGCGGCCGCGTGACGGTGGACCTGGACGAGAAAGACCAGGTGAAGCTGGAGTTCCCGGAATCGGACGCCGCGCCAAGCCCGCCGCCCGAAACGGTCGAAGTCGAGTAAACGGTGAAGTAGGATCCGAACCCGCCCCCGAGGCGGGTTTTTTACGTCCCGGCGCCCAGCCAGCCCCGCATCAGCCGCGCCAGCGCGGCCGGCTGCTCCAGCGGAATCAGATGCCCGCTGCGCTGCACCACTTCCAGCACCGCGCCCGGGATGCCGTCGCGCAGTTCCTCGGCCTGCACCGGGGAGCGCAACTGGTCCTGCGCGGCCGCGATCACCAGGCTAGGGCAGGCGATCCCGCCCAGCCGCTCCATGTCGCCGCGCTCAAGCAGCGACTGCCGCAGGAACACCTCGCGCCCCAGCCGCTCGCCCATGGCTCGCACGCGCGCAATCAGCTCGGCGTCGCCCGCCAGGTCCGGATGCAGCGAGGTGACGATGGCGCCCTTGCTCAGTCCACGGAACGGCCCTGGCGGCGTGTTCAGCGCTGCCTTGGCACGCTGCTCGCGGGTGGTCTGCGAGTCCGGGCGGGCGGAGGTCGCGATCAGGATCAGCGACTGCACGCGCTGCGGCGCCAGCCGCGCCATCTCGCGGGCGATATACCCGCCCATCGAAAAGCCGGCCAGCGCAAAGCGCGGCGGACAGGCCGCCAGCACATGGCGCGCCATCTCCTCCACGGTGGCGCCTTCGCGCAGGCTGCCGTGGATGACGGGCGTGTCCGCGCCGAGCAGGGGCAGCACGTCGTCCCACAGGGTGTCGTCCAGCATGTAGCCGGGAATCAGGACCAGGGGCGTCATAAGCTCGACAGGGTTTTGAATTGGGCGGCGCGGCGGCGCGAGACTTCCACTGCCGGGCCGTCCCGCAGCGCGAGGTCGAGCCCGCCGGCGTCGTTCGGCGCCACGCTGCGCACGTGGTCCAGGTTCACGATGTGGCGGCGGCTGGCGCGGAAGAAGCGCTGCGGATCGAGCTTTTCCTCCAGCTGCGTCAGGGTGCGCAGCATCAGCGGCTGCTGGCCGTCGAAGTACACGCGGGTGTAGTTGCCTTCGGACTCGAACAGGCGAATGTCGTGCAGGCCGACGAACCAGCAGCGCTCGCCGTCCTTGATGAAGAGTTTTTGCGGCGCGGGACGAAGCAGGGCGCCATCGGCCGGAGCCGTCCCTGCCGCTGCGCTGCCGTGGCGGCGTTGCACCGCGCGGGCCAGTGCCGCCGCCATGCGCGCGGACTGGATCGGCTTCTGCAGATAGTCCAGCGCGTTCACTTCAAAGGCTTGCAGCGCGTAGCGGTCGAACGCGGTGGTGAAAATTATGTCGGGCGTATTGTCCAGCGAGGCAAGCAGATCGAAGCCGCTGCCGCCCGGCATCTGCACGTCCAGCAGCAGCAGGTCCGGCTGCAGGGCCGCGATCTGCGCCAGCGCATCGGCCGCGCTGACCGCCTCGCCGACGACCTCCATCTCCGGGTGCGCCGCCAGCAGGCGCCGCAGCTCGGCGCGTGCCAGCCGCTCGTCGTCCACCAGCAGCACGCGCATCACGCCGCCTCCGGCAAGGTCAGCGTGGCGCGCACCAGGCCGCCGGTTTCCGCCAGTTCCAGGGTGGCGCCGTTGCCCACTGCCAGCGCGAGCCGCTTGCGCGCGTTGCTCAATCCAATTTGCGTAGAACTGCTGAATTGGCGCAGCGCGCCGGTGTTGGCGATTTCGATGCGCACGCTGCCGCCCTCGCGCCGCGCGCTGATGGTGATGTCGCTGCCGGTGGTGCTGCTCTCCACGCCGTACTTCACCGCGTTCTCCACCAGCGTCTGCAGCGCCATCGGCGGCACCTGCACCGTTTCCGTGCCGGCCTCGATATGCAGGCTGGCGCGCAGCCGCTCCTCGAAGCGGATCTGCTCGATCGCCAGGTAGGCTTGCACCGCCTCCAGCTCCGCAGCCAGCGTCACCGTATTGGCCTGGCCCGATTGCAGCGCGTAACGCATCAGGCTTGCCAGCTGGTCTATCATCTGCGCCGCCGCGTCGCGGTCCTCGTAGATCAGGCCGCGCACGCTGTTCAGGCTATTGAAGAAGAAGTGCGGATTCACCTGCGCCTGCAGCGCGCGCAGTTCCGCGTCCATGGCGCTCACCTGCAGCCGCAGTGTCTCCGCCTCGAAGCGCGCCGCGCGGCCAATGGCTTTCACCATCAAGTAGAACACGGTCCAGCTGACGAACACCAGCGCCCAGAAGATCAGCGCCATCGGCAGGAAGCCGAGGTTTGCCGGCGTCGAGTTCTGGATCAGCTTGATGCCCAGCGTGACGCTGCATGCCTGCAGCGGCGACAGCACCAGCGCCGGCACGGCAAACATCTGCCAGCGGATGCGCGGCGCGTGCCAGCCCCGGCGCTTGAACAGCCAGCGCCAGGCGTGCGACAGCAGCAGCCCGCTGGCGGCGGACCACACGGTGGTCAGCATCACGCCCTTCATGTGCAGCGCCCAGCTGTAGGTGGCCAGCACGAACAGCAGGATGCAGAGCCAGCCGATCAGCTGGAATGTCCAATACCAGTTGAGGCGCGCGATCCAGGGGCGGGTGGAGTGGTTCATTACATTGGATTCAAAAATTGGTCGATGCGAGCATACATCCAATCGGGATCGTCGTACATGATGAAGTGGCGCGCGGTGTCGGTCAGCTCGATTCTGACGTTGGGCAGCAGCCGGTACTGGCTTTGATACATGCCTTCAATCGCACTGCGGGGCAGCATGCCCTTGTGGGCTGCCCAGCCGGCCAGCAACAGCGTCGGCGCGGTCACGCGCGCCAGGTCCGGACGCAGGTCATGCGACAGCATCTGGTACATCGAGGTGGCCATGGCCTTGCGGTCCGACTTCTGGCCCCAGCCCACAATGCGCTCGACGTCCGCGGCGGAACTCACCATGGTGCCCGCAGTGCGGCGCTGCTGCGTTGCGAATGAAGCGTCGTCGGCCTGCAGGGTGCGGTCGCGCACTTGCGCAGCCGCTGCCTCCAGCTGCTCCGGCGTCATGTTCGGCACCTGCGTGGCCGCCAGCGCGGGCAGCATATCCACCACCACCACGCGGCCCACCTGCGCCGGGTGGTCCGCCGCCAGCTTCAGCGCCAGGTAGGCGCCCATGCTGTGGCCGATCAGTACCGGCTGTTCCATCTTGTGCTCGGCGATGTAGTCCGACAGCTGCCGCTCGGCCGCTGGCAGCAGCGGCGCCTCGATGGCGGGCGTGCCCGCGAAGCCGGCCAGCGTCAGCACATGGCACTGGCGCTTGTCGCAGAAGCGCTGCACGGTGCCGTCCCACACTTCGCCCGGCGAAGCCAGGCCGGGGATCAGGATCACGGGCGCGCCGCTGCCGGTCACTTTTACGGTGAAGGCTGCAGCGCCGGCGGCGGCAATGGAGGCGCCGCTGGCCGACAGCAGCGCGGCGCCGGCGAGCAGGGTGCGGGAGATCAGGCGTTTGAACATGGTGCGTTTCCTCTGTTGGTTGCGATGAAAGCCATGCTAACGGCGCCCTGTGCGGCCGCCCACTGGCTTGGGATGAACGGCGAAAAATGAGGATGAACGGCGTAGCGGGGTGGTGTATATTTGCCAACCAGGTATTGCCATGATCCCAACCACCGAGCGAGCCACACTTGAAAAGACACAGCCTCAGAACCACCATCGCCCCGCTGGCCGCCGCCGGCGCCATGCTGCTCTCGCCATCCGCCGCAGCGCTTCCCAACACCAGCGACACCCGCATGCTGAGCGAGCCCGCCGTATCGGCGCGCCATATCGCCTTCATGTACGCGGGCGACCTGTGGCTGGCCAGCCTGGACGGCAGCGCGCCGCGCCGCCTGACGTCCGACGTGGGCGAAAAATCCAATCCCGTGTTCTCGCCCGATGGGAAGCTGCTGGCCTACACCGCGCAGCTGGACGGTAACGCCGACGTCTACGTGCTGCCGGTGGAGGGAGGCGTGCCCAAGCGCCTGACCTACCACCCCGGCCCGGACATCGCGCAAGGCTTCGCCCCGGACGGCAAGGCCGTGCTGTTCACGTCCCCGCGCGCGGCCTTCAACAACCGCTACCGCAAGCTGTTCACGGTGCCGGTGAGCGGCGGCGTGGAGACCGAGCTGGAAATCCCGAACGCCGCGCGCGCGGCCTATTCGCCGGACGGCAAGCGCGTGGCCTACAACCCGTTCTCGCCCGCGTTCACGCAATGGAAGCGCTATCGCGGCGGCACCAACTCCATCCTGTGGCTGTACAGCTTCGGCGACAAGTCGGTGGAAAAAATTCCGCAGCCCGCCACGCACGCCAACGACGTCGACCCGGTGTGGATCGGCGACACGGTCTACTTCCGCTCCGACCGCAGCGGCGAGTTCAACCTGCACGCCTACGACCTGAAAACCAAGGCCGTGCGCCAGGTCACCAACCACCGCGATTTCCCGGTGCTGAACATCGCCGCCACCGGCAGCACGCTGGTGTACGAGCAGGCCGGCTATCTGCACACGCTGGACCTGGCCAGCGCCAAATCGAACAAGCTCACCATCGGCGTCAGCACGGACCTGGGCCTGTCGCGCGAGCGCTGGGTACGCGGCGGCAAATACATCCGCAACGCCTCCATCTCGCCGTCCGGCGCGCGCGTGGCGTATGAGTTCCGGGGCGAGATCGTCACCATTCCGGCCGACAAGGGCGACGTGCGCAACCTGACGCAGACGGCGTCCGCGCACGAGCGCAATCCGGCCTGGTCGCCGGACGGCCGCTCGGTGGCTTACACTTCCGACGAATCGGGCGAATACGAACTGCACATCCGCCAGCAGGACGGCAAAGGCGCGGTGAAGAAATTCAAGCTGGCCGGCGCCGGCTATTACGACAACCTGGTGTGGTCGCCCGACTGCAGGAAGATCGCCTACACCGACAACGCGTGGACCATGTACGTGCTGGATGTGGCCACCGGCGCCACGAAGAAGGTGGCCGCCGAGCCGCTGTACGGCGTGAACAAGACGCTGCGCGCAGCCTGGGCGCCCGACTCGCGCTGGATCGCCTACACGCTCAATTCCATGAGTTACACGCGCTCGGCCTACATCTATTCGCTGGAACAGAATAAATCGCATGCGGTGACGGACGGCCTGTCCGACGTGGCCAATCCGGTATTCGACAAGAGCGGCAAATACCTGTACTTCTTCGCCTCCACCAACGCCGGCCCAAGCAACAACTGGTTCTCGCAGCAGAATGAGGACAACCTGGTCACGCGCACCATCTGGATGGCCGTGCTGCGGCGCGACCTGCCGTCGCCGCTGATCAAGGAGAGCGACGAGGAGAAGGGCGCGCCGCCATCGGCCCCGAAAGAGCCTGAGAAAAAAGACACGGCGAAGGACGCCGCCAAGGCCGCCAGGGCCGAAGCCGAAGCGGCCGAACCGCCCAAGGTCGATCCCAAGACCGGGCGCGACGATCCGAAGGTGGCGCTGGCCGTGGTGGCGCCGATTTCCATCGATTTCGACGGCATCGAGACCCGCATCATCGACCTGCCGGTGCCCGCCGCGCAGATCTCCGACCTGGAAGCCGGCGCCGCCGGGCAGATCTTCTTCATGCGCGAGGCGGACGGCAAGAAAGCCGTGCAGCGCTTCGACCTGAAGGACCGCAAGACTGAAACCCTGGTGGCCGAAGTGGACGGCTACGACATCTCGGCGGACGGCAAGAAGCTGCTCTACAAGCATAAGGAAAACTGGGTGATGGGCTCGGCCACCGGCAAGATGCTGCCGGCCGGCGAAGGCCGCATCAAGGTCGACAACATTGAAGTGAAAGCCGAGCCGCGCGCCGAGTGGGTGCAGATCTTCAACGAAGCCTGGCGCATCAACCGCGACTTCTTCTACGACCCCGGCATGCACGGCGTCGACTGGAACAGGATGCGCGCCAAGTACGCCGCCTTCCTGCCCGAACTGTCCAGCCGCGCGGACCTGAACCGGCTGATCCAGTGGATGTGCAGCGAACTGGCGGTGGGCCACCATCGCGGCGGCGGCGGCGACAACTTCGTCGAAAGCCGCGCCGTGCCGGGCGGCCTGCTGGGCGCGGACTACGAGATCGCCAACGGCCGTTACCGCTTCAAGAAGGTGTACGGCGGCCTGAACTGGAACCCCACGCTGCGCGCGCCGCTCACCGAGCCGGGCCTGAACGTCAAGGCCGGCGAGTACCTGCTGGCGGTGGAAAGCCGCCCGCTGCTGCCGCCGACCAATCTGTACAGCGCATTCGAGAACACCGCCAACAAGGCCATCGACATCACGGTCGGCCCGAATCCGGACGGCAGCAAGTCGCGCACCATCACCGTGGTGCCGGTGGCGAACGAGGACGCGCTGCGCAACCGCGACTGGGTGGAAGGGAACATCCGCAAGGTGCACGCCGCCACCAACGGCCGCGTGGCCTATGTCTACGTGCCGAATACGGCGGGCCTGGGCCACACCTACTTCAAGCGCTACTTCTTCCCGCAGGCCGACAAGGACGCCGTCATCATCGACGAGCGCTTCAACGGCGGCGGCAGCGTGGCGGACTACTACATCGAGATCCTGCAGAAGAAGGAGATCGCGTGGTGGACCATGCGCTACGGCGCCGACATGAAGACGCCGTCGGCCTCCATCCAGGGCCCGCGCGCCATGCTGATCGACGAGACGGCCGGCTCGGGCGGCGACCTGCTGCCGTGGATGTTCCGCAAGAACCAGATGGGACCGCTGATCGGCAAGCGCACCTGGGGCGGGCTGGTGGGCATCCTCGGCTTCCCGGTGCTGATGGACGGCGGCTTCATCACGGCGCCCAACCTGGCGTTCTGGACCCGCGACGGCGGCTGGGGCGTGGAGAACGAAGGCGTGGCGCCGGACATCGAGGTCGAGCAGACCCCGGCGCTGGTGATCGCGGGCCGCGATCCGCAGCTGGAGAAGGCGATCGAGGTGATCAAGGCCGAACTGGTGAAGAATCCGCCGGTGCGGCCTGCGCGTCCAGCCTTCCCGGACAAGAGCAAGTAGTCTAGGTGTCCTGCTCGGCGCGCAGGCGGCGCCACAGCGTGGTGCGGCTGATGCCGAGGTAGTCGGCGGCTGCGTCGCGGCGGCCGCCGAAGCGGGCCAGCACGGCGCCGGCGCTTTCCTGGCCGCCTGCGCCGCCGGCGGCCGGCAGGGCCGCGCCGGTGGCGGTTGCCGCCGCGCCCGCGGCGCCGGCCGCTGCCATGCCGGCGCTGCCCTGCAGCTCGGGCGCGACGCCCAGCACGAAGCCGGGCGTGAGCGCCTGCAGCGGCTCGGCGGCCAGGAACAGCGCCAGCCGCTCGGTCAGGTTGCGCAGTTCGCGCACATTGCCCGGCCAGCCGTAGCGCAGCAGCAGCGGGGCGCAGGCGCCCAGTTCGGCGTGCAGGTTGGGATGCGGCCGCGCGCCCAGCGCCGCCAGCGCGTTCTTGAGCGACCACTCGGCCAGCGGCACGATATCGTCGGCGCGCTCGCGCAGCGGCGGCAGCGCCAGGCGCAGCACCGCCAGCCGGTAGAACAGGTCGGCGCGGAAGCGGCCTTCGCGCACGCGCTGCTCCAGGTCGCAGTGGGTGGCGCTGATGATGCGCACGTTAATGGCGATCGGACGCGTGCCGCCCACCCGCACCACTTCGCGCTCCTCCAGCACCCGCAGCAAGCGCGTTTGCAGCGCCAGCGGCATCTCGCCGATTTCGTCCAGGAACAGCGTGCCCCGGTTGGCCGCCTCGAACAGTCCCGCGTGCCCGCCGCGCCGCGCGCCGGTGAACGCGCCTTCCTCGTGCCCGAACAGCTCGGACTCCAGCAGCGACTCGGCGATGGCGCCGCAATTCACCGCCACGAAGGGCTGGTTCGCCCCCAGCGCGCGCGGCGCCTCGCGGTGGATGGCTTGCGCCACCAGCTCCTTGCCGCAGCCGGTTTCGCCCTGGATCAGCACCGTGGCGGGGGACTTCGCGTACAGCACCACGGCCTGCCGGGTTTTCTCCATGGCGGCCGATTCGCCGCGCAGGTCGTTCAGGCCATGGCGCGCGCGCAGCGTGTCCGCCACCACGCCCACGCGGCTGCGCGCGCGGTTCGATTCCAGCTGGGTCAGGCGCGCCATTTCCAGCGCGTCGTCGAAGGCGCGCCGGATCGAGGCGGCCGAGTACATGAACACCGCCGTCAGCCCGGCTTCCTCGGCCAGGTCCGCGATCAGGCCCGCGCCGACGATGGCGCGCACGCCGGACGCTTTCAGGTCGTTGATCTGGGCCCGCGCGTCCTCCTCGGTGGCGTAGGTGCGCTGCGCCACGTCGAAGCCGAAGGTGGCGGTGAACTCGGCCAGCTCGGTCATCTTGTCCTGGTAGGTGATGACGCCGATGCGCTCGGACACCCGCCGCGCCCGCGCCAGCGCCTGCATCACGTCGAAACCGCTGGCCTTGGCGATCACCACCGGCACCGACAGCCTGCCTTTCAGATAGGCCGCGTTGGACCCGGCCGCGATCACCGCGTCGCAGCGCTCGGTGGCCATGCGCTCGCGGATGTGGCGCGCCGCTTCGTCGAAGCCGAGGTTGATCGGTTCGATGGTGGCCAGCTCGTCGTATTCCAAGGTGATGTCGCGGAACAGCTCGGACAGGCGCGACACGGCCACCGTCCAGATCACGGGTTTATCGGCGGCGTCGAAGGGCAGGGGGGAGGCGGGGCGCATGTTTCAATTATATTGCATGCGCGTTTCGATGTTTCATGTTGTTTCATCGTGAAACATGTCCGGGCACGCGCCATAGCGGCAAGTGCTTGATTTTGCGGTGTTTCATCTGCTGGCACGGCATTTGCTGTAGTGGCTGCAACCTAACTTGAAAGGGCATCACATGAGCCAATACTCCGCAGGCGCCGCGTTCCGCAAAGCCGTCCAGGAAGAGTCCCCGCTGCAGGTCGTCGGCGCCATCAACGCCAACCACGCCCTGCTGGCGAAGCGCGCCGGCTTCAAGGCCATCTACCTGTCCGGCGGCGGCGTCGCTGCCGGTTCGCTGGGCCTGCCCGACCTCGGCATTTCCAACCTGGACGACGTGCTGACCGACGTGCGCCGCATCACCGACGTGTGCGACCTGCCGCTGCTGGTGGACGTGGACACCGGCTTCGGCGCCTCCGCCTTCAACGTGGCGCGCACCGTCAAGTCCATGATCAAGTTCGGCGCCGCCGCCATGCACATCGAAGACCAGGTGGGCGCCAAGCGCTGCGGCCACCGCCCGGGCAAGGAAATCGTCTCGAAGGCCGAGATGGTGGACCGCATCAAGGCCGCCGTGGACGCCCGCACCGACGAGAACTTCGTCATCATGGCCCGCACCGATGCGCTGGCAGTCGAAGGACTGGACGCCTCCATCGAGCGCGCCGTGGCCTGCGTGGAAGCCGGCGCCGACATGATCTTCCCGGAAGCGATGATCTCGCTGGACATGTACAAGCAGTTCGCCAAGGCGGTGGGTGTGCCCGTCCTGGCCAACATCACCGAATTCGGCTCCACCCCGCTGTTCACCGTGGATGAGCTGCGCACGGCCGACGTGGGCCTGGTGCTGTACCCGCTGTCCGCCTTCCGCGCCATGAACAAGGCCGCCGAAAACGTCTACGGCGCGATCCGCCGCGACGGCACCCAGCAGGGCGTGCTGGACACCATGCAGACCCGCCAGGAGCTGTATGAGCGCATCAATTATCACGATTTCGAACAGAAGCTGGACGCACTGTTCGCGGCGAAAAAAAATAGCTAACGATATCTGAGATACCTGGAGACCCCAAATGACCGAACAAGCCCCAACCTTCAAGCCTAAAAAATCCGTCGCCCTGTCCGGCGTCACCGCCGGCAACACCGCCCTGTGCTCGGTCGGCAAAACCGGCAACGACCTGCACTACCGCGGCTACGACATCCTGGACGTGGCCACCACCAGCGAGTTCGAAGAAATCGCCTTCCTGCTGGTGCACGGCAAGCTGCCCACCGAATCCGAACTGCGCGGCTATAAGGCCAAGCTGAAATCGCTGCGCGGCCTGCCGCAGGCGGTCAAATCGGCGCTGGAAGCGCTGCCCGCGTCGGCCCACCCGATGGACGTGATGCGCACCGGCTGCTCCGTGCTGGGCTGCGTGCTGCCGGAAAAGGACGACCACAACGTGCCCGGCGCGCGCGACATCGCCGACCGCCTGATGGCGTCCTTCGGCTCCATGCTGCTGTACTGGTACCACTACAGCCATAACGGCAAGCGCATCGAAGTGGAAACCGACGACGACTCCATCGGCGGCCACTTCCTGCACCTGCTGCACGGCGAGAAGCCGCGCGAATCGTGGGTGAAAGCCATGCACGTGTCGCTGATCCTGTACGCGGAACACGAGTTCAACGCATCCACCTTCGCCAGCCGCGTCATCTCCGGCACCGGCTCCGACATCCACTCGGCCATCACCGGCGCCATCGGCGCGCTGCGCGGCCCGAAACACGGCGGCGCCAACGAATTCGCGTTCGAGATCCAGAAGCGCTACGAGAACGCCGACGAAGCCGAAGCGGACATCCGCAAGCGCGTGGAAAACAAGGAAGTGGTGATCGGCTTCGGCCATCCTGTCTACACCATCTCCGATCCGCGCAATGTGGTCATCAAGGACGTGGCGCGCAAGCTGTCCGAAGAAGCCGGTTCGACCAAGATGTTCGCCATCGCGGAGCGCCTGGAATCGGTGATGTGGGAAATCAAGAAGATGTTCCCCAACCTGGACTGGTTCTCGGCTGTTTCGTACCACATGATGGGCGTGCCGACCGCCATGTTCACGCCGCTGTTCGTCATCTCGCGCACCTCCGGCTGGGCCGCGCACATCATCGAGCAGCGCATCGACAACAAGATCATCCGCCCGAGCGCGAACTACGTCGGCCCGGACGACCTGAAATTCGTACCGATCAAGGACCGCAAGTAATCATGGACATCCCGATGAATACCGCATTCCGCAAGCCCCTCCCGGGCACCAAGCTGGACTACTTCGATGCGCGTGCCGCGGTCGACGCCATCCAGCCCGGCGCGTACGACAAGCTGCCGTACACCTCGCGCGTGCTGGCCGAAAACCTGGTGCGCCGCTGCGACCCGGCCACGCTGAACGCCTCGCTGTCCCAGCTGATCGAGCGCAAGCGCGAGCTGGACTTCCCGTGGTTCCCGGCGCGCGTGGTGTGCCACGACATCCTGGGCCAGACCGCGCTGGTGGACCTGGCCGGCCTGCGCGACGCCATCGCCCTGCAGGGCGGCGACCCGGCGCTGGTCAACCCCGTGGTGCCGACCCAGCTGGTGGTGGACCACTCGCTGGCGGTGGAGTGCGGCGGCTTCGACCCGGACGCCTTCGACAAGAACCGCGCCATCGAAGAACGCCGCAACGAAGACCGCTTCGACTTCATCAACTGGACCAAGAAGGCGTTCAAGAACGTCGACGTGATCCCGCCCGGTAATGGCATCCTGCACCAGATCAACCTGGAGCGCATGTCGCCGGTGGTGCAGGTGCAGAACGGCGTGGCCTACCCGGACACGCTGGTCGGCACCGACTCGCACACCCCGATGGTGGACGCGCTGGGGGTGATCGCCATCGGCGTGGGCGGCCTGGAAGCGGAGAGCGTGATGCTGGGCCGCGCTTCGTGGATGCGCCTGCCGGACATCATCGGCGTGGAGCTGTTCGGCAAGCCGCAGCCGGGCATCACCGCCACCGACACGGTGCTGGCGCTGACCGAATTCCTGCGCAAGGAAAAAGTGGTGTCGTCCTATCTGGAGTTCTTCGGCGAGGGCGCATCCCACCTGACCCTGGGCGACCGCGCGACGATCTCCAACATGGCGCCCGAATTCGGCTCCACCGCCGCCATGTTCTACATCGACGACCAGACCATCAAGTACCTCAAGCTCACCGGCCGCGACGCCGCGCTGGTGGACCTGGTGGAGGTGTACGCCAAGGAGACCGGCCTGTGGGCCGATGAGCTCAAGCACGCCGAGTACGAACGCGTGATCCGCTTCGACCTCTCGACGGTGGTGCGCAATATCGCCGGCCCGTCCAATCCGCACAAGCGCGTGCCGACCTCCGAGCTGGCCGCGCGCGGCATTTCGGGCGTGGTGGAAAACGAGCCGGGGCTGATGCCCGACGGCGCCGTCATCATCGCCGCCATCACCAGCTGCACCAACACCAACAACCCGCGCAACATGATCGCCGCCGGCCTGCTGGCGCGCAACGCCAACAAGCTGGGCCTGAGCCGCAAGCCGTGGGTGAAAAGCTCGCTGGCGCCCGGTTCCAAGGCCGTCACGCTGTACCTGGAAGAAGCGCACCTGATGCGCGAACTGGAGCAGCTGGGCTTCGGCGTGGTCGCTTACGCCTGCACCACCTGCAACGGCATGTCCGGCGCGCTGGATCCGGCAATCCAGAAGGAAGTCATTGAACGCGACCTGTACGCCACCGCCGTCCTGTCCGGCAACCGCAACTTCGACGGCCGCATCCACCCCTACGCCAAGCAGGCCTTCCTGGCCTCGCCGCCGCTGGTGGTGGCCTACGCCATCGCCGGCACCATCCGCTTCGACATCGAAAAAGATGTGCTGGGCGTGACGGCCGACGGCAAGGAAATCCGCCTGGCCGACATCTGGCCGAGCGACGAGGACATCGATGCGCTGGTCGCCGCCGGCGTCAAGCCGGAGCACTTCCACAAGGTCTACATTCCGATGTTCGCCAAGCAGCCCGACGACGGCGTGAAAGTGAGCCCGCTGTACGACTGGCGCCCGCAGACCACCTACATCCGCCGCCCGCCGTACTGGGAAGGCGCGCTGGCCGGCGCGCGCAGCCTGTCGGGCATGCGCCCGCTGGCGGTCCTGGGCGACAACATCACCACCGACCACCTGTCGCCGTCGAACGCCATCATGCTAGACAGCGCGGCCGGCGAGTACCTGGCCAAAATGGGCTTGCCGGAAGAGGACTTCAATTCCTACGCCACCCACCGCGGCGACCACCTGACCGCGCAGCGCGCCACCTTCGCCAATCCAACGCTGAAGAACGAAATGGTGCTGGAAGACGGCAAGGTGAAAGCCGGTTCGCTGGCGCGCATCGAGCCGGAAGGCAAGGTCACGCGCATGTGGGAAGCCATCGAGACCTATATGGAGCGCAAGCAGCCGCTGATCATCATCGCCGGCGCGGACTACGGCCAGGGTTCCTCGCGCGACTGGGCCGCCAAGGGCGTGCGCCTGGCCGGCGTGGAGGCGATCGCGGCCGAAGGCTTCGAGCGCATCCACCGCACCAACCTGGTGGGCATGGGCGTGCTGCCGCTGGAGTTCCTGCCGGGCGTGAACCGCCTGACGCTGGGCATCGACGGCACCGAGACCTTTGACGTGAAAGGCGAGCGCACGCCGCGCGCCACGCTCACGCTGGTGATCCACCGCCGCAACGGCGAGAGCGTCGAAGTGCCGGTGATCTGCCGCCTGGACACGGCCGAGGAAGTGTCGATCTACGAAGCGGGCGGCGTGCTGCAGCGCTTCGCGCAGGACTTCCTCGAATCGGCAAAGGCTGCATGACCATGGCGCACCAACCTCAAATCAAGATCGCCGCCACGTATATGCGCGGCGGCACCAGCAAGGGCGTGTTCTTCCGGCTGCAGGATCTGCCGCAAGCGGCGCAGGTCCCCGGCAAGGCGCGCGACGCCTTGCTGCTGCGCGTGATCGGCAGCCCGGACGCCTACGGCAAGCAGATCGACGGCATGGGCGGCGCCACCTCGAGCACCAGCAAGTCGGTGATCCTGTCGAAAAGCGCCAGGCCGGAGCACGATGTCGACTACCTGTTCGGCCAGGTCGCCATCGACAAGGCCTTCGTCGACTGGAGCGGCAACTGCGGCAACCTGTCGGCGGCGGTTGGCGCCTTCGCCATCAGCGGCGGGCTGGTGGATGCAGGCCGCGTGCCGCGCGACGGCGTGGCCGTGGTGCGCATCTGGCAGGCCAACATCGGCAAGACCATCATCGCCCATATCCCCATGAGCAATGGCGAAGTGCAGGAGACCGGCGACTTCGAACTGGACGGCGTCACCTTCCCTGCGGCCGAAGTGCAGCTCGAGTTCATGGACCCGGCGGCGGACGAGGAGGGCGCTGGCGGCTCCATGTTCCCGACCGGGAACCTGGTCGACGAACTGGAGGTGCCGGGCGTCGGTACCTTCAAAGCCACCATGATCAACGCCGGCATTCCGACCATCTTCGTCAACGCCGAAGACATCGGCTACACCGGCACCGAGCTGCAGGACGCCATCAACGGCGACAGCAAGGCGCTGGCGCGCTTCGAAACCATCCGCGCGCACGGCGCGCTGCGCATGGGCCTGATCCAGCATATCGATGAGGCGGCGCAGCGGCAGCACACGCCCAAGGTGGCCTTCGTGGCGCCGCCGGCGGCTTACGTGGCCTCCAGCGGCAAGCAGGTTGCGGCGGGCGATATCGACCTGCTGGTGCGCGCGCTCTCGATGGGCAAGCTGCACCACGCCATGATGGGCACCGCCGCGGTGGCCATCGGCACGGCGGCGGCGGTGCCGGGCACGCTGGTCAACCTGGCGGCCGGCGGCGGCGCGCGCAGCGCGGTGCGTTTCGGCCATCCATCGGGAACCTTGCGCGTCGGCGCCGAAGCGGCCCAGGCTGGCAATGAATGGAGCGTCACCAAGGCCATCATGAGCCGCAGCGCGCGCGTGCTGATGGAGGGCTGGGTGCGGGTGCCGGGCGACGCGTTCTGAGTTTTTTTCACGATGCGTAAGGGGCCGGTAAGTCTGGCGGTTTACTGTGGATGCAAGCTCTGGGAAAAGAGCACCGTCCACATATCAAACCACAGGAGACAAGCCGTGCACGACGATCTGGTTCAACAAATCAAGCGCGACCCCAGCTACCATCAGCTGGTCAAGTCGCGCTCCCGTTATGGCTGGGCGCTGACCGCGCTCATGATGCTGGTCTACTACGGCTACATCTTGCTGATCGCTTTCAACAAGGAATTCCTTGCCGCGAAAACCGGCGCCGGCGTGATGACCTGGGGCATGCCGATCGGCTTGCTCGTCATCGTGTTCACGGTGCTGGTCACGGCAGTCTACGTGCGCCGCGCCAACGGCCAGTTCGACGAGCTGACCCAGGCCATACAAGAACGGGTGCAAGCATGAACGCCGCGCAACGCAGCCTTTGCTGGCTTGGCGCGCTGGCGCTGCTGGGCGCCAGCGGCGCGGCGCTGGCGGCCGGGGCCGACCTCGGCCAGGCCGAGCGCCAGCCCACCAACTGGACCGCTATCGTGATGTTCGGGGCCTTCGTCGTGTTCACGCTGTTCGTCACCAAGTGGGCCGCCGCCAAGACCAGGTCGGCGTCCGACTTCTACACCGCCGGCGGCGGCATCACCGGTTTCCAGAATGGCCTGGCCATCGCCGGCGACTACATGTCGGCCGCCTCCTTCCTCGGCATTTCCGCCGCAGTGTTCCTGAACGGCTACGACGGCCTGATCTACGCCATCGGCTTCCTGGTGGGCTGGCCCGTGATCACCTTTCTGATGGCGGAGCGCTTGCGCAACCTGGGCCGCTTCACGTTTGCCGACGTTGCCGCCTATCGCTTCAAGCAGGCGCCGATCCGCATTTTCTCGGCGTCCGGCACGCTGGTGGTGGTGGCCTTCTACCTGATTGCGCAGATGGTCGGCGCCGGGCAGTTGATCAAGCTGCTGTTCGGCCTGGAATACTGGATCGCAGTGGTGCTGGTCGGCTCGCTGATGATGATTTACGTGCTGTTCGGCGGCATGACCGCCACCACCTGGGTGCAGATCATCAAGGCGGTGATGCTGCTCGGCGGCGCCAGCTTCATGGCCATCGTGGTGCTGGCGCAGTTCAATTTCAGCCCGGAAGCGCTGTTCGCAAAATCGGTTGAAGTGCACGCCAAGGGCGACGCCATCATGGGCCCCGGCACCTTCATCAAGGATCCGGTGTCGGCGATTTCCTTCGGCATGGCGCTGATGTTCGGCACCGCCGGCCTGCCGCACATCCTGATGCGCTTCTTCACCGTGCCGAGCGCGAAGGAGGCGCGCAAGTCGGTGTTCTGGGCCACCACCTGGATCGCCTACTTCTATGTCCTGACCTTTATCATCGGCTTCGGCGCCATCGTCTTGGTAAGCACCAATCCCGAGTTCAAGGACGCCGCCGGCAAACTGCTGGGCGGGAACAACATGGCGGCGATCCACCTGGCCAAGGCCGTGGGCGGCGACGTCTTCCTCGGTTTCATCTCTGCGGTGGCCTTCGCCACCATCCTGGCAGTGGTGGCCGGCCTCACCTTGTCGGGCGCGTCGGCCGTCTCGCATGACCTGTACGCCACCGTCTTCAAGAACGGCAAGGCCAGCAGCACCAGCGAGCTGCGGGTGTCGCGCCTGACCACCATCGTGCTGGGCGTGGTGGCCGTGGTGCTGGGCATCGTGTTCGAGAAACAGAACATCGCCTTCATGGTGTCGCTGGCGTTCGCCATCGCCGCCTCGGCCAACTTCCCCGTGCTGTTCATGTCGGTGCTGTGGAAGGACTGCACCACGCGCGGCGCCACCGTCGGCGGCTTCATCGGCCTGATCTCCGCCGTGGTGCTGACGGTGCTGTCGAAGTCGGTGTGGGTGGACGTGCTCGGCAACGCCAGCGAAGTGTTCCCGTACGCCTCGCCGGCCATCTTCTCGATGCCGGCCGGCTTCCTCGGCATCTGCGTGTTCTCGCTGCTGGACAAGAGCGCCCGCGGACGCATCGACCGTGCCGGCTACGAGGCGCAGCAGATGCGCTCCGAGACCGGCATCGGCGCCGCCGGCGCCACCGCGCACTGACACGCCGGGCCGCTTTTCGGCGTATTGTTGTAACTATGCCCGGCCAGACCGGGCATAGTCGCTTTTAGAGGGCGTTGTCGGGCTGTCCGGTGGCTATAACGGCGGTTTGTGGTTTATGATCTGCCACTACGCTGCCGCAGGAGACAGGCATCGTTTCTAACAAGGTGCCAAGGTGTACATGAGTCGTATTCCGCCCCATCCGGATTCCCTGGCCGAGGCTTTGCTGCTGATCGGGCTGCCCGCCTGCGCGTGCGGCGGCGATGGGCTGGTGCTGGCCGCCAGCCCGGAACTGGACCTGCTGCTCGGCTTTGCCGCCAAGGGGCGCCCGGTAGCCGACGTGTTCGCGCGCCACGTGCGCAGCGACAGCATGGAGCGCCTCAAGCAGGCCCAGTCTCAGGTCCAGGATGCCGGCACGGGCGCGCGGCAGTGGGAAAGCTGCCTGGCGCACGCCGGCGGCCAGTACATCCCGGTGCAGGCCACGCTCAAACCGCTGCCCGGCGAAGGCGCGGCCGGCGGCGCCATTATCGTGTTCCATGACACCAGCGGCTTCCAGCGCGACCAGCGCGCGCTGCGCAAGACGCTGCTGGAACAGCAGGCCATCCTCGAAAACGCGGCGGTCGGCATCATCTTCGGCAAGGCCGGCTTCATCATCGAATGCAATATCCGCGCAGCCGAAATGTTCGGCTACGCGCGCGACGAAATGGAAGGCGCCAGCGGCAATATACTGTACGCCACGGACGAGATCCGCCTGCGCGTGGCCGAGCAGTCGCGCCCCTTGCTGCTGCAGGGCCAGTCCTACAAAGCCGAAGTGCAGCTGCGGCGCAAGGACGGCGCGCTGTTCTGGGGCCGCATCTATGGCCGCTCGCTGGATCCGTCCGACATGGGCGAGGGCACGGTCTGGATCGTGGAGGACATCAGCGAGCAGCGCGCGGCCGAGGAAAGCATGCGCAAGCTGCTGATGGAGCAGAAGGCCATCCTGGACAATGCCTCGGTCGGCATCCTGTTCACCAAGTCGCAAACGCTGTTGAACTGCAATCCGCGCATGGCGGAAATGTTCGGCTACACGCGCGAGGAGATGTATGGCCGGCCGTCGGTGGAGGTGTTCCCGTCGCCGGAAGCGTATGCGGCGTTCGGCCGCGAGGCCGGCCCGCTGCTGGGCAGCGGCCAGCCGTTCGAGAAGAAGGAATTCCAGTTCAAACGCAAGGACGGCAGCCTGCTGTGGTGCCGCGTGCGGGCACAGGCGATCAGCCACGAAGGCGGCGACGGCGGCACCATCTGGATCCTGGAGGACATCACGCGCTCGCGCGAGACGCAGATGGAAGTCGAAGCCATCATGACCAATGCGTCGATCAGCATCCTGTTCACCAAGAACCGCGTCATCACGCGCTACAACCGGGGCTTCGCCGAGATGTTCCGCTACGACGGCGACGAGGGCCTGGGCCTGCCTGGCATGTCGCTGTACCCGTCGCAGGACGCCTATGAGCGCCTGGGCGCGGCCGCCACGCCCTTCCTCATGGTGGGCAAACCCTTCCTGACCGAAGTGGAAATGCGGCGCAAGGACACCACCACCTTCTGGGCCCAGCTGATCGCCTACGTGGTGAACCCGGACGACCCCAGCCAGGGCACCATTTGGATCGCCGAGGACCGCACCGAACAGAAGCTGGCCGAGAGCTCGCTGCGCAACGCGCTGCTGGAGAACCAGGCCATCCTGGACAGCGCGGTGCTGGGCATCTCGGTGTGCGAGGGCGGCCGCAACCTGCGCTGCAACGCCAAGATGGAAGAACTGTTCGGCTATGCGCCGGGCGAAATGAACAACCTGAGCGTGCAGTCCTTCTACCCGGACCTGCTGGCCTGGGACGCGGCGCGCAAGCAAACCGCGCGCGACTTCCAGGCCGGCCGCGTCAACACCTCGGAACACCAGCTGGTGCGCAAGGACGGCAGCCGCTTCTGGGCGCGCCTGTCCGGCCGCCCGTTCGACATGGCGCAGCCGAACGGCCGCTCGGTGTGGCTGGTGGACGACATCACCGAGCGCCGCGCCGACGCCGAAGCGGTGCGCCAGGCGCGCGACGAACTGGAAGTACGGGTGCTGGAGCGCACCGCCGAACTGGCCGGCGCCAACGCCCAGCTGCAGGGCGAGATCGTCGAGCGGCGCCAGGCCGAGGCGCGGGTGCACCACATGGCCTACCACGACAGCCTGACCGGCCTGCCCAACCGCGCGCTGCTGGCCGACCGCCTGGACCGCGCCATGCTGGCCGCGCAGCGCTCGGACCGGCGCCTGGCCGTGATGTTCCTGGACCTGGACCGCTTCAAGACCATCAACGATTCGCTCGGCCACCTGACCGGCGACCAGCTGCTCAAGGAAGTGGCCAGCCGGCTGTGCCGCGCGGTGCGCGCCAGCGACACCGTGGCGCGCCTGGGCGGCGACGAATTCGTGGTGCTGGTGCCGGGCATCCGCTCCATCGAGGAAGCCAGCCGCGTGGCCGAGAAGATCATCGAGGCGCTGGCCGTGCCGTTCCCGCTGGAAGGACGCATGCTGCACATTACGCCGTCGATCGGCATCTGCGTGTTCCCGGACGACGGCGAGGACGTGGAAACGCTGATGCGCCACGCCGACGGCGCCATGTACCACGCCAAGGCCTCGGGCCGCAACAACTACCAGTTCTTCACGCAGAAGATGAACGTGTCGGCGGCGCAGCACTTCGAGCTGGAGAACAGCCTGCGCAGCGCGCTGGCGCTGGGCCAGTTCGAGCCGCACTTCCAGCCCATCATGGACATCGCCACGCGCCGCGTGCACGCCATGGAAGTGCTGCTGCGCTGGCGCCGGCCGGGGCAGGGCCTGGTGATGCCGGACAGCTTCATTCCGCTGATCGAGGAGAACGGCATGATCGTGCCGATCGGCGAATGGGTGATGCGGCGCGCCTGCGAGCAGAGCATGGAATGGCTGAAGATGGGCTTGCAGCCGGTGCCGCTGGCGGTGAACCTGTCGGCGCGCCAGTTCATGCACCGCGGCCTGGTCGAATCGGTGCGCCGCATCCTGGACGAAACCGGCATCGACCCGGCCATGATCGAATTCGAGATCACCGAGACGGCGCTGATGCAGCACGGCGAGCACACCCTGGAGATCCTGGGCCAGATCAACGCCATGGGCATCCGCCTGTCGATCGACGATTTCGGCACCGGCTATTCCAGCCTGGCCTACCTGAAGCGCTTCCCGGTGAGGAAGATCAAGATCGACCGCGCCTTCATCAAGGACCTGGAGGAAAGCGCGGAAGACCGCGCCATCGTGGCGGCCATCATTGCGCTGTCGGACAGCCTGCAGATGCCGGTGGTGGCGGAAGGGGTGGAGACGGAAGGGCAGTTCGCCCTGCTGCAGCGCCAGGGCTGCCGCTACGCGCAGGGCTATCTGTTCTCGCAGCCGGTGCCGCATGAAAACGCGCAGCACATGCTGGAGCGCAGGACGTAAGTCAGTCGCTCAGCGTGGCGATCACCGGCGCGTGGTCGGACGGCTGCTCCCACTTGCGCGGCGCGCGGTCCACCACGCAGGCGGTGCAGCGCGCGGCCAGCGGCGGCGACAGCAGGATATGGTCGATGCGCACGCCCTTGTTCTTCTGGAAGCCCAGCATGCGGTAGTCCCACCAGCTGAAGGTCTTCTCGGCCTGCTCGAACATGCGGAACGAGTCCGCCAGGCCCAAGGCGAACAGCGCCTGCAGCGCGGCGCGCTCCGGTTCCGAGCACAGCACCTGGCCGGCCCACAGCACCGGATCGTGCACGTCGCGGTCGTCCGGGGCGATGTTGTAGTCGCCCAGCACGGCCAGGTTGGGGTACAGCGCCGCTTCCAGCTCCAGCCAGTGGCGGAACGAGGCCAGCCAGCCCAGCTTGTATTCGTATTTGTCGGTGCCCACGGCCTGGCCGTTCGGCACGTAGGCGCACACCACGCGCACGCCGTCTATGGTGGCGGCCAGGATGCGCTGCTGCGCGTCCTCGTAATGCGGGTTATTGCGCACCACCTCCGTCATCGGCAGCTTGGACAGGATGGCCACGCCGTTGTAGGTCTTCTGGCCGCTGAACACCACGTGGTAGCCGGCCGCCTCGATCGCCGCCGTCGGGAATTTGTCGTCCGTCAGCTTGGTCTCTTGGATGCACAGCACGTCGACCGGGTTTTCCTCCAGCCATTTCAGGACGTGGGGCAGGCGGACGTTGAGCGAGTTGACGTTCCAGGTGGCGAGTTTCATTTGCGGGATCTTTTCGTGTAAATCGGATCCGGCATTCTAACCGAATGCGCCCAGCAGGAAATCGCGCAGCAGCTGCGCGCTGGGGCCGATGCGCTGCGAGTGCACCAGGTAGATCTCCAGCGGCGCGGTCTGCACCTCCGGCAGCACGTGGACCAGGTCCCCCGAGGCGATCAGCGCCGCCGCGTCGTAGGCGGGCAGGCGCGCCACCCCTTCGCCGGCCAGCACGAAGGCCAGCCGTGCGGCCGCGCTGTCGGTCACCACGTCGCCGCGCACCGGGATCTGCACCTCCTGCCCGCCGGCGCGCGCCGTCAACATGCGCTGGGTGGGCGGATACGCCACCCAGCGGTGCTCGCCCAGTTCCTCCACCGTGGCCGGTGCGCGGTAGCGGCGCAGGTAGGCCGGCGAGGCGCACAGCATGGTCCGCTCGCGCACCAGGCGGCGCGCAATGAGCGCGGAGTCGGCCAGCGGCCCGGCGCGCACGGCCAGCTCTATCCCGTGCTGCACCAGGTCCACATTGGCGTCGTTCATGGCCACGTGCAGGCGGATCGCCGGGTAGCGGCGGCGGAACTCCAGCAGCACCGGCAGGATGCACTTGTTGCCGAAATGGTGGGAGCAGGTGATGCGCACCTCGCCGCGCGGTTCGGCGCGCAGCAGTTCCATGCCCCGGATGCCGTCGTGCGCCTCGTCGAGCAGGCGTTCGCAGTGCACCCGGAACGCTTCGCCGGCGGGCGTGAGGCTGAAGCTGCGCGTGCTGCGCTGGGCCAGCGGCACGCCCAGCCGCCCTTCCAGCGCGCGGATGTGGTGGCTCACCACGGCCCGCGTCAGGCCGAGCGCGCGGGCGCCGGCGGCGAAGCTGCCGCAGCGCACCACCGTCGCAAACACGGCCATGGCGCGCAATTCGTCGAGGATGGGGGATGGCTCATTCATGGCGAGATTGTATTAAATAGTTTGACACTGAGTCATCTTATCAGGATCTACCCAGCGCCTTCTTCCGTTCGTATAGTTGATCCATGCCAGCAGGGTGCTGGATCTGTTCTCCAAGGAGCTTGCCATGAACGTGAAACATGTACTGTTTGTTTTGACAAACGCGGCCGAAATCGGTCCCCACAAACGCGCCACGGGATACTTCTTCCCTGAAGTCGCCCACCCCTTCGAAGTGTTCGACCAGGCCGGCCTCGCGGTGGAATTCGCATCTCCGCTGGGCGGCGAGCCGCCGCACGACGGCTATGACGAGAACGATCCGGCGCAGCGCGCCTTCCTCGCCAGCCCGGCCATCCGCCGCATGGCGCACAGCCGCAAGCTGTCGGAAGTGGACGTGGCCGACTATGACGCCATCTTCTTCCCTGGCGGCCTGGGCCCGATGGTGGACATCGCCACCGACCCGGACGTGAAGCAGGCCGTGGCCCGCGCCTGGAACGCCGGCAAGCTGGTGGCCGCTGTCTGCCACGGTCCCGCCGCCTTCCTGGGCGTGACGCTGGAAGACGGCACGCCGCTGGTGCGCGGCCGCAAGCTGACTTCCTTCTCCAACGAGGAAGAAGCCGGCTACGCCCAGGCTGACGTGCCGTTCAGCCTGGAAGACGCGTTGCGCGCCGAGGGCGCCGAGTATGCATCGGCCCCGGTGTGGCAGGAGAACGTGGTGGTGGACGGGCGGCTGCTGACGGGGCAGAACCCGGCATCGGGCGGCCAGCTGGCCAGGGCCATGGTCGCTGCACTGCGCGGAGAAGCCCAATGAGCGCGCCGGGCCAAATCACCGTGGCCGCGCGCTGGCAGGTGAAAGAGGGGCGCCTGGACGACGTGCTCGCCATCCTGGCAGAGCTGGCGCCGGCGTCGCTGGCGGAAGCGGGCTGCCTGGGCTACGAGGTGTACCGGGGCGTGGATGCGCCCGGCAGCCTGCTGCTGCTTGAGCGCTACCGTGACGAGGCTGCGCTGGAGGCGCACAGGCAGTCCAGCCACTACCATGCGCTGGTGGTGGGGCGCGTGTTGCCGCTGCTTGCCGACCGGCGCGTGGAAATTTTCCGCTAGTAATGAAGAGAATCCGGACCAGCCCGCACCCGCGGGCTTTTTTCTTTTTTCACTCCGGCAGTCCTATTGTGTTGGCGGAAATTTCTCAACGCGGCAAACTACGCGCTGGCAAAAAAGCCAGTGGAATCGAACTATTGATCAGCAAGCTGTTTGCAAAATGTAACAATATGAAAAATAATTGCCGATAGTGCTTCATTGTTATCAAATTGGTACTAATATTCCATAAACGGCAGCCGAAAACAGAAATATACTTAAAGAACCCGGGATGACACTGAATTTTCCATGAGGCAACACTTTTGATGCAAAAAAAGTTAGAATTGTGTTGGAAGGCATCAATAAATGGTACTATTGGGAAATAGTTGTTGTTTAAACAGTGAGATATGCGCGAAGCATTTGTAAAGGACTGAAATGCGATCTGCATTTGAAGCATGGGCGCAGCGCGATGGCCACATTGTGCGCCGCCGCGAAGACAAGCCAGAAGAGTATCTGGTATTCGAAACGCAACGCCGCTGGGTGATCTGGCAGGCGGCGCTGGAGCACGGCAAAACGCCGGCGGGGCGAAAGACGGCAGCGCAGAAGGAAGCGGCTGCCGCCGAAAAAGCCGCCGCTACGCGTTCGGCGGGCTTGCAGCGCGCGCCGGCCTTGGGCCAGGACGAGGCGGTGGTTCGCAACCAGGTGCTCAATGAGGTACTGGACGCGTTTTCGCGGCTGAATGGCGAATCCGGCATGGAGGACATTCTCCAGGTGATCCAAAGCCTGAAGCAGCCTGCCAAGCCGAAAGCCGTGGAGCGCGCGGTGGATAGCAAGGCTATCGAGCGTTAATACGCCGTCGATGGGCCCCGGATGGGCAGCACCGCCAGGTGCTGCCTCGGGACTCTGCCGCCTTGCCTAAAGGACTGATATGTCCCGGATAGCCGTTGCCGCCGTATTTGCCGGTTCGGCCACCATGGCCCTGCTGGCCGGATGCGGCACCCTGACCGAATCCCCCAGCCAGCGCGTGCTGGTGCAAACTGTGCTCGACCACCGCGAGGTGGCGGGCGTGGGCTGCATCCTGCAGAACGACGCCGGCAAGTGGTTCGTCACCACGCCTGCGCGCGTGGCCATCCGCAAGAGCAAGGGCCAGCTGCGCGTGGACTGCCGCCTGGACAACGCGGCCTGGGCCGACGAGAAAATCTATTCCAAACAGAACAGTACGCTGTGGGGCAATATCGCCTTCACGGCCGGTCTTGGCATTGTGGTCGACCGCAATACGGGGCAGGGCTTCGACTATCCGGACGTGCTGACGGTGGAGATGAAGCGCTTCGACGCGGGTGACCCGCGCGCGGGGCCGGACGCGGGACGCGCGGTGTACTGATTCAATAAGCTGATCCAATAAAAAACGGGCCTTGCGGCCCGTTTTTGCTTTTAAGCGCGCTGTTATTCAAGCGCGCTGTTTCTTAAGCGCGATTAATCAGGAAGTTCGCCAGCAGCGGCACCGGACGGCCGGTGGCGCCTTTTGCGCTGCCCGATTTCCAGGCGGTGCCGGCGATGTCCAGGTGGGCCCAGTTGTACTTGCGGGTGAAGTTCTCCAGGAACGCCGCCGCCGTGCACGAGGCGCCGCCCGGGGTGCCGATATTGGCCAGGTCGGCGAAGTTGGACTTCAGCTGCTCGTTGTACTGTTCGCCGATCGGCAGGCGCCAGGCGGTGTCGCCGCTGGCCTTGCCCGCCGCCAGCAGCTCGGCCGCCAGCGCGTTGTGGGCGTCGTCGTCGCGCGTGAACAGGCCGCTGTTGTGGTGGCCCAGGGCCACGATGCAGGCGCCGGTCAGGGTGGCGATGTCGATCACGGCGGCCGGGTTGAAGCGCTCGGCGTAGGTCAGCGCGTCGCACAGCACCAGGCGGCCTTCGGCGTCGGTGTTCAGGATCTCGATGGTCAGGCCGTTCATGGAGCTGACGATGTCGCCCGGTTTGGTGGCGCGGCCGGACGGCATGTTTTCGCAGGCGGCGATGATGCCCACCACGTTCGATTTCAGGCCCATCTCGCCGATGGCGCGGAAGGTGCCCAGCACCGAGGCGGCGCCGCACATGTCGTACTTCATCTCGTCCATGCCGGGGCCGGCCTTGATCGAAATGCCGCCGGTGTCGAAGGTGATGCCTTTACCGACCAGCACCACCGGCGCGTCCTTGGCCTTGCCGCCCTTGTGTTTCAGGACGATGAACTTGGGCGGCTGCTCGCTGCCGTTGGTGACCGACAGGAAGCTGCCCATCTTCAGCGCTTCGAGCTGCTTGCGGTCCAGGATCTCGACGTCGAAGCCGTGGTCCTTGGCCAGTTTCTTGGCGGTGTTGGCCAGGTAGGTCGGGGTGCAGACGTTGGCCGACAGGTTGCCCAGGTCCTTGGTCAGTTCCATGCCGTTGGCGATCGCGATGGCCTGCGCCAGCGCCAGCTTGTTGGCGGCGCTGTTGGCCACGGCCAGGGCCAGCTTCTTCACGCCGGCCGGGGCCGGGTCCTTCTTGCTCTTCTGGCTGTCGGTGCGGTAGATGCTCTCGCGGCCGGCCTGCACCACGGCGCGGATGGCCCACGCTGCGTCGCGCTCTTTCACTTCTTCCAGCGGTAGTGCGATAATGGCGTCCGCCGCGCCCAGGGAGGAAAACGCCTTGACCGCAGCCTGCACGCCGGAGGCGAAGCTTTTCTCGCTGACGGCTTCGTCGGCGCCCAGGCCGATCAGCAGCACGCGCTCGGCGGCGGCGCCCTTCAGGCCGCGCAGCAGCAGGGCCGTACCTGGCTTGCCGGTAATGTCGCCGGACTTCAGCGCAGCCGTGATCTCACCCGCACTGTCGAGGGCCTTGGCCGCTTGCGAAAGCTTCTTGTTTTCGAATACCGCGACGGCGATGCAGCCGGTCTTGGCGGACGCAATGGTGTTTTTTGCGTCGAATGCTTTTATGCTAAAGTCCATTAGATTTCTCCGTGTAGGCTTGGTTCTTACTTAACTTGACGACCGAATTATAAACTTCGAATGATTTTTCAACGTGCCCTTCAACGCGAGTTGGCCAGTGCTGCCGGGGCAACCTTCACGGTGCTGTTCTCCCTTATCGTCACCTGGGCCCTGATCAATATCCTCGGCAGGGCCGCAGGCGGCAGGGTCGCATCGAGCGACGTGATCGCGCTGATAGCGTTCGCGGCCCTGAATTATCTGCCAACTGTCCTGATCCTCACCAGCTTTATTTCAGTGCTGATGGTGGTCACCCGCAGTTACCGCGATTCCGAGATGGTGGTGTGGTTCGCCTCCGGCCTGAGCCTGGCGCGCTGGATCCGTCCGGTGGTGACCTTTGTCCTGCCCATCGTGCTGGTGACCGGGGTGCTCAGCTTCTACGCCACGCCGTGGGCCAAGCAGAAGAGCAGCGAGTACGCCCAGCGTTTCCAGAAGCGTGAAGACCTGCAGCAGGTGTCGCCCGGCCAGTTCCGCGAATCGGCCTCGGCCAACCGCATCTTCTTCGTCGAAGGCGTGTCCGGCCAGAGCGCCGTGGTGCACAACGTGTTCGTCAACACGGTGGACGAGAAGGGCACCGCCACCGTGGTGGCCAAGGAAGGCGTGATCACCACCACGCCCGAGGGCGACCGCTACCTGGTGCTGAAGAACGGCCGCCGCTACCAGGGCACGCCCGGCAGCGCCGACATGCAGACCATGGAGTTCGAGCGCTACAGCATGCGCGTGGCCAGCAAGGCGCAGGACCTGGGCGGCGCGCAGGGCGTGGACGCCATGCCGAGCGCGGAACTGTTCAAGGGCACCGGCCCCATCATCCAGGGCGAAATCCTGTGGCGCATCGCGCTGCCGATCACCTGTTTGCTGCTGCCGCTGCTGGCCATTCCGCTCGGCTTCGTCAACCCGCGCGCGGGCAGTTCCTCCAACCTGATCGTGGCCCTGCTGATCTTCTTCAGCTATAACAACCTGGTCAAGGTGCTCGAGGCCAGCGTGCGCGAGGGCCGCCTGAGCTTTGCGCTGTCGTGGTGGCCGCTGCACCTGTGCCTGGCCATCGTCGTGGCGCTGCTGTTCGTGTGGCGCCTGAACGTGAACCACCGCTATCACCCGCGCGTGCTGTGGGCCGCGTTCAAGCGCGGCAAGCAGGTGCCTGCGCAAGTGCCCAAGGAAGTGAAGTAATGAGTATCCTGCAACGCTATTTCGCCACATCGATCGCGCAGGCGGTGTCCTTTGTGCTGCTGGCGCTGCTGGGCCTGACGGCCTTCATGGACCTGACCGGCGAATTGCCGTCGGTGGGCAAGAACGGCTACAGCCTGCAGCATGCGGTGCTGTACGTGGCCATGATGGTGCCGGAGCAGATCTACCGCGTGCTGCCGGTGGCCACGCTGATCGGCACCATCTACACCATGGCGCAGCTGGCCTCGTCGTCGGAATTCACCATCATGCGCGCGGCCAGCCTGTCGACCCGCATGGCGATCGGCATGCTGTTCAAGATCGGCGTGGTGATCGTGGCGGTGGCCTTTATTTTCGGCGAGCTGATCGTGCCGCGCACCTCGCCGCTGGCGGAAAAGGTGCGCCTGACGGCGCAGGGCGCCGCCGTGTCGGCCGAGTTCCGCTCCGGCCTGTGGACCAAGGACATCATCAAGAGCGAGGGGCTGACCGGCACCGTGCTGGGCTCGCGCTTCTTCAATGTGCGCGAGGTGCGCCCGGACGGCCAGCTGCTCGACGTGAAGCTCTATGAGTTCGACAACAGCTTCCGCCTGCGCGCGCTGATCCAGGCCAAGCGCGCCACCTTCCAGGGCAACAGCGTGTGGCGCCTGCAGGATGTGACCGAGAGCCGCTTCAGCAACCCGGCGCTGCTGGTGGCCGGGGCCACGGCCACGGCGCAGAACCACTTTGCCCAGGAAACCAGCCAGATCGACGTGGTGCAGCTGGCCTCGCGCGACCTGGTGTCCGAGATCACGCCCAAGATCCTGTCGGTGTCGCGCCGCGATCCCGAGCGCATGTCGGCCAATGAACTGGCGGTGTACACCCGCCACCTGCAGGAAAACAAGCAGGAAACCAAGGTGTTCAAGGTGGCGTTCTGGAAGAAGCTGCTTGATCCGCTGGCCATCTTCGTGCTGATGGCGCTGGCGCTGCCGTTCGCCTATCTGCACGCCCGCAGCGGCGGCGTCAGCCTGAAGGTGTTCGTCGGCATCATGATCGGCGTGAGCTTCCTGCTGGTGAATACCCTGTTCTCGCACGTGGGCATACTGAGCACCTGGCCGCCCTTCCTGACGGCGGCAGCGCCCAGCGTGCTGTATCTGCTGCTGGCCATCGGCGCGCTGTGGTGGGTGGAGAGACACTGATGACGTCCAAAATTGCAGCCAACAAGGCAATGATCCTGTTCGCGCACGGCGCGCGCGCCGCCAGCTGGGCCGCGCCCTTCGAGCGCCTGCGCGGCATCACGCAGGCGCGCCTGCCCGATGTCGACGTGTCGCTGGCGTTCCTGGAATTGATGTCGCCGCGCCTGCCGGAGCGGGTGGCCGAACTGGCCGCCGCCGGCGTGGCGGAAGTGGCGGTGGTGCCGATTTTCCTCGGCCAGGGCGGCCACGTGCTGCGCGACCTGCCGCTGATGCTGGATGAACTGCGCGCGGCCTATCCTGCCATCCGCTTCAGCGTGGCCGAAGCGGCGGGGGAAAACCCGGCAGTGCTGAACGCCATCGCGGACTATTGCGTCGGCGCGCTGCAGGATGCGGCCGGCGGCGCGGGCACTGGCGCCTAAGCGGGCCGCTGAACTTTACGCTTCGCCGTCCGCTTCCGACTGGGCGGCCATGGCGGCCAGCGTGGAGCCGGGCTGCTCTAGTTCGCGCTGGATGATGGCGCGCAGGCCGTCCGAGCGGATCTCGTCCAGCGCCAGCTTCTGCATATTGTCCGCTTCGCCCTTTTCCTCCAGGCCGTTCAGCACGGCCAGCACCAGGCGCACTTCCTTGGCGTAGTTGAGCACATAGGCCAGCAGCGTCGGCGCGGCCGATGCGGGCTGGCTGGCCAGCGCGTCGGCGCCGTCGTTCAGGCGCGCGGCCAGGGCCTGGATGCGGCCGGAAGGCGAGGGCAGGAAGCGGCGCGCCAACTGGAAGTCTTCGCACTTCACCAGCGCCGTCATGGCCAGCTCGGCGCACTGTTCGGCCAGCGCCGAATCCACCTCGTCCAGTTTCAGGAACAGCGCATGGGTGGCGCCCACTTCGCGCAATGCCTCGTTGATGGCGGCCACCTCGCGGAAACGCTCCACGGTGGCGGCGCCCAGCAGCATGCGCGACGATTCGCGGTCGCGGATGCTGTGCAGCGCTGCGCGCGCGGGCGGGAAGGCGTCGGCCAGATAGATCCAGTCGCGCAGGGCGAACGACAGGCGCACGCCGCGCCACTCGGGCGATACCTCCAGCGCATGCTCATGCAGCCAGAGGTGGTCCTTCAGCGCGTCCTGGTAACGGCCGGCGAGGCGGGCTTCGCGGGCGCGTTCAAATACTTCATTCGGCTGCTGCATATCACCTCCTTGAAAATCGAAGGCGACATTTTAACAGGCGCCGCCGCTGGGCCTACCACACCCGGCAGATCTTCTCCTTGGGCTTGACCATGGCTTGGCCGGGCTTGCAGGCGAAGGCCTTGGCAAATTCCGGCATATTCACCACCACGCCGTTGATGCGGTACTTGCCCGGCGAATGCGGATCGGTCATCGCGTGCAGGCGCAGGCTTTCCGGCCGCTCGCTCTGGCAGGTCCACTGCGCCGTGCCGACGAAGAAGCGCTGCTCGGGCGTCAGGCCCTCGCGGTTTGCCAGCACCTTGCCGGCGATTTCCGTTTTCCACGCCATCCAGGCCAGTATCAGGCCGCCCAGGTCGGCCGCGTCCTCGCCCAGCGTCAGCTTGCTGTTGATCTTGATGTCGTCCACCACGGTGTACTGCGCGTACTGGTCCACGATGCACTGCGCGCGCTGCTTGAAGGCCTTGGCGTCCTGCTTGGCCCACCAGTCCTTCAGGTTGCCCTTGGCGTCGAACTGGCGGCCCTCATCGTCGAAGCCGTGGATCAGTTCATGGCCGATGGTGCCGCCGGTGTTGCCGTAATTCGGCGCGTCGTCCATCTTGCCGTCGAACAGCGGCGGCTGCAGCACGCCCGCAGGGAAATTGATGTCGTTCATCTGCGGGTTGTAATAGGCGTTCACGGTGGGCGGCGTCATGCCCCATTCGGAGCGGTCCAGCGGCTTGCCGATCTTGTCCAGCTGGCGCCGCACCTCGAAGGCGGTGCCGCGCACCACGTTGCCGGCGAAGTCGCCGCGCTTGACGTTGTAGGCGCTGTAGTCGCGCCAGTTGTCCGGGTAGCCCACCTTGTTGGCCACTGCGTGCAGCTTCTCGCGCGCCTTGGCCTTGGTCGGTTCGCTCATCCACGTCAGCGAGTTGATGTCCTGCTCCATGGCGGCCTCGATCTGGCGCGTCATGTGCAGCGTTTTTTCCTTCAGCTCGGGACTGAAGGCGCGGCTGACGAATTCCTGGCCCAGCGCCTCGCCCAGCTGCTGGTCCACCAGCTGCACGCAGCGCTTCCAGCGCGGCTTCTGTTCCGGCGTGCCGAGCAGGGTCTTGTGATAGAAGGCGAAGTTCTCGTCCACGAAGTCCTGCGACAGGAAGGGCGCCATGGCGCGTGTGGTGTGCCACCGCAAATAGGTCTTGATGTCGTCCAGGCTCAGTTGCTGCAAGCCCTTGTTCAGCGCGCGCAGATAGGCCGGTTCGTTGGCGTTGAAGCTGTTTACGCCTGCCACGCCGGCCGCCTGCAGGTAGTCCTTCCAGCTGAAGGCGGGCGTCATCGCCTGCAGGCCTTTCAGGTCGGTCTTGTGGAACATCTTGTAAGGATCGCGCTGGTCCACGCGCGACAGCGAGGCTTTCGCCAGCGCCGTTTCAAAGCGCAGGATGGCGGCGGCCCGCCTGGCCGCCGGCGGCGCGTCGCCGGCCAGCTGCAGCGAGCGGGCGATGTGCTCCAGGTACTGCGCGCGGATGGCTTTCGACTTGGCGTCGTTCTTCAGGTAGTAGTCGCGGTCCGGCAGCCCGGCGTCGGCGGTGCCGGCGAAGGCGATCACCTGGGTGGAGTCGGCCAGGTCCTGGTTGGACGAGAAGCCGAACAGCATGCCGCTGGCCACGTCCGTGTGCAGCCGGGCCAGCACGCGCGGCAGGTCCTGCTTGCTGGTCATGCCGGCAATCAGCGCCAGGTATTCCTGCAGCGGCGCGGCGCCGCGCTGGTTGACGGTCTGCTCGTCCATGCAGGCTGCGAAGTAGTCGCCTATCTTTTGCTGGGACGCGTTGCGGCCGCTCTCCTGCGCCGCCAATGCGGACAGGATGCCCCACAGGAAGCGCTGGTTGTCCTGCGCGGCCTTGCCGTACACGCTCCACGAGCTCTGGTCGGCCGGTATCGGGTTGTTCTTGATCCAGCCGCCGCAGCTGTACTGGTAGAAGTCCTCGCAGGGATCGGCACTCTTGTCCATGGCGGTGACGTCCAGGCCGGGCGTGTAGGGCAGGGCGGTCAGCGGCGCGTCGTTGGCGGCGGGGGCCTGGGCCGGGGCTTGGCCATAAGCGGCGCAGACGGCAAAGGCTAGCAGGACAGGGACGAGATTGCGCATGAAGTGCTCCGGTGAGTCGAAGCAGCTATTCTACGGCGGGGATTGTCGGAATGGCAACCGGTGCGGTTGCTCAGTCGGCGGCCTGGTGCGGGCGGCGCGCCATGGCGTGGCCCAGCATCACCAGCACCGGGCCGTGCGACGGCTCCAGGCCGTGGGCCAGTGTGTCCAGCGTCAGGCGCAGGATGCGCTGGTCGGGTCGGCTGACATTCTCGATGACCACCACCGGCGTCTCGCCCAGCCGGCCCTGGTCCAGCAGGCGCTGCGCGGTGATGATGGCTTCGCGCCCGCCCATGTACTGCACCAGCGTGTCGCTGTCCGGCATGTCCACGTCGGCCGGGTGCTCGGGCGCGGTGCTGGAGGTGAAGAAGGCCACGCTGCGCGCCACGCCGCGCTTGGTGAGCGGCTGCTTGGTGGCCGCCGCCGCCGCCACGGCGGTGGTGATGCCGGGGACGACTTCGACCTCGATGCCGGCTTCCTCCAGCGCGCGCAATTCCTCGTCGGCGCGGCCGAACAGCATCGGGTCGCCGCCCTTCAGGCGCACCACCAGCTGGTGGCGGCCGGCGTTGTCCACCAGCTGCGCGTTGATGGCGTGCTGCGCGGTGGAGCGCTGCCCCGAGCGCTTGCCGACCGAGATCTTCTCGGCCTGCGGGCACAGCTCCAGCATCTCCTCGGTCACCAGCGCGTCGTGCAGCACCACGTCGGCTTGCGCCAGCAGGCGCGCGCCGCGCATGGTGATCAGATCCTGCGCGCCGGGGCCGGCGCCGATGAGATAGACCTTGCCGAATTTGGGGACAAGCGCGGACATCGATCAGGCCAGGCGGATCATGCCTGCGGCCACGGTCTGGTGGGTGACTTCATCGATCAGGATGAAGGCGCCCGTCGCGCGGCTGTCGGTATAGTCGTCGGCGGCCAGCGGCTGCTGCACGGTCAGCGCGATGCGCGCCACGTCGTTCAGCTTGAGCGCGTCCGCGTCGCGGCGTTCCTGGGTGTTGATGTCCAGCAGCGACTCGATCCTGGTGATCTTGGCGGCGGTCTGCTTGGTGCCGTGCTTGATCCAGTACTTGCGGCGCAGGTCCAGCGCGTCTTCCGACAGCCAGCACACGTCCGCGTTCAGGTTCTTCAGCAGGGTGGCCGGCTGCTCGCTGCTGGCCAGCAGGTCGCCGCGCGAAACGTCCAGGTACTCGTTCAGCAGCAGGGTCACCGACTGGCCGGCCGATGCCGACTGGTGCGAGCCTTCCAGCGTCAGGATGTCCTTGACGGTGGCGGCCTGGCCCGAAGGCTGCACCACCAGCTGGTCGCCCACCTTTACGCTGCCGGCTTCGATGCGGCCCATGTAGCCGCGGAAGTCGTTCGCTTCGTGGCCATTGTGGCGCGCCACCAGCTGCACCGGGAAGCGGAACGGCGCGTTGTGCGCTTCGTCGTACACCGACAGCGATTCCAGCAGCTCGATCAAGGTCGGGCCCTGGTACCACGGCATGTTCTCGCCGGCGTCCACCACGTTGTCGCCGCTCAGGGCCGACAGCGGGATAGGCGTGATGTCCTTCAGGCCCAGCGACTGCGCGAATTCCTGGTAAGCCTTGACGATGCGGTCGTAGATCGCCTGGTCGTAGTTCACCAGGTCCATCTTGTTCACGGCCACCACCACGTGCTCGATCTGCAGCAGGTGGGCGATGGTGGAGTGGCGCTTGGTCTGGATCAGCAGATCCACGCCGCCGTCTTCGCGCAGCTTCACTTTCGACACGTCGATCAGGATGATGACGGCGTCGGCGGTGGAGGCGCCGGTGACCATGTTGCGGGTGTACTGCTCGTGGCCCGGGGTGTCGGCGATGATGAACTTGCGCTTGGGCGTGGCGAAGTAGCGGTAGGCCACGTCGATGGTGATGCCCTGTTCGCGTTCGGCTTCCAGGCCGTCCGTCAGCAGCGACAGGTCGATGGTGTCGCCCACGGTGCGCTTGTTCTTGGCGCGCGACACGGCGGCCAGCTGGTCGGCGAAGATGCCCTTGCTGTCGAACAGCAGGCGGCCGATCAGCGTGCTCTTGCCGTCGTCCACGGAGCCTGCGGTGATGAAGCGCAACAGGCCGGCTTGCTTGTCAGTGTTTTCAATGCGTGCGTTCATCAGAAGTAACCTGCTTTCTTGCGTTTTTCCATGGAGGCTTCGGAGGTCTGGTCGTCCATCCGGGTGGCGCCCCGTTCAGTAATCTGGGTGACGGCCGTTTCGGCGATGATCGCTTCCACCGTTTCCGCGTCCGACGACACCGGGCAGGTGCAGGAGATGTCGCCCACGGTGCGGAAGCGCACCACTTGCGTTTCCACGGCTTCGCCGTCGCGCGCCGGGGTCAGGTCGGTCAGCGGCACCAGCAGGCCGTTGCGCGGGATCACCTGGCGCTCGTGCGCGAAGTAGATCGGCGGCAGCGCCAGTTTTTCGCGGGCGATGTACTGCCACACATCCAGCTCGGTCCAGTTCGAGATCGGGAACACGCGCATGTTCTCGCCCGGATGCACGCGGGTGTTATACAGGTCCCACAGCTCCGGACGCTGCGCCTTCGGGTCCCACTGGCCGAATTCGTCGCGGAAGGAGAAGATGCGCTCCTTGGCGCGGGCCTTTTCCTCGTCGCGGCGGGCGCCGCCGATGCAGGCGTCGAACTTGTGTTCGGCGATGGTCTCGAGCAGCGTCACCGCCTGCGCGGCATTGCGCGAATCGGTTTGCGGATTGCGCAGGCGCACGGTGCCCTTCTTGATCGAGTCCTCCACCGAGCCCACGATCAGGCGCTCGCCCAGTTCGGCCACGCGCTGGTCGCGGAAGGTGATCACTTCCTGGAAGTTGTGGCCGGTGTCGATGTGCACCAGCGGGAACGGGAATTTACCGGGGCGGAAGGCCTTCTCGGCCAGGCGCAGCAGCACCACGGAATCCTTACCGCCCGAGAACAGCAGGGCGGGGTTGCTGCATTCTGCGGCCACTTCGCGCAGGATGTGGATCGCTTCCGATTCCAGCGCGTCCAGGTGGCGGGCGTTCACGTCGCTCAAGCCTATGGTGGAGGCGTAACGGTCAACTACAGTGTTCATGGTGCTTGCCTATTCTTGTGTTGGTGACTGGCGCTTGATTACGCCGCCACGGATTTGATGCGTATCAGCTTGCCGTCTACCACGTGCAGGCCGCATTCCTTCGATTCCGGATTCTCCCACCACCAGCGGCCGGCGCGCACATCCTCGCCCGGCTCGATGGCGCGGGTGCAGGGTTCGCAGCCGATCGACGGGTAGCCCTTGTCATGCAATGCATTGTAAGGCACCTGGTTTTCGCGCAGGTAGTTCCACACGTCCTGCTCCGACCAGTCTGCCAGCGGATTGAACTTGGTCATGAAGTGGGCCGGATCGTCCTCTTCAATCATCAGCGAGGTGCGGGTGGCCGACTGCGCGCGGCGCTGGCCGGTGATCCAGGCCCGGTTGCCGGCCAGGGCGCGGCCCAGCGGCTCCACCTTGCGGATGCGGCAGCATTCCTTGCGCATCTCCACGCTGTCGTAGAAGGCGTTCAGGCCGTTCTGCGCCACGTAGGCCGCCACCGCTTCCGGCTGCGGGCGGTACAGCGCGATCTGGTAGCCGTAGGTCTCTTTCACCTTGTCCAGCATGGCCAGCGTTTCCGCGTGCAGGCGGCCGGTCTCCAGCGAGAAGATGGTGATCGGCAGCTTGGCCTTCAGGATCAGATCGGTCAGCACCATGTCTTCGGCGGCCAGGCTGGACGCGAACACCGCCGGCGTGAAGTCGCGCACGATGCGTTCCAGGGTCTGCTGCGTGGACTGGATCAGGGTATTCAGCTCGCTCATGGCTGGCTCCCGCGCTTCAGATGCCGTAGCCGGCGTCGCCGGTGGCGGCGACGTTGGCGGCGGGCGTGGCGCGGGTATGGCGGCGGAACAGCGGTACCTTCTGGTCCACCGACGCCTGGTAGGTCTCCGAGAAATCGGACAGGCCTTTCAGGGCGTCGTGGATGTTGCGGTCGGCGCGCACGTCGTAGGCGTTGAAGCCCACGCGCTGCATCGAGAACAGCTGGTCGCGCAGCACGTCGCCGATGGCGCGCAATTCGCCGGCGTAGGCCAGGCGGGTGCGCAGGTTGTAGGCGAGGGAATAGCCGCGGCCGTCGGTGAATTTGGGGAAGTCCACCGCCACCACGGCGAAGGCGTCCAGCTCGCCCTTCAGCGTTTCGGGACGCTCGTCCGGACCGAACCACACGCCGATCTCGCCGGCCGCGCGGCGCGCCGCCAGCGCGGCGGACTGCGCCTGCCAGGTGGCCAGCGGCACGATGGTTTTGCCGGCCGGGACAGCCAGCGCCGCGGCGTCTTCGCCTTCGGCGGCGCGCAGCACGGTCCAGTCGTCGCCGACGACTTCACGGCCCTTGATGATCAATTTTTGTTCAGACATATTCATCTTCTCCAACCAGGCGGCCCGCATCGGCAATCGGCGTGGCGTATACATATTCCTTGAACGGCGCGACGCCGAGGCGCTGCACGGTGTCCACGAAGCGCTCCGCTTCGTGGCGCTCGCGCACATACACTTCCAGCAGGCGGCCGATCACTTCCGGCATCTGCAGCGCGGAGAACGACGGGCCGATGATCTTGCCGATGGCCGAATCATTGCCCTGCGCGCCGCCGATCGACACCTGATACCATTCGCTGCCGTCCTTGTCCACGCCCAGCACGCCGATGTTGCCCACGTGGTGGTGGCCGCAGGCGTTGATGCAGCCCGAGATATTCAGTTCGATGTCGCCGATGTCGTGCTGGAAGTCCAGGTTGTCGAAGCGCTCCGCGATGGCGGCGGCGATCGGCAGCGACTTGGCGTTGGCCAGCGAGCAGAAGTCGCCGCCCGGGCAGCAGATCATGTCGGTCAGCAGGCCGATGTTGGGCGTGGCCAGGCCATGCGCCTTCACTTCCTGCCACAGCGCGAACAACTGGCTCTGCTCCACGTCCGCCAGCACGATGTTCTGCTCGTGCGTCACGCGCAGTTCGCCGAAGCTGTAGCGGTCCGACAGGTCGGCCATGAAGTCCATCTGCTCGGCGGTGGCGTCGCCCGGCGGCACGCCGGTCTTCTTCAGCGACAGCACCACGGCCGCGTAGCCGGGCTGCTTGTGCGCCTTGACGTTGCGCTTGAGCCAGTTGGCGAAGGCCTTGTTGTCGGCATGCGCGGCCAGCGGGTCGATCGCCGCCAGCGCCTTGTACGGGTGCGGCTCGAAGTAGGCCACCACGCGGTCGATCTCTTCCTGGGTCAGCGTTTCGGCGTTGCCCTTCAGGTCAGCCCACTCCGCTTCCACCTGGCGCGTGAACTCCTCCGCGCCGATGGCCTTCAGCAGGATCTTGATGCGGGCCTTGTACTTGTTGTCGCGGCGGCCGTACTGGTTGTACACGCGCATCACCGCTTCGATATAGGTCAGCAGGTGTTCGCGCGGCAGGAACTCGCGGATCACCGTGCCCAGGATGGGAGTGCGGCCCATGCCGCCGCCGACCATCACCTTGAAGCCGATTTCCCTGTTCTCGTTGTAGACCACGGTCAGGCCGATGTCGTGCACGGCGATGGCGGCGCGGTCTTCCACGGCGCCGTTGACGGCCACCTTGAATTTGCGCGGCAGCGCGATGAACTCGGGGTGGAAGGTCGACCACTGGCGCAGGATTTCGCAGTACGGGCGCGGATCGATGATCTCATCGGCCGCCACGCCGGCGAATTCGTCGGTGGTGGTGTTGCGGATGCAGTTGCCCGAGGTCTGGATGGCGTGCATCTCCACCGAAGCCAGGTCGGACAGGATGTCCGGGGTCTGTTCCAGCTCGATCCAGTTGAACTGGATGTTCTGGCGCGTGGTGAAGTGGCCGTAGCCGCGGTCGTACTTGCGCGCGATGTGCGCGAACATGCGCATCTGCTTCGATGCCAGCAGGCCGTAGGGCACAGCGATGCGCAGCATGTAGGCATGGCGCTGGTAGTACAGGCCATTCTGCAGGCGCAGGGGCAGGAACTCGGCTTCCGTCAGCTCATCGGCCAGGCGGCGGCGCACCTGGTCGCGGTATTGCGCGATGCGTTCGCGGACGATGAGGTGGTCGTATTGATCGTATTGATACATGTCATTCCTAAAAAAATCGCTTGCCGGCGGGGCTGGCTCTTTCAAAGTATCCCAAACTAGCGACAATGGTAATAAACTTCATCTTTATTCCAAACGACTTAGTCTTTATTTGCTTATATACGTATTGGGTATAAGCATGAGCGTAAAATAGAGCTAGAGCAGCCCCAACGAGAGAACAATGAATCTTCATCAACTGCGCTTTGTCCGTGAAGCAGTACGCCAGAACTACAACCTGACAGACGCCGCCAAGGCCCTGTTTACGTCCCAGCCGGGGGTATCCAAGGCCATTATCGAGCTGGAGGAAGAGCTGGGCGTTGACATTTTCACGCGGCACGGCAAGCGCATCCGCGGGCTGACCGAGCCGGGGCGGCTGGTGCTGTCGTCGGTGGAACTGATCATGCAGGAGATCGACAGCCTGAAGCGCATCGGCAAGGAATACGCGGCGCAGGACAGCGGCAGCTTCACCATCGCCACCACCCACACCCAGGCGCGCTACACGCTGCCGAAGGTGGTGCAGGCCTTCATGCTGAAGTTCCCCAAGGTGCGCTTGTCTTTATTGCAAGGCAACCCGCGCCAGATCGCCGAGATGGTGCAGCGCGACCAGGCCGACCTGGCGATCGCCACCGAATCCATCGCCGGGGTTGACAACCTGATCACCTTGCCGTGCTACCAATGGGAGCACGTGGTGGTGGTGCCGCCCGACCACCCGCTGCTTAAATCGAAGACGCTGACGCTGGAGGAGATTGCCGCATTCCCGCTCATCACCTATGATGGCGCCTTCGCCGGCCGCAGCAAGATCGACCACGCGTTCTCGCTCCGCGGCCTGAAGCCGGACGTGCTGCTGGAAGCGATCGACGCGGACGTCATCAAGACCTACGTCGAGCTGGGCATGGGCGTGGGCGTGATCGCCGGCATGGCCTTCGATCCCGAGCGCGACCGCAGCCTGCGCGCCATCCCGGCCGGCCACCTGTTCGGCATGAACGTGTCGCGGGTGGCGGTCAAGCAGGGCGCCTACCTGCGCAGCTACATTTACACCTTCATCGAACTGTTGGCCCCCACGCTCAACCGCAAGTTGATCGAGCAAGCCATGAACGGTGAAAAAGACACTTACGAGTTGTAATTATGAAGACCCAACAAGAATATTACGCGGCCGTCGCCGCCACCTACGACCTGCAATACGAACGTCCCGAAGTGGAAGAAGACCTGGAAGCGCTGCACGAGGCGCTGTCCGAACTGCTGAACGGCCACAAGGTGCTGGAACTGGCCTGCGGCAGCGGCTACTGGACCGAAGTCATCGCCGACGTGGCCGATTCGGTGCGCGCCATCGACAACAGCCCGCAAATGCTGGCCGCCGCCGCCGAGCGCGGCCTGGACGAAGACTTCGTGCAGTTCACCGAGGGCGACGCCTTCAACCTGCCGGCCGACATCGTCCCCGGCGAATACACGGCCTGCTTCGCGGCCGGGCTGTGGTCGCAGGTGCCGCGTTCCAGCCAGGACAAATACCTGGCCCATCTGCGGTTGAAGCTGGGCAAGGACGTGCTGCTGGTCCTGCTCGACAACAACTACGTGGAAGGCTACAGCGAGCCCATCGCGCGTACCGACCTGGACGGCAACAGCTTCCACATCCTCACCGACACCAAGGGCGAGCGCTACGAAGTAGCGCAGAGCTACCCGTCCGACAGCTGGCTGCGCAAGCGCCTGTCCGGCGCCGCCAAGGAAGTGCGCGTCGAGCGCCTGGAACACTACTGGCTCGCCACCTGCCGCCTGAAGTAAATCCCTTTCCGAAAAGACAAATGGGGTCAGGGTTAATTACACGGTTTGTATACGTTCCGTGTAATTAACCCTGGCCCCATTTTGCTATCTGGAAAAGCACGATTCGTTGTGGAAATGCAACAGCTTGTTGATGTCATATTGTTGAAGCATTTGTTAGGCAAGATTCGTCCCGTCAAGTTTTCAAGCGACGCTTTCCTCAACAAACAACATGGATCATCAAGTGAAAAAACTTACTCTGGCAGCACTGCTCATCGGCGGCTTCGTATCCGCAGCGCAAGCGCAATCGAATGTCACGGTCTACGGTGTTGTCGATCTGGGCCTGGCAAAGACTTCCGGCCAGTCGGTTATCGAGCGTGAAAACCACGCTTCGCGCCTCGGCTTCCGCGGCACCGAAGATCTGGGCGGCGGTCTGTCGGCCATCTTCAACCTGGAAAACGAGATCCTGGCCGACACCGGCGCCCAGAAGGGCAATCTGTTCGACCGCCAGGCTTGGGTAGGCTTGAAGGGCGCCTTCGGTACCGTCTATATGGGCCGCACCAAGGACATCATCGACGGCGCCATCGGCCGCATCGAACCGTTCGGCGCCGACGGCGTGATCGGTAAAGTCAACGAGCCGATGATGCGCGGCGGCGTGGGCCAGTCCCGCGTGTCGAACGCGGTCACCTACCAGACCCCGAGCTATAACGGCCTGGTGTTCAGCGCGCAAGCCGTGCTGAGCGAAGTCAAGGACGCCGACAGCGGCTTCAGCGGCCTCGTCACCTACGACAACGGCCCGATCAGCGTGCACGCCGGCTACCAGCGCGCAGCGCAAAGCGTCGCCAATTCGCCGATCAAGCCCACGCTGTGGAGCATCGGCGGCGCCTACAAATTCGGCGCCTTCAAGCTGACCGCCGGCTACACCAAGGGCGACACCGACCAGGTCGTCACCAACGCCGCCAACGGCGAATACGACAGCTTCCTGATCGGCGGCGTCTACACCGTCGGCAACGGCGACTTCAAGGCCGTGTACGGCAAGCAGGAGCGCGACTACGTGAAGTCGGGCAAGGCCATCAGCGGCGAAGAGACCGTCAAGGAAATGGGTATCGGCTACGACTACCACCTGTCCAAGCGCACCGACCTGTACGCTTACGCAGGCCGCGAAAAAGTGAAATCGCTGACCTCCTACCAGGTTGGCATCTCGCACAAGTTCTAAGCTGCGGCAAGCCAGGCTTGATGAAGGGCGCCCTGCGGGGCGCCTTTTTTCGTTCAGGGTTCGTTCAGGGCGGCAGCGGCAGTTCCACCGTGATGCGCGTGCCGCCGCCGCTGCCGCCGTCGTTGCCGCCGCCCTGGATGTCGATCTCGCCGTCCAGCGCCCACACGCGCTCGCGCATGCCGAGCAGGCCGAAGGAGTGCGCCTTGTTCAGGTCGTCAGGCGAGATGCCGCGCCCGTTGTCCTCTATCTGCAGGTGCAGCCGGCCGTCGCGGCGGCGCACCGAGATCCGCACCTGGCTGGCGTGCGCGTGGCGCGAGATATTGGTCAGCGATTCCTGCACAATGCGGAACGCGGCGGTGCTGTAGCGGTCGTCGAGTATCAGCTCGTTTTCCTGCGCGTCCAGCTGGCAGGCGATGCCGTGGCGCTGGGAGAATTCCTGGCGCAGCGTTTGCAGCGCGTAGTACAGGCCGCCTTCGTCCAGCGCGTGCGGCCGCAGGTTGGTGGCGATGCGGCGCAGGGAGGTGATGGCGCGCTGCAGCAGCTTGTCCATCGAGCGCATCTGGCGCGTGGCCTGCGGCGTGGCGGCGGGCTGCTGCTGCAGCAGGCTCAGGTCCACGCGCAGCGTGGCCAGCAGCTGGCCCAGGTCGTCATGCAGCTCGCGCGCGATATGGGCGCGTTCTTCTTCGCGGATGGTTTGCAGGGCGGCGGACAGGTCGCGCAGCTGTTCGTAGGAAATGGCGCGGTCGGTGGCGCGCCGGCCGGGCGCCTGGCAGTCGCGGCGCGAGCGTTCGCTGGCGGGCTTGGGCCGCCGCCGCGGCGGTTTGCCGTGCTTTTCCATGTGCGCATCCCCGTGGCCGGGGAGCCGGCCTTAGGTTACACAATAGGATAGCCGCCGCGCCGGGCATTGATCTGGCGCAGGGCGGCGCGGATTACATTTGCTTGAACAGGTGCAGGAAGCTGCGCGAGACCTCGAGCTTGTCGGAACGGTCCTTGATCAGCACCAGGTGGCGGCCGCGGATGTCGCGCGTCACGCCTTCAATGGCGTTGACATTGACCAGCGTGGCGCGGTGGATCTGCCAGAACAGGTCCGGGTCGAGCTCCTCGGCCAGGTCGCGCACCGGCTTGCGGATCAGCGCTTCGTACTTGGCGGTCTGCACGCAGGTGTATTTTTCGTCGGAGCGGAAGAACAGGATTTCCTCGACCGGGATCATGCGCAGGTCCTGGCCGATGCTGGCCTGGATCCACTGCAGATAGGTCTTCTTGGGCGCAGCGATCTTTTCGGCCAGCTGCGACAGCATGGCCGTCACGCTGGCGTTCACGTCCGCGCCGCCTGCACCGCCGGCCGGCGCGTTCAAGCGGTGCTTCAGGCGCTCCACCGTGATCTGCAGGCGCTCCGGCTCGGCCGGCTTGAGCACATAGTCCACGGCGCCGCGCTCGAACGCTTCCACCGCGTGCACGTCGTAGGCGGTGACGAACACCACGTTGCTCTTGTTGCCGATGGCGGCGGCCGCTTCCATGCCGCTCTTGCCGGGCATGCGGATATCGAGGAAGGCGAAGTCGGGCTTGAGCTGGTCGACCAGGTCGATCGCTTCTTCGCCGTTCTTCGCTTCGCCGATGATGTCCAGCTCGGGCCACACCTGGCCCAGGCGCAGGCGCAACTGGTCGCGCATCAGTCTTTCATCGTCGGCAAGAATTGCAGTTGGCATAGTCGAAGGCGTGTTAAAAAGTGAGTGCTAATTATTCAACGAATCGGCGGCTGGCGCAATCGATTACTTGGCGGCCAGCGCGTAGGGCACTTCGATGGTGGCGATGACGCCGCTCGGCTGGTTGGGCTCGATATTCAGCGCCCCCTGGCTGCCGTGCAGCAGTTTCAGGCGCTCGCGGATATTGCTCAGGCCCAGGCCGGTGCCGTCGCTGGGCTTGGCGCCGAAGCCCAGGCCGTCGTCCGCCACGATTACGCGCAGCTTGTTGTGCGCCACTTCGGCCCGCACCCGCAAGGTGCCGCCTTCGGGCTTGCCTTCCAGGCCGTGCTTGATGGCGTTCTCCACCATCGATTGCAGCATCATGGGCGGGAAGGCTGCGGTGCGCAGACCGTCCGGCACATCGAAGTCGATGGTCAGGCGCTCTTCCATGCGCATTTTCAGCAGGGCCAGGTAGGCGGCCACCATGTCGGCTTCGCGGCCCAGGTTGGTGATCAGGTTGCTGTCGCGCATTTGCGGCAGCACGGCGCGCAAGTATTTGATCAGGCTGCGCTGCATGGCCGAGGCGCGCGGCGGATCGGTCTCGATCAGGTGTTCCACCGAGGCCAGCGTATTGAACAGGAAGTGCGGCTCCACCTGCGCCTGCATCATCTGCATCTTCGCTTCGCTCAGCTGGCGCTGCATGGATTCGCGCTCGGCGGCGGCGTTGGCGGACTGGGTTTGCGCCTCGGCGCGCTTTTTGCCGCCCATCAGCGCCTTGGTGGCGAACAGGGCCAGCACCAGCAGGGAGACGAAACTCTTGAACCAGGTGGATGCCTGCTTGTGGTAGCGCGACACTTTCTGCTCGGCGGCATCGTCCACTGCCTCTTCGATGGCGTTGGACAGTTCTTCGCCGATCTGCGGCGGCAGTTCGATGTGGACTTCCTCGCCGGGCAGCACCGGGGAGGCCGGCGCAGCAGGGGCGCGGGCGGCGCGGCCAGCCCGGCCGGCGGCCTCGGCTTTGCCGGCCGGTGCGGCAGGGGCTGCAGGAGGCTCGGGTAGCGCGGCGGGCGCGGGCGCTTCGGCATGTTCGGGCGGCTCGGGCAGGGCTGGGGCGCCGGCCTCGCTGCCTTCTTCGCTGCCGGACGGCGGCGCTTCCTTGCGGATTTTGCTGCCGCGCGGGTTGAAGTGGATGCCGCTGTCGTCGATCAGGATATTGGTGTCGCCGCCGGGACGGGAGCGCTTGCGCTCCTTGGTCACGTATTCCTCGTCCGGGCGCGAGGAGAACAGTTCGTCCTGCAGGATGGAGCCGGCGATCAGGGCCAATGCCGCAAACAGGAAGAACTTCCACCAAGACAATTGGGTGACCCAGGTAGCGGTCGCGTCGAAGCCTTTGTGCAGCCAGGCGAGGATGGTCTTCAGCGTGTCTTGGACTTTGGGTTGCGGAAACATGTAGTGCCTTCAATTTCTCGGATGGTGCAACTGTACGCAAAGTGGCCCGGATCCGCCACGGCCTTGCGACAGTCTGCACAAATCGGGGAGTGGACGGCGTGGGCTTGCGGAAATGCAGGGTCTCGGTTATAGTTCTGTCCCCGCGCTGCCGAGCACTGCTTGCAGCGTAGGAGTGAAGAAGCGCAGTGCGCTTCTGAACGGAAAAGAAGGGGTTGACGAGCTGCACGAAACATCGCATAATCTCGCCTCTCTGCTGCTGAACAAAACGCTTCAGCAACAACGCAGAATTCTTTAAAAATTTACAATCGATAAGTGTGGGCGTTTGATGATGAGGCCCGCAGCGCAAGCTGCGAAACTCAAATTATTTAAACGCTCAACGAAAAACAAACGTGACCTCGAAAGAGGAATCGTCAGTTATTTTGAAGAGCGACCAAGTCAGCAATGACTTTAAACAGAGATTGAACTGAAGAGTTTGATCCTGGCTCAGATTGAACGCTGGCGGCATGCTTTACACATGCAAGTCGAACGGTAACAGGGAGCTTGCTCCGCTGACGAGTGGCGAACGGGTGAGTAATATATCGGAACGTACCCAAGAGTGGGGGATAACGTAGCGAAAGTTACGCTAATACCGCATACGATCTATGGATGAAAGCAGGGGACCGCAAGGCCTTGTGCTCCTGGAGCGGCCGATATCTGATTAGCTAGTTGGTAGGGTAAAGGCCTACCAAGGCATCGATCAGTAGCTGGTCTGAGAGGACGACCAGCCACACTGGAACTGAGACACGGTCCAGACTCCTACGGGAGGCAGCAGTGGGGAATTTTGGACAATGGGCGCAAGCCTGATCCAGCAATGCCGCGTGAGTGAAGAAGGCCTTCGGGTTGTAAAGCTCTTTTGTCAGGGAAGAAACGGGCGTGGCTAATATCCATGTCTAATGACGGTACCTGAAGAATAAGCACCGGCTAACTACGTGCCAGCAGCCGCGGTAATACGTAGGGTGCAAGCGTTAATCGGAATTACTGGGCGTAAAGCGTGCGCAGGCGGTTTTGTAAGTCTGTCGTGAAATCCCCGGGCTCAACCTGGGAATGGCGATGGAGACTGCAAGGCTAGAATCTGGCAGAGGGGGGTAGAATTCCACGTGTAGCAGTGAAATGCGTAGAGATGTGGAGGAACACCGATGGCGAAGGCAGCCCCCTGGGTCAAGATTGACGCTCATGCACGAAAGCGTGGGGAGCAAACAGGATTAGATACCCTGGTAGTCCACGCCCTAAACGATGTCTACTAGTTGTCGGGTCTTAATTGACTTGGTAACGCAGCTAACGCGTGAAGTAGACCGCCTGGGGAGTACGGTCGCAAGATTAAAACTCAAAGGAATTGACGGGGACCCGCACAAGCGGTGGATGATGTGGATTAATTCGATGCAACGCGAAAAACCTTACCTACCCTTGACATGGAAGGAATCC